>JAPOXA010000194.1 GCA_026707325.1 Acidobacteriota bacterium | reverse complement strand
CCCGACGTGCCGCCGATCAGAAAGCCCCGCGCCTGCATGTCGGCCGCGGCCCAGATCAGGTCGCCGACCCGCTGGAAGCCGAACATCGAGTAGAAGATGAAGAACGGGATCATGTGGAAGCCGTGGTTGGCGGCCGAGGTTCCCGCCGCCATCCAGGAGCAGAGCGAACCGGCCTCGTTGATCCCCTCCTGGAGGATCTGGCCGTCCCGGGCCTCCCTGTAGGGCGCGATCTTGTGCGCGTCGACCGGTTCGTAGAGCTGGCCCGTGGGGGCGTAGATGCCGAGTTGCCGGAACATGCCCTCCATGCCGAAGGTGCGCGCCTCGTCGGCGACGATCGGCACCAGGCGGTCGGAGATCGCCGGGTTCCGCGTGAGCAGCGTGAACAGGCGCACGAACGCCATCGTGGTCGAGAACTGGCGGCCTCGGCTCGACCGCAGCAGGGCGTCGAAGGCGTCCAGATCGGGCACGTCGAGCGGGGTAGCGGCAAGGGTCCGCGCCGGCAGGTAGCCGCCCAGGGCCTCGCGGCGCTCCTTCAGGTAGCGGATCTCGGGGCTGTCGTCCGGCGGCCGGTAGAAGGGGGTCTCCTCGAGTTCCTCGTCCGAAACCGGGATGTCCAGCCGGTCGCGGAAGCCCATCAGCGCCCGCAGCCCCATCTTTTTCTGCTGGTGGGTGATGTTCATCCCCTCGCCGGCCTCGCCCATGCCGTAGCCCTTGACCGTCTTGGCCAGGATGACCGTCGGCTGCCCCGTGTGTTTCACGGCCGCGGCGTAGGCCGCGTAGATCTTGTGCGGATCGTGTCCGCCGCGGTTGAGCCGCCAGATGTCCTCGTCGGTCAGGTGGGCGACCATCGCCTTCAGCTCCGGGTACTTGCCGAAGAAGTGCTCGCGCACGAAACCGCCGTCCTGGCTCGCCTTGTACGCCTGGTATTCGCCGTCGACCGCCTCCTCCATGCGCCGCCGCAGCAGCCCGTGACGGTCGCGGGCAAGCAGCGGATCCCAGTAGGAGCCCCAGACCAGCTTGATCACGTTCCAGCCGGCGCCGCGGAACACCGCCTCGAGCTCCTGGATGATCTTGCCGTTGCCGCGGACGGGGCCGTCCAAACGCTGCAGGTTGCAGTTGACGACGAAGATCAGGTTGTCGAGGTGCTCGCGCGAAGCCAGCGAGATCGATCCCAGGGATTCCGGCTCGTCCATCTCGCCGTCGCCCATGAAGGCCCACACCTTGCGCCCCTCGGTGTCGACCAGGCCGCGGTTGTGGAGGTACTTCATGAACCGCGCCTGAAAGATCGCCATCAGGGGCCCGAGACCCATCGACACCGTCGGGTACTGCCAGAAGCCCGGCATCAGCCAGGGGTGCGGATAGGACGACAGCCCGCCCGGCCGTGACTCGCGCCGGAAACGGAGCAGTTCCTCCTCGCTCAGCCGGCCCTCCAGGAAGGCGCGGGCGTAGATGCCGGGCGAAGAGTGGCCCTGGATCATGACCAGGTCGCCGCCCTGATCCTCCGAAGGCGCGTGAAAAAAGTGGTTGAAGCCCACGTCGTAGAGCGTCGCGGCGGACGCGAAGGACGCGATGTGCCCGCCCAGCCCCTCGTAGTCATGGTTGGCGCGCACCACCATCGCCATCGCGTTCCAGCGGATGATGCTGCGGATGCGCCATTCGAGTTCCGCGTCGCCCGGCAGCGGCTCCTGCGCTCTGACCGGAATCGTGTTCAGGTAGGCGGTGGTCGCCTTGTAGGGAAGATAGGCGCCCGAGCGGCGAGCCTGATCGACCAGGGCCTCGAGCAGGAAGTGGGCCCGCTCCGGCCCCTCACGGTCCATGACCGCTTCCAGAGCCTCCAGCCACTCGGCGGTTTCAGCCGGATCGATGTCCTGGCGCGCCGTGTCCGCCCTGGGCCTGTTTGTGGAATCCATGTCCATCTCTTTGTCGCCCAAGGGCTTTCGGCGCATGCTCAGCGCGACCCCGGGGAACCTCCGATTCTACCCGCCCAGGGCACCCCAAGCGGGTTCGGAACAACGGCAGGGAGCAGCGCCAGATTCCACGACTGCTATGGTCTAGCGCGCTGGGTGTGGCTGGAACGACAGCCTGAGACCGCGTTGGATCGGCTCCGTCGCCGAGCCTGGACGCGGAAGCCTTCGAACCTGAAACGGTTGACACCGACGTAGGGAATGCAGCCATGACGATTGCCGACCGAGTCCCGCAGAGCGCGGCTCCCCTGCTGAGCCGCGATCCCCTTCCCAACTCGCGCAAGGTCTATGTCGAAGGCTCGGATCCGTCGATCCGCGTCCCGATGCGCGAGATCTCCCAGTCGCCGACAACCGCAGGTGCGGGACCGTCGGCCGCGAGCGGCCTGACCGCACTGGGACCGAAGGAGCACAATCCACCGGTCGTTGTCTACGACACATCGGGGCCGTACACGGACCCGGCCGTCGAGATCGACGTCCGTCGCGGTCTGGAGCCGATCCGCCGACCCTGGATCCGGGCGCGTGGCGACGTCGAGGAACTGGGCGACATCTCCTCCAGCTACGGTCGCGAGCGCGCCACGAACCCGAGACTCGACCACGTCCGGTTCACCGCCGGCCGCCGGCCTCTCCGGGCCAAGGCCGTCGCCCGCGTCACCCAGATGCGCGTCACCCAAATGCACTATGCGAAACGCGGCCAGATCACGCCGGAGATGGAGTTTGTCGCCATTCGCGAGAACCAGCGGCGCGAGCGGATCGCCGACGAGATCGCCGCCCAACACGCCGGCGAGAGCTTCGGCGCGTCGATCCCGCGGACGATCACGCCCGAGTTCGTGCGCTCCGAGGTCGCCCGAGGACGCGCGATCATCCCGGCCAACATCAACCACCCGGAACTCGAGCCGATGGCGATCGGCCGCAACTTCCTGGTCAAGATCAACGCGAACATCGGCAACTCGGCCGTCACCTCGTCGATCGAAGAGGAGGTCGAGAAGATGGTGTGGGCGATCCGCTGGGGCGCCGACACGGTGATGGATCTCTCCACCGGCCGCAACATCCACGAGACGCGGGAGTGGATCCTGCGCAACTCGCCGGTGCCCATCGGCACCGTGCCGATCTACCAGGCCCTGGAGAAGGTCGACGGCCGGCCCGAGGAGCTGACCTGGGAGATGTTCCGCGACACCCTGATCGAGCAGGCGGAACAGGGCGTGGACTACTTCACGATCCACGCCGGCGTGCTGCTGCGCTACGTGCCGCTGACGGCGAAGCGGCGTACCGGGATCGTCAGCCGCGGCGGCTCGATCATGGCCAAGTGGTGCCTCTCGCACCACAAGGAGAGTTTCCTCTACACCCACTGGGACGACATCTGCGAGATCATGGCCGCTTACGACGTCTCCTTCTCGATCGGCGACGGCCTCCGCCCCGGCTCGATCGAGGACGCCAAC
Source organism: Acidobacteriota bacterium (assembly GCA_026707325.1). Lineage (GTDB taxonomy): Bacteria > Acidobacteriota > Thermoanaerobaculia > Multivoradales > Multivoraceae > Multivorans. Next base: position 1,749 of record JAPOXA010000194.1, on the reverse strand, counting down.
GACGAGGCCCAGTTCGCCGAGCTCAGGACCCAGGGCGAGCTGACCCGCCGCGCCTGGGAGTTCGATGTCCAGGTGATGAACGAGGGCCCCGGTCACGTGCCGATGCACATGATCAAGGAGAACATGGACAAGCAGCTCGAATGGTGCGAGGAGGCGCCCTTCTACACTCTCGGGCCGCTGACCACCGACATCGCCCCCGGCTACGACCACATCACCTCCGGCATCGGCGCCGCGATGATCGGCTGGTTCGGCACGGCGATGCTCTGCTACGTCACCCCCAAGGAACACCTCGGTCTGCCCAACCGCGAGGACGTCCGCGAAGGCGTGATCACCTACAAGATCGCCGCCCACGCCGCCGATCTCGCCAAGGGCCACCCGGGCGCCCAGGCCCGCGACAACGCCGTCTCCAAGGCCCGCTTCGAGTTCCGTTGGGAGGACCAGTTCAATCTCTCGCTGGACCCCGAGCGCGCCCGCGCCTTCCACGACGAGACCCTGCCCCAGGAAGGCGCCAAGGTCGCCCACTTCTGTTCCATGTGCGGTCCGAAGTTCTGCTCGATGGAGATCACCCAGCAGATCCGCGACTACGCCGCGGAGAAGGGGCTGGAAGACGCGGACGCCCTGGAAGCCGGGCTCAAGGAGAAGGCCGGGGAGTTCCGCGAGGCCGGCGGCGAGGTCTACCTGCCCGCGAAGTAAGCGGCCAGGCGAACTGGGGGCGCCGGTGTCCCCGCCGGCATCCGGCGCGAAGCGCCGGCTTCCGAACCTCCTGCCGCGCTAACATGCGCCGCCGATGACGGAAAGCCGCCAGGAGAAGTTCTCAGGAACGAGGGAGGTCGCGGAGCGCCTCAGCTTCGACCTGGCGCCACTTCAGCGCTACCTCGAAGAGCACGTCGAGGGATTCTCGGGCGACCTCCAGGTCAAGCAGTTCAAGGGCGGCCAGTCCTGCCCCACCTACCTGCTGGAGGCCGGCGGCAAAAGCTACGTGCTGCGCCGCAAGCCGCCGGGAAAACTGCTGCCTTCGGCGCACGCCGTGGACCGCGAGTACCGGGTGATGACGGCGCTTCGCGACACGAACGTGCCGGTGCCGCGCACCTACTGCCTTTGCACCGACGAGTCGGTCGTCGGCACGATGTTCTTCGTCATGGAGCATGTGAAGGGCCGGATCCTCTGGGAGGCGCTGCTCCCCGGCATGGAGCCTGCCGAGCGGTTCGCGATCTACGACACGATGAACCGAACGCTCGCGCGGCTGCACGCGGTGGACTACGAGGCCGTGGGACTTGACACCTACGGCAAGCCGGGCAACTACTTCGCCCGCCAGATTCACCGCTGGACGAAGCAGTACCTGGCCTCGGAGACCCGGGACATCCCCGCGATGAACGCGCTGATCGAGTGGCTGCCGGCGAACATCCCGGACGGCGACGAAACGACGATCGTCCACGGCGACTTCCGGCTCGACAACATGATCCTGCACCCGGAGCGGGCCGAAGTGATCGCCATCCTCGACTGGGAACTGGGCACGCTCGGCCATCCGCTGGCCGACTTCAGCTACCACACGATGCAGTGGGAGATCCCGAAGGAAAAGGGCGGGCTCAAGGGCCGCGACCTCGAAGCGATCGGCATACCGGGCCTCGAGCAGTACCGGGACGCCTACTGCCGGCGGACCGGCCGCGATGGCATCCCGCACTGGAACTTCTACCTCGCCTACAACCTCTTCCGCAGCGCCGGCATCGCCCAGGGCATCGCCGGCCGGGT
>JAPOXA010000004.1 GCA_026707325.1 Acidobacteriota bacterium | reverse complement strand
GGAGGATACGCCGCCTGATCTACATCATCGGATCCACAACTTCTGGCAGTAGCTCGGTTGACCGACAATCTGAGCCCTGCGGACCGTTCCAGATGCATGGCGAACATCCGGTCGCACGGCATGAAGCCTGAGCGCGCGGTCCGCTCCATGGCGCACCGACTCGGTTATCGCTTCCGCTTGCACCGCCGAGATCTGCCTGGCACGCCCGATCTCGTCTTCCCGCGACACCGAGCAGTGGTGTTCGTCAACGGCTGCTTCTGGCACTGGCACCCCGATCCCACGTGCCCGATTGCGGGGCTCCCGAAGTCCAACCTGGAGTACTGGAAGCCGAAGTTGGCCCGCACCCGTTCTCGCGACAAGGAGAACCTAGCCAAGCTGACCTGTCTGGGCTGGAGGGTTCTCACGATCTGGGAGTGTGAGCTGCGGGATCCGGAGACCGCCCTCGTACGGCTCGACGAGTTCCTCTCGACCTCAGATAGCCGAACGCCGGCAACGCCTAGGGACCGGCCTACCCGGGCTGTACGCTCAACGGAGCGCGAGGGTGCTCTCTCAACCGAGTAGCAGGAGCAAGCGCCACCACAGCGGGCTGCTTCGGAGCCCATGCCTCGGCGTCGCGGCCGGGTGCCACAGTACGCGCGTCAGGCTCGTTCGAACTCCTGCCTGCTGATCCCGAGGTCTCGCAGAATCGCCCGCACGGTGCCTGGCCGGAGATCGCGGCTTCCTCAGTTCGGGATCGTCGTACGCATTCGCGTCGACCGCCGAATCCAGATCTCGTGGCTCCCACGTCCCCTGCGGTCCAGCTCGCAGTCGAGGCGCCGAAGCCTGCGCGTCAGTTCGCGGTACGTCAAACGGCGACCATGACCTCGCCGACTCCGCGCTGCTCGCCAACGTCTACCGCTGCGGCAGCGACCTCGGGAGGAAGCGGATCGCCATGGGCGCGATGAGACTCGATGAACGCCGTGGTGACGCTCTGCAAGTTCTCCAGCGCAAGAGCAGCGGTTTCCCCCCAGGCCCGGCACCCGGGCAACACGGGCACTTCCGCAAGGTACATGCCCTCCGTGTCTTCTGACGGTTCCTTGAGGACAAACTCAAGCCTGTACAGCTTCATGGCGACCGCCGTGATCCGCTAGCTTGAAGGTGGTCATGGACAACGAGTCTATCCGCTCGGGCGTGCTCCTGTCCCCGCCGTATCGCGCCTGGATGCCAGCAGTTCGCCGTAGCGGCCCGTGGCGCAGCGAGCGCGTCCCCTCCGGTTCAGTCCGCCGCGTCCTCGCCCCGGGCGTGCGCGAGTTCGCGGGCGCTGGGATTCACGGACTCGCGGAAGGGCACCTCGCACACGCGCGCCGCGTCGGGTCGGCCCGTTACGGTGGCGTACTCGTCCGGCAGGTGGACGAGAAGCTCGGTTCCGACCGCCGACTTCGCCACCGGCACGTAGCCCAGCGCGATGTTGCAACCGAGCTCGGGCGCGTGCCAGGGCGAGGTCAGGTAGCCGATCGGGTCGCCGCCGTCCGCGCCGGAGACGAGCCAGAAGTCCGGCGCGTAGTCGTCGATAGGCTTGCCGCCCAGGGTCATGCCGACCAGGACCATCGAGAACGGCGGCCGGCCGGCCTCGATCTCGGCCCGCATCCGTTCCAGAGCCTCCCGGCCGACGTAGTCGCCCCGCTTCCTGCGCGGCACCTGGTAGGCCAGGTTGCACTGGAAGGGCGTCGTCTCGTGGTCCATGTCCTGCCCCCAGGACAGGATGCCGGCCTGGATGCGGCGCTGATGGCCGGGAGCGATGACCATCAGTCGGTGGCGCTCGCCCGCCCGGAGCACCGCGTTCCACAACGTCTCGGCGTGCAACGTGGCGTCGCGGAGGTAGATCTCGTAGCCCTTCTCGCCCGAGAAGCCGGACTGCGAGATCACCACCCGGCAGCCCTCGATCTCGGCCTCCAGGAGTCCGTAGTAGGGAATGTCCCGAATGCCATCGCCTACCAGGTCGACCATCAGCGCCAGCGACTTCGGCCCCTGGATCTGCACCGGGCAGACGTCGATCTCGTCGATCTCCACGTCCATCCGCAGGCCGACGTTCAGTCCCTGGAGCCAGAACAGGATGTCGGAATCCGCCAGCGAGAACCAGAACTCGTCTTCCGACAGCCGCAGCAGCACCGGGTCGTTCAGGATGCCGCCCCGCTCGTTGCACAGGATCACGTACTTGCCGTGCATCGGCCGGATGCGGGTCGCGTCGCGGGTGATCGCGTAGTCCGCGAAGCGCTCGGCGTCGGGTCCGGCGACGCGGATTTGGCGTTCCACCGCGACGTTCCACAGCGTCACGTGGTTCGTCAGCGCCTCGTGCTCGGCCGCGGCACCGCCCTCGTCCGGCGGGACGTAGCCGCGGGGATGGTAGATGCGGTTGTAGACCGTAGCCCGCCAGCAGCCCGCCCGGTGGGACAGATGCCAGTAGGGGGACTTCCGCACCCGGGTCGAGATCAGCAGCTCGACCGGCGTGCGGCCGCTCTGGCGCAGGTTGATCGGGACGATCCGGTCGGACTGATCGATGCTTCGCGGCTGACCGCTCATTTCCCCTCCTCTCGCCCGATCCGCCCTCGGGATAACGGCCGGCGTCGCCCCCGGCCGCTCCGATTCGCGGGATTCGGGAGGATTAGACTAGCGATCTGACGCGAATCGGGGTCCCGCGGCGCGCGAGTCCCCGCCCGCCGCTGCGAATCGAACGATCGATGAGCGAAGACAGCACCGGCAGTCCCCGCGCCGAAGGTCCGCACGGGGCTGTCCGGGAGCCGCCCGGGCGGGCGACGATCGCGGTGATCGGGGCCGGCGTCGTCGGCAACTTTCTCGTCGCCCACTTGGCCGATCTCGGCTGGCGCGATCTCGTGCTGATCGACAAGGGACCGCTGCCGAACCCCGGCGGCTCGACCGGCCACGCGTCGAACTTCATCTTCCCCACCGACCACAACCGCGAGATCGCGATGCTGACGCTGGAGAGCCAGCGCCAGTACGCGGCGCTCGGCGTGAACACGACCTGCGGCGGCATCGAGGTGGCGCGCACGGAAGAGCGGATGGAGGAACTGCGCCGGCGGATGACGTCGGCGCGCGCCTGGGGCATCGAGGCCGAGCTGCTGAACCCGGCCGAGGTCGTGGCGAAGGTGCCGTTCGTCGACCCCGACGTCATCCTGGGCGGCTTCCTCACCCCGAGCGCCTCCGTCGTCGACTCGGTGCGGGCCGGAACCCTGGCGCGCGAACGGGCGCTGGCGAAGGGCGCGCTCGCCGTGCTCGACGAGACGGAAGTCACCGGCATCGAGGTCGAGCGGCGGCCGTTCTCCCGCCCCCGCGTGCGCGCCGTGGCGACCGACCGCGGCACGATCTCCGCGGACCAGGTCGTCGTCGCCTGCGGCGTCTGGAGTCCGCGGATCGCCGCCATGGCCGACGCCTCGATTCCGCTGACCCCGGCGGTGCACCAGATGGCCGACTTCGGGCCGATCGACCTCCTGCGCCGGACGGGAGTGGAGATCGCCTATCCGATCGTGCGCGACATGGACACGTTCATGTACGAGCGGCAGGACCACGACGCGATGGAGGTCGGCTCTTACGCCCACCGCGCGATTCTGATCCGTCCCGACGAGATACCGTCGCTGGCGGAGGCGGAGCGCACGCCGACGGAGATGCCGTTCACCGCCGGCGACTTCGCGCCCCAGCTCGAGGAGGCCCGCCGGCTGATGGGGGAGCTGCTCGCGGACTCCGCGATGCGCTACTCCGTGAACGGACTCCTGTCGCTGACGCCCGACGCGCAGCAGGTCCTGGGCGAGACCGCCGAGGTCGAGAAGCTCTGGTCCGCGGCGGCGGTCTGGATCAAGGAGGGTCCGGGCAGCGCGCGCCTGGTCGCCGAGTGGATCACGCACGGCTACCCGCGCCTGTGCGACCCGCACGGGTCCGACGTCAGCCGCTTCTACCCGCACGAGAAGACGGAGCGCCACGTCCGCCGGCGCTGCCGCGAGCACTTCAACAAGACCTACGGCATCGTCCATCCGCGCGAGCAATGGGAGTCGGAACGCGGCGTGCGGCGCGCGGCCTTCCACGACCGAACGGCGGCGCTGGGCGCGGAGTTCCACGAGGCGCGCGGCTGGGAGCGTCCCCAGTGGTACGCCTCGAACGAAGACCTCGTCGCCCGTTACGGCGTCGCCGACCGCCCGCACGAGTGGGACCGCCGCTGGTGGTCGCCGATCGTCGACGCGGAGCACCTGCACCTGCGCGAGAAGGCCGGCATCGTGGACTTGAGCGCGTTCCAGGTCTTCGACGTCTCCGGCCCGGGCGTCGTGCCCTACCTGGAACGGCTCGCGGTCAACCGCTGCGACCGCCCGGTGGGCCGTTCGATCTACACGCCGTTGCTGACGCCCGAGGGCGGCATCCGGGCCGATCTGACGATCCAGCGCCTCGCGGGGGACCGCTTCCGCATCGTCACCGGCGCCCTCGACGGAGCCCGGGACGCGGCCTGGTTCCGCCGCCACCTTCCCGCCGACGGATCCGTCCAGTTCGAAGACCGTTCGGACGCGCTCTGCACGATCGGCGTCTGGGGGCCGCGCGCGGAGGCCCTGCTCGAGCGAATCGCCGACATCCCGCTTTCGCAGGAGGCGTTTCCCTACGGCACGGTACGGGAAGCGGTCCTGGACGGCGTGCCGGCCACCATGCTCCGCATCTCCTACGTCGGCGAGAACGGCTGGGAGATCTATGCGCCGGCGCCGGGCGGCGTCCGCCTCTGGGACGCGATCCGGGAAGCGGGCGCGGACCTGGAGGCGCGGCCCGTTGGCATCGGCGTCTATGGCACGACCGGGCGGCTCGAGAAGGGCTACGCGCTGATGGGCGCCGACCTGACCTCGGAGTACACGCCGGTCGAGGCCGGCCTGGCCCGGCGCGGCGTCAAGAAAGCCGACTTCATCGGCAAGAAGGCCTGTCTTCGTGCGCGCGCCGCGGGGCCGGCGGCGAAGCTGTGCACGCTGACAATGGACCGCCATGCCGACGCGTCCGGCGTGCCCCGTTTCCCCACCGGCGGCGCGGAGCCGATCCTCACCCTCGATGGCGAGCGGATCGTGGACGTTCGCGGCCGGGAGTCCCGCGTCACGTCCGCCGGCATGGGACCGTCCGTCGGCAAGTACATCCTGCTCGCCTACCTGCCGCCCGAGCGCGCCACGCCCGGCACGCGGCTTCAGGTCCTCTACATGAACGAGCGTTTCCCCATCACCGTGGCGCCGGCCCGAGCCCTCTTCGATCCGCGAAACGAGCGGATGAAGGGATAGGCCCCGGCCGAGGAAGGCGGCCGCGCGCCGCGGGCACTACAGCAGCGCCGTCACCAGCTCGGGATACAGGCAGATCAGCGCCAGCCCGATGAGCTGGATGACGATGAAGGGAATGACCCCCCGATACATCTCGACCGTGGTGATCCGCCGCGGCGCCACGCCCCGCAGGTAGAAGATCGCGAAGCCGAAGGGCGGCGTCAGGAAGGACGTCTGCAGGTTCATGCCGATCATCACGCCGAACCACACCATGTCGACGTCGAGGATCCGTGCCGCCGGGGCGATCAGCGGAATGACGATGAAGGCGATCTCGAAGAAGTCGATGAAGAAGCCGAGGATGAAGATCGCGAGATTCGCGACGATCAGCAGGCCGATCTTCCCGCCCGGCAGGCCGGTCAGCAGGTCTTCGATCCAGATGTCGCCGTAGAGACCCCGGAAGACGAGCGCGAACGCGGTCGAGCCGATGAGCAGGAAGATGACCATCGTGGTCAGCTTCGCCGTCGCGTCCATCGTCTCCTTGATGGCCTTCATCGTCAGCCGCCCGCGCGAAAGGGCCAGGGCGATGGCGCCGACCGCGCCCAGGGCCCCCGCCTCGGTGGGGGTCGCGATGCCGGCGAAGATGCTGCCCAGGACGACCAGGATCAGCACCATGGGCGGCAGCATGACGACGGCCACCTGCCGGGCCAGCGCGGCGCCTCCCAGCGTCCGTTCCTCGGCCGGCAGCGCCGGCGCGGCGGCCGGTTTGGCGATCGCTACGCCGGTGACGTACACGGCGTAGAACCCCGCCAGCATCAGGCCCGGAATCAGGGAGCCGATGAACAGATCGCCGACCGAGATGCCGAGCTGGTCGGCCAGCACGACGAGCACGACGCTGGGCGGGATGATCTGGCCGAGGGTGCCGGCGGCGCTGATCACGCCCGTGGCGAGCATCGGCGAGTAGTCGTAGCGCAGCATGACCGGCAGCGAGATCAGGCCCATCGCCACCACCGAGGCGCCGACCACCCCGGTGGCGGCGGCGAGCATCGCGCCGACCACGACCACGGCCAGCGCCAGACCGCCGCGCAGCCGGCCGAAGAGCATGCCGATCGTGCGCAGCAGGTCCTCCGCGAGCTGCGACTTCTCCAGCATCGTGCCCATGAAGATGAAGAACGGCACCGCCAGCAGGACGCCGTTCGACATCACGCCGAAGACCCGTTCGGGGAACGCGTAGAGCAGGTTCCAGGAGAAGAGGCCGAGCTCGATGCCGATGAAGGCGAAGATCAGGGCGGTGCCGCCGAGCGAGAAGGCGACCGGGTAGCCCGCGAAGATGAACAGGAAGACGACCACGAACATCAGCGGGCCGAGGAAGTCGCCGCTCACAGCAGCCCCTCCTGCTGCAGATCCTCCTCTTCGGCGCCGGCCCTGAGCGCGCGCAGGCGCAGCCAGTTCCGCGCCGCCTCCGCGAACCCCTGCAGGGCGAGCAGCGTGAAGGCGACGAGCAGTACGCTCTTGATCGGATACCGCGGCAGACCGCCGGGGTCGGAGGACACCTCCAGGACCGCCCAGGAGTTCCGTACGGCCGGCCAGGACATGACGAGCCCGAAGACAGCGAACGGAATCAGGAACAGCAGCGATCCCCAGAGGTCGATCCGCCGCCGCCAGCGCTCCGGCAACCGGCTGAAGATCACGTCGACCCGAACGTGGGCGCCCGTCAGCAGCGCGTACGCGGCGCCCAGCAGGAAGACCAGGCTGAACATGTACCACTGGAGTTCCAGGTAGGCGTTCGAACTCAGGTTCCAGCCCGTGAAACGGCCCAGGTAGCGCACGACCGCGTTGTACGCTCCGACCGCGACCATGGCCAGCGTCAGCCAGGAGACCGCGACGCCGAGGCGTGAATTGAAGCGATCCGTCCAGGCCACGAAACGTGCCAGGAAGCCGCCAAGGGTTGGTGCTGACGCCATGAGCGCGCGCAGGCTACCACCAGCACACCGGCCGTGATGGGCGCTCCGGGGCCGGGCCTCCCCCGTCGATTCGCACGCCTGACGGCGCTCAACACGGCGTCCAATCTCACCGTGCCGCTGGCCGGTCTGGCCGACACCGTGATGCTGGGCCGGCTCGACGATGTCCGCTTCCTGGCCGGCGTCATCCTCGCGGCCCTCATCTTCGACTACCTCTACTTCGGCTGTGCCTTCCTGCGTATGAGCACCACCGGCCTCACGGCCCAGGCCTGGGGGCGCAAGGACACCGGCGAAGTGTCGGCGCACCTGTACCGCGCCCTGCTGCTGGCAACGGCGCTCGGCCTCGTGGCGGTAGCGCTCCGGGACCCGATTGGCGACGCCGGCTTCGGACTCCTGTCCGGCCCGGCTGGCGTGGAGGAGGCCGGCCGTCTCTACTACGACGCGCGCATCTGGGGCGCGCCGGCGGCATTCGCCAACCTGGCGCTGGTGGGCTGGTTCCTGGGCCGCGGCGAGGCCGCGAGGGCGCTGCTCCTGGTCGTACTGGCCAACCTCGGCAACATCGCGCTCAACTGGTGGTTCATCGTCCATCTCGGCTGGGCCGCGTTCGGCGCCGGGCTCGCCACCGCCGGGGCACAGTGGCTGAGCGCCGCCGCCGGCCTGATTCTGGCGCTCGCGGCCGCAGGGCCGCTTCCAGCCTGGCCCACCCTCTTCGACCGCGCCGCGCTGCGCCAGATCCTCGCGCTGAGTGGACACCTGGTGATCCGCACGCTGCTTCTGGTCACCGCCTTCGCCGTGTTCACCAACACCAGCGCGCTCTTCGGCGCCGCCCGCCTGGCCGCCAACGGCATCATTCTCCGCGTGTTGAGCCTCGCCTCCTACTTCGTCGACGGGGCGGCGTTCGCCGGCGAAACGCTCGCCGGCATGGCCTTCGGCGCCGGCGACCGCCGTGAGTTGCGCCGCGTCCTGCACCTGACGCTGGCGGCGGCCGTCGGCTGCGCGATCGTGTTCCTCGTCCCGGCTCTTGCGTTTCCCGATGCCGTTTACGGCCTGCTCGTCGATCACGAAGACGTGGCGGCGCTGGCGGCGGAAAGCAACGTCTGGCTGCTGCCGGTGCTCCTCTTCGCCGCCCTCGCCTACGCCTTCGACGGCTTCTTCCTCGGGCTGACGCGAGGCAGGCTGCTCAGCCGCGCGATGGCGGTCAGCCTCGGAGTCGGCTTCGCTCCCCTAGCCTGGGCCGCGATCCACTTCCGGGGCGCGGACCTTCTCTGGCTCAGCATGGCCGGCCTGATGGCGGCGAGGGCGGGAACGCTCGGCTACGCGGCGCGCCGGTACCTCGTCCCGGATCGCGGCGGCGCCTGAGACTTCGCCGGCAAGCAGCGCAGGGCTACACTCCGGGCCGCCAGCACCACGTCCACAGCCTTGGGGAGGCCGAACGCAGATGGGAAAGCTCAAAGGAAAGACCACCCTGGTAACCGGCGGCGGCACCGGCATCGGCCGGGCGACCGCGCTGCTCTTCGCCCGCGAGGGCGCGTCGATCATCGTTTCCGGCCGGCGGCTCGAGCCGCTCGAGGCAGTCGTCTCCGAGATCGAGGCCGGCGGCGGCAACGCCTGGGCCCGCTCGGCCGACATGGAGGACCCGGAAGCTGTCCGCGGCCTCGCGGCCGCCGTCCTCGAGCGTCACGCCACGGTCGACGTCCTGGTCCACAACGCGGGGCACAGCTCGAAGGTACGGAGCACCCGCTACATCTCGCAGGAGGAATGGGACAGCGTGATGGCGGTCAACACGACCGGTCCGGCGATGCTGACCAAGGCCCTGCTGCCGGCCATGCTCGACCACGGCGGCGCCACCGTGATCATGGTGTCGTCGATGGCGGCGATCCGGCCGGGGGTCATGGCCGGCACCGCCTACGGCGCCGCCAAGGCCGCCTCCCGCAACTACATCATGGGACTCGGCGCCGAACTCCGGCAGCTCGGCATCCGCGCCACCAGCGTCCTCCCCGGCGAAGTCGATACGCCGATCCTCGACAACCGGCCGCGACCGCCGTCGGAGGAGGAACGGGCCGGGATGATGATGGCCGAGGACATCGCCGAGGCGATCCTGGCCGCGGCAGCGCTGCCTGAACGGACCGTGATCGAGGAGATGACGCTGATGCCGACGAAGCTCCGCGACTACTCCGCCGACATCGCCGCGGCGCGGACCCTGGGCGCGCCCGAAGAGGACTAGCGAACATGCCGACGATGACCGACAGCGAGCGCGACGCCTTTCTCGTCGAGCCCGGCATCCTGATGCGGATCGGCACCGTCTGCCACGACGGCAGACCCCTCGTGACCCCGATCTGGTTCATCTTCGAAGTGGGAGCCATCTGGTTCACACCGCGCGAGAACTCCGCCTGGTTCGCCAACCTGCGCCGCGATCCGCGGACCTGCCTGTCGATCGACGAGCAGAATCTTCCCTACCGTAAGGTCGTGGTCGAGGGCGAGGCGGAACTCGTCCACGACATCGGCGTTGACGACGTCTGGCGCGACCGGTACCGCCGCATCGCCTGCCGCTACGTCCCGGAGGACGCGGCCGAGGACTACATCCAGGCCACGATCGACCAGCCGCGGGGCCTCTATCGGCTCCCTCTCGCCCAGGCGTCCGTCCGCACCTGGCGCATGCCGGTCGACGACGAGGACCAAGCCGGCATCTGGCACCAGCGTTACTACCGCCCGGGCACCTTTCTCAGCCGCTGACGCGGGTCGGTGACGCCTATTCGGCGGGCGCCTTCCGGTGCACGATGGCCGCCCCGATCACGCCTCCGACGGTCGAGAACGCCACGTTGATGATCAGGGAGAAGGCGACGATTGCGATGACACCAAGGCCGGCGATCGCACTGAAGAGGCTGAAGGCCTCGAAGTCCTCGACGGATTCCGAGGTGAGGGCCCCGATCCCCATCACGCCCGTGATGCCCCCCAGGATCAGCAATCCAATCAAGATGCTCAGAACGGAGCCGAAGACGCCGGCAAGCGCACCGATCTTCGCACCTTCACCGTAAGGCGCCGCCTGAGCAGGCGGGTCGTCCTTGAGCGCGAGGTAGACGGCGAGGATGCCGCCACCCACGACCAGGGCGCAGCACGCCAGGTTGAGCAACTGCAAGCCCGGGATCTGCGACGCGACCGCTCCGGCGCCGCCGCCGAGCGCCGCGTATCCGACTTTCTTCCCTGTCATCGAACCTCCCCTGGTGGTGAGTGCATCGCCAGTTACCGCCTCAAGCCGAAGCCTTCTTGTGGAAGACGGCCGCGCCGATCACGCCGCCGATCGCCGAGAAGATGACGTACGTGACGAGATTGAACAGGAAGCCGAGGAGGGCGAAGGCGCCCACGGCGCCTGCCGCCTCGCCACCCATCGCGTCGAGGACCTCGGGCGGCATTCCCTCGATGCCCTCGAGCATCCGCACGATCTGCTCCGTCGGGTCACCGAACAGCGCGGCGATCGGAATGAGCACGATGGAGCCCACGATGGCAGCGACGACGCCGGCCAGGACGCCGATCAGCGCGCCGTCGCCGTAGGGCGTCTTCTCGGTCGCCGGTTCGTTCCTCAGGGCGAGAAAGACGGCGAGCATGCCGCCGCCGACCACCAGCGCGCAGCACAGGCAGTTGACGAAGGAGAGGCCGGGAATCTGGGACGCGACTCCCGCCGCTCCGCCGCCGATGGCCGCTGCTTTCAATCTGTTCGGTGTCATGGTGTCTCCTCCAGCAGTTTCGGGGCATCTCGTGAGGTGATCTGGTCGATCGCGGCCCAGACCAGGAGAGCGATCGCCGCGGAGGCCAGCAGAGCCGTCCCAAACCGGCTTGCCGGCGTGTTCATCGGCAACAGCCAGTCGATCGCGGTCGGCGCCAGGAAGAAGAGGATCCGCCGGGGCCTGTCGAGCAACCAGTCACGGAACCCGCGGACGAAGGGCAGCACGGCCAGTCCCAGCGTGAAGCCGACGTAGAAGCCGAAGCAGCGGTGGCAGACGGCCAGAGGGTGACCATGCAGGTGGAAGCTGCGTTCGGCGATCTGGTGGCAGACCCGCGCGAAGAACTCGTAGAGCAGCGGCGCCGCTCGCCCACCCGAAGCTGCCCAAAGCGGCGCGGCGACGACCATCGCGATCACGAGGCAGCACGCAGCGGCAATGGCGGCAGTGGTCCGGCCTGGCGTTACGAGCGCGGGAAGCCGGCGAAGCATCGGGCACTAGTGTAGCGACTCGCCTCCGTCAGCCGTAACGGCCGCACCGGTATGATCCTGCCGTGGGGATCGGATCGGTGACGGAGTGGAACTCGATTCCCGAACTCGGCGGCCTGATCGGACAGCAGGTACGGCTGCGCGGCTGGGTCGACGGCCGCCGTTCCAGCGGACGGATCGGTTTCATCCGCCTGCGGGATTCGGGCGCCACCGTCCAGCTCGTGATCAGCCGCAAGGAGGTCGACGACGCCTCCTGGGAAGTGCTCCAGCACGCCGGCCAGGAATCGACGATCGCGGCAACCGGCACCGTGGCGGCCGATCCCCGTTCACCCGGCGGCGTCGAGGTGCAGGTGTCGTCGCTGGCCATGGTGCACGCCACCGAGGCCTACCCCATCACGCCGAAGGAGCACGGCACCGCGTTCCTGATGGACAACCGGCACCTGTGGCTCCGCTCCAGCCGCCAGCGGGCCGTGCTGCGCATCCGCAGCGAGGTCTGCCACGCGATCCACGACTTTCACCGCGAGCGCGGCTACTACCTCGTCGACTCGCCGATCCTCACGCCCGCCGCCTGCGAGGGAACGTCGACCCTGTTCGAGACGCCGTACTTCGACCACGGCTCCGCCTACCTCAGCCAGTCCGGCCAGCTCTACCTCGAGCCCGCGGCCGCCGCGCTGGGCAAGGTCTACTGCTTCGGCCCCACCTTCCGCGCCGAGAAGTCGAAGACCCGCCGGCACCTGATGGAGTTCTGGATGGTCGAGCCGGAAGCGGCCTTCCTGGACTTCGAGGGGCTGTGCGGCCTGGCCGAGGACTTCCTCGTCTACCTCGCGGGCCGGGTGCTGGAGAACTGCGGTGAGCCGCTGGCGATCCTGGAGCGCGACACCTCGAAGCTCGAAGCGATCCGGAAGCCCTTCCCCCGCCTCCGGTACACGGAAGCGATCGATTTGCTGCGCCGGCAGGGCTCCGGCATCGAGTTCGGCGAAGACTTCGGCGCCCCCGAGGAGACATCGATCACCCGGGAGTTCGACCGTCCGGTCATGATCACCCACTACCCGACCTCGCTCAAGGCCTTCTACATGGAACCGGACCCCGACGATCCCACTCTGGCCCTGGCCCTCGACGTGATCGCTCCCGAGGGTTACGGGGAAATCATCGGCGGCAGCCAGCGCATCCACGACCACGACCTGCTGCTCGCTCGCCTCAAGGAGCACGACCTGCCGCTGGACGCCTTCCAGTGGTACCTGGACATCCGCCGCTACGGCACGTTCGAGCACAGCGGCTTCGGGATGGGCGTGGAGCGTTTCGTCGCCTGGATGGCCGGCGTGCCCCACCTGCGGGAGACGATCCCCTATCCCCGAACGATGGACCGGATCTACCCCTGACGGACCCGATCGAGGATCTCGAGGCCCGTCTCGGCCACCGGTTCGAGAGCCGCGCGTTGCTCCAGCGGGCCCTGACCCACAGCTCGTTCGCGAATGAACGGGGTCTGGAGCACGACAACGAGCGGCTTGAGTTCCTGGGGGATTCGGTGCTCAGTCTGGTCGTGGCGGACTGGCTCTTCCGGCTTCATCCGTCGGCGCCGGAAGGCGTCCTGTCGCGAACCCGTTCCCACGTCGTCAGCGCCGGAACTCTGGCCCGGCGCGCCCGGGAGCTGGATCTCGGCCCGGCGCTCCGGCTCGGCCACGGCGAGGACCAGTCGGGAGGCCGCGGGAAGCAATCCCTCCTGGCGGATGCCCTCGAAGCCGTCATCGGGGCCGTGTTCGTCGACGGCGGCCTCCAGGCGGCCCGCGACCTCGTCGAGCCCTGGATCGAGGTAGAGGCCGCCGAAGCCATGGACGCTCCGGACGCGAAGTCGGATCTGCAGGAATCGCTCCAGGCTCAGGGGCTGGAACCCCCGTCCTACCGCCACGTGGGCCGTGACGGGCCAGATCACGATCCCGTGTTCCATGTCGAGTGCTGGATCGGGGGCCGCGCCGTGGCCACGGCGTCGGGTCACTCGAAGAAGGAAGCCGAGCGTCGGGCCGCCGCCCGGGCGCTGGCCGGGATGGAGGACGGCTCTAGCGACGCTTGAAGCGCCGCTCCAGGTCCCGGTCGGTGAGTTCCAGCACGACCGGGCGACCGTGCGGGCAGGTGTAGGGATGCTCGCAGGCGAACAGCTCGGCGATCAGGCTCTCCATCTTCTCCGCCGACAGCGCCTCGTGCATCTTGACCGCGGCCCGGCAGGCCCGGCTGGCCGCCAACTGGGTCAGGAGGTACTCGCCGAGGGCCTCCCCCTCGCTCGGCAGCTCGTCCCCGCCGGCGACCCGCGTCGCGATCCGGAGCACCAGGCTCTCAGCTTCCCTGTCCGGCAGCACGGCGGGGATCGCCGTGATCGCGGCGCTGCCGCCCGAGAACCTGCTGACCGAGTAGCCGCAGCGCTCCAGCCCGGCGGAGCACTCCGCGAGCGCCGCGTTCTCGGCCGCGGAGAGTTCCAGCACCCGCGGCACGAGCAGCGCCTGGCTGGCGGGCTGCTCCTCGCGGAGACTGCGGCGGAACCGCTCGTAGAGAATGCGCTCGTGAGCCACGTGCTGGTCCACCACCAGCAACGACTCCGGTCCCTCGAGCAGGATCATCGTGCCCTTGTACTGCCCGATCAGCCGGAGCGACTCCCGAGCCTTGCCCGAGAGGCGCACCGGGCGGGACGACTGCGGCCGGTAAGCGACCTCCGCCAGCTTCCTGGCTTCACCGGCTCCGGCACCGCCATAGCGCAAGGCGAGTTCCTCCGCCCAGGACGGCGCCGCCGGCGCTGGATCGCCTGCCGCTCCACCCGGACGCCAGGACCCGGGAGCCGGCGTCTCGCGGACTTCTCCCGCACCGGTCCAGGCGGGCGGCGCCACCGGTCCCCCCAACTCGCGCAGCGGCGCCGGGTCCTCGCCCTTGGCGGCTTCGAGTCCCCGGCGCAGCGCGCTGCCGATGCGGCCGAGCAACGCCGCGTCGCGGAACCGGACCTCCGCCTTCTGCGGGTGAACGTTGACGTCGACGGACTCGGGCGGGATGTCGAGGAACAGGAAGAGAGCGGGCGGCCGCTCTCCCTTCATCAGGTCGCGGACCGCCTTGTAGTAGATGCTCAGGATGGCGCGGTCCCTCAGCAGCCGGCCGTTGACGAACAGGAACAGGCGGCGGCCCTTCGTCGTCTCCCGGTCGCCGACGAAGCCGGAGATGCCCTGCTCCTTCCTTGCCTCGGGCAGCGCAATCAGGTGCTTCACGAGATCCTCGCCGAACAACTGCGCGATCCGGTCGAGCCGGCCGGCCGCGTCGACTCCGGTCGCCTGGGCCCGCAGCAGCTCCCGACCCGGCGACTCCGCATCGCGAGCGTGGCGCAGGACGAAGGTCACGTCCGGCCGGGCCAGCGCGTAACCCTGGACCACGGTCAGTGCGCGACGGAGCTCCGTCGCGGGACGCTTCAGGAACTGCTTGCGGGCCGGCACGTTATAGAACAGGGACTCGACCGTCACCGTGGTGCCGCGGGGACGGCTCACGGGCTCGTCGACGGCCAGCCGGCCGCCTTCGACCACCAGCCGATGTCCGTCGCCGGCCGAGCGGGCGGTCAGAAGCTCGCACTTCGACACCGCGGCGATCGACGCCAGGGCCTCTCCGCGAAAGCCCAGGGTCGCCACCTCCAGCAGATCCTCGAAGGAAGCGATCTTGCTGGTCGCATGGCGTTCGAGTGCGAGGGGCGCGTCCTCAGCGGCGATCCCTCCGCCGTCGTCGGCCACCGAGATCAGGTCGCGGCCGCCGTTCTCGAGTTCGATCTCGACGCGGCCGACGCCGGCGTCGAGAGCGTTCTCCACGAGTTCCTTGACCACGGAAGACGGCCGCTCCACCACCTCGCCTGCCGCGATCTTGGAGATCAGCGCATCGGGAAGCCGCTGCAGGGCTCGGCGTTCCGGGCCGGATCCCGCCATCAGGGCGTGACGTCCCTGAGGGTTCGCTGCATCACGCCATAGCTCTTCAACTCCCGGCCCAGGAAGGCGCGGCGCACCTCGCGCGTCAGCGACTCGACCGACCTGAGCGTCGCCTCGTCGATCTGTCCGTTCGCCTGCAGACCCGCGAGATCCGAGCCGCCGATCCGGCGCAGGAAGGCCAGGACCGCTGCTCCCACCCTCCGGTTGGCCCCCGCGCCGCCCCCGCAGGAAGGACAGAGGAGTCCGGCCGCGTCGACCGCCAGGAAGGCCTCGTCGCCGATCGCGTCGCCGCAGGCGGGACAGCGACGGGGCGCGGGGAACACGCCGCTCAGGCGCAGGGTCCAGCACTCCAGGTAGCGCGCCGCCAGCCAGCGGTCGCAGCCGTCGAGCAGCGCCTGGACGGTCGTGTCCAGAAGGCGGTAGAGGTGGTTCTCCGGCTCGTCCTCCTGCGCGAAGACCTGCATGTGTTCCGCCAGGTAGGACGAGACGAGGATCCCCTCCAGGTCCTCGTGCAGGGACCGCGCGCTGCGGATCATCTCCGCCTCGGCGAGCCGAACGAGCGCGCGCTCCGGCTTCTCGAACCAGATCAGGTGCACCTTGGCGAGCTGCTGCAGCTCGCCGCCGAAACGGCTGAAGCGCGTCCGCGCGCTGCGGGCCGCTCCACGCTTCAGGCCCCGATCGCGACTGAGGAAGACGACGATGCGGTCCCGTTCGTGCAGGTCCGTCGTCTGGAGCAGCAGCGCCTCGCCGCTGTGCTGCTTCATGCCCGGACCCCGCCGCCGTTCAGCGGACCAGCCAGTCGATCATCAGGGTCGCCAGGCCGAAGTAGACGAGGATGCCGGTGATGTCGCTGCTGGTCGTGACCATGGGGCCGGAAGCGACCGCCGGATCGATCCCGATCCGCTCGAACGCCATCGGCAGCAGCGAGCCGATCAGGGAAGCGAGCACGATGGCCAGGAACAGCGAACTGGCGACGACCGCGCTGTACGCCGGGTTCTGCTCCAGGAAGGCCGCCACCGCCGCCGCGACGGCGGCGCAGACGAGCGCCACCACGAGCCCGATGCGGATCTGCTGGAACAGAAACCGGCGCATTCGTCCGCCGCCTTCGCCGATCCGGCCCGTCGCCAGGCCGCGCACGGTCAGCGTCATCGTCTGGCTGCCGATGTTGCCCCCCATCCCCATGACGACCGGCGCGAAGGCAAGGAGGAACGCCTCGTTGAGCCGGAGCTGAAACTGCTTCATCAGCACGCCGGTCAGGGTCAGGCCGACGAGGTTCACCAGGAGCCAGGGCAACCGGATGCCGGCAACCCGCCAGGCCCGCTCCCGGTACAGCAACTCGTCGTCGGAGGTGCCGACCATCTTGTAGAAGTCCTCTTCAGCCTCCTCCTGCACGATGTCGATCACGTCGTCGACGGTGACCAGCCCCAGCAGGCGCCGGCCTTCGTCCACGACCGGAATCGCCAGGAAGTCGTAGCGCGAAGCGAGCTGCGCCACCTCCTCCTGGTCCGTGTCCGTCTTCGCCGTGACCAGGCCCCGGTTCATGATTTCACCCAGCGTGCGACTCGGAACGGAGAGCAGAAGTTCCCGAAGCGACAGGACACCGACCAGGCGCCCCTCCGGATCGACGACGTACAGGTAGAAGATCATCTCCACCTCACCGTGTTCGCGAATCTTGGCGATCGCATCGCCCACCGAAGTGCTCTCCGGCAGGGAGAAGAACTCGGTGTTCATGATCCGGCCGGCCGTGTCTTCTTCGTAGGCGAACTGCGTCTGCAACTCGTCGCGGTCCGGCCGGTCGAGCAGCGCCAGCACGGCCTCCCGCAGCTCGTCCTCCAAACCGTCGACGATCTCGACGCTGTCGTCGACCGCCAGGGGTGACAGCAGGCCGGCGATCTCGGACGGAGCGAGCTGTTCCAGCAGCGGCCGCCGTTCGCCGGGCTCGAGTTCCAGCAGGACCTCGCCGGCCGAATCCGGATAGTCCTCAAGAGCCAGCCGGACGACGAACAACTGCTCGGTCGGCACCAGTTTCCTGAGCGCGGCGGCGACGTCGCCCGGCCGCACCTTGCTGAGGACGCGGGACAGGTTCCGGCGGGCGCCGCGGCGAGCCAGCCGGCGCATCGTGTCGCCCAGAATCTCGACTCGCTGGGTGGACATGACGTGCTGCATCGTAGCAGTCGGAGGCCTTCGCCCGGCGCCTGGACGGACGCCCGCTCAGGTCCCTAAGCTACGGTTCCTCAGCCAGTTGGAGGTCCCGGAGAGACCGCCCGTCAGCCCTTCAGTCGACCTCGAAGACGGCGTCGATCTCGACCGGAACGTTGAACGGCAGCTTGTTCGTCCCCACCGCGAAGCGAGCATGCCGCCCCCGGTCGCCGAACACCTGCACCATGAGGTCGGAGGCCCCATTGATCACCGCCGGGTGGTTCTCGAAGTCGTCGTCGCAGTTCACGAATCCGCCCAGCTTCACGCAGCGCTTCACCCGCTCCAGGTCGCCTTCGCAGGCGGCTCCGATGACGGCAACGATGTTGATGCCGACGAGCCGTGCGGCTTCCTGCGCTTCCTCGAGGGAGTAGTCGACGCCGACCTTCCCGCGATAGGCCAGCTTCCCGTCCCTGACCGGAACCTGACCGGACACGAAGACAAGGGAACCAATGCGGACGAACGGAACGTAGTTGGCTGCCGGCGCCGCCGGCTCCGGCAGCTCGATGCCCAGCGTTTCCAGCCGTTCCCTGACCGTAGTCATCCCGTCAGCTCCCGTCGAAGGCCGCGAACAGCTCCTCGAGCGCCTTGATCTGGTTGCCCGCAGCCGACGACGGCACCAGGATCGGTGTGCGGATGCCGGCGTCGAACCAGCGCTCTACGCCTTCGCGAACCTCCGCGGCCGTCCCGAACAGGGTGCAGTCCGCCAGCCAGCGGTCGGAGAGCATCGCCGGAATGCGATCCGTCTCGCCCCGCCCCACCGCCTGCTCGACGGCTTCCATCTCCTCGACGTAGCCTGCCGCCTTCCAGTAGTTGCGGTAGTTCGGGAGCAGCGCGTAGCGGGAGAGCGTCTTCCGGTTGCGCGCCGCCGCCAGATCGCGGTCGTCCGAGATCACGGTCGGGATCATGTTGCCGACGAAGAAACCGGGATCGCCGGCCTTCTCCCCGGCGAAGGTCAGCGAGTGGGCCATGCGTGAACGGGCGCCGTTCGCGAAGACCATGCCGTCCCCGATCTCGGCCGCGGTGGCGATCATCCGGTCGCGCAGCGTGGCGAGGACGATCGGCGGCAGCTCGCCGGCGCCGCGCACCGCCTTGACCTCATCCACGAAGCCGCGGATATCCGTGAGCGGCTTGCCGACGGTGACGCCGAGCCGCGCGTGCGCCGGCGCGTGACTCACGCCGACACCGAACCAGAAGCGGCCCTGGGACACCTCGTGGATGAACGAGGCCGTGTGCGCGAACTCCGTCACGTGCCGGGTGTAGATGTTGACGATCGACGTGCCGAAGTGGATCCGCTCGGTGGACAGCGCGATCGCTTCGCAGAGCGCCAGACCGTCGCCCATGCTCGGGCAGTAGATGCCGCTGAAGCCGCGGCGCTCGATCTCACGCGCCAGGTCGAGGGTCAGTCGGCGCCGTCCCGGCACCGCGGCAAGAGAGACGGCCGGGAGGCCGTTTCGTGCTTCGGAAGTCGTCGTCATGGCGGCGGCAGGGTATCAGCGGCAGCGGGATGCCTCGATCTTCCGACCTGAGATACTCTGCCCCCAGAACGGCTTCGTTGGCCCCAACACGCTGCCGAGTACCTGCGTGCTCCACACCACCGAGCCACCAGATATGGAAAGCCATGGGCAAGACCGACTACGTGCTGGAGCCGATCCTGAGGGTCCTCAAGGACGGTGAGGAGACTCCGTCTTCGGAGATCAGGTTGCGAGTTGCCGAATCGCTGGGTCTCTCTGAAGCCGAGAGAAAGCACATCGCCCCAGGTTCTCCGTACGCCGAGTTCAAGTATGCCGTCGCCCATGGCTTGGTTCGCCTGCAAGCCCATGGCCACCTGAAGAAGGTCTCGACTGAGAAGATCTACAGGCTGACGCCAAGGGGGGCGGAATTGGCGCATCGCCCCGGGGCACTCTCGCTCAGGGACATCAAGAACAACACTCCGAAAGAGAATGCTCAGGCGCTCCGAGGCGGTGGTCGGGCACCCGGCTCGTCGCATGGCTCGCCGGCACGGTCCTGGCCGGAGTGATCCTGGCTGAAGTTTGGCCGTACGTCGTCGCAATCGCAGTGCTGGCGCTCGCCGGTGGCTGGCGCCACCTGCGGATTCGCCGTGACGAGTGACCAATCGGCCCGTCGACGTCCTAGTCGCCCCTCTTCGGAAGCGCAGCGGTTCTACGCCGCCACGTCGACCTGGGCCGCCGTGGTCTGAGGCGGGGGCACCGGATCGCCGTCGCGCCGCAGGCCCTCGAGATGGAACTCGATGGCTTCGCGCATCAACTCGATGACTTCGTCGCGCGTGTCCGCCGCCGCAACGCAGCCCGGGAGATCGGGAGCATAGGCCGCGTAGTTGTTGGGCGCCTTCTCGATGACGATCGTGTACTTCACGGAGTTCTCTTGAGGCCCGCCTGTTTGAGGATGCTGTTCCAGGTACCCGGCGGCAAGTCCTTGCTCAGCTTACCCTTCCGAGGGTGCCTGTCGTTCGGGCTACGCTACGGGCCGCCATGGAGAAACTCACTCCCGATCAGGTCGGCGGGCTGCTCCGCCCAGGCATGAAGGTCGCCGTCCTGGGCGGTTGCAACGAACCTCGAGGCATCGCCGCGGCGCTGCATGCTCAACCCGAGGCGACGGCCGGCGTGGAGTTCACGGTCACCCGCATTCCCGGCATCGCCTCGCCGACCCTCGCGCCCTGGGCCGGCTCGACCGTCCGGAGTTTCTTCGTCACGCCGGAGATGCGGGCGGGTTTCGAGGCGGGTTCGGTCCGCTTCGTGCCGATGCAGTACCGGTACGTCTGGGACGATCTCATGGCGGCGCCCTTCGACCTGGCCATCGCCCAGTTCACGCCGCCGGACGGGAACGGCGACTGCTCCCTCGGCATCGGCGCCGGGTTCCTGCCGGCGCTGCTGGAACGCCCGGAGATCCCCTTCGTCGCGGAATGGAACGGCTCCCTGCCCCGGCTGCCGGGCGCCCCGACCGTGCGGGCGGACCGCTTCGACTACGTCGTCGAAACAGACGTCGCCCCGCCCACGCTCGCCAGCCGGAGCGGCCCCGTCGCCGAGCGCATCGGCGCCCTGGTCGCGGAGTTCATCCGCGACGGCGACTGCATCGAGACCGGCGTCGGCGCGATCCCGGGCGCGGTCCTGGCCGCCCTGCACGGCCACCGCGACCTCGGCTTTCACTCCGGCCTGCTGTCCGATGGCGTGATGGATCTCGTGGAAGCCGGGGCCGTCACGGGCGCCCGCAAGACGATCGACCGGGGCCGCCTGGTCGCGGCGATGGTCCTCGGCTCACCCGCGCTCTACGACTGGGCGAGCCGCTCCGACCTGATCGACCTGCGCACCGTCGACTACACCCACGACGTGCGGGTG
Source organism: Acidobacteriota bacterium (assembly GCA_026707325.1). Classification (GTDB taxonomy): domain Bacteria; phylum Acidobacteriota; class Thermoanaerobaculia; order Multivoradales; family Multivoraceae; genus Multivorans. Next base: position 28,875 of record JAPOXA010000004.1, on the reverse strand, counting down.
ATCGCCAAGCTGGAGAACTTCGTCGCCCTGAACTCGGCGGTCGAGGTCGACCTCTTCGGCCAGGTCAACTCGGAGATGGTCCGCGGCCGTCAGATCAGCGGCACCGGCGGCGCCGTCGACTTCATGCGGGGCGCCCGGATGTCGGCCGGCGGACGTTCGATCGTCGCACTCGAGGCGACCGCCGGCGGGGGCCGCTTCTCCCGCATCGTCCCGGCGCTGCCGACAGCGCACGCCGCCACCGCGCTGCGGACCGACGCCGACATCTTCGTCACCGAGCACGGCGTCGCCAAGGTGCGCGGGCTGGACGTCGTCGAGCGAGCGCGCCGGCTTGCCCGGATTGCGGCGCCCGAGTTCCGGGAGGAGTTGGAGGTCCAGCCGGCGCAACTCCGTCGGTAGCCGGCGGCCCCTACGCCTTCGCGCTCGGACGCGCCGACACCGCCTGGTGCCAGCGCAGCAGGTTCGGGGTCTCTTCGGTGACCTTGAATTTGGTGACCCGGCCGAAGTCGATGCCGATCTGGGCGGTGATGTCGGCGATCGTGTACGCGTCGCCGGCCACGAACTCCCGGTCCGCCAGTTCCTTGTCCAGCCACTCCAGGCGCTTCGTGGCGTGGCTGCGCTGACCCTCCCCGTAGTCCGGGTACTGGTCGATGCGGTCCGCGAAGTACGGGTGGGTGTTGCGGAAGACCTGCATGATCGGCAGGGCGATCTCGAGTTCCATCCGCCGCTGCCACATCTCGATGCGGGCCGCCTCTTCCGGGTCGCTGCCGCCCATCAGAACGGGCTCGGGCTGGAACTGCTCGAAGTAGCGGCAGATCGCGACCGATTCCGCGATGAACGTGCCGTCGTCCAGCTCGAGCACCGGCACGCGGCCCATCGGGTTCTTCTGCCGGAAGGGCTCCTGGCGGTTCTCCGCCTGGCCCAGATCGACGGGGACGACGGGAACGTCGATGCCCTTCTCGGCCAGGAAGATGCGAACGCGGCGGCAGTTGGGGGCGGTGGCGGCTTCGTGTAGCTTCATGGCTCAGGACATCTCCTGGAGGTTGGCTGCTGATGGTCAAGGCTTGGAAGACGATGGGCGCAGAGTCTAGGGGCTTGCGCCGGAGGAACGCAATGCCGCGAGCGCACGTCTCGTGATGGACCTCCTGGCCCAGCCATCCTTCTGGGCGGCCCTGTTCTCGGTCACGCTGATCCAGATCGCCCTCGGCGCCGACAACCTGATCATCATCACGATCATCGCGAACAAGCTGCCGGAGGCGCAGCGCCAGCAGGCGATCAAGCTGGGTCTGCTGCTGGCGATGGCGCTCCGTGTCGTGCTGCTCCTGCTCCTCAGCCTCGTGCTCGGGGCGGCCACAGCCGAACTCTGGAGCTTCGACGGCTCGTTCCTCGGCGTGGAGATGGCCGGCAGCGTCGACGGCAAGTCCCTGGTGCTCGTGATCGGCGGCCTGTTCCTGATCTGGAAGGGCGTGAAGGAACTCCGCGTCAAGCTGAAGGCGGTCGAGCACGAAGTCGCGAAGGCGAATCGCTTCGCCGAGGTCGTGGCGTTGATCGTCGGCATGAACCTGATCTTCTCGGTCGACTCGATCCTCACCGTCGTCGGCATGACGGACATCTTCGCGGTGATGGTCGGCTCGGTCCTGATCTCCGTGGCGTTGATGCTGGTCTTCGCCGGCCCGATCTCGCGCTTCCTCAGCTCGAATCCCGAGTTCGAGATCCTCGGCCTGTTCGTCCTCCTGTTGATCGGCTTCGTGCTGATCCTCGAGGCGGGTCACAGCGCGCACATGGTCGTCAACGGTGCCCCTACTCCGTACATCCCGCAGTGGATCGTCATCTTCATCCTGCTTCTGATGTTCGCGCTCGACCTGTACCAGAACTGGTGGGAACGCAAGCGGGAAGTGGACACCGTGGCGCTCCACCGCCGGCACAAATAGACGCGGACGGTGGCGGAGCCGGGCGGTGTACGATCGCCGCCCTCGCATCGCAGGTCTTGCACGAGGCGAAGAGCGACACGGCAACTCACGGGAACGGTCATGTCAGACAATCAGCCAGGCGCCAACTCCCTACCCGCGCTCGCCATGCTCGGCGCCACTGGCGACCTCGGCGGAGGTCTCGCACGGCGCTGGGCCGCGGCCGGCTACCCGATCGTCATCGGCTCGCGGTCGCGGGAGAAGGGCGCCGGGTCGGCGGAGGATGTGAACCAGCAGCTCCGGGGTCTGGGCCTGCCGGCGACCGTACGCGGTACGGACAACCTGACCGCCGCCCAGGAGGGCGACCTCGTGGTGCTGACCGTGCCGTACGCTTTCCAGCGGGCCACGCTGGAGGCGGTGCGCGAGGCGCTTCAGGGCAAGATCCTGGTCGACTGCACGGTGCCGCTCGTGCCGCCGAAGGTCGCGCGCGTGCAGCTTCCCGACGAAGGCTGCGCCGCGGTCATCGCCCAGCAGGCCGTCGGTCCGGACGTGCGGGTCGTCTCCGCCTTCCAGAACGTCGGCGCCGCCCACCTGCGCGAGGACGACGCGGTGGACTGCGACGTTCTGGTCACCGGCGACGACCCCGCCGCCCGCGCCGAAGTCATCGAACTGATCGAGGCGCTCGGGATGCGCGGTTGGCACGCCGGGCCGCTCGACAACGCCGCCGCGGCCGAGGCCCTGACCTCGATCCTCATCCAGTTGAACCGGAAGTACGGCATTGCCGGCGCGGGCATTCGCATCACCGGCGAGACAACCCGCAGTCCCTGAAGACGGTCGGCGTGCGATCGCCGGGGGCGCGCCACTCCGCTTGCGGAGGGCGGGTAGCCTTCGGCCTCCGCGCGTCGCGCCTGTCACACCATGCTGAACATCAAGCCCGTCCCCGGTCTGCCCGAAGTCCAGCCGGGCGACGACCTGGCCCTCCTGATCGGCGAAGCGATGCGACGGGCGCGCCTGCAGCTGCGCGCCGGAGACGTACTCGTGATCGCGCAGAAGATCGTCTCCAAGACGGAAGGCCGCATCGTCGAGCTAGCGACGGTCGAACCCGGCGCCGAGGCCGCGCGGCTGGCGGCGGAATGCGACAAGGATCCGCGACTGGTCGAACTCGTGCTCCGGGAATCGACCGAAGTGCTGCGCACCGTGCCCGGAGTCATCATCGTCGAGCATCGGCTCGGTCTCGTGCTGGCGAACGCGGGAATAGACCAGTCCAACCTGCGTCCCGGCGACGACCACGGCTACGCCCTGCTCCTGCCGGAGCATCCGGATGCCTCGGCAGCGAACCTGCGTGAAGCCCTCGCGGCCCGTTTCGGAATCGAGGATCTCGGCGTGATCATCAACGACAGTGTTGGCCGCGCCTGGCGGCTCGGTACCGTCGGGCTCGCCATCGGCGTCGCCGGGATGACGGCGCTCTGGGACCTGCAGGGCGATCGCGACCTGTTTGGTCGCGAACTCCAGGTGTCCGAGACCGGGATCGCCGACCAGGTCGCGAGCGCCGCCCAGATCGTCCAGGGTGAAGGAAACGAGGGCACGCCGGTGGTACGCGTCCGCGGCCTCGCTCGACTCGGGCCGGCTCAGACCGCCCGCGACCTGCTCCGGCCGCGCGACCAGGATCTCTTCCGTTGAACGAAGCCCTCCCAATACACTGTGTGGCCCTGTCCGGCGGCGTCGGCGGGGCCAAGCTCGCTCTCGGACTGTCGCGCGTGCTTCCCGGCGACGCGCTGACCGTCGTCTGCAACACCGCGGACGACTTCGACCACCTGGGGCTCCGGATCTGCCCCGATCTCGACACGGTGATGTACACGCTGGCCGGGATCTCGAACCGCGTCACCGGCTGGGGCCAGGCGCACGAGACCTGGTCGTTCCTCGAGGCGCTCTCCCACCTCGGCGGCGAGACCTGGTTCCGGCTCGGCGACCGGGATCTGGCGACCCACGTGGAACGAAGTCGATGGCTCCGCGCCGGCGAAACCCTGACCGAGGCAACCGACGCGCTTTGCCGGGCGCTCGGGATCGCCGCCCGGGTGCTGCCGATGAGCGACGACCCGGTGCGCACGATCGTGCTGACGGAGACCGGCGAGCTCAGCTTCCAGCACTACTTCGTGCGCGACGCCTGCGAGCCGGCCGTCTCCGGGTTTCGCTTCGACGGAATCGACACGGCCCGGCCGCAGGCCGCCTTCCTGTCGGCGCTGGAGGACCAGGCCACCCGAGCGATCCTCGTCTGCCCCTCGAACCCCTTCGTCAGCGTCGATCCCGTGCTGGCGCTCGACGGCGTCGAGGAGGCCCTTCGCCGAGCGGCTGCGCCCGTTGTCGCCGTCTCGCCGATCATAGGCGGCGCGGCAATCAAGGGACCGGCGGCCAAGATGATGGCCGAGCTCGGAATGCCGGTCACCGCGGCCGGCGTCGCCCGGCACTACCAGGAACGGGACCTGCTCGACGGCTTCGTGATCGATGACGCCGATGCCGGCCAGGCGGCGGAGATCGAGGATCTCGGCGTGCCCACCCTGGTGACCGGCACGGTGATGGAGACGCTGGCCGACCGCGAACGCCTGGCCGGGGAAACGATGGACTTCGCCCGCGGCCTCGGCGCCCGGTGCGGCGACAGGGCGGGAACCTCGCCGCCGGAACGGTTCGCGTGACCGCCGGCAGTCTCTGGGCTGTCCTGCCGGTCAAGGCCTGGTCCGAGGCCAAGCGGCGGCTGTCGCCCGTCCTGAGCGCCGGAGAGCGGGAGGAACTGGCCCGCTCGATGCTCGACGACGTGCTCGCTGCGATCGCGGGCGTTCCCGGCATCACGGGCATGCTTGCCGTGACCGCGGACCGCGTTGCGGCGACGTATCTTGAGGAAGCCGGATGCGAGGTTCTGTCCGAACCCCGGCGAGGCCTGAACCGGGCGCTCGGCACGGCCGCCGAGGAACTCGACCGCCGCGGCGCCACGACGATGCTGATCCTGCCGATCGACCTGCCCCTGGCGACGGCGGCGGACCTGGAGGAGCTTCGCGCCCGGCACCTCGAGGATCGGAGCCGCCAGGGAGACGAGTCAGCGCCGGGACTGGCGGTGACCGTCGCGCCCGACCGCTTCCGATCGGGGACCAATGCTCTCGTCTGTTCGCCGCCCGGCTGCATCCCGTTCCGCTTCGGCGACGGCAGCTTCCATGCCCACCTGCGCGAAGCGGAGCGCGCCGGAGCGGCGCACTCCAGCATCGTGCTGCCGAACCTCGGACTCGACGTGGACCATCCGGACGACCTGGCCGAACTGCTGCGCCTCGACCGAGCCGGCCGGGCCGGCCACTTTCTGCGGAAACTCGGCCTGCGGGAGCTCGGCGTGCCGGAACGGATGGAGAGCCCGCGCAAGCGGGACTGATACCGTTCGCTATCCCCACTGGCGGCGGGGTTCAGCGCCTGCCGCCGTCATCCCCATGTCCCCTCCGCTCAGCGCCTTTCTGAACCGTCGTCCGACCCCTGACGAGGCTCATGCGCTTGCCCGCATCGAGCCGGGCAGCGGCCTCGAAGAGTTGATCGAGACTGCCGGCGAGTTGCGGGATCGCGGCCACGGTGACCTGGTTTCCTACTCCCGCAAGGTCTTCCTGCCACTGACGCACCTGTGCCGGGACATCTGCCACTATTGCGTCTTCGCCCAGCCGCCGAAGAAGGGCGAGGCGGCTTACATGCCGCTGGACTCCGTGCTGAGCCAGGCCCGCCTTGCCGCCCAAGCCGGTTGCAAGGAAGCGTTGTTCACCCTCGGCGACAAGCCGGAACTGAGGTACCGGGCGGCCCGCGACGGCCTGGCCGAGCTGGGCCACGAATCGACCCTTTCCTACCTGCGGGAGGCGGCGGAACGGGTTCTACTCGAGACGGGCCTCCTGCCCCACCTCAACCCGGGGCTGATGACCACTGAAGACCTCGAGCATCTGCGGCCCGTGGGGCCGTCCATGGGCATCATGCTCGAGAGCGTTTCCATGCGGCTCCACGAGAAGGGTCGGGCGCACTACGGTTGCCCGGACAAGGTGCCGGAGCGAAGGCTCGACACCCTGCGGCTCGCCGGCGAAGCCCGGGTGCCGTTTACCTCCGGCATCCTGATCGGAATCGGCGAGACCCGCGAGGAACGGATCGACGCCCTGCTCGCCATGCGCGACCTGCACGACGAGTACGGCCACATCCAGGAAGTCATCGTCCAGAACTTCCGGGCCAAGCCGGAGACCCGGATGGCCAACGCGCCCGAGCCCACCCTGGAGGACCTGCTCTGGACGATCGCCGCGGCGAGACTGGTGCTGGGGCCGGAGATGCACATTCAGGCGCCGCCCAACCTGAGCCCCGGCGTGCTGCCGCGGCTCGTCGATGCCGGAATCGACGACTGGGGCGGGGTATCGCCGGTGACTCCCGACTTCGTCAACCCGGAAGCGCCCTGGCCACACCTGGAACGCCTTGCCGAAGAGACGGCCGCCGCCGGCAAGACGCTGGTCGAGCGGCTGACGGTGTATCCCGAGTGGGCTCTCGACGGGGAGCGCTGGCTCGATGACGGCCGCGGCCAGAGCCGGGAGATTCGCCGGTTGGGCGGCGTCCGCACGGCGGTGCTGCAGCGGGTCGACGCCACCGGCCTCGCCCGCACCGACGACTGGTCCCCGGGCGAGGAAACCCCGCCGCCGGCCGAGGTTCTCGCCGCGGTCACCAGCTCCGCCGCCCGGAACGGCAACGGCGCGGCGCCACGCGCGGAAACGGGCATCGCGCCCATCCTCGATCGCGCCCAGGCGGGCGAGGACCTTTCGGAGGGCGCGATCGCCCGGCTGTTCGCGGCTCGCGGCCCGGAGTTCACGGCCGTCTGCGCCGCCGCCGACGCGATCCGGCGCGAAGTGAACGGCGACACCGTGACCTACGTCGTCAACCGGAACATCAACTACACGAACGTCTGCTACTTCAAGTGCCAGTTCTGCGCCTTCTCCAAGGGCAAGCTGAGCGAGAACCTGCGCGGCAAGCCGTACGACCTGGAACTCGAGGAGGTCATGCGCCGTACCGTCGAGGCCTGGCAGCGGGGCGCGACGGAAGTCTGCATGCAGGGCGGCATCCACCCCGACTACAGCGGCGAGACCTACCTGGGCATCTGCCGCGCGGTGAAGGAGGCCGTGCCGGAAATCCACGTCCACGCCTTCTCCCCGCTCGAGGTCTGGCAGGGCGCGGCGACGCTCGACATGGCGCTTCGCGACTACCTGCTCCGCCTCCGGGACGCCGGGCTCGGGACCCTCCCGGGGACCGCTGCCGAGATCCTGGACGACGAGATCCGCGCCGTCATCTGCCCCGACAAGCTGAACACGGACCAGTGGCTGGAGGTCATGGAGACCGCCCACGGCGTCGGCTACCGGACGACGGCGACAATCATGTACGGCCATGTCGAGGGTCCCCGGAACTGGGCCCGGCATCTGCTCCGGCTGCGGGACCTGCAGAAACGGACGGGCGGTTTCACCGAGTTCGTGCCCCTGCCCTTCGTCCACATGGAGGCGCCGATCTACCTCAAGGGCCGCGCCCGCAAGGGACCGACCTTCCGCGAGGCGGTTCTCATGCACGCAGTGGCCCGGCTGGCGCTTCACCCCTGGTTCGGGAACGTCCAGGCCTCCTGGGTCAAGATGGGACCGCAGGGGGTCAAGGCCTGCCTCGAGGCGGGGGTGAACGACCTGGGCGGCACCCTGATGAACGAGAGCATCACCCGGGCCGCCGGCGCCACCCACGGCCAAGAGTTGCCTCCCGCCGGGATGGAGCAGCTCATCCGCGACGCCGGCCGCGTCCCCAAGCAGCGAACGACCCCTTACGGCACGCCGCCGCCCGAGCGCGTCGAGGCATCCTTCCAGGCCGCGGAACTGGCCGCCGTGCTGAACAACCCGGCCCACCGCTACGAGCGCGACGGACCGTTGCGCCTCGTTCGTCCGGGCCTGGACGGTTCCTGACCGAGACGGAGGCCCGCGCCTGAACGCCGCGGGCGACCGATCGGCGATGAACGACGACGCATCCCACTCCGTCCGCCGCCACCTGCGCATCGCGGTCGACGAGTACGACGCGGCGATTCGTCGGTTCATCCCAGGCTACGAGGAGATGCTCGCCGTTGCCGCCCATGCGCTGGCCCCGGCGGCGCCAGGTCCGATCATCGACCTGGGCGCCGGTACCGGCGCCCTGTCGGAGGCGATCCTCGAATTTTCCACCCAGGCCGTCGTCGAACTCATCGACGTCGACGGTGAGATGCTCGATCAGGCGCGAACGCGTCTCGAGCGGTTCGGGAACCGCGCCCGCTTCACCAAGGGCTCCTTCCTGGACCTCCTGCCCCGCTGCCGCGGCGCCGTCGCCTCACTCGCCCTGCATCACATCCCGGCGATGGACGACAAGAGAGCGCTCTACCGTCGCGTGTTCCAGACACTCGAGCCCGGCGGCATCTTCGTCAACGCGGACGCCACGATGCCCGGGGAGCCCGTCGCCCGGGAGACGACCTGGCGCGGCTGGGCCGACCACCTCGTGTCCCACGGCATCGACGAGCGGCGCGCCTTCGAACACTTCGAAGAGTGGTCCGAGGAGGACACCTACTTCCCGCTGGAGGACGAACTGTCCGCCGTCGCGGCTGCCGGCTTCACGGCAGAGTGCGTCTGGAGCGAAGTCGGGATCACGGTCATCGTGGGCCGCAAGCCCGGCTGAGCGTCGGAAGCCCTAAAGCACCGCCTCCGCGATCGCCTCCAGCGCCTCCGGCTGCCGGCAGCCGAGCACCATCGATGCGACCTGACCCTTGGCGGCGGCTTCCTTCCAGGCCGCGAGCCGGTCGACGATCCGCTCCCGCGGGCCGACCAGGGCGACGTCGTCGACCAGAGCGTCGGGCACGGCGCCGACCGCCTCGCTCTTCTTGCCGCCGAGGAAGTTGTCCTGGATCCGCTTCGCGTCGTCCGGATAGCCGAGGCGCTTGGCGTAGTCGTTGTAGAAGTTCTTGTCCCGGGCGCCCATGCCGCCGATGTACAGCGCCATGCTCTGCTTGACCGGCGTGCGGCACTGCTCCACGTCGTTGCCCATGACGACGGTGACGAAGGGCATGACCTTGAAGTCGTCCAGGCTCTTGCCGTTGCCGGCGGCCGCGAAGCCGCGTTCGAGGGCGCCCTCGATCAGGTCGTAGCGTTCGGGGTTCATCCAGATCGGGAAGACCCCGTCCGCGACCTCGGCGCTGCACTCCAGGCCGTTCGGGCTGATCGAGGCGGTGTAGATCGGGATGGAGGTGTCCGCCGCCAGGATGCTCCTGAGCGGTTTGCCGAGCCCCGTGCCGTCCTCGCCGCGATAGGGCAACTGGTAGTGGTAGCCCTCGTGGGTCACCGGCTCCTCGCGGGCGAAGACCTTGCGCATGATCTCGATGTACTCCTTCGTGCGCGTCAGCGGCCGGCCGTAGGCGACGCCATGCCAGCCTTCGATGACTTGCGGGCCGGACGGGCCGAGGCCGACCAGGAAGCGCCCGCCGGAGAGCTGGTTCAGCGTCATGGCGGTCATCGCCGTCATCGCCGGGCTGCGGGCCGGCATCTGCATGATCGCCGTCCCGACCTTGATCTTCTCCGTCTGGGCCAGAATCCAGGACGCCGTGGTCACGGCATCGGAGCCGTAGGCCTCCGCGGTCCAGACCGACGTGAAGCCGGCGCTTTCCGCCTGCCGAATGCGATCCATGTCGATGGTGATCTGGCTGCCGAAGGCGCCGGCGAGCAGTCCTAGTTCCATGGTCCGGTCTCCAGGGTCTTGAGTCTCTGTCCAGGTTCGAGGGAACGAAACGCGCGCGAGGCTAGCAGGTCGCCGGCGGGTCGGACATAGACTGCGCTTCGATGGTCGAGACACCCCGAGAGCAGGGCGGTCGCCCCGGGCGCGGCCCGCGCAAACCGCGCAGCCAGATGCTGTGGCGGCTCGCCTTCATCACGCTGATCCTGGGCATGGTCGTGGTCATCGTGGTCGGCTACGTGATCATCCGCCTGACCCAGGTGCCCGGCGACATCGTCGAGAGCGGCCGGGAGATCGGCCGCGCCGCGGTGGAGAGCGTGGAGCGCATCGCACGGGCGTTCCGGACCGGCAGCGTGCAGACGTCCTTCATGAGCTACGCCACGGAGGTTTCGGGCAGCTCCTTTCTTCAGTTCGCCTCGCTCGACCAGACGGAGGTGCTGGAGCGCACGGACTCGGCCAGCCTGCTCTGGGGCCGGCTCAGGCTGCCCGACGTGGTCGTCGAGGCGCGCGTCCCGGTCCGCTACACCTACTACCTCGACCTGGAGGACGAGTGGTCGCTGACGCTCGAGGGAACGACGGTTCACGTCCTGGCGCCCGGCGTGCGAGCCAACCGGCCGGCCGTGGACGCCTCGGCGATCGAGTACCGCGTTCAGGGGGATTCGATCCTGCGCGACGAGGAGGCGGTCCTGGAGCAGCTCCGACTCCGCATCACGGACCAGTTGGCCGCCCGCGCGGGCGAGAACATCGCCCTCGTGCGCGAACTCGGCCGGCGCAGGACCGCCGACTTCGTGCGCACCTTCCTGCTCTCGCAGTTCGGCGAAGACGTGGAGGCCTACCGGATCGAGGTGCGCTTCCGCGATGAGGTCGACATGGAACCCGCGGTCGAAACCGGGCCGCCGGTCCCCGAAGGCGCGCGAGATTGACCGATCGTCTGGCGCGCAAGCGCCACAGACTCAGGGCACGGCAGGCGGACCGCTTCGGCCGCATGGCCGAGCAGGTCCATCACCACAACCCGTTCTACCGGGCCAAGTGGCGGGCCGCCGGCTTCGAGTCGCCCCCCACGCTCGACGACCTGGCTGACCTTCCGTTCACGACGAAGGAGGAACTCGCCCGCGACCAGGACGAGAACGCGCCCTGGGGCACGAATCTCACCTTCCCCCTGGACCGCTATGTTCGCGTCCACCGCACCTCCGGCACGACCGGCAAGCCGCTCCGCTGGCTCGACACGCCGGCGAGCTGGCAGTGGTTCCTCGATTGCTGGCTGGAAACATACAAGGGCGCCGGCGTCGAAGCGGCCGACCGGGTCTTCGTGGCGTTCGGCTTCGGCCCCTTCGTCGGATTCTGGACCGCCTTCGAGGCGGCGCAGCAGCTCGGCTGCCTCGTCATGCCGGCCGGCCACCTCAGCACCGAGCAGCGCCTGCGAGTGATGCTGGACGACGGCGCGACGGTGCTCGTGGCGACGCCGACCTATGGCCTGCGCCTCCTGGAGGCGGCGGACGGGCTCGGCCTCGACCTGGCCGCAAGCCCCATCGCGCGGACGATTCACGCCGGCGAACCGGGCGGCGGCGTGCCCGCGGTCAAGCACCAGCTCTCCGCCGGCTACGGCGCCCGGGTCTTCGACCACGCCGGCGCGACCGAGGTGGGCGCCTGGGGTTGCCCCTGCGGTGTCCGCGAGAACCTGCACATCCTCGAGGAGGAGTTCGTCGTCGAGTGGTTCGACCCGGCGACAGGCGAGCCGCTCGAAGCGATCGATACCGCGGCGAGCGAGCCCGCCGAGCCGGTCCTCGGGGAGCTCGTGCTGACCAACCTGGGGCGGATCGGCAGTCCGGTGGTCCGCTACCGCACCGGCGACATTGGCCGTCTCTGCGTCGCCGGCTGTCCCAGCGGCAGGCCGACGATGTACCTGGACGGCGGCGTCCTGGCGCGGGCGGACGACATGTTCATCGTCCGCGGCATCAACGTCTACCCGAGCGCCGTCGACGCCCTGGTCCGGGAGGCCGGCGGAGTCGTCGAGTACAGCGCCACCGTGCGGCGAAGCCGCCAGATGGCCGAGGTCGAACTGGAGGTCGAACCCGAGACTGGCGCCGACGCCCGGAGTCTCAGGTCCCGGCTCCAGGACCTGTTCGAGGAGCGGCTCAGCCTCCGGGTCCCGGTGCGGATCGCCGGCGCCGGTTCGCTCCCCCGCTACGAGCTGAAGGCGAACCGGTTCACCTTCGTGGACTGACGGCGGCGGCCGCCGGCCGGTTCAGCACGAGGAGCGCCGCAAACAGGACGGCGCCCGCGCCGTTCACGACGAGACCCATGGTCGGGCCGCCCAGATCGGGAACGAGCAGCAGGGCAGCCGCGACCACCATGAGAATCCGCAGCGGCAGCGTGAGTTCGGATCGCAGGTAGCCGCCGATCCCGGAGGCCAGGGCCACGATGCCGACGACGGCCGCCCCGAGGGCCAGCACGAGGGGAGCCAGTCCCGCCGCTCCGGACGCGAAGAGACTCGCCCCGCCCTCGTCCATCAGCAGCAGCGCGGGCCGGTAGACGAACATGAAGGGCAGCGTGAAGCCGACCAGGGCGAAGCGGAACGCCGCCAGCGCGGTCGGCATGACCGGCGCCTGGGCCAGGCTCGAAGCCGCGTAGGCGGCGAGCGCGACCGGTGGCGTCACCATGGACATCATCCCGAAATAGAAGATGAACAGGTGTGCCGCCAGGGGAATGACCCCGAGTTCCGAGAGCAGGGAGCCCATCAGGGTCGCCATCAGCAGGTAACAGACGACGGACGGCACCCCCATGCCCAGCACGAGCGACGTGACCATGATGCCGAGCAGGGCCAGGAACAGGTTCGTCGCCACGACGCCCTTGATCGCCGCCGAGAAGTCCGCCGCGATGCCGGTCTGCTGGACGATGCCGATGACCACGCCGACGCAGGCGCTGGCGGCGACCAGCGGAATTCCGTTGCGCGCCGCCTGGGTCAGGGCGCCGAGGATGCGGGGCCGGAAGACGCGGTGTATCAGGCCGAACGCCATCAACCCGAACATCGCCACGATGCCGGACGAGAGCCAGGACTCGAAGACCTGCCGGAACGACGGGTCCGCCGGAAGGTCGCCCCAGATCACCTGGTGCAGAAGGGCCACGCCGGCGAAACAGCCGAGGGCCAGGCGGCGCAGCCTGCGCGGAAGGTCGATCTCCGGTCGCACCACCGCCAGCACCAGGATGACGATCAGCGCCCCGGTCACCGCGCGGAACGGCGAGAACCGCAGCAGCAGGAGCAGGATGAGGGTGGCCAGGCCGGCGATGAAGACCAGCGCGTCGAAGCGCCTCACCGGAGGCGGCTCGCCCTCGCGCTCCGGCGTACCGACGCGCCGCGAATAGAAGTGGACGATAAGGAAGAGCGAGAGGTAGAAAAGGACGGCCGGCAGCAGGGCCGCCTGCACGATCTGCAGGAAGGTGACCTGGGGCTCGACGATCTCGAGCATCATGTAGGCGCCGGCGCCCATGACCGGCGGCACCAGGGCGCCTCCGGAGGCCGCCGCGGCTTCCACCGCCGCCGCCACGTGGCGCCTGAAGCCGTTGCTCCTCATCATGGGAATCGTGAAGGCGCCGGTGGTCACCGCGTTGGCCACCGCGCTGCCGGAAAGGGAGCCCAGCAGTCCGCTGCTCAGCACCGCCACCTTCGCCGGTCCGCCCGGCCTGGTGCCGAACACCCGCTCCGCGAAGCGCATGATGAACTGGGTCGCACCGGACATCTCGAGAAACGCGCCGAACACGACGAACAGGAAGACGTAGCGGAACATGACCGAGGCCGCCGGGCCGAAAACGCCCAGGCTCTGAAGGAACGTCGTACCGACCACGTCGCGGGGGCTCTGGCCGGCGTGGGGAAACAGCCAGTCCGGCAGCAGCGCCCAGCCGTTGCGCAGGCTGAAGTAGCAGTAGAGAGTGTGGGCGACGAAGGCAAGACCCAGGGCGGGAACGATCCAGCCGATGCTCCGACGGGCAGCCTCGAGCACGAGCAGGAGGCCGATCAGGCCGAGGCCGATGTCCGCCGTGGTCTCGATGCCGGCCCGGTTGCCGAGGGACCTGCCGCCGGACCACAGGTGCTCGAAAGCCGGTTCCGTCTGCACCACGACGTAGGTGCAGACCGCCAGGGCCATGAGACCGAACAGCAGGTCCAGGCCCCGCAGCCAGGGGTTCGATCCGAACTTCGGATGAACCGGAAAGGCGAGAAAGCAGAGCAGCAACCCGAGACCGACGAAGACGGCCAGGGAGGACTGCGGCAGCAGCAGCCCGAAGTTCACCTCGAGCAGAACGAAGAAGCACAGGGCGACGCCGAGTGCCCCGATCAGGCCCCGGCGCGCGCGCTCGGCCGCTTCGCTCAATCGCCCGCTTCGGGCCAGATACCGATCTCGCGGTAGTAGCGCTCCGCCCCCGTATGGAACGGCGTGCCGGTGTTGCGAGCGACGTTCGCCTCGTTGATCGCGCGGCCGGCGGGGTGCTTCTCGGCGATTGCCTGCCGGTTCTCCCACATGGTCTTCGTGACCTGGTAGACGAGTTCCTCGTCCGCGTCGGCGTAAGTGATCAGGTGCATCGAACCGACGTTGAGGCCGGGGTAGTCCTCGGTGAGATCGGAGTAGGCGTCGGCGGGAATCGTGGCGAGCTGGAAGAAGGGATAGTCACGCGCGAGCTCCTGCCGCTTCTCCTCGTCGAACGGCAGGAAGACGATGTCGTGCGTACTGCTGGCCTGGGTCACAGCGCCGGTCGGCACCGCACCGCCGAGAAAGGCGGCGTCGATCGAGCCGTCGCCCAGCATGTCGACGGCCCCGCTCTGGGTGCCGTAGACCTGGGTGAAGTCGCCGTAGGTCACGCCATGCGCCGCCAGCAGCGGCTCGACGAACATCTCGAAGCCGGCGCCGGCCACGCCGACCATCGCCCGCTTGCCCGCCAGGTCGCTCATGGCGGCGAGGCCCGAATCGGCCTTGGCGATGAACGTCGCGATGTTCGGCGCCAGCGTGGCGACCGCGCGGATGTCGTAGCTCTGCTCCCAACCCGATTCCCCCAGGACCGCGAAGTAGCTGATGGCCGAGTTCGACATGGCAAGTTCCAGCTCGCCGCGCGCGAGCCGGCGGATGTTCTCCTGCGAGCCCTTCGTCCCTCGCGGCTGGACCCGCCAGTTGTTCTCTCCGCGGTTGTCGTTCAGCACTTCGGCGATCGCGCCGCCGACGACCGGGAAGGCGCCGCCGACCGGCGCCGTGCCCATGCTCAGGAACCGTGGGTTGCCGGCGCCCCCGTCCGCCCCGTCTCCGCCGGTGCAGGCAAGCGGCAGGACGAGCGCCGGCAGGGCGAGTGCCGGCAAGAGAGTGAGCAGGCGGTTCTTCATCGACGTTACCTCGTGGCCGAGCCGGACAGATTGACGCACCGGACGGGCGCGGCAAGCGATCATAACTCGCCGGCCCCGGGCCTCCGCTCTACGGTTCGACGATGCAGTAGAGGAAGCTGTCGGTCCGCAGGTAGAGCCGACCGTGGGCCACGCCGAGCGACGACAGCGTGAAGCCCTGGACCTGGTTCCTGGCCAGGATCTCGAACTCGGGCCCGTCCCGGACCACCGTGGTCACTCCGTCCTCGCTGGTCGCGTAGACCTTGCCGTCAGCGACCAGGAGCGAGGCGCTGTAGGTGCCCGGCTCGAGCCGCTGGTTCTCCCAGTCCGGCGCGCCGGTTGTGGCGTCGAGCCGCGACAGGAGGCCGTTGTCGCGGAGCAGGTAGAGCGTCTCGCCGTCCGTGGCGGGGGTCGGCACGTCGGGGCCGCGGTCGGTCTCCCAGAGGATCTCCGGCTCGCCGCCGTCTCCGAGCCGCAGCGCCTTCATCGGATTGACGCGGGTGGGAACGAAGACGAGGTTGCCCGCGGCCACCGGCGACGCAACGACCCGGTACATCGGACTGTTCCTCGGATTGAACCCCTCGACGCGCCAGAGCTCACTGCCGTCTTCCGGGTCGTGGCCGGTGGCGACGTCGCCCCCGTTCAGCACCAGGACGTGTCCGTCGCCGCTCTCGACCAGGGCGGGCGTGATGTAAGCGTCCGGCGACTCCATCCGGGCGTTCGTCGGCCGCTCCTGCCTCCAGATCGTCTCGCCCGAGCCGGCGTCGATGGCCAGGAGGTACGAGGGGTCGTCCGTCTTCATGCCGTGCAGCACCGGCACGTAGAGCACCTCCCGCCAGAGCAGCGCGGAAGAGCCGTAGCCGTGGTTCAGGCCGAAGGCGCCGTAGTCCTGTTCGAGTTCCCGCGCCCAGAGCTGGTTGCCGTCGAAGTCCCAGGCCTGCAGGGCGCCGGTTCCGGTCAGGACCCAGACCCGCTCGCCGTCCGTGATCGGAGACGGCGACGACATGTTGTGCTTACGCTGAAACCGGTTGCCGCCTCCGATCGTTCGCTGCCACACGACTTCTCCCGAACCGGCGTCGACGCGCCACAGCGACAGATCGTCGCCCTCGGCCACGTTGAGGAACACGATGTCGCCGAACACGATCGGGGTCGAGCCGGAACGGTCCGGCAGCGCCAGCTTCCAGACGATGTTCCGCTCCGTGTCGCCGTCGTGCCCCCATTCGGTGGGCAGTCCGGTGTGCGCACTGTAGCCGTTCCGCTCGGGTCCTCGCCAGTTCGGCCACTCCGGCTCGCTCGCCGGCAGTACGCATGACACCGCCGTCAGGAGGCACCAGGTCGCGGCCCGCAGCACGACGCGCCCTTTGCGGCGTCCGGATCCCTCTTTCGTCTCGTTCACGCTGCCTCCCTTGCCGCGGCCGGCTCGGCGGCCTCCTCGCCGGCGCTGTCGTCCCGTTCTTCGGCCGCCTCCGGCAGCAGCAGCACCTGGACCCGGTTCTCGCCGCCGAGGTAATCCACGGCGGCGCCGCGGATCATCTCCGCGTCGAGTTCTTCGAACAGTTCCTCGTAGGCCAGGATGCTGAGCGGATCCTCGTCGAACTGGTACACGGTCTGCAGCACACCCAGCCAGAAGCCGTTCGTCTCCTTGGCCGTTTCGCGGCTCCGTCGCTGCTGCTCCTGGATCTGGCCGACTTCCTCGGCCGTGGCGAGTTCCGTCCGGAGACCCTCGATCTCCTCCTGGACCGCCTGGAGCATCTCCTCGACGCGAGCCGGGTCGCAGCCGAAGAGAATCTGCACGGAGAACTCCGAAACCGGGATCCTGTCGGCGCCTCCGGACACGTTCGCACCGTAGGTGCCGCCGAGTTCCTCCCGCAGGCGCTCCCGCAGACGGTCTCGCAGCAACGAGACCATCGAGTTCAGGCGGTACCGGTTCAACTGGCTCTGCTCGAAGGGTCCGTTGAACACCAGAGCGATCTGGCTCTGGTCCTCGAGCCCCTTGTACACCGTCCGTTCGATGAGGCCCTTGGGAGTCCGAACTCCGACGTCTCGCCAAACCTCTTCGCGACCGGTCGACGGCAGACCGCCCAGCCAGGTCTCGATGAGAGGCTCGATCGCCTCGAGTTCGAAGCTGCCGGCGAAGAAGAAGGTGAAGTCGGAGAAGTCCCGGAACCGGTCTTCGTAGACGGCGAAGATCCGATCCTGATCCAGGTCTCCCAGCATCTCCTCGGTGATCATGCGGCGCCGCGGGTGGTTCTGGCTCAGGATCTCCACGAACGTCTTGAGAAAGGTGTACTGCGGCATGGCGCTCTGGTTGCGCAGCAGCGCACCCTGACGGGTAAGGAAGGACTCGTAGGCCTCGGCATCGCGGCGGGGCGACGTTCCGCTCAGGTAGATCAACTCGAAGAGCGTCTGCAGGTCCTTGGGCGATCCGCGGCCGTTGATGCCTTCGAACAGCGGACCGATGATCGGTCCGGCGCTTGCCACCTTGCCCGCGAGCGCCTTGTTCAACTGGGTCAGGCTGAAGTTCCCGAGTCCCGACAGTTGGACCACCGAGGTCGCCAGGTTCGCCTCCAGCCAGTCGTCGTTGGACACCAGGGAGACGCCGCCGGGACTGAAGGAAGCGAACAGGACCTCGTCGTTCTTGAAGTCGCTCGGCCGCAGGACCACCCGGACGCCGTTCGACAGCCGCCACTCGGTGACACCGAGTTCCTCGATCGCCAACCGCTCGACGATCCGGCCCGGAGTCGGCGGAACGGGCACCAGGGCGCCCTCGCCGACATCGTCCTCGTAGGCCGCAACCTCCAGCTCGCCGACCCGGTCGAACACGGCCAGCAGCTCCTCCTCGACCGGCGGCTCCAGACCCTCCTTCTGCGGTCCGCTGGCGAGGATGACGCGATCCTCGTCGTGGATCCACCCGTCGGCGACGCGGTTCACTTCGGCGAGCGCGATCCCGGGGACGTAGCGGCGGGCCAGCTCCCGCTCGTAAGCGATCCCCGGGAACGGTTCGTCGCTGAGGAAGTTCCGCACGTACTCGCCGGCATAGGCGGCGGAGTGGGTCTTGTCCCGTTCGTCGTAGGCGCGGTCCATCGAGCGCAGTGTGTTCACCCTGGCCCGCTCCAGCTCGCTCTCCTCGAAGCCGTGGCGACGGGCCCGCTCCGACTCGGTGAGCAACGCCTCGAGGGCCCGGACTTCGGCGCCCTCCCGGGCCCCGGCCCGGAGCAGGTAGAGGCTGCGGGTCCGGGCCAGCGTGCCGCGACTGCTCGTGGCGCCGATGAAGGGCGGATCGGCTTCTTCGGCGCGCTCGGCCAGACGGTTGTTCAGCAGGCCGTTGTAGAGGCCGCGGACCAGCCGCTCCCGGTAGTCGGCCACGGTGACGAACTCGTCCGCCTCGCCCTTGAAGGCAACCGAAATCGAGGAACGCGTCAACTCGGGATCGGTGAAGATGGAGACCAGAGTCTCCTCGTGAGGCGGAATCTCCGTCTCGAAGCGTTCGCGCGGCTCGTCGGGTCCCTCGAGCGCGGCAAAGCGGCGCCTGATGCTCGCCTCCATCGCTTCCGCGTCGAAATCGCCGACCGCGACGACGGCCATCAGGTCCGGTCGGTACCAGTCGCGGTAGAAGTCGCGCAGCCGCTGCGGCGGGACCTCGCGCAGCATCTCCGGATCACCGATCGGCAGCCGCTCCGCGTAGCGCGAGCCGTGGAAGCGATAGGGGATCTCGGCGTCCAGAAGCCTCGCTCCGGCACCCCGGCCGCCCCTCCACTCCTCGATCACGACGCCGCGCTCGAGTTCGACTTCCTCGTCGTCCAGGGTGACGGCGCCGGCCCAGTCCTCGAGCACCAGGAGCGCCTTGTCCAGGATGTCCGGGTCATCCGTCGGCACCTCCAGCATGTAGACCGTCTCGTCGAAGCTCGTGTACGCGTTGACGTCCGCCCCGAAGCGCATGCCGATGCTCTGCAGGTAGTCGAGCAGCTCGGCCTTTTCGAAGTTCTTCGTGCCGTTGAACGCCATGTGCTCGACGAAGTGGGCCAGACCGAGCTGGTCGTCGTCCTCGAGCACCGAACCGGCGCGGACGACGAGCCGCAGGAAGGCGCGGTTCTCGGGCCGGCCGTTCTTCCTCACGTAGTAGCGGAGACCGTTGTCGAGTTGTCCGGTGAGCACCGCCGGATCCTCGGGCAGGACCTCGGTGAGATCGTACGTCCATTCAGGCAGCAACTCGGCGCCGGCGTCGGACTCCTGGGCGCGCACGCCGGCCGCGGTCAAGCCCATGAGCAGGGCCGCCGTGGCGGCCAGCAGACCAGCAGGGTACGAGTGCGACCGGTCGCGCTTTCGCTCGATCATCGACGTTCTCCTTCCTTTGGTGGGGCGTTCAGCGGCTGCCGGCGACGCGGGCGCCGCCGTCCACTCGCACGACCGCCCCGGCCGGCAACGCCTCGACCAGCGCCTCCAGGGCACGGTCCGCGGCGCCGCGGCTGCGGCTGTCGACGGTCAACTTGACCCGGTAGTCGCCGTCCATCACCGGATAGCTGCCGATGTCGACGTCCTCGTGGGCATCGACGACGCGGTCGAGCAGTTCCGCGATGTCCGTCTCGCGGCAGGAGGTGTACACGGCCCGGCAGTAGAACCGGCGCCCGGCCGCCAGCCGGGCGCGCAGCATCGGCAGTTTCATGCGGAAGATCCGCGGCACGCCCGGCAAGACGTACACGTTCTCCATGACGACGGACGGCCAGGGCACGTCCGGCGTGCTGACGAGTTCCGCGCCTTCCGGCACATCGGCCATGCGCAGGTGGCCCTCGGTGCAGCGGTCGCCAACCATCTCGCGGATCTTCGCGACCAGCTCGGGGGAACGGACCAGGCGCCGCTCGAACGCCTCCGCGACCGCCTTGAGCGTGACGTCGTCGTGGGTCGGCCCGACGCCGCCGCTCGTGATCAGGTAGTCGAAGCGAGCGCGCAGGCGCCGGATATCGGCCGCGATATCGGCGACGTCGTCCGGGCAGACGATCACTCTCTGGAGCTCGATCCCGAGGTCGAACAGCTCCCTCGCCAGGAGGCTCAGGTTCGCTTCGTCGACCTTGCCGCTGAGGATCTCGTTCCCGATGATCAGGGCGCCTGCGGTGGGCATCGGCGTAGCTTACCGGCCGGCGCAACTACCGGCCCGCGAAACGTGGCGAACGCCGTTCCGTCAGGGCCATGACCCCCTCGCGGGCGTCGGCGGTCCGGAACGTCACCTCCTGCTCCGCGCTCTCCAGGTCCAGCGCCTCGTCAATCGACCGTTCGAAGGTGCCGCGCACCGTGCGCTTGGTCGCCTTGACCGCGATCGGTCCGGCCGCCGCGATCTCCAGGGCCAGATCCTCGACCACCTGGTCGAAGTCCTCATCCGCTTCGCGGCTGGCGATCCCCCACTCGACCGCCGTGGCGGCGTCGATGAGCCGCCCGCTGTAGAGGAGTTCGGCGGCGCGGGCGGGGCCGATCAGGCGCGGCAGGGTCCAGGTCGCCGCCATGCCGGGGTGAATCCCGAGCTTCACGAAGGTCATGCCGACCCGCGCGCCGGTCCTGATCACCCGCATGTCGCAGCCGAGCGCGAAGCAGAGCCCGGCGCCGATCGCGTGGCCGTTGATCGCCGCGATCGACGGCGCCTCGAGATCCCGAACCGAGAGGTAGAGACGGTAGAAGTTCGCGCCGCCACCGAGGCCGGGACCCGCGTCCCGATCCTCGCTGACCTCCTCCTGGATGCTCTTCAGGCTGCCGCCGGCACTGAAGGCCCGGCCGGCGCCGCGCACGATGACCACCCGGGTCTCGTCTCGTGAATTGACGAGTGGAACGGCGTCCCGGATCTCCGCGCCCATGGCCGGCGTCATCGCGTTCAGGCGCGTCGGATCGTTCAGGGTCAACCGCGTGATCGGACCCTGGTGGGAGAGTTGGATGTGCTCGAAACCCATGGCGCCGGACCTCCTTCGGTAGAATGCGACGCATGCTAACGATCACCGAGCTGGCACAGAAGAAGGTCGCCGAAGCGATGAAGGACGAGGAACGCGACGACCTCGCTCTCCGCATCGGCATCACCGGCCGCAGCGGCGGCGGTTTCCGATACCAGATGGACCTGGTCGGCCTCGACGAGGCCCGGCCCGACGACGAGATCCTGGACACCGAGGCATTCAAGGTCTACGTCGACTCCGAGAGCGCACCGGACCTCGAGGGCGTCACGATCGACTTCGTCACCCGGCTCTCCGAGAGCGGCTTCAAGTTCGACAACCCGAACTCGGTCTGGGGCGACGGACCGGCGGCCGACGTCCAGCGCGTCCTCGATGAGCAGATCAACCCGCAAATCGCCGCGCACGGCGGCTTCGTCACCCTGCTCGAGGTCAAGGACGAGACGGCCTACATCACGATGGGCGGCGGTTGCCAGGGCTGCGGCATGGCCGACTACACGCTCAAGCAGGGCGTCGAGCAGGCCATCGTGGAAGCCGTGCCGACCGTCCAGCGCGTCCTCGACACGACGGATCACGCCGCCGGCACGAACCCGTACTACGCGCCGTAGCGGGCGTGCAGAGCCCTCCGCAGCGTGTTTCCTTCGGCGCCGCCCAGCTAATGCATCGCCGTCTCTTGTCCCTAACGTAGTCGCGCTGTAGTCTCGATTCGGGCACATCAGCAGCCATGCCCTCAACCGCCGCCGGTGAATCAGGAGGACGAGAACAATGGAACTGGCGATTCGCGACGCAAAGGCGCGCCTCTCCGAACTCATAGCGGCCGCTCGCAACGGCGAGCGGGTGATCATCACAAAGCACGGCCGCCCGACCGCCGAACTCGTTCGCTGCGACCAGCGGGGCGGATTCGACTTCGAGAAGCTCGAAGAATCGCGTCGGCGTCTCGGCATTACGGGCGACGGCGAAGGCTGGCCAAAGTCCTTCGACGACCCGGCCTTCAGTCGCAGGGTGCTCTGCCTCGACGACGACTAGCGGTGCTCTCGGCAGATGCGCCTCCTTCTCGACACGTCGTACCTCTACGACTTCATGGACCGGCCGGGAAGGCTCCTCGCGTCCGAGCGAGACCTCTTGCACTCCCGCGAGACCAGACTCCACGTCAGCGCCGTATCGATCTGGGAGATGCGGCTGAAGCACAACGCCCGGCACAGGTCCGGCGAGAGGAAGAGTCGCTTCTCTCCTGCCGACGTCGTGGCTACGCTGGAGGATCAGGAGGTCACGTTTCTGCCGCTGACCCGGCACCACGCGATCACCGTTCTCGATCCGCCGCTTGGCCACAAGGATCCGTTCGACGAACTCCTCCTGGTTCAAGCGCAGGTCCAGGGACTCAGACTGCTCACGAAGGACGGCAAACTGGCCCAGCACCCTCTCGCTCTGGCCCTAAGCCCTTCCGGCTGAAGCCGCCGCTCAGACGACTTCCCTCACGGTGGTCATCTCGACGCCGGCCGTCGTGATGATGTAAACGACGATGCCGCCAGTGGAGAGCGGATCAAGCTGCGCAGGCCCAGGGCACCCTCCACCGCCTCCCCGATCTGCAATCTTCCATCCGGAACAGCACCAGGAACCGGCCGACGATGAACGTGTAGACTCCCGCGTTTCCCCACGGAGGTGCCCCTCGGATGGCGAAGACGGAACGCCGACAAGCGGTCGGGTTCGGGCTTCCCCAATGCCTGAACGAACTTGAGAGACTCGGACAGACGCTCTCCCTGAACCGACCG
This sequence comes from Acidobacteriota bacterium, assembly GCA_026707325.1. GTDB lineage: Bacteria > Acidobacteriota > Thermoanaerobaculia > Multivoradales > Multivoraceae > Multivorans. The sequence goes on along the minus strand of JAPOXA010000004.1, from coordinate 6,149 downwards.
TCCCGTAGTCGCATTCTGCAGTCCAGCTATTTTCGCGATCGGGTCGAGATAGCCGCCGGCAAGAAGCGGGCAGGCTGGGCGGAGTTGCTCGCTTTCTACGGCAACCCGGCGTTCCGCCGAGAACTCTTCAACCTGCACCTCATCTACAGGACGGTTGAACAGCGGCCCGGTCCGCCTCCGTCCGACGTTCTGCCACGGTCCCTCGAGTACGAGATCCTGCAACCGTTTCTGGCCCCTGCAGGGGCCGGTAAGCCCGCCACGCCTCCATCGGCCCCGAACTCGGCCATTGAGGTTGAGTCGCGGGTGGAACGTTGGTCTTCACTCGACGATGAAGCTCGCCGCGAGACGAAGCTCCTGCTGTTCGCAAAAGCTACGCTCCTGGACGACAGCACGGTCCTCGGAATTGCGGCCCGGAAAGCCCCCGAACTGGCCGCGGAGTTCGAGAACTTGTGGTCCGAAGAGTCCCGCCAGGCTGTCACCGGCCCCGTCAGACTCGAAGTGAAGTTCGAGGATCTGCCGGCGGTGTTCGACGTGGTGATTGGCGCCTACAAGGAGTCTCCGGCGAGCAGCCGGGAGCGAGAGGATCTCGGAAAGGAACTCCTCAAGACGTCCGAGACTGCCGTCGAGTCGCTCTTCGACGCACTCTCAGCAGTTACCGGCACTCTTACTACCTCTGCCGAGCTTGCCGTTGGTAGCAGCATCACGACTCGCCTGGACGAGCGTGTGGTCGGCCTCCGCAAGACCATCCAGTCGCGGCTGGAAGAGCTCGAGGACCAGGCAAGTGAGAACCTCCGGGACCTCGCCCTGGCGGTGCTCGATGAAATCGACGCAGACTCCCGATCGAGTCTCCTTCACCCCGAGGATCTAGGGAACCTCCGCGGCCTATGGCTGGATTCGCGGGGATACACGCCCCGGGATGCTGACACCGAACGAGAACGACTCCAGCAAGCCGCTCCGACGTTGCTCCAGACCCTGCGCGAAGCCTACGACGGTCACCAGGACATCGAGCGCGAACTCGAAGGCATGCGGAAGGACGAGCCCGAAGGTCGCCAAGCCCGCCGCGAGTGGGAGGACCGGAAAGACGACCTCGTGCTCAGGGAGGTTTCGGCCAGACGAACTTACCGCAAGGCGTGCGACGCAATCACGCGGGCGTTGGAGCCGACTAGCCCGCCCGATAGTGGCATCTACTCCGAGCCGCCGCCACCCGAAGCTGAACAACCCGAAGAACCGGCCGAGCCAGCCGCGGAGGCTCCAGAGCCCACTGTTGCCGCAGCCGGAGAATCAGCCAACGACAAGGAGACAGCCACGTCCGGCGTGGAGGGTCCCCGGGGACAGGCCGACACCGGCGAAGGCATGCCAAGGGCCGAAACATCGCCCGTGGGAGAGGCAGAAAACCCTGCGCCGGCCCGCGAGGCTACACCCCTGCCCGCGGTTGAGAGGTCCCGTGTCGAAGAACCAAGAGCGCAACCCGAATGGGACGAGCAGGAACAGCGGATTCGCGAAGGCGTTGCTGACGCCTTGGCTGCCGACCCGCCTCGCCTCTCCTACGCCTACCACCTCTGCCGGTTGGCCGAGAACCTGGACGTCGACGCTGGGCAGCCCCGAGCGGAGCTCTTGGAGGCGGCCCTCTACGCCAGCCGGCTTCGGCGGTCGGACGGTTCACTCGCAGAGCGACTGGCGTCCGCCTTTGAACGGCTTCAGCCAGATGAGGCTGCGAATCGGGATGTCGGCCGGAAGAACACAAGTGCGCTCATCGGATTCTCGGCCGCCCTTCCAGCGGCTGTGATTGCTCCCTACTCCGGCGCCGCCGCCTACCTCCAGGACCTTACCCACGAGGGCCTCGACGCCCTCTACCGGTTCGCCCGGGAGTCGGCACAGTGCAGTTGGGATCTGCAGAAGGCCCAGGTGGACGCCGCCACAGTGGTTCAAGCTGCGCGTGGCCAAGCTGGCCGACGGGACGCGCTAAGGGTGTTCGCACGGGATCTTCGGGCATGGTGGAAGGCTGGTCGCCAGCGCAAGATGTCCTACATCCCGGCGAACCGGGTTTGGAACGTGATGTGCCAAGAGTCGAACGAGCTTGGCCAGTTGCTGCAGACGATGCGGTCTGAAGGTCACGCCGATGAGGTCCGCCGTCTGAGTGCCCAACTCGGCGACGAAAGCCAGCTTCGCAGGATTGTCGACCGACATGCCTCCAATCTGCTCACCGTCCACCAGAAGATCGACGCGAAGGTCTTCCTGCAGTTCCAACGACACCTTGAAGAACCACTCGCGCTTGCCCGCCGCTATCTCGCCCTCGACGATGTGCGAGAGCCGGTGTCCAGCCATCGCCAAGAGGTCGTGGATGCCCTGGTGCAATCCGTCCAGAGAGGTTCCACGGGCGTCCTTGACCGACTTGACCGGGCGGCCGCGGTTTCGGAACAGGATCCTCTGGTCGCTGCAGCCTCTGCGCTCGCAGGTAGGACTGTTCGCCGTGTCCGAGCCCTCCTCTGTTCAGCGGAGGCGGGAGCAGAGAGCGGAGAACCCGATCCAGATCACTTGCTCCACTCGAGCCTTCTGCGGTATCCCGAGTCTGGAATCGACCGAACCACGCCTGGGAGGAGAAACGAGCAAGCGGAACTCGAGATCCTGCTCGACTCCAGGCCCGTCGAACTGCCTGTCGCCTTTGAGCGCTACTGCGAGATCGGTGACCTTGACCTCGCTTGGGAGGTCGCTGACTGGCTGGAAACAGAGGCGAACATCGACCACGAAGCGCTGGATTCGCTGAGAAACCGTATCGCCGAAGAACACCAGACTCTCAGCAATTCGCTCAGATCCGACGTGGCGGTAGTACGCCAGGCTGTTGACCTAGCCTTCTCGCAGGGCCGCCTCTCGGCGGACCAAAACGACGGCCTGCTCAGGCAGCTGGCCTCGATCGATAAGGCGACCGACGAAGACCGCCCACGATTCAACGTGCTGCACGAAGAGCTTGAGACCGTCAGAGAAGAACTCGCCGAGGCGGACCGAGACGAACGGAGACGGGTACTCGAAGAGGCAGCGAAGAAGTTCTCGGACAAAGACGATCCTCGGCGGGCCGCTGTCGAACAACACGTTGAGGACGGCGATCTCCTGGTCGCGTACGAGCTTCTGAACCGCACCGGGGAGTCTCCCCCGCCGCTAGCGCGCGCGGAACGGCAATCGCCTCTAGACGCTTACCTCGAGGTCGACGAGAACGAACTTCGCTCCCGGACCACGAACAAGCAGTGGCCTCGGCTCCGGCAAGCCGCCGAGGCAGGAGAACGCCACGGCCCCTTGCACTTTGATCGTCTTGACGAAGACGAGCGCTTGTCCGCGACGGCGCTCCTCGACGCTTGGAAGGATCTCAAGCGTGACGCTGCACTCCAAAACGAGTCCCAGAACATCACTGACGCGCTTGCTCGGCTGCTAAGGGCTCTCGACTTCACGGACCCCGAGGTCGAGGCGAGCCCAACCGTTCCCGGCTTTGTCGGCACCCGGTTTCGGGCCGAGCCTCTCGGCCGACGTGATCGCTGTCCCCTTCCGCAGTTCGGATCGATGGCCCACGGCAAGTATCGGCTCTTGGTCTTCCTTGAGCCCACGACGGTAGACGGCATTCACCAGCGAATGGAACAGGCCGGCAAGCAGGAAGCCACTATCGCTATCTGCCTTCACGCCCTCGGCGAACGAACCCGCAAGCGACTCGCCCGAATCTGCCTTAGGGAAAAGCAGTCGCTGCTTGTGCTTGACGAGCCCTTCATAGGCTTCCTCTCGGCACAGGGTGGCTCCCGGCTGGCGACTCTCTTCGCCTGTACGCTGCCGTACACCTACAACCAGCCTTTCATCCGCCGCGCAAGCGTCGTACCGCCAGAGATGTTCTTCGGGCGCGACAAGGAGACCGAAGAGATTATCGATCTACATGGCTCCTGCTTCGTCTACGGAGGACGCCAATTGGGAAAGACCGCACTACTTCGGCATGTGGAGCGGATCTACTCGAAACCCGACGCTGGCCAGTACGCGGTCTGGATCGACCTCAAGGCGCAGGGCATCGGCGAGATCGACGCCGCCGAGATCTGGCCGGCAATCTGGAACGCCCTGGAACAGTGCGGAGCCATCGATCCGGAAGCTGTCCCAAAGCCTAGGCCAGGCAAAGAGAGCGTCCGGCGCTTCATGAGGGCCCTCCACAAGACGTTCAACCGAGAAACCGGTGCATCGCTGTTGCTGCTGTTTGACGAAGCGGACGGCTTCTTGGAACGGGACGCCTCGAACCGCACGCGCGAGAGCTTCGCCGAGTCTGCACAGCTCAAGTCCCTCATGGAGAGAAGCCAGTCGACGATCAAGGTCGTATTCGCGGGTCTGCACAACGTGCTCCGTACAACGACTCAATCGAACCATCCGCTTGCGCACCTCGGTCAGCCCATCCGTATCGGCCCGTTCATCGATGACGGCAATCAACGACACGCAGTCGACCTCCTGCAGTGCCCCTTGGAGGCCTGCGGCTGCCGCTTTGAACCCGAGCGGCTGGCCCAGAGAGTACTCGCCGCAGCGAACTACTACCCCAGTCTCATACAGATCTACGGCGCGGAACTCGCCAGCAGAGCCATGGAAGCATCGGAGGGAGAGGTCCCCAGACACATTACCAAGGAGCTACTCGATTCGATTGACGAAGATTCTGAGCACCGCGAGGAGGTTCGGCAGCGGTTCGAGTGGACGCTCCAGCTCGATTCGCGCTACGAGGCGATCGCTTACGCCATCGCGTTTGAGAGTCTGAGCAACACCGATGTGCTGCGTCGCGGGATGAAGAACTCGAGAATCCAGCGGCACGCTCTCCTATGGTATGGACAGGGTTTCCCAAAGTTCGGAGCCAACGTCGAGTTCGCCGCTCTGCTTCAGGAGATGGTCGAGCTAGGCGTTCTCCGCCAAGGGGACGAACCTGATAGCCACTGCCTCCGGAATCCCAACGTGCTCAATCTGCTCGGCACCTCCGAGGACATCGAGCGCAAGCTGGATGACTTGGGTGACAGGGTGCCGCTCCCCACGCTCGGCCCTCGCGACAAGCGCCGCCTCAACGGCGACGAGGGCCCACTACATCGACCACTGACACTCTTGCAGGAACGCGAAGTTGTCGGTGTCCCGCGTCGCCATGGGGTCGTCGTCATTTGCGGACTTGGAGCTTCCGGAATCGCCAATTCTCTCGCGTTTTTGGCCCAGGGACCGACGACAGTGAGAGGCTTACCCGACTGCAAGTCGCTGGAGGATTTCGAAGAGCACTTGACCCGCGGGCTGCGTCAACGACAACGCCTTAGCGACGACGCCGTCCTCTTCCCTGTGTCCGGCGAATGGGACGTTGCCTGGCTCAACCTGGCACTTCGACTCGTGGGGAGACAGAAGACACGTCCCTACGCACGAGTCGTCTTCATCGCGGACACGGACAGGGCACTGTCGTTGAACGGTGTCCTTGAAGAACTCGCCCTACAGGAGAGTGCGCTCGCCCCTGGACAGCCCCAGATAGATGTCGTTCGGCTCGGCCCATGGTCGCTTGGATTCGCTGCCAAGTGGCTCGAAGAGGAGCACGAGTTCGGCCACAAGCTGACCCCCGATGACGATCAAAGACTCGCCCGAGAATCCGGTGGGTGGCCAGTGCTGCTGGAGCACATCCGGCAGGGCTTCAGGCACGGTGATCGGAGCGACCTGGGAGATCTGACCAAGGACGAAGGCATCTCGGGACTATTGGCACAGGACCTCGAGTCGCTTCGCACCGCCTTCGGTCTCGACAGACCCCTACTGCAGCAGGCGCTTCGCCGAGTGCAAGAAGAATCGGTCCGGGAAACGACTCCCGCCGAAGCGCGCATGCTGCGCCACGACGAACAGGGCGATCTGTTTGACGGTAACCGGCAAATCTCCTTGGCAGAGAGCAGGCAACCAGCGTCGGAGGAGAGGGAAGAAGGGACTAAAACAGCGGAACTGCTGCACCTCCTCCAGCGGGACGTTGAAGGCGGGCTGCGGGTGGACCCGGTCGCCGCCAGAATCCTCGACTCGATCAGAGATTGAAGCAGTGACTCGGTTTTGGAAGCTGCCCGGGCCGGACACGTTTGCCCTCAAGCTAGGGCCTGTTCACACTAACAGGCGATTTCATGTATCCTCCGTTGCGTCGTCTT
>JAPOXA010000122.1 GCA_026707325.1 Acidobacteriota bacterium | reverse complement strand
CGGATCGCCAGGGTGGGGCCGGCGCGGCCGGAGGTGCTGAACAGCAGGTCGTGGCCGACCACGGGGCTCGGGATGACCTCGAAGGTCGTGCCGCCGGCCCGCCACAGCTCGCGGCCGTCCTCGGGCGCGTAGGCGATCACGTGGTGCTGGCTGTTGACCACGATCTCGTCGCGTTCCTCGCCGTCGTCGGTGGTTACCGAGACGGCGGCCGGCGAGCTCCAGCCGACCTGGGTGTCCCGTTCCGTGCGCCACAGTTCCTCGCCGGTATGGCGGTCGAACGCGGCGATGAAGGACGTGGAACGCTGCTGTTCCTGGACGATGATGAGGCGGTCTCCAAGCAGCAGCGGTGACGAGGCCGTGCCGTGAAAGGCGTTCAACTCGCCGAACGACTTGTGCCAGACGACTTCGCCTTCAATGTCGAGCGCCATCAGGCCGTGGTTGCCGAGGTAGGCGTAGACGCGCTCCCCGTCAGTGGTAGGGGTCGACGAGGCGTGGCCGTTCTTCGGGTAGGCGCGCTCCGGGTTCGCGGCGGGCGCGGCGGTGGTCCAGAGACGTTCTCCGGTCGCCCGGTCGAAGGCCAGCACGGAGCGTTTGGCGCCGGCGGCTTCGGCGGTGGTCAGGAAGATCCGGTCGCCCCAGACGATGGGCGAGGAGTTGCCCTTGCCCGGAACCGGGACCTTCCAGCGGACATTCTCCTCCGGTCCCCAGCGGTCGACGTAGCCGCTGCCCACAACGTCGCCCTGTCCACTCGGCCCGCGCCAGCGTGGCCAGGTTTCGGCGGGATCGGCGGCGGCCGGCGTCATCCGCGCGCGTTCATTGGCGGCGGCGTTGGCGGCGGAAGAAGCTGTGGCGAGCCCCAACAGCAGGAAGGCGGCGACGAACAGTCGGATCGGCGTGATGCGGAGCATGCTTGAGGAAGTCGTGGAAGTCATGGCGGAATGATAGAACCTCGGCGGCGCGTCGTCGCGCCGCCCGCGTCGCAGTCGGAGCGCCCGTCTTCGGGCGGTCGGATCGCCACCCTCGGGCTTGCCTGAACCCGGAAACCGAGGAAGAAACCGAGAATGAGCGACACTTTTCGAGCGGTCGTCGTCGACAAGGTCGACGATCAGCACACTGCCGGCCTGCGTGACCTGACATTGGGCGACCTGCCCGAGCACGACGTGCTGGTCGATGTCGAGTACTCCACCCTGAACTACAAGGACGGCCTGGCGATCACCGGCGCGGCGCCGATCTGCCGTTCGGTGCCGATGGTCTGCGGCATCGATCTGGCCGGGACGGTGGTGGAATCCGGCTCCGATTCGTTCTCTCCGGGCGACCGCGTGCTGGTCAACGGCTACGGGCTGAGCGAGAGCCACTGGGGCGGCTACGCCCAGAAGGCGAGGTTGAAGTCCGACTGGCTGGTGCCGGTGCCGGACGCCTTCACCAACCAGCAGGCGATGGCGATCGGCACCGCCGGGTACACGGCGATGCTCTGCGTGATGGCGCTGCAGGACCACGGCGTGACAGCGGAGAGCGGGGACGTAGTGGTGACCGGCGCCGCCGGCGGCGTGGGCTCGGTGGCGGTGGCGCTGCTGGCGCGCGCCGGCTACCGGGTGATCGCCTCCACCGGCCGCGAGGCGGAGCACGACTACCTGAGCAGTCTGGGCGCCGCCGACTTCATCGCCCGCGAAACGCTGTCGGCGAAGCCGCGGCCGATCGGCCGGGAGAGCTGGGCCGGCGCGGTCGACGTCGTCGGCTCGTCGACGCTGGCGAACCTGATCGCCCAGACCCGCTACGGCGGCTGCGTGGCGGCCTGCGGACTGGCCGGCGGCATGGACCTGCCGTCGAGCGTCTATCCCTTCATTCTGCGCGGCGTCGTTCTCGCGGGCGTCGACTCGGTGATGGCGCCGATGAACCGGCGCCGCGAGGCCTGGCGCCGGCTGGCGGCGGAGCTTCCGGCAGACCTGCTGTCCGAGATGACGACGGTCGAGCCGATGAGCCGGATCCAGGAACTGGCCGCGTCGATCCTGGCGGGCCAGACGCGCGGCAGGGTGGTCATCGACGTCAACGCGTGAGCAGGTCGACGTCAACGCGTGAGCGACCGGGCGGGAGGAGTCGAATGAACCCGGGAACGCGGCAGGGGGTCCTGGCAACGACCCTGCTCCTTGTCGTTGCCCCCGTTTCGGTCGCCGCCCAGGACAGTGAGTGGCCGGTGACCACCGGCGACAGGGGCGGTCAACGCTACTCGTCGCTCGACCAGATCGATGCGGGCAACGTCGAAGAGCTCGAGATCGCCTGGCGCTGGTCATCGCCGGACAACGATCGGGTGGCGGAGGATCGGCGGCTGCGGAGCCGGCGGATGCAGCCCGGCGGCCACCAGGTCACGCCGATCAAGATCGGCGACCGCCTCTACGCAACGACCGGCCTGAGCCAGATTGCCGCGCTCGATCCGGCGACCGGCGAGACGGAGTGGGTCTACGATCCGGAGGCCTACGATGCCGGCCGTCCGACGAACCTCGGTTTCGTGCATCGGGGGGCCAGCTACTGGCCCGGCAGGTCCTCGGCCGACGGCGGGGAGGAAGTGCCGGCGCGACTCTTCTACGGCACCGGCGACGCCCGGCTCCTGGCGGTCGACCCGTTCACCGGCGAACCGGTCGGCAGCTTCGGCGACGGGGGAGCGGTCGACCTGATCGAGGGTCTGCGCCGCGAGGTCAGGCGGCGCCGCGCTTACGCCGTCAGCTCCCCGGCCATGGTCTGCCGCGACACGGTGATCGTGGGCGCATCGATATCGGACGCGCCGAACCACCCCGACGCGCCGCCCGGAGACGTCCGCGGCTTCGATCCGGTGACCGGTGAGCTGCGCTGGACCTTCCACTCGATTCCGCAACCGGGTGAATACGGGCACGAGACCTGGGAGAACGACTCCTGGCAGTACACGGGCAACGCGAACGTGTGGACGCTGATCACCGCGGACGAGGACCTCGGGCTCGTTTACCTGCCCTTCGGCACGCCGACCAACGACTGGTACGGCGGCCACCGGCTGGGCGACAACCTGTTCGCGGAGAGCCTGGTGGCGCTCGACTGCGGGACCGGTGAGCGCAAGTGGCACTTCCAGGCGATCCGGCACGGCCTCTGGGACTACGACCTGGTCACGCCGCCCATCCTCGGCGAGATTGAGGTCGACGGGAGCGAACTCAAGGTCGCCGCGCAGCTCAGCAAGCAGGGCTTCGTCTACGTCTTCGATGCCGACAGCGGCGTGCCGGTGTGGCCGATCGAGCAGCGGCCGGTGCCCCGGAGCACGGTTCCCGGCGAACGCTCGGCGGCGACTCAGCCGTTTCCGACCAAGCCGCCCGCGTACGAGCGGCAGGGCATGCATGAAGGCCAGTTGATCGACTCCACACCGGAGATCCTGGCGCGCGCGAAGGAGATCCTGGAGCAGTACGACTACGGTCCGCTCTACACCCCTCCTTCGTTGCGGGGTACCTGGCAGGTGCCCGGATGGGGCGGCGGCGCGAGTTGGCCGGGCGGCGCTTTCGATCCGGAAACTGGCTGGCTCTACGTGCCATCCTTCAACCGGCCGGTCGTGCTGACGATCAAGAAACCGGATCCGAACCGGTCGTCCTTCGACTACATCGGTTCGATCCAGACGAGTCCGCCCGGTCCGTTCGGCCTGCCGATCGTCAAGCCCCCCTACAGCCGGATGACTGCCTACGACCTGAACCGTGGCGAGATCGAGTGGATGCGGCCGCTGGGACAGGGACCGACCGGACATCCGGCGATCCGCGATCTGAACCTGGAGCCGATGGGCTCGGGCTCGCGCGCCCACGTGCTGCTGACGCCGGAGCTGCTGTTCGTGGGGTTGGAGGCAACCGTCCATCCGGATGCCGAGATGGAGACCGAATCGATGGATCTCGAATCGTCGGCGCTCGAGGAGCTGGCCGTGGCGGACGAGGAGCAGGCGGCCATGCTCGCCGAGATCGCGGCGAGCCGCGACTGGCGTTTCGAACCGTCGACCTTCTCCGCCATGGACAAGACGACCGGCGAGACGGTCTGGTCGGTGGAGATCGAGGCCGGCGTCGGCGGATCGCCCATGACCTACCTGCACGGTGGCCGCCAGTACGTGGTCCTCGCCGTGGGCGGCAGCGGTGTGCCGTCGGAGTTGATCGCGTTTGCGCTGCCGGGAGAAACAGGCTGAGTTTCCGCGCGTACAATCCCTCGGGCACCTTTCCCGCACCGAGCAACGAAGGAGAACGAAGATGTGGCGAGCTGGCGAACGGACGAACCGACGGCGACTGGCGGCTGTTGTCGCCTGTGCCTTCCTGCTGGCATCGGTAGGGGGAGCGGCGATGGGCAGTGACCTGATGGATCGCGTGGAGCACGGCTACGCCGACTCGAACGGCGTCAAGATCCACTACGCCTCGATCGGCGAGGGTCCCCTGGTCGTGATGATCCACGGCTTCCCGGACTTCTGGTACTCGTGGCGGCACCAGATGGAGGTGCTTTCGAGCGACTTCCAGGTCGTCGCGATCGACCAGCGCGGCTACAACAAGAGTGACCAGCCCGACGGCGAAGAGAACTACAACATGCGCTACCTGGTCGGCGACGTGGCGGCGGTGATCCGTCACCTCGGCCGCGACAAGGCGACGATCGTCGGCCATGACTGGGGCGGCGCGGTCGCCTGGCAGTTCGCGTTTCATGTGCCCCAGATGACGGAGCGGCTGATCATCCTGAACCTGCCGCATCCGAACGGCATGGGCCGGGAACTGGCGAACAACCAGGAGCAGCAGGCGAACAGCGGTTACGCCCGCAAGTTCCAGGAGGGCAGCGCCAGCGACCCGGACATCCTCTTCGGGATGCCGATGAACCCCCAGACCCTCTCGTTCTGGGTGCAGGACCAGGAGGCGAAGAAGCACTACGAGGCGGCGTTCGAACGCTCCGACTTCGACGCGATGCTGGCCTACTACAAGCAGAACTACCCGCGCGAAGGCGGTGGCGGCATCGGCCAGGCGGAGGGCCAGGAAACGCCCCGCCTCGGCATGCCGGTGCTCCAGTTCCACGGCCTGGACGACACGGCGCTGCATTCGGACGGCCTGAACAACACCTGGGACTGGCTGGACAGCGACCTGACCCTCGTCACCGTGCCGGGCGCGAACCACTTCGTGCAGGAGGACGCGGCCGACCTCGTCTCGACGACGATGAAGTGGTGG
>JAPOXA010000016.1 GCA_026707325.1 Acidobacteriota bacterium | reverse complement strand
AGCGTAGGAGGCACCGCGGTCTTCGATCAAGGTGGCCGGCTGGTGGCCATGATTGCCCTTGAGCGGCCCAGGGATTATGGGAACGACGAGGAGGCACCTTTGAGGCCGGTCTCGGTGCCCGCTCGCGACGTGGCGGCGCTACTGGCACTCTCGGCCGAATGGCGGGCGTGTCTGGCGTCGCCCACGCCGGAGTGCGTCTTGGCTGAGGCTGAGAGGACCGCGATCGCCAGTGGAGATGGTGTAGACCGCGTGGCCACGGCCTGGAAGGAGCTGGGCTCTCGTGAACGAGCCGAGACGCTCCTGAAGGACGATGCCACCATTACTCCCGGCTCGGGTCGCCACGGCCCGAACGACTGGCTGGCTTTCGCGTTGGTCCAGCTCGAAGCAGGTGACGAAGCAGGAGCCCTGGAGTCACTCGCGGCGCTTAAGAGCGCGGCGACTCGACAGTGGGATGACGCCACCTGGCGCATCGACTTCTACGCGCGGGCAGCGGCTTCTCTCATGGAGGTTAGTGCTGCGGGCGCGGCTGCCGATCTCGCGGACGAGGCTTTGCTCCTGGTGAACGACCGCGACGGTCGGGATCGAACTCTGAGCGGTGCCGTTCGGGTGCAGGCGAGTGCCGGCCAGGCCGGCGCGGCGCTCAGCACGGCCCGGTTGATGGCCGATGAGGAAAAACGGCGCGTCGCCTTGCGCGAAGCGAGCCGAGCACTGGTGAAGGCGGGTGACCTGGAGGCCGCTTCGCGGGTCGCTGAGGCGATCTCCGACGCTCGTTACCGGGCTTCTGCGCTTCGGACGGTGGTGGCGGCCCTGGCTAGACGCGGTGAAGTCGAGAGGGCGCTTCGCTTGGCGGACGCGATCGACAGCCCGGACGCCTGGAACCACCCGCTGAACGCCGTGGCGGCGGTCCTGGCTAGACGCGGTGAGGTCGGGAGGGCGCTTCGCCTGGCGGGCGCGATCGACAGCCCGGACGCCAGGAACTATTCGCTGAACGCCCTGGCTCTAGAGTTCGTCGGGGACAGCGAGTTCGGGGCCGCTCTGGAAGCGGCTCTTCAGATGGACGACACGTGGCTGCGAGTGGAGGCACTGCGTCGGTTGGCTCGCAATCAGGCGAAGGCCGGCGATTTCCAGGGAGCCTTGAGTACGGCTGAGCACGTCAAGCCGTCACGGGTTTCCGGCCGTGAGGACTCCACCGGCTGGAACTCGTGCCAGCGGAAGGCCTATTGCGGAACCCTCTCCTTCCTCGCGGAGATCATGGCTGAGGCCGGCGACCTTGAGGGGGCCTTTGCAGTTCACGAACGGTTGGAAGAACCCTTGGACCGCTTGCTGGTCCTGGCGAAAGTCGCCCCCTCCGCGGACGCATTGGGTGACGCGGAGATCCAGGAAGCAGTCTTGGAACTAGCCGATGCGGTCCCGGTAGCCGCCTTGAGCGACATACGAGACTTGGAGGACATCGCCCCCGCGCAAGCCGCGGTTGGCGACCACGAGGGGGCGGAACGTACCCTCGCAGCGGTGGCCGTGGCGCCGTGGAGCGACGAGAATCTGAACAGCTCGGGCTCCGAGCGGAGAGGGACTCCGATGAGCGATCCGCAGTTGAACGCGAAGAAGACCGACAATGCGATGTCGGGGATCGTCGAAGTCCTGCGGGCGGCGGGCGACTATGGCAGGGCGCTCTCGGCAGTGGAACGTTTGGGGAGTGTGCACGCCCGGTTGCGGCACCTTCGCGGCATTGCCGAGGCGCAGGCAGGCGCGGGCTTTGTCGAGGACGCCCAGCTGACGTACTCGGCCGCTTTGGAAGAAGCGGAGCGGATGCGTGGCATGGGGGTCTTCGCGACTCACACCGACGACCGAAAGGCCTCCCTGGGGCGCATTGCTTACTCGCAGGTTGGCGTCGGCTTTCTGGAAGAGGCACTGGAGACCGTGAGTCTGATCGACTCCGGGCGCAGGAGCCCTGGTCTGTCGCGCGTGGTTCACGCCGCCTGTTCGGCGGGTCAGTTCCGGTACGCGCTGCGCGTACAAGGACTCGTGGACGTTTGGCGCGATCGAGCCCTGGTTGACATCGCCAGAGGGCTCGCCGGCCTCCCGGTCCGCGAACTCCCTCTTGGCTTCGCGTGGTAGCCGCCCAAGTTCGCGGCGGACGGTGGCGGCCACACCGAACCCGAGGACACCCACGAGGGCGTTGACTGCCAAACCCGGCGGGGCGGGATCGAGGCCCTGGTCTTCCCCGGGGTTCAGGGGTGATGGTCGGGCCGAACCGTTTCCGCCGGCGTCGTCGATCTGGAGCTGGAGAATGACGACAACCCTGGATCCGTCCTTGCCGCTCTTCGACCGTGTACTCCGCCTCGACCTTGTCGATGGCCTGGGGGCGCCCCGATAGGATTGGGAGTCGTTCGAGGTCCTGGTGCACTGTGCGCGGCCGCCAACAACTTCGGCTTGGGAATGGGGATTATCCAGATGTCTAGACGGCGTGTCAGTTACTTCTTCTGTCGCGTTCTGTTGGGCTCGCTGGCCTTCGCCGTCTTGCGTTCCGTTTGCTTCGGCTTTGGTCGGTAGAGGCGTAGCGCGAGGGCGACGTCCTCGGGGGTGGCGTCGCCGTACTCCACGGGGGACGGATCGTTCTTCAGTGGGTGGGTCATCGGGCGCGAGGGTAGCGCAGGTTCAGGATTTTGGAACGAACAGCCAGCTAGTTGTAGGCTTGTCAACACGAATGAAACGACGATCCTCGGGCCCGTAGATTAGCTTGTAACCTGAGCGCATAACCTGCCCAGGAACCCCATCGATAGTGAGCGAAGAGCTAACGTACGCCCCACGTTGGTTCGATCCCTGGTTGTTCGGATAGATCTCGTCGAGGACACCACCGTCCACATCAGAACGCCAGAGTAGCATGTGGCAGCACTTGGGTTCATCAGGTCCGGGAATCTCAATGAAGTACCCCCGGTCATTTTGGGCGACAAAGTCATCGGAGGTCACCTCTTCGCTAGTAGACCATCCTGCGCGAATCGGGTGCTTGTAGGACTTGTGTGTACGGATTCGCTCGGCCAAGAAGAAGGCCACAACAGCAGCTACCACTATGGTTAACTGAACGCCGCGCAGGAGCGTCTCTGCGTTCATCTAGACCTCGACTCCCCCGTTAACTATGGTGTGGGTTGGATCAGGGCAATGATCCCGACTAGTGCGGCGATCATCACGCCGGTTTGGATCAGGAGTGCTTTGTAGAGATCACCACGGGTGACTAGTCGACGGGTTGATTCGGTAGCGGCGTCATCGATCACCCGTGCGTGGGCTGCTGCTTGTCGTTCTGGTAGCCCGGAGTCTTGCAGTGTCTTCGCGGTATGCAGAGTAACGGTGGCAGTCATCGCATCACTTTAGCGGTTGTAGCGTGGCGGCTGGTGCGACCGTAGCTCAGAAGGTAGAGCACCGGTTTGATACGCCCTGGTGTCGCAGGTTCAAGTCCTGCTGGTCGCACCAGCACGAGGAGCATACCTCACTCAAGCGTCAAGGCACGGAAACGCCTCTACGTCGGATATCGGCTGGAACGGACCGGGGCCAGACTCGTAGGTCCTCGTGGTTCCCGTCTGGCTCTCAGTCACCGCTACTCGCACGGCCAAGTCGGTGATTGCTGCCATGAACACCCACCGGTGGCCGTTAACCGCGCAGGCGTCGAGCAGCTTGAACAACATCTCGGGATTGTCCTTGTCGAAGAAGTATTGCAACGCCACGCTTTCGTTGACCGTGATGCCTTGAGACTCGTGCTGATGTCCATCTGGTGTGGTCGCAACCGCAGAGACTGAGTACGCTCCTCTAAGCATCGTGTGGGCGGACATGGGACTCTCCTTCGGGCTCGTCCTTCTTCGGTGTGGCCTGTTCCGCTTTGGTCGGTAGAGGAGTAGTGCTCGGGCGACCTCTTCGGGTGTGGCGTTGCCGTAGTTGGCTGGTGGCAGGTCCAAGTCTCTCTTCATGCGGGGCACGTGAGCACCTTCTTGACCGCTTTATCTAGTACGCAGCGAGGGGGATTATGTACGGTGATACTCATCGTGGTCAGTTCGATCTACTCCTCGTCTACGTTCAGGTCGGTCTCGGTGATCTCGGATGAGAACTCTCGTGCTCGGTCGAGGATGTAGTCCGTGTTGGCTCGGAGCACTACGCCGCTGGCCGTACGCACCTGTGCGACGTAACCGAGTGATGCGTAGTACTCGGAGGCTTCGTTCTCAGAGAACAAGCGCCAGTTCCATTCAAAGATCTGTTTGCCCCCTGGTCCCAGGTCCACGATCTCTGTGGCGGACAACGTCTTGATTCGGTTGCCCCAGACGTCGAAGACAATGTAACGAACCTCCACGGCGGAGATTGGTTCCGTGACTGGCCTGATCGAGGCGGTGACTGCATACTGGTACTCACCACGAGCGTATCGGGAATCCCCAGGTTTGTAGATTGTCCTGACGCCTGTGTTGCCGCTTTCGTCGCCGTCTAACTCTACTCTCATCCGTTCGGGATCGTGGACAGTGACCCACACTCGGCGGAGGGAGGACGACTTGTTGAGCACGATTCCGAATCCAAGCTTAGTCTGAATTGACCCGCCGTCAGTCCTAGATGTCGTCTGAGACTCTACTGGTGGCGCACAGGCGACGAGGGCGGCAGCGGACAGGAGGAGCGACAGGACGGTCTTCATTGTGTGTACCCTTTGTTCTTGATTTGACTGAGTTGAATTGTCTCCGGTAGAACTTGGTTACACCACACCTCCGGAGGAGTTATGCGACGCAGGTATCGACTACGAAGCCACGACCGAGAGCATGAACGCTACCTTGATGCCATTGACGAAGCGAGGGGCAACGTCCGCCTCGCTCGGCGGGACTACCACCAAGCCCTGGACGAACCGGCAGAACTGGAAGAAGCCGACCCAAGGGACGACCACCGACTACGTCGACGACGAGAGCCACGATGACCATAGGACGATCTCCTTCGCATGCTTCACCGACCGGCATGGTGATCGACACGCCGAAGCCGGACCTGAGCCTGACTGCGAAGGACTTCCAATTCGGAGACTTGGTAGTTGTCGGATTCGATAGTGCTGAGGAAGCGGCGGAATACGCCCGTTCGCAGAGCTACGAGGTCAAGGTCGAGGAGGCCCGCTAGGGACCGCCACGCTCCTCCCAGTTCTTGCGGATGCGGTCAAGCTCCTCCAGTTCAGCCTCGTCGAGGTCCTTGAGGTCCAACCCTTCGCAACGCTTCACGCTGAACAGGGGCGTGCCGCTCCCGCTGGCCTGGGTGGGCTTGTGCATTTCCAGCTTGGCTTGGTCATCTAGTCGCCTGCGGGCACACTCGTAAGCCTCACCGATTGTGGAGTGCTCGCATTCGCGAGGACAGATGGTCGTTCTATACTTAGCCACGTTGCCTAGATTCCCCTTGCGATACGGTCAAGGTTTCGATTGATACGTTCCAGTTACCGAGCGACTTCGTGGAGCATCCGTTCGATGCCCCGGGTGTCGGTCGCGGCCATGGTCGACCCTCCCAGTGATCGTGGTGGTCCAGGGGAAGCGAGTCCCTGAACCGAGAAATCGGGGAGGCTAGCCCAGGATCAACTACGAAGTCGCCTATCAGATGATGGGTATCAGAGTCGTCACCGTTGTTCGAGGTCGAAGATGGCCACGTAGTTCTCGTGGACGCGGGAGTCGATGCGGTCGACCTCGACGATCAGCGACAGGGGCGTTGGCCACCGAGTACGTCCTTCGGATCGGGCTCGCCCGTGACCGGCGAGGATATCTACTGAGCTTCTACGGCGTCGTCGATCTGCTGGCGTGGCTGCCGACGGTGATCCTGAGCGTCGATTCACGAGCCTAGCGCGCCGTCCGTTTGCTGCGGCTGCTGCGGCTACTCAAGCTGGCTCGAATCGGCGCGGAGAACCGGTTCTTCAAGGCGCTTTGGTCGATGAAGGAGCACTGGCTGGTCTTCATCATGACGACAGTCGTAGTTGTCTACGTGGTTTCGACCTAACTCCAAATGCTCGAGCACGAGGCGCAGCCGGAGACCTTCGGTTCCATCGCAACTGCATATGGTGGGCCGTCGTGACGATCACTACCGTCGGGTATGGGGACACGTATCCGGTCACTCCGGGCGGGCGCTTTGCTCGCCTCGGCGTTCGCGCTGATGGGGATCGGCATCGTCGGCATGGCTGGTGGAATCACAGCAACGGCGCTTGTGGGTTCCGAGCGGAAGCTGCGCGAGCGATCCGCAGAGACCCGCCAGCTATAACTAGTCGTTCCAGTCTGGCCGAGCGGCTTCCAAGGCGATTCGTCGCGGCGGTTAGGCGACGGGCTTCCGCTCGCGGGAGAAGTAGGCGGCGATGGTGTTGGCGCCGGTGTTGTACGGATGCCGGTAGGCAGCCTGGCGTTCGGTTTCGACCTGAGCCGGCGAGAGTTCGTAGAGGCGCCGGGTGTCGTTCGAGGCGTACCCGGTGGAGAGGAAGCGGCGAACGCAGCGCCGATCGCCGGAGCGATCGACTAGGTAGACGCCGTTGTCGCCGTGGTTGAGGCCGCCGAAGTGATGAGGTTCGAGGGCGCGAACGAACCAGCCCTCGGGGATTCGGGGCGCGTTGAAAACTCGAAGATGGTAGGTGCTGTGCCTGTCTTGGTCGAAGAACTCGCCGGCGATCTGGATGAAACGGGCTGGCTGGAAGGTGGTGTCGGCGTCGATGCCCCGGCGGTCGAGTTCGTCGAGAAGAGGGTAGACGCTCTCGGGGCCGCCGTTCCAATGGAGGTAGGTGGCGCAGCTGACGCTGGTGCGGTTGGCGAAGAGGACTACGGCTCGGTTGCCCATGTTAGTGAAGCTCCTTACGGCGTCGGTTGGCGGTGATCTCGTCTCTCACCCATTGCCTGGAGACGAGAGCGGTGCCGGACGGCAGCCGAAGAGCGGGGTGGCGGATGGGCGGGCCGGCAAGGTCGAAAGCGGCCGGCTTCAAGACGGGCTTGCAACTTCCCCGCGGGGAACGAAGCGATCAGGCGCGTTGGGAGGCGGCGAACTGGTGGTGTGCAGACTCGGTGTCCAGCCGTGGCCTCCGTGTTGGTCGGTGGCGTCAGCTGCTCCGGAGCGGTGGCACAGGCTGGCGGGAGGAAGGGGCGACGGTCGGTTGGCGGTGGACCGTCATGACGGGCAGGAGAGGTCCTGCCTACTTCGCCTAGCGTCGGGATCAGCCGTCGCCGGTTCCGGGCTGTTGTACTAAGCAGGCGACCCGACACGGGGCTTGCACCTACGGTGACCGGCTGGACGTCATCGCGGTCCTGGCGGGCGGCTGGAGGCTTCGGTAGGCTCTTCGCGGCTTGCCGCGGGAAGGGAGTCGAAGAGGTGTCGCTGCCGATTCCGAGCCCCCACGGGAGTGGGGAAGAGTCGGTGCGTTGCGGCCTGCGCGACAGGTCCGGCCAGCGCCCGTCCGGCCACCCGAAGTCGCGCCAAGCCTCGAAGGTCGTTTGTCTACTCGCCGGAGAAGGACGCTCCGAGGGCAGAGCCTGGAGGAACGTTTGAAGGCCGGCGGCGGCCGGAGCCGCCGCCGGCGCTGACGACGCTCTAGGCGTCGTCTCCCGCAGGCTGCTCGCGCAGCTCGTAGATGCGGGTGTGGACCTGATCGGCCAGCTTGCTGAGCACGAGCAGGTCGTTGAGGCCGAAGCTCCGAGTGGTCTTCCACTGGCCGTCCTCGTCGGAGCGGTAGAGCCGTCCGAAGGTGACGTTGTAGCGGATGGCCCCGTCGTCGCCGACCTGGTTCTGCCAGATCGCGGCCTTGACGGATCCGACGCGGACCTCGTCGATGGGAGTTGGGGTGGACACGATTCTCTTTCCTCCTTGGTTAGTGGGTCTGTGGCTTTCGCCGCTCACCCCCTCTTGGCGGCGAGCGACAGGCACACGCCATAGGAGGATGCAGCGAAGGCGGTGGCGTGCCGCGGAGCAGTCGGCACGAGGCAAGAGGGTGCCAAACGGCCGTTGGGCCGAGCGAAGCGGTCTGGCGGCTTCTTGCGCCGGCCCGCGGGGCGCTCTCGCCGAAGCTGCGGTGGAGTGTCGCCCTCGACCAAGCGGACGTGAGCAGCGTTCGGCAGAATCGCGGTCGAACAGAGTCGATGGCTGGTGGGCATTGCTGCGGGGCGGGCGTTCGCAAGACAGGAGCTGCGGCTTCTGAGGTCTGGGGAGGAAAGGCGCATCGGGCCAGTCGACGGCTTCAATGGACCGGCGTGACGGTCCCGGGGGAGTTCCTCGGTATGGACCGGAGAGCACAAGGATGGAGGTGAGGGTGTTACACGAGGTTCGAGTCACGCGGTCGCAGGTTTGCTGCGAGGGCGGGGCGTCCGCTCTCGCTGCGGCGACGACGGGACCTGGGCGGTGTGGATGCAGCCCGCGGTCGCACCGCGACCTGGTCGGTGAGCCATGCGTTGTCCTCGGCCTGCCAACTCCGGAGGAGGAGAGCCTCCTCGACATAGCGGCGACCCTTGAGGCGGGTCATGTGAAGAACGAGGGAGATGCCGTCGACGACGCTGCGGCAGACCACCTCCCAGGGGAGTTCGCCGGCCTGCATGGCGCAGCTGGCCAGACGTGAGAGCGCGGCGCGGGCATTGTTCGCGTGGACGGTGGTCAGGGAGCCGCCATGGCCCGTGTTGAGGGCCTGGAGGAGGTCGGCGGCCTCCTGACCACGAACTTCTCCGACCACGATGTGATCGGGTCGGTGTCGGAGCGAGTGCCTGACTAGGTCCCTGATGGTCAGGGAGCCCTCGCCTAGCTCGCGAGCTTCGAAGCGGACAACGTTCGCCTGCTCGATGCGGAGTTCTAGGGTGTCCTCGATGGAGACGATGCGCTCGTGATGCGGCAGCAGTTCGATGAGGGCGTTGAGGAGCGTGGTCTTGCCGCTGCCCGTGCCGCCGCTCACGAGGATGTTCTCGCGGTTGCGGAGGGCGTCCTTGGCGGAGTCAACAATGGCTGGGGTGAGGCTGCCGTTGTCGACCAGGTCCTGCACCGAGAAGGAGCGGTTGCCGAAGCGCCGGATCGTGATCGCCACGTGGGGCGCGGCGGGTGGTGTCGTGATGGCGACGCGCGAACCATCCGGGAGGCGGGCATCAAGGGCGGGGTCGGTCTTGGGATCGAGGCCCAGGGGTCGAGCGATGCTGATGGCGGCTCGGCGGAGCGCCCTGTCGTCAAGCTGGGGCGCTTCGACCTGTTCGAGGCCGGCGCCGGCGCGCTCGGCCCAGGCGTTGCCGGGGCCGTTGATCATGATCTCGGTCACTTCCGGATCCTCGAGGAGCGCTTCGAGGCCGGGGAGGAAGGTCTTGAGGGTGGCGAGGCTGTCGGTCATGGAGTGTCGGTACGGACGGTATGAACCGTCAATACGGAATCTCAGATCTCGCCGGCGTCGCGCTGCCGCCAGTAGGAGCGGTCATGTGGAAGGTAGTGCGGCTTGAGGTAGAGCCTGGTGGCGGGGAGGGACTTCGAGCCGTCGTAGGGCAAGGCGATCGCCTGGTAGTTCTGAAGCAGGGTGAAGGTTCGCGGATGGAACATGGGTTCGCGCTGTTCGCGGTAGGTCTTGCTGGCGCCCAGGCTGCCGCCCTGGCCACCGCCAGGGCGGGCGGTCACGAGCGAGAAGCCGGGCTTGCTCGACTCCGAGAAGGAGTAGGACGGGGAGAGCCGGGAGACTTTGCCGCACATGTTGGAGGCGAGGTCGGAGCTGCTGTCGTCGCTGAGGGTGAGGAAGATGCGGGTGCGAAGCGTCTGCAGGAGGGTGCGCCAGGCGTCGTTGCCGGCGAGGACGGAGCGAAGCGAGGCGATGGACTGGGTGGCGACGATTGGAATGCACTTGCACTGGCGCGTGAGCGCGAAGGACTTCTCGTCGCCTGAGGGATCGTCCTCGCCGACCGTGGCGAAGCTCTGGTACTCGTCGCAGAGGAAGACGGCCGGCCGGAAGTAGCGGTCGGGATTGCGCTTCATCTGGGCCGGCCTCCGTAGGAGGGTCTGGAGCCAGGCGTTCTTGAGGAGGACGCCGACCGCGCGTGCGAGCGAGGGGTTGGCGCCCGCTGGCATGTTGAGGGCCACCACCTTGCCGCCCTCGATGAGGTCGGCCAGGGGCGGCAGCGGGGCGAGCATTCCGCCGGCGACGCGGCCGTCCGTTTGGGTGGACCGTTCGGCCCGATCGGCGTCGGAAGGCCCCGTTTCGGGGCCTGTTTGCTCCATCTCCCCGGGGGTCGCGGGCAGATTAGGGGTGTTCGCGGCCGGGGTTTCGTGGGGAGACGGCGGGGCGAAGAGGCGCGCGACGTCGGGCAAGTCGAAAACGGAGAGGAAGACGCTGATGTTCTCGACGATGGAGCTGCGGAGTTTGTTGTCGAGGGTCAGCCAGTCTTTCTGGTACCACCGGTTGACGGCTTCCAGCCTGGCCAAGCGGTCGTCGGGCGGGGCCGCCCGCGGGGCCACCGGCTCCCACGAGACGCCGAGCTGGTCAAGGCGTTCGGTGAGCTCGGGGCTGTCGGCGGCCAAGTAGCCGCCGCCGCGGCCGGGCTTGAAGGTTCCTCCGGGAAGTTCGGGATGGTCGACGTCTTCAGCGGCGATCCGGATCCGGGGCTCGGAAGCCGGGTGCTCGCAGAGCGTCCTGGCGGCGGTGATTTTCGTCTGGAAGGCTCTGGCGTCAATCGTGAGTCGATAGACGTCGCGGAGGGTGACCCAGGGATCGGGGAAGACGCGGTGGAGTTCGATGATCCAGCGGACGAGGTTGGTGGACGCTTGGTGCCAGAAGGGGTCCTTGGACTTGCCGAAGAGCTGGTTGAGGAGGTTGGCGAGGGTGTAGGCAAGGCTGTAGCTGTCCATGTCGGAGTCGAGGGGATTCCACTGCCAGCGGCCGCCCAGGGCGATCTCGACGTAGTCGTCCTCGCGGCCGTTGTCGGCGAGGAGCTGGCGGATGTCGTGGCAGAAGTCGCCCTTGACCTCGAGGACGAGGCCCGCGGCGCGTCGTTGCGGATGGTGGGCCTGCCAGGAGAAGAGCTGTTCGGCGAAGGGCCGCATGCAACCGCTGGTCTTGCCGGTGCCGACGGCGCCGAAGATGGCGACGCCGGTGTAAAGACCGCGCTCGGGGATGCTGAGCCACCGCGGCCGACTGGCCTCCCTGGCCTCGATCGGGTGATGGAGCTCACCGAGGACGAGGGAGGGAGCCTGGTCGTCGGTGGACGCCGGCCAGGCGGGAAGAACGCCGCGGCCGCGGCTGGCGGACTCGGTGCGGGAGCCGAGCCAGACCCGAGCCGCGCCGGAGAGGAGAAGGACGCCTCCGAAGGCGACGACGCCCGGAGCGGCCTGATGCCAAGCGCGGAAGAGGGCATGGACGGTCGGGTCGTGGTACTGGATGAAGTCCAGGAGGGGGTCGTCGCCGATGGCCGGGAAGGGTTGGACCTGGCCGGCCCAGCGGAACGCTCCGATGCCGGCCGCCAGGGCCGCGGTCAGCCGGAGCGTGAGGATGCCCCGCAGCGCACGGACGAGTCGGCCGAGGCGACGGTGAACCCCGGCGCCGGCGACGCGGCCGCCGCGATCGAGAATGCGGCGGACCGCGACAGGGACCAGGTCGACCGCGACGATGAGCGCGGCGGCGAGGGTGGCCCACCAGGCCGCGCGCAACACCGCGAAGTCGAGGTGGGTTCGTAGAGCGAGGGAGTCGAGCCAAGCGACGCTTCCGGGGCTTGGCCAAGCGGCGAAGCGGAGCGTCAACAGGAGAACGCCGACGCCCACGGCCGTCGGCCAGAGTAGGCGCCCTAGGAGACGCGGCGGAGCCGTGGCCGCCGATCCGTTCGGGGTGGTCATCGCTCCGGTCCGAGCCTTCCCGCAGGGATCAATCTGGACGTGAGCGACCCTCCCGCAGCACTGGAAACAGGGCTGGAAAAGGGAAGCCCTTCCGCGCCGCTCCAGGCGGGCGGAAGGGGGGGTCGCTCACGTCCCAACCCGGCCGCCTGGGGCGGACGGGTTGCTGCGCCCGCAAGGGCGCTTTGCCGGAACAGAGCCCGAGAAACACGTTGTGTTTCAAGGACAATTCCGCGGGTGTCGGCGGAAGACGGCAACTGGAAAAGGCCGCTAGGAAGAACTGGAAAAGGGGGGAGCTGTCCTTTTCCAGTCCTGGTGCGGCCGCCTGGTTGACCCGGAGTCACGCGAGACCTTGGGGCGAGAGGCCGCGAGGGTGGTGCGTCGAGTAGGCGTCGATCACCGGTAGGGAGGCGACGCCGGAGTCTTCCGCCTCGGCGCGCTGGCGAAGGTGAATGGAGAGTTGGCGGGCGGGCTCAAAGCCGCCCCACTGCTCGAAGCCGGCGGGGTCGGCCGCGAGGATGGCCGCTCTTAGGTCGGCCAGCGTTTGCCTCTCCTCTGGGGTGAGCGGCTGCCCGGCCGCCGGCGTGTCGTTCGTCCAGGCGGCGACCTTGTGGGAGAGCTCGTGCTGTTTCGCCACGGTCCGCGCCACGGCAGCGACGCGGACCTCGGTTCCGAGCGCGCGGAGCCGGCTCCAGAGGGGGCGGTGCTCGGCGGCCCAGCGCTGGAGTTCCCGGTCGGTCTGGCGGCCGGGGTCGATGTAGACGAACGTCGCCGACTCCTCGTCGGCGGCGATCGGCAGCTTCAGCGCGAAGTAGCGGACGGTGCGCTTCGCGGAGCCGCCGTAACGGCGGCTCGGGAGGTGGACGCGGCGGATGCCGCGGCCGGTGAAGTGGTCGACCTTCTCCTGCTCGGTTGCGAGCCAGGGGAGGTCCGGGTGGCGGATGACGTGGTCGAGCGAGAGGAGGCGGCGGAAGAGGACGAGGCCCTCCTTCGGGTGACGGCGATGGCGGATGTTCTCCACGCTTAGGGCGCGGTAGAGACCGCGGCCGAAGACATGGGTGTAGTGGAGTCTGGTATCGACGTCCGGGAGGGGATGCTCGCGAGCGAAGCCAGCGGCGACGAGGGACCGCGCGAAGGTACGGGCGGTCTCCGGAGAGCATCGATGATGGTCGGTGAACTGCGTCCTCGTGAAGACGCCGGAGTGGAGGCACACGAGGGCGAGCCATGCGGCCTCGTGCGGCCGGAAGCCGAGCTCGTTGAGCGCGGCGTATCGGCCGTCCAAGTGAGGTACGTCCGGGGCGTTGAGCGCCATGTTCAGAAGTCGACGACCTGGTCGGCCTGGATGTAGGTCACGAGGATTCCCATCGGATTGACGGGAAGGAGATCCGGCGGGACCTCGGGCAGGAAGGTGAACTGGAGCGAAACGCTCCAGCGCTCGCGGGCGACCTCCTCGCCATCCTCGAAGATGACGAGCTCGAAGTCGGCGGCCGCGCTGTGGGGCGGCTCTGGTTGAGGCCGAATGGACAGGGCGACCCGCTCGACCTGGCGTTCCTGTTCCGCGAGGCCGGCCGCGACGGCCGCGACGGCCTGGCCGTCGCGCCGGAAAGCAGCGTCGGCGAGGCCGGTGGCCAGGAAGCGGAGCGACCGGGCCCAGGCCGTCTGAGCGGTTGCCGTTCGTCTGGAGAAGTGGTCGGTCACGAAGCTGGCCAGGAAGTACTTGGTGGTCGGGTCCATGGGATCGGCGACGGCCTCGACGGCCTCGTACGCGAGGGCCTCGGCGCGGCCCACGTCGTCTACGCGGATGACGATCGGCTTGGGGAGCTCGACGCTGGAGAGCCGGACGACGGCGACCAGGAGAAGAAGAAGGACGCCCCCGAGGGCGTAGCTGGCGAGGCGGAAGTGTCGGTTGGAGACGACAAGCTCGCCCCACACGTCGGCGAACTCCTTGCCGGGGTCCGGTTTGCTCATGCCGGGAGCCCCCCTTTGAGGGGTGCCGCCGCGACTCGGGCGGGAGCGGCGACGATGCGGCCGGCCATGAAGGCTCCACCGACGAAGCCGGCGCCGTCGCTGCCGGCGCCGACGATCATGCCGGCAATGTCCCCGATCTTGAGGATGGAGACGATGGCGCAGATGATGACGCCGAAGACGGGGACGAGCCAGACGCCGGTAGCAGCGGTCATCGTCTGGACGGTGAAGTCCGTGGCCGAGAGGCCGCGGGAGAAGCCCATGATGATGCGGGTCCAGAGGCCGATCATGGCCGCCGCGATCGCGCTGTAGAGGCTGTATTGCAGCATCGCCTTGAACCAGCCCCAGAAGAGGAAGTCCATCTTCGGGACGACCATGAAGGGGATGAAGAGGGGGCCAAGGGTGACGAGGACTGCGACGGCGATCTTGGCGAAGATCACCTGGGCGAGGGCGAGGGCGATCACCACGACCATGCCGAGGACGAAGCTGCCCAGGATGGCGGCGAGGAGAGCGAGGTGGGTCACCTGCCGTCCTCCGGTCGTGACGGCGTTCCAGAGGTTGGTTGAACCGGCCTGCTCGGCGACGATGTTGTAGTGGTCCCTGGCCAGCACCATCACCGTTCCCATGCCTTGCGCGAGGATGTCGGTGCCGAAGAGTGCGGTGATCGCGTCGCCCTGCGCGGTGATCAGCTCGGGAAACGAGAAGCCGCCGGCGAAGGGTGTGGCGTAGAACTGGAGTAGGCCCAGCGGGAGGGAGAGGGTCAGGATGAACTTGATGAGCTCCCAGGCCTGGAAGGTGCCGCTCAGGGCGATTCGAGCGCCGGTCCAGACGATGAGAATGAGAGCGATGCCACGGGCCAGGCCATTGCCCCATCCGAGGATCGTGTTCTGCGCGGCGCCGGAGAGCACGATGTTGATGGCTGTGTCGACGAACTGAGGAAGCTGGCCGACGTTGTTTTCGTTGACGTTGGGCGTCCCTGGTTGGGCGACGGCAGGGGGAGCGGTCAGGAAAAGGATGGCGGCGAGCGCCAGGAAGGGCGCTAGCGGTCGATTGGCGGCTCTAGATCCGGAGCCTGCGCACGGCTTGCGCCGCGAGGCGGAGGACGCCCAGGAACGCCGCGTAACGCGAGCAAGGGGCGTCCGGCGTGGGCAGGGCTTGCCTGGGCGACCTTGAGCGGAGCCAGCCCTTGCGTCACGAGGCGTGGAGGAAGATCTTGAGAGGGAGGGCATCACCATGCGGCTAGTTCAGGCGGAAGGCCCGGCTCCAGGCGTAGCCCTGGCCGCGGACGCGGTTCTGAGCGCGGTCCGCTCGTCGGCGCTCCGCGCGTTCGGTGGCAATCCAGGCCTCAAGCTCTTCGCGGTGCTCCCGGACCTGAGCGGCCTGGGCCAGCATGTCGCGGGCGGCGTTGTGGGCGAGAAGCTGGGCTACGGCCATTTCGATCTCGGTCTTGGTGAGTGCGTTGGCATGCTGCTCCTGGGCGAGGGCCGTCTCGCTGAGGTTCGTCTGCTGGCGACTCCGCTCGACGGACGCGGAGGCGTTGCCGATCAGCTCCACGACGCGTTCGGCGCTGTCGAGGACGAGGTAGTCGGCGACAAGCGCGCGGTCCGAGCGTTGGCGCTGCGCGAGCCAGTTGTTGGAGGCGCTCGGGACGTCGCGGAAGGTGCGGGTGTACCGTTGTCGGGAAACGGTGTCGGCCGTGGCGAGCTCCTGCCGGAAGTGGGTCAGCAGGGAGTTGGCAGTGTCGTCCTGCATGTTGGCCATGGCGTTCAGGACTTGAAGTGGTGGACCGTTGAAGTCGCCAGCCCAGGCAACACCGGTGGCATCCTCAAGAAGGTGCACGGGATCGGTGCTCAGATCCTCGAAGCGCTCGACAAGGGCGCCGACGCGGCCCATTGCCTGATCGAGGTCCTGCTGGATCTGGTCCTTGAGTTCGAGCACGGTGTTCGCGGCCTCGGCCGCGGTAGCCGCGGTTTCGACGGCGCTCAAGGCGTTTTCGGCGACGTTGAGGATCTGGGTGATCTCGCTGGCGACGCCGGAGAGGCTGCCTAGCAGGCCGGAGGCGGGGAGAGCCGCCAGGACCACAAGGAACGGGAGGAGAGCGGCAACGGCGCGGCGTAGACGGGGACGGTTGGTCATTGATCGACTCCTGTGGATTGGGGTGGAAGGAGAAGGTCGGCGGTGAACCAGACGCGCAGGCGATGGCCCGCGCGGATGGTGATGGTCGGGAGGCGGTTGAGGAAGCGGTCCATGATCTGCATTCCGGTTTCCGAGAAGCTCCGTGCAGCACCCAGCTGGAACTGCTCCTGGGTGCCGGCGTAGGGATTGGTGCCGGCGGCCGCGAGGCCGCTCAACAGGCCGACGCCGCCGGCGGCGAGGAAAGTGCTGAGGTAGTGGCGATCGACCTGGTCCTTGAGCGCGCCTTCGCCGATCTGGTTGAGGCCCTGGAAACGCAGAGCGGCCCACCGGCCGTCGGGGAAGACGAGTCGATGGAAGCCGACGGCGAGTCGACTCTGGTTCTGGTCGCGGACCGCCTGAACGGTACCGATGAAGCGGCTGCCGCGGGGGATCAGGACGGTCTGGCGGTCGGCGCTGTAGAAGGGCACGGCGACGACGGCCGCGACGGGGCTTGGGAAGTCTCCGCTTAGCTGGGTGACGAGGATGGCTTCTACGAAGGAACCCTCGTGGATGCGGTGGAAGCCGTCCGGGTCGTCGGGAGCGACGACGCGTTCAGGGCGTTGGTAGGTGGGGAGATTGTTGGAGTCCGGGAGGGGAACGTCCAGGGTGCCACCTCGGGGCTCGGTTGCGGCCTCGAGAAGGGCGTTGACCGGCGACTGTTGCTGTCTCGCGGCGGCGCTGATGGCGTCGTAGAGGTTGTCGAGCCGGTTCCGGGAGGCTGGTGCGGCTTCGGCCGCAGTGGCGGCAGCCACGCCGGCCGCGTCGGCGTCGCGGACGGAGTGAGCCACAGGGGCGGCGAGCAGGGAGCGTTGCCGGCGCTCGATGGACTCAAGGTGGAGCTTGAGACGAAGCTCAGCCTCCTCGGGAGAGAACACGTCGGACTCCCAGGGGTTGTCCTGCTCCTCGGGAGTGATGCCGGCGAGGCGCTCGAGGATGCTCTGGCCGGGATCCGGATCCGGCTGCAGGAGGTTGAGGTTGGCCTCACGAACCGCCTCGCGTTGGGCATCCAGTTCTTCTTGCGCTAGTTCGAAGGCGGCTTGTCGCCGCTGGTTCTCGACCTCGCTGCCGAGGCGGTCCTCGACGTCGGCGTCGACCGCGCCCTGGTCGACCATCTCCTGCGTGGGATCGGGGGTGTCCTCCTCGCTGCCGGCGCCGCCGCCGATGGTGGCGGCGACGATCACGACGACGAGGACCACGGCGAGGATGGCGACCACGCGGTTCATGAGGTTGGCCGGCAGTGCGCCGGCCGGCTTCGGGACGATCTGTTTCCAGTCGGGCATGAGCTACTGGAGGGGGTCGGGTTCGTCGAAGGTCCAGGTGACGCGTTGCTTCCCGATCTGGAGCCAGCCGTCGCCTATGACGCGACGGACGACGTAGAGGCCGTCCTCGGTCAGGTCGTAGGGGACCAGGGAGGGTTGTCCGTCCTTGCGTTCGTAGAGGGCGGGAGACTCTTGGGAGAGGCTTCGCAGGTAGGTGAACTGGCCGTCGTGCCACATCCCTTCGACCAGGAAGGGCCAGCGCTTGGCCTTGTCCTGGAGCCGGTAAGGAAAGCGGACGCGAGTGGGATACTCGGCGCGGAAGCCGTTGACCTGGTCGACGGCGTCGGCCTTGGCCGCGGCGACCTCCTCCGCGGCGGTCCGCCGGTGATCGGCGGCGGCCTCGGCAGCTGCCCGGGCCATGGCCCGGTAGGAGGCGACCTGGTCAGCGGCGACGAATGCCGGCCGGTGGGCTTCGGTGGCGGCAGAGGCGGGCTCCGCCTCGCTGTCGTCCAGTCGGACGATGAGGTGGGGCGGGGTGTCGGAGGACTCGGAGACCAGGAAGGGGTAGATCCGGCCGGATTCACAGACGAGGGCGACATTCGTGGCGACGCCTTCGTCGGTGGGCTTGAGGAATGCGACGTTGGCACTGCCGCTGAGGTGCCAGTACTCCAAGTCGCCGACTACGAAGTCGAGAATGTTCTCGCCGGCCGGGAGGGTGATGACGGTCGTGTGTCGTACGCGGGTGCTGATCCGCCAGACCTCCTCGGTGTAAGGATCGATGCGGAGAATGTGGGAGTCTTGGGCGACCAGGGGAAGAGCGAAGAGGAAAGCGATGGCAGCCGTGATGGCGGGCGGGATGTACAAGATGTGTTTACCTCTGTTGGTTTGCCAGGACCTCAAGGGCGTCGGCGAGACCGTGTTGAGCGACGGCCTCGGCCCTCCGTTCGCCGTCGACGGGTGAGCTGGTGTAGAGCCAGTAGGACTCGGGATCGACCTCTAGGCGGACGACGCCGGCTTCGTTGGCGCGGCGCAGGTAGAGCTCGCGCTTGGGCAGGAGGCCGCGGATGGTCTGCATTTCCGTGTCGTTCAGGCGGAAGGTCGTCTGAACGCTGTCGGGGAGGTCGGGATTGGCCAGGAAGAGCTTGGTGGGGAGGGATTCGAGCAACGCCTGGGCGCCCTCGGTGTCGGTGAGGTCAACCGCGCTCTGCGTCGAGAGGACCAGTGCGGCGTTGCGCTTCCGCCAGGTCTTTGCGGCCTCGGCCAGGTAGGTCAGGACCGCGCGGTCGTTCAGATACCGCCAGGCTTCATCGACCACCATGAGCTTCACGCGGCCGGCCTCGGCCGGGTCGTCCAGGGCGAGGCGGAGGCGTTCGAGGAGGAAGAATAGGGCGGCCTCGCAGAGGTCGTCGTGCTCCGCGGCGCCGGCAAGGTCGATGACCTGCCAGTCGGCGAGTTGGAGGGTGTCGTCTCCGCCACCGTCGAAGAACTTGGCCCAGACGCCGTCGCTGTGCCAGCGGCTCATGGCTGGCCACATGGAGGCGGGCATCGTGCTTACCAGGGTGGAGAGGGTGCGCTCTCGGGGGTCGGCGGCCTTGTAGAGGTCCTCCACGCGTTCGCGGATCTCGGTGGTATCCGCGCCTTTGAGGGTGTAGCCGCCGATGCGGAGAAGGCGGCTGACCCAACCGGTGAGGAAGCTGAACGTGCGCTCGCCAGGAGGGAGGCTGAAGGGCTTTAGCGCGAACTCGTCGCCGGCGGCGTCGGGGTTGAGTTCGAGGTAGCCACCGCCGATGAACTGAGTAAGCCAACGGTAGGAACCGCCCAGGTCGAGGACGAGGACGCGTGGCGCGTAGTGCTGGGACTGAACGAGTAGGAAGTTCAAGGCGAAGCTCTTGCCGGCTCCGGTGGCGCCCAGGATGAGGGTGTGGCCCACGTCGCTGCCGCCGAAGAGGTCGTAGTGGTAGGGGGTGCGCCAGGGCGTTTCGAAGATGGCCATGGCCGGCTTTCCGAGGTGCTTGCATTCGGTCTGGCCAGGAGGCGGCCCGAAGAGCGGTGCCAGGCAGGCGGCGACGCCGGCGCTGCTGAACACGGTTCGGATCTGGCGCTTCCGGGGTTGCCCGGGCAAGCGGCTCCACCAGGCGGGAAGCTGCCCGAAGCCTTCGCGGATGACCTTGGCGTCGGCGGCGCCGAAGATTCGGAAGAGGTCGGCGTCCAGGGCCTCGATCTCGGCCAGGTCGTCGCCGTGGAGCGCGATGTTGAGGGAGATGTCGCCGTAGGCAACGCCTTCTGTCTCGAGTTCGACGAGAGCGTGAGCGATCCGGGCCGATTCAGCGTCCGCCGCGGAGTCGACCATGGCCGCGGCCGTACCCTGGGCGTCCTGCATGTGGGCGACCATCGAGTAGCGCTTGCTGAAGTAGTGCCGCTGCACGCTCCGGATCTTGCGCCGGGAGGCGGCGAGGGGTTGCGGCCGCCACTCGAGCGAGATCGTGACGGTTGCTTCGAGGCGGTAGAGCTCCGCCAGCAGGTTCGGTCTGGCCTGAACGGGCGGCGAGGTCAGGTTGTAGAGGATCAGGGGCTGGCCATCGAGGCGCAGGAAGCGCCGCTCGGCTTCGAGTTGGGAGAGGGCGAGTCGCCAGTTCAGCGCGCTCGGGATGTGGTCGCCGTGCCAGGGTTGACCAGGCCGGTTCACGAGTTCGGAGAGGACGCCGGTGGCTTCGGCAGCGGGTAGCAGCCGAAGGGGCGTCACGTCGGAAGCGAGGGCGGCGGAGGCCTCGACGAGCTGGCGGAAGCGTTCGGCCGCGGCGGTGACGTGGCGCCGGAGGAAGGCGCACTCGTCCGGCTTGGTTCGGTTCTTGATCCACTCGTGGGCGGCCGCGAGGACGCCGGCGTTGCCGGAGTGCGCGTTTCTCTTGAGCTGGGCGTCGTGCGACCACACGACGTAGGCGCGGAGGTCCTGGACGCGGCGCTCGAGAAAGCGGCGCCGCTTCTCCTGGGAGATGGCGGCGATGCCGTTCAGGCCGTCGATCGGCGCGAGGCGTCCGGGGCGGCGCAGGAGGTAGAAGTAGAGGCGAGTGTGGGGATCGAGGCTGCTGAGGAGGCGGAGCCAGCGGCTAAGAACCTCGTCCATCTGCTGCGGAGTGCGGCCGTCGACGACGGCCGGGGAGAGCGTGGCGACAGCGAGAAGCTCGCCGTTGCGGGTAAGGCAGAAAGGATGGTCCTGGAGCCAGCCCCAATAGGGAAGCTCCTCGGCGAGGCTGCCGGCGGCCTCGTAGTCGGCGCGTTCGGCGTCCAGGTTCATTCGATGAGATGGAGGTGCCAGGTGGAGGGCTTGCCGGCGTCGTAGCGGGTTCGGCTGGAGCCGGCCTTCGCCAGGATGGAGAGCATGTTGGGATCGCGTTTCCAGGCGAGAAAGCCGGCCACGTAGAGGACGGCGAAGATCAGCGCTCCGGTGATGATCGAGTTGAGGCCGTTCCAGACGCCCAGGCCGAGCGTCATGGAGAGGAGAAACCACCGGCGCTCCACGCCCAGAATCTTCATGGGGCGTGAGAGCGCCGGGTGGCCGTACCAGGGTGTCTCGCCGCGCAAGGGGAGTTAGAAGCCGGCCCAGAGCTCGGTCAGGCCGGTGGTAAGCGCGGCCATCGCGATGGCGGCGGGCAAGCGCCGCCGACGGGTGTAGCTGAAAGCGGCGAGGAGGGCGTTCGTGGCAAGGGCCATGAACGCGGGGGAGGGGAAGAGAGCAACGACTTCGGGCATCAAGGTCGCTCCGTCTAGAAGAGCCAGTTGAGGAAGTTCGCCGCGCCCATCGTCATGCCCAGGCCGAAGATGATTCCGGCCAGGAGCTTCTTCGAGCCGCCCTCGCCGAAGGCGAACATCAGGCCGCCGATGACGAGGGCCACGAGGCTCAGGCCTCGAGCGATCGGACCGGTGAAGGCGGTCTGGAGCCGAGTGACGGCCGTCTGCCACGGGCTGGTGCCCTGGGCCATGGCCAAGGCGGGCACGAGGAAGAGGAGCGTCGTGAGCCGAATGGAGAGGCTCTGGAGTCGAGAAGGCGGAGCCTGCGGCTTCGCGCCGACGGTTTCCGGGGTCATGGGGTGTCCTCCTTGCTAGGCGGTTGTCGGGTTACTCGATGAAGTCGCCTTGCTCTTGATCGGCGAGGCGGCGCGTCAAGTCCGGGTCGCCCTCTCCACGGCGGAGAGAGCGTTCGACCAGGTCCACCTTTCTGCCCACGTCGTGCAGGCCGAGACGGCGTAGCACGGCCGCGAGTCCCACCATGAAGGTGGCCGCGGCGAGGAAGGTGTAGAGGGTGATGGGTAGCCAGTACTCCTGAACGATGAAGCGTCCGTGGGGCGCGAGGAAGTCCAGGCGCGCCATGGCGTAGAAAGCGAGGATCGCCATCAGGGAGAGGGTCAAGCCGAAGCTGATGCGCCAGGTGTGCATTCAGGGTTCAAGTTCGCGGAGGGTCTGCCGGTGCTGTTCGATCTGTTCGTCGAGGTACCTGAGCATCTGGGCGTTCTCGACCAGTCCGGCGGAGACCGCGAGTAGAGCGCCGGCAGCGCCGGCGAGAGTGGCGACGAGAACAACGATCCAGAGATGCCTCCTAAGGAGGCGCTTGGCGCGGGCCGCGTGCTCGGCCGTCCGTTGCTGGAGCCGTTCCGTCTCGGCGAGCACGCGGCGGTTCTCTCGCCTCCGGTCTTTGGTGCTGACCATCAGTCGAGGACGTTCCAGATGGACCAGACAGCGACGATCAGCCCGATGACGATGGCGATGGTCGGGAAGAGCCATAGACGGGTCGGAGCGGGACCTGGTGCCGGCTCCGGGGTCCATTTCTTGCGGAAGGGCGGAAGTTGCCGGGCGACGGTAAGCGCGCGCTCAAGGCGCCGGCGCTCACGGTGTTCCATGACGGCAACGGTCACGGCTACGACGAGGACCAAGGCGAAGCACGCGTAGAGCGACCAGCTGATCACGGTGTACTGAAGCAACTTAGAGAGTGGGATTGCGGGATAGCCCATGTCAGTGGTCCTTGTTGCGGCCAGTCACGCGGGCCCAGGCTTGCTGGGCCGCGTCGAGGGGGCGGTCGGGGCAAGGGGCGCCGAGATAGACGAGAAACGGGGAAAGGAGCACCAGGACGGCCAC
This sequence comes from Acidobacteriota bacterium, assembly GCA_026707325.1. Lineage (GTDB taxonomy): Bacteria > Acidobacteriota > Thermoanaerobaculia > Multivoradales > Multivoraceae > Multivorans. The sequence continues at coordinate 27,640 of JAPOXA010000016.1, read as the reverse complement.
GACGTGCGCTGCGGGGCCGGTTCCGGTTCCGAGAGGAGGGACTTCGGCGTTCATAGGTCGAGGAGGCCGTCCTCGATGCCGCCGCGGCGTCCGCCGCTGTTGGTGGAGCCGCTGCTCGGAGAGGAGAGACCGCGTAGCGCGGCGGCCAGGTGGCGGGCGGCCTTGGGGCTTGACGCGAAGAGAGCGAAGCCGGCTGCGCTCTTGGCGGCGATCGAGGCGCGGGTGTAGTGCTCGGTGGTGATCTCGATGTTGACCCGGCCTTCCGTTGGGCCGTCCGGGCCGCGGGCGATCTCGATCTGGGCGTCGGGCCAGAGGATCGCTCCCTTGTCGTCAAGGGGCAGTTGAAATCGCGCGGCGATCTCCTCGCGCAGCGCGTCGGCCGCGTCGCGGCCGCGCGCTGTCCGGACGGCCTCGGTGCGTCTCATGATCTCGCTGCGCATCTCGGCGTCAAGCCGGACACGTCGCAGGTGGAGACCACGCTCGGCCAGGCGGTCGCGCGCCGCGGCGACGGCCCGGTAGAGAGCGAGGTCGTGCTTCAGGTCGGTGCTCTTGCCCAGGCCGCTCCAGGTGCGTTGCTCGGAGGCCCAGCCGCGCAAAGGGGCGACGTCGCGGGCGAGGCGCTCGCCCGCTGGCGTCGCCGTGAGGACCTTGGTGGCGCGAGCGGTCTTGGTGTCGCGGAGTTCGTGCTCCTCGACCAGGCCAGACTTCTTGAGGTTGTCGATGCCGCGGCGGCCGGCGAAGAAGTGGCCGCCGAACTGGCGGTCGACCAGGTCGCGTGAGGCGACGGCGCGATGGACGGCTACGTCCACGAGAGACGCTTGGAGCCGGTCCTGGAAGGACCTGCGCTCAGGCTCCCGACCGGCGAGCTCGCGGCGGTGGCCTCGTTCTCGAGACGGCGGGCGCTGGGTCTGCTCAAGACCTGCTCGGGGATCGGAGAAGCGGCTCATCGGATCTATCCGCGAGTGGGTCCGTCGTCGCGGCCGTGCGCTTGTTCGGCGATCGCGGGATCGTGAACCGCGTGGCCTTGGGCCTGGTTGGCGAAGCTGTCGGCGACGCTAAGGACGGCCTTGCGCTCGTCTGAACTGAGCGATTGGGCGTCGATCGCGTGGTTCTGCAGGTCGCCGCGAAGGCCGCGGAAGTCGGCCGTCTTCGGTGTGTAGGCGTTCTGCGAGGCGACCAAGTGGACGGCCTGGAGGTCGCGGATCAACTTCTCGGTCGGGCGGTCCTCGTTGCCGTTGCGGCGGAGGACGCCCAGCGCGGCATCGGCGGCGCGCGAGATGTTCCCGTTGAAGCGGGTGGCGGCTTGCTGTTGTGCCGCTGCTGCCTGTAGAGCCTGAGTCGGATCGAGTTCTTCGCGTCGCTCAAGCTCCGGGCCGGGCTGACGGTCTTCAGCGTCGGCAGCGGGCTGCTGCGGGGGCTGTTGCTCGCGCTGTTCGATGCGCTCGCGCGCGGGCTCGATCAAGTACCGGGAGATCCGCTCCGCGTCGGCCGCCGCGCGGTAGATCTCCCTGGGGTCGTCTTCGAGAGCCTTTACCCAGCTAGCGACGTAGGCGGCGCTGTCGTTCTGGGGCTGGTGGCCCAGGCCGATCTTCTCGCCGGTCATCATCGCGGCGATCTCGGCGCGGAGCTCCTCCCTCGCGTACTCGGGGCTGCCGAACTTCTTGCCGAGGGTGTCGCGGTTGAGGCGATCGGGATGGCCGGTCGCGTGGCCGAGCTCGTGGATGGCGGTCTGGTAGTAGCTGCCGGTGCTGGGGAACTGGCCGGGTTCAGGCAGGACAACTTCGTCGGTACGGACGTTGTAGTAGGCGCGGTCGCCGGCTTGGTGCTTGACGGTGACGCCGCTGGTCTCGATGATGGCGTCGGCTGCGGCGTGGCCCTCCCATTCGGGGGGAGCCGTGGCGGGCGGTCGCTCGGGGAGGCCGCCGGTCTGTTCGGCGTTGAAGACGGAGTAGGTGCGGACGAAGGGCTTGGGGCGTTCGAGGACGGTGTAGACCGGTTCGCCGGCATCGTTGAGCTTGGGATTTCCCTGGTCGTCCTTGGCGGGGACGAGCTTCGTGGTGGAGAAGAAGAGGATCTGAGTGGCCCGTTCGCCGCGTTCAACGTGGCCGCCTGCCTCCCTGATCTGGCGGTAGGTGGCCCATCGGTTGTCGGTGTAGCCCCTTGTCTGGGCGGCGACACTGAGGTAGAGGCTGTTGCCTCCCGCGTAGCGTCGGCCGGTTGCGAGGTTCTCCGGAAGGGAGCGCTCGCCGGGCTTCCAGGGCTTCTGGAAGGGGGCGGTTCCCTCCTCCAGTTGGCGGATGATCTGGCGGGCGAACGTCTTGTGGTACTCGCCGACGCGGTCTTTGGAGGGGGCCATGTCAGAGGCCCGCCTCCATGTTGGCGTGGAGGAGGTCGGCGAACTCGGCGCTGCCGCCGGTATGATCGAGGAGGCCGAAGCGTTCGGCGAGATCCGGGGAGACAGCGACGAGGATGCCGGTCGAGAGCGAGGCGTTCAGCGCGGTGGCGAGACCTTCTTCGGTGAAGGCCTCGATTACCGGCTGGCCGTCGATGTCTTGGAGTTCGGTGTCTCCAGGTGCGATAAAGTCGATTATCGCCGCATGACTGTGCTGCTTGACCGCCCCGGGAGAGTTGTTCGTCGCGACCCTCAGGACTACCCGGAGGTGCTACGCCAAGCCGGTCCCGCCGCTCTCTTTGCCGCCGACGAGTTCTTTACGGCGAAGCTCCGAAACGCTCACACGCGTCGGGCCTACAAGCGTCCCGTGATGCTCTTCCTCGAGTGGTGTAGGGATCAGCAGCTAGACCTGCGTTCCGTGTCGCCAGGCGACGCCGCCAGGTTCATCGACAGTCTCAGTTCTGTCTCAGTCCAGAAGCTCGCGATAGCGGCCCTACGCCAGTTCTTCGATGTGCTCGTGACTCGCCATGCGGCGATGCTGAACCCGTTTCGCTCTGTCCGCGGGCCGCGCCGCGATACGCGTGAGGGCAAGACGCCCGAGATCACAGTCCCTCAAGCTCGGCAGCTCCTCGACTCCCTCGACAGTGCTCGTCCAGTCGGGCTCCGCGATCGCGCGATCCTAGGTACATTGACCTACACGGGCCAGCGCGTCGGCGCACTCGCCCGACTCCGCCTTCAGGATCTCCGTGACTACGGAGATCGGCGATCGTTCACCTTTCGGGAGAAGCGTGGCAAGGAACGCGAGATACCCCTCCGGTTCGACCTCGATCGCTGGATCTGCGAGTACATGGCGGCTGCGGTGCCTGCAGGCGATCCGAAGACTGCCCCACTCTTTCGGACTGTGTCTCCCACCACCGCTACAGGTTTCACGAGTCGTGGCGTTCGGCCGTGGACGATCCGCACGCTTCTCAAACGTCGCCTCCGCGACGCCGGCTTACCCGAGATCATCACGCCGCACAGTTTCCGGGTCATGGTAGTCACCGATCTCCTGAGTCAGGGCGTGCCGATTGAAGAGGTCCAGTATCTCGCGGGCCATTCCCACCCCTCTACCACGCAGGTCTACGACCGTCGCGGCCGCCGCGTCACCCGCAACCTCGTCGAACGCATCTCCGTCTGACGAACACCCGAGAGCGAGAGCCAATGGCCTCACGCCCCCCAGGACACCCGCAGAAGACGATCCGCCTAGGAGCCCGCGTGTAAGGGTGCTCTCCTCGAGTATCTGGCGGCAAGCCTGGTGCTCCCTAGGCAAACCTTGGTCGCGTGGCCGAAGAAGGGAGGGCCGACCTGGGACGGAGACGCTGCGAGCGTCGTCTCGGAGCAAGGAGTCGTCCGAGGTCGCCCTCCCTACTGACTTAGACGCAACGACCGCCGCAGTCTTCGCTTCCTGGGCGGCCATGGGCTGGATTCTCCCGGCCCGATCTCTGGAGAAGGTCGCGGCGGCCGGGAAGCTGCCGCAACCGAGCAGCTGGTTTCAGCCGCGCGGCGAGGCGATCGAGGAGTACACACCCCTGGCACCGCACCGCAAGCGGAGATCGAGCCGGGAACGGCCGTCTAGGGCGGCCGCGACTCATTCCGTCTCCCTTCCTTCGCGAGAACCTCCGTTCGTTGTTCCGCCGCCGAACCTTCTGCCGTCAAGGCCATGCTTGGTGCCATCAGCCCCACGCCCAACCACATGAGCCAACACGAGCAAGAGCGTCTCGTCCGTCCGCCATCGGTCACCTGGGCCGGGGATCATCGCTCCGACCATCCCTGTACCGAGTACGCCTATCACTCCCAGCACTACGAGCACCTCGATCATCTTGCGCAAGACCCCGCCACCAGCAGCGCCCCAACCAAGACGTAGAGCACGCCCACCGCGATCGCCACTACGACAATCCCGGCGCGATCCGCGGACGGCAGCCACCCCAACATCAGCCATTCGCCCCGCCACTTCGTGGCCGATTCGGCTCGCTCTCCAGGCGCTCCATCCGCCTCGGCGCCGGCGTACGCCCCACGATTGCTCTCAGAGATCCCAAGCCTCGGGCTTCCACGACTCCCGTCGCTGAAAACGTACACCAGAGATCGTGCCTTGGTCGCTGAAAACGTACACCCAAAGCGGTGATCCTTCGCTGAAAACGTACACCTACCAAGTAGATCCAACTAGACCTACCTAGCAAGTAGCAGCACGATGCACCTGCGGAAGACGACCACGCGACTGGCTATCTGCAAGAACCACAGAGGGGAGAGAGAGCCCGCGCTACCGCGCTACACGACTCCGTCGCGCCGGGATCTTCGGCGTGGTCGGTCCGATCACCAGCGCTCCTGCCCGGTTCTTGTGTCCTCGTCGGCCAGCTTCCACGCGGTAGTTCAGCCTTGGCCAGACGGCTTTGATCTTCCGTAGCTCCCGCAACGCTCGTCGACGGAACATCTGCACCTCGTTCTTGTCGTACTGCTCGCTCGGTTGGTCCGCGAACTGTCGATAGAGCACCGGCCAAGTGATCCGTCGTGGCCGGTCCAGACTGAACGTCGCGTAGGTGAGCCACAGGTAGAGGTCGAGTCCCAGGGGGCACCGCCGCAGCGCTCTGAGCGTCGCCATGTCCACCGGAACCGGCCGACGGAGAATCTCCGCGAAGAAGCCGCTCCCGAGACGAACCGTGCTCCCCCACATGCTCGGTGTCTCGGGTGATTCCACTTGCCACCAGAGCTCCGACCGGTCCGCGATCATCGACGCCACGCTTCGCGTGAATCCCTCCCGCTCATAGCTCAGCCGGATCGACGCGTTGAAGAGCCGTTCGATCTGATCCCGGAGCCGCGTCCGATCCCCGCGAACGCCCCCGCTCCTGCTAGTGATCCCCAGCTCCCGCATGAACTCCGCGAGCGTCGCGCCCAGCCGCAGTCTCGCGGACTGGGTCCTCACAACTTCGGTGCAGATCCACGCCAGTAGCAGGCGTGGGAGCGTGCCGAACGGTAGGCCTGGTTGGCCCGTCGCCGTCACGATCATTGTGTACGGCCCGTTCCTTCGTATGAACTGCCGCTCGTTTCCTCGGTTTCGACGCGGAAGGGCGCAGAGCGTCAACAGTCGCGCCATGAAGGCCACTTCGACGTGGTCGTACCGCTCTAGGCCACTTTGTCTAGTCGCGGGTAGCCGCCGAAGCCCCCTTGAGAGCCGGCGCTCGTTCGTCAACACGACTGATAGGGGTCTCATGTGTAGGCCTTCCACCTGGGCGCTCGGCCGAACCATGACCGTTGCGCGGCTGGCCCAGGCGGACACTTCGCCCCTTTCTCTCTTGCGAGGCGAGGTGATGTGTGATAATCATGTTATCCAACTTCACCATGAGAACTCAGGGTTCATCCGCTGCGTACGTCCACGTGCTCTTTGAACCGGTTGACTACGTCGCCGTTCTCGCCGTCTCTCGCGGAGTCCCGAAGCGGCCGGCGGTTCTTCAGCGGATCGTAGTCGCTGGTCGTGTCGCGGGCGAGCGCTATCAAGCCTGGCTGCGCCACCTGAACGCCCAGGGGTACGACCTCTTCCTCGGAGTGAACCCAGTGGATCCGGTTCGGGGGAGGCGCGAGAAACAAGACATCGCCGAGGTTCGGCGCCTCCAGCTTGACCTCGATGCCGACGGGGCGAACTCCCTTCAGCGCCTCCTCGCAGACGTTGAGTCGAGGCGCCTTCCGCCGCCAGCAGTCGTAGTTCGCAGCTCTCTCCGCAACTACCAAGTGCTCTGGCACACGACGCGAAAGGCCTGGACACAGCGGCAAGCCGAGGACGCTATGGGGCGCTTAGCTGATCGCTACGCAGGCGATCATTCCGTGGCCGACGTGGCGCGCGTCATGCGCTTTCCCGGTTTCCGCAACAAGAAGCCGGGCCGTAAGAACGCCCTTGCGACTTGGACGGACTACGGCGGCGACTCGGTCGATCCGGCGAGCTTCGGTCACCTGCCAGCCAGCGACGTCCGGGTCAGGTCCAATCCGCAGCCCGCAGGCCGACGTATGGCGGTCCCTAGCGGCATCAGCCAGAGCGAGCGCGATTGGGCGTTTGTGCGCGACCGTCTGCGGAAAGGCGCTGATCGCGGTGCCCTAGTCGCCATCCTCGAGCAACGCCGTCAGGACAAGTTCAACCCGGCCGACTATGCGTCTCGGACCGTGCGGAAAGCCGCTGAGAGTCTTCAGCTTGACAGTCAACCTGCGCGCTGACGAAAGGAGCCAACCTTTGACGATTATCGACTTTCTCGCTGCTACTCAAGCCGGAACCCCGCGTCGAGCCGGTTCTCAAGGGCGTGGGGCAGGGTGCCGTTTCGTGCGGGGCGATCTGGCTGGAACGGGGACGGGCAGCGGCGTTGAGCCCACCAGGCTTGGCTGGTGAGCCACCAACGCAGGGCTTTCCTGTGCCGATCGCCAATCTCGCGCTTGTCGCCTTCGATCCGAGTACAGGAGACTAGGGTCCGACGCGTCGTGGAGCGAGAAACCAGAACGGGATAGACGATTCGATCCAGCATGGCGGCCGTCCTCCTTGGAGGAGAGGCCTAGCGCCCGAATTGGCGCCGGGCCGTCTGTCACCGCCACGTGCAGACATGGAAGGTCCCGCCTATTAGCCGGCTTCGGGAGCTACCCGCCGCCTCTTAGGGGGCTCATGTACTGGGCAGACAACCCGAGATCGGCGCCTGCGCTGCGGTCACAGACTGCCAAGTCTACCTGTTCAAGCCCAGGCGAGGGCGGAGGACACTAGCTGTGAGGGTGTTGCTCGTCGGTCGGGACGTGCCATGAGCTCATCCCTTGCTGCGGAGGGGGTGATCGCGGCGCGGGTGCCTACTCGGTCAGCTTGCTGAGGGCGATCTGGTCGTTGAGGCCGAATCGCCGGGTCGCGTTCCGTAGACCTGCATCCTCAAGATCGATGAATCCGCAAACGAGGCTGCGCTGTGCCTCTCCTAGCGTGCCGATTGTGCGAAAGACCAAAGTTTGGTGTATAACGTCTAGTTATGGAAAAACGACTCCTGCGACGGGACGAAGTAATGGACCTACTACAAATCTCAGAGGCGACTTTGTATCGCTGGCAACGGGAGGGTCTACTCCCGCAGCCCCTCAGTCTCGGTCCTCGATCGAAGCGGTGGCCACTGGACGAGCTTGAGGCGTTCATCGCCGGGAAACGGCATAGGAGCGACGACCTTCGCCGCAAGTGATGGACGACGAACCACGTAGTCAGTAGGGCGATTTCGCCACGAAGGCCGGTCTCGCGGTCAAGCGACACAGTGTGTCGTGATGGCGCCTCGACGGCCCCGGTCTCCGGCCGTCGTAGGCATCAACGGCCGGACCCACAGCCAGATTGACGGCAAGGGCGGTCGCCGCAGGAGTACTCTCTCGCAAGTGGAAGTGAGGATTGCATCTGACTTCCAAGAAAGAGTTTCCCTGAAGTTGATCGGCAGGATGTCCAGAGCACTCTCATTCTCTTCTGCTCTCTAAGGTTCTCTTTGGAGCTTCGCGCCGCTGTGGCGCTCGGCTGAATAGGGTGGCAATAGCCGAAAGGGGCACTTTTTTTCAGTGCTTCGTGCCGCGCTCCTATGGTCTTCGTGCTTGGACCGTGACTTCCACTGCGTGGGTCGCCACTGTGGGCGGGCGGAGAAGGTGGGCTAGCAGGTCCGGGCGGAACTAGAGCCGGTGGGGATCTCGCTGACTGGTCGGGTTCCTGTACGGGACTTCGCGATAGGGGAGACCGTTAGCCCCACTTGAAGCCGCGCTGGCTCGCTGGTAATCAAGAAGATGCAGAAACCCGATGGTCGGGGGCGTTCTCCCGAGGCTGTTGCGGAGTCGGCTCCTGCTGCTCGAGTGCGGCGCGCGAGATTCCTGCCCAGGTAGGTCGCCCGACGTCACGTAGGGTCCTGAGTAGGGGTCATCCAGTGTGCCAGCGCGGGGATGGGACCGTTCGCCGGATTCTTGGTCGCGCTCGATTCCGGCTCCGGGACTTTGGCGCCCGATTCTGGGCAGGGGAGTCGTGACTGACCGAGTGCTCCAGTCGACGACGGCTCCGCAGTACTGGTCCCAGCGGTCCATGAGTTCGGGCCCTCTGATCAAGCAGGTCGCTTCTCTGGTGAGCCGGTTCAATCTGGCTCCCGACCGCGTGACCTAGGCACGTCTCCGCTCGACCGCGCGAGACACCTCCCTCTGCCGTCCACGACCGGAACAAGGATCGGAAGCCGTGAGCAACGGAGTCGATGTCCAGTCGCTTCAAGAACCGATTGACGATCGTGTGAACGAGGGCCTTCGAGGTCGTCGCCGGCTGGAAGACGTAGCCCTTTCCACCGCCTAGTGGCCGCGCCTGGTCGAGGACTGTCGAGAGCCGTCACGCTGAGCGGGATTCGATCCTCCCGGTTCGTCTGCGTGCTCTTCGCCTTCGGCGTCCCGACGGCCGACTAGACGTCCAAGATCTGGTCACCGTCGTCTGGCCGGCCGTCGGTGTAGGCCCACAAATCGTCGCTCGGCTGCTTGGGCAGCCGCGCTACCACCAACGTAGTAGAGCGGTTTCGCGTCAGGAACAAATCTCCGGCTAGGTCCTTCTGGTCACTGCGCTTGCCAGCAACGAAAGTCGAGGCAATCTCGTCGAAGAACCGGTAGTGTCTCAGTTTGGAAGTTCCAACGGAAGTCCCGTATCAGGGAAAAACCCCGTTCCGAATCCCCAGAATACGAGTCCGAAACCTGCGGCAACGGCTACAATCTGGGCTACGCGCATTAAGTTTGTTGATCGAGAAGTAGGCACTGGGGAGTGGCCTATGGATTGATCTAGGGGTTCCGACACAACCCGCATCCCCTGAGGACCCGTTTCCTCAGCGTTCTTTAGGCGATTCATCACTTTCTCTGTCTGAGTCTTCAATCTTATCTGGTGCTGACGATGAGATAAGAACAGGCAGTGTAGAAACACGAGGCCAAACGCGAGCGACAATACGAAGCAAACCAAAGCCAGGCGCAGTGGGAGAGGAAGCTCGCCAAGACTTCCGCTTCCGAGGACAATACCTGCTGCCATGACACCTGACACAACGCTAAGGGTTCTATGGAACTCCCTGACAAGGGCAGATGCTTCTTCGGCTATGCGTTTGTCTTCTTTTGTGTAGTCAAGCAGGAATTGATCCTGAGTTTTGTTTATCTCTAACATTCGCCCTCTTCTTCAACCTCCGATCAGCTCCCGCGGGAAGCCAAGCACTAGGTCCAGCAGGATCGGGACAATGAAAAGCCACCACGACAGCGCCCACGATGGTCCGAACACGGTGTCACCTATCCGCCATGCGGATGAACGGACGGATAGCTGGGTACCCGGCTGCCTGATCCCGCACCCGACGACACGTTCCTCACGATCAAGGGCCAGGTCCAGGAGCCGGGAGTTGTTGAAGCCGACGGCCACAGATTCTCGTTCAGCGCCTCCGTTGGTGGCGGGGGAGCGCAACGGCGGTGTGCGAGAAATGACGTCCTATGGGAGGGAGCGCTGCCCCGCCCCGCGCCATACAGCGTGAACATTACGTGAACCTCCTTCTTGGGCTAGTGTCTCAGTCTAGAATCTGTGTCGACGGCGTGCGCGTCAGGGACCGTTGTTCCGTCACTCGCACACGATTGGCACGGCCTTTTCGTCCACATCAGACGAGACAAGCAGCACGTTGCCAGGGCCACCGCAGTAGGAGTCCTGTATCGCCTTCCTGGCGCGGCAGGCCATCGCATCAACATCGGAATCAACGATGCAGTCCACCTCCCGGTCAGGGAACGCTATACCGAATACTCCCACCGAAACCGACACGTCCATCACCGTCCTTTCATCCCGGACGGGATCGTCGTCAGTCGTTCCGATAAAGGCAGCCTTGTTGTTCTCGTAGGCCCTGTCCATACAGGCATCTAGGCCTTTGAGGCTGACAAGCCTTCCTTCGTCTCCCTGGTAAGGCGGGATAGGTCCCGGCAGTCTCTTGTTGGTTCTGCTCGTCGTGTACCGCCACAACGTGCCGGGGGCGACAGTTACTTTCGCGTAGTGCCTGGAGCAGTCGGCAACTTGTTCAGCGGCCCTTCTGGTGCGCGGTCCGACGGTGCCGTCGGAGATGACCCCGGACATGACTTGGGCGATGTTCCTTGCTGCACCGTCGAGACAGGATACGGTCTTCTTTGCACTAACGGCATCGAGAATACCGGTCACGAGGTTGCCGTAGCCCCGGTAGCTGTAGTCTCCGGTGACGGCAGCGCCGAGGTCAGATGCCACGTTCACGGCGTCGGTGTAGCCTCTCCCAAGGGATACGCCACTGCATCTAGCGGCTTCCGACTCCACTTGAAGCATAGCCCTGGCGAGGGGCCTCGTCTTCATCCGTTGAAGTTCGTTGTCCGTGTACCACTGGCCGAAGGCTCCAGAGGCCACCATCGTGAGCACTGGCAGGCACGCAAAGGTCGTTCCACGACGTCTGGTCATGAGCTTCTATCCTAGCGGGTCCGCCGCATTTCCCGGTACTTCGTGCAGGGTCCGAACTCGCAGTCGGTGTACTGGCGTAGTGAGCCGCTGGGGGTGATGACAAAGATGTTGTCGGGTTGCCCGGTGCGGTTGGTCATGGCGAATGCTGGTCCTGGTCCGCATGTTCGGCATTCTGACCAGCGTTCGAGTGGTTCTTTGCCATAGCCGTCGTGGAGATAGAGGGTGCTGTTCTCTCTGGCGATGGTTTTCGACTCGTTCCAGAGGGAGTCGTGCCAGACGCCCAGCACACCGGTCTTCGAGAGGTCGACGGAGGAGCGGCTGGTTGTCGCCGGGCGTTGCTGGCGGTCCGGGTCGCTTCTCCGGTCGGGCGTGACGGCGACGCACATCAGCGCGAGGACGAGCAGCAGCCCGAAGGTCACACCGAAGGCGGTGGCGCACCCGGAGCGGCGCTTCGGTTCTGGCGTGGGGTCGTCAAACAGTTCGGTCACGTTTCCTTTGTCTTGGTTAGAGCTGCGGCCACGAGTCCTGCTGGAGCGGCGACGATGGCCATGCCGCAGAGAAGCACCAGAGTGGTGAAGATCCGGCCGCCGGCGGTGATGGGGTAGGTGTCCCCGTAGCCCACGGTCGTGAGTGTGGCGACGGCCCACCAGAGGCTACCGGGGATGGAGCCGAACACGTCCGGTTGCGCTTCGTGCTCGAAGAAGTAGATGCCGGTCGCAGCGAAGTACAGCAGCAGACCGGTGGTGAGGACGAAGATGGCGGCTTCCTCCTTGACGCTGAGCAGTGCATGTCCGAGACGTTGGACGGCTCGTGAACGGGTGACCTTGAGAACCCGCAGGAGCCTGAACAGCCGCACCGCCCGGATTGAGCGGAGGTCAAGTCCGAGGAGCGTGGGGAGGATGGCGGCGAGGTCAACGACGCCGTAGAAGCTGGTGATGTACTTCCAGCGCTTGGGAGCGGTAGCGACTCGCAGGATGTACTCGGTAACGAAGATGCCGGTGATGGCGGTGCTGGCGGTACCGAGGACCGTTCCCAAACGGGCAGCAATGTCGTCCACGGTGGCCACGCTGTCGAGGACGAGTCCAGCGAGGATGATGGCCATGACGGCAGAGTCGAACACCCGGCCGGCTGGGGTGTCGTTCTGCCACACGATTCGCCGTAGTGCGTTCACGATGGGGGGCTCAGTCTTGTGTCTCGCCCTGAAGTCTGCAGAACCTTCGCCGTCAGGTCGTAAGGCTCAGTCTACGGGCTTCTTCCCGACATCGATGAGTATGGCCTTGGGGGTCGTGCCTTGTAGATGAGGAGCCAAACCCTTGCGGCATGGAATGCCTACAGCCCTAAGAACCGTAGTAAGGGCCGCTAAGGCAGGGCCGGCACTACCATTATCTTCTCCAATGGCCAGGAACACGCCAGAGTTGGTTGAAACTCCCGCTGTATCGCCAGCGACGGTTACAGAGATGCCGCGGCCCGTCTGCGACGACACTCTCATCCATCCCGCGGACTTCAGCGTATCGTCAAGCACTCGAAGCAGCGACTGGGATTCGGAGTCAGGATACACCGTGAAGCCAAAACGCTGTCCAGCGAACTGTTTCACCGATGCCACGATTTCATCTTGACCATCTGACGTTATGGTCCTCGGCTCGATGAGCTTCGCCAGCTCAAGCCGGGCCTGGGAGGCAACGGCCTCTGCTTCTTCTGCACGGGCATTCGCCTCTGCGGAACGGGCATCTGCGCGCGCAATCTGATTGCGCGACTCGATTCGATGTGCCTCCATTCTACGGTCCTTATCTGCATTGACTCGCGCAGAAAGATGATAGATCGCCAAGCTCGCAACCGCTACGATCCCCACACAGACGAAGTAGACCACGTGCACCCACTGTAGAATCTTCTCAACGGTCGTTGCTTCCATACTGCTCACCCAGTACCGAGCCCCGCCGTGCAAGCGCTCAAACTGCGGATCTCGATGGTCGTCATTGTCCCACTGGCTCCTACCTGCGGTTGCGGAGGACGTTGGTGGCGAACTTCTGTTTCCAGTATGCCCGGTTAGTCGCCGGCGTGGTTGCGCGCGGACACCCGTCGTGGCGGTGCCCGAAACAGCCGTGCACGAAGCAGACCGCTCGGTAGCGGGGAGAGACGAGATCTGGCCGGCCTGTTAGTGCCGAATCGTGGAATCGGTAGCGAAGGCCACGAGCGTAGAGGCTGGGACGCAGAGTCAGCTCCGGCCCTGTGTCTCGGCTCCGCACTCGCGCCATGATGCGCGAAGGAGTCCCGGCGTCAACGGTGTCCGGCACGCTCTCCTCGGCTCCGGTTGCCTCGCAGGTCTTGGGACGGTGACGACCAGATGCTACTCGACCGCCGTGCGTTGCTGAGGCCAACCGATCGATTCTAAGTAGCGGCTAGCACTCGAACAAAGGCGAACGTACTCTTCTGCCATGTAGGACGAGATGGTGAACCGGCGGGAGTGTGCCGCTTCATTCCGAACGTGATTGAGGTGACGGAGGATTCCAAGGCCATCGGCATCCAAGTGTCCGGCGTTCTCCAGCAGGCGGATGATCTTGCCCGCTGGCCGCCATCTACTGCGGTCGAGGTCAAGGCGATCACAGACATCTCGAAGGGACTTGTCCACATCGAGCCATGCCTCTATGACCGCAGCTCTTGGACTACGCTCTACAGACGCTTTCGCGTGAATCGCGACCGCACTTTGGTCGTCCGTCTTGTCAGGTGCATCAGGTAGCTGGTTTGCGTTGTCTTTGGCAGCATCTAGGTGACGCTTGACGGTCACCATGTTGTCTCGGATGCCGATCATCTCTAGGCCGTCTATGAGCCCTTTCACGGGTTTCCTGAAGATCACTGCCAGGATGAGAAGAACGATTGGCCAGCTCGCCGCATCCGCGAGGGCCGCGACCAATTCCATCCAGGGACTCATGGTGCGGCCCAAGGCTCCACTGAACATAGCCCAATGCAGTTCGCTTCACTCATGGTGTTTCTCTTGGGTGTTGAGAGTACGAGGTCTCACGGTGAGGTCTTGCGCGAGGGATCATCAGCGCAGTTCACTATTCGAACGACGGGCCGTTCGGGCGCGGTCGCTTGTGCGCGATAGAAGCCGGAGGATCCACGGCTGCGTGGCGCCTTGGAATCCCGCCGTGAGGCTAAGCTGGAGTCCGAAATGGCGCTCGGACGGAAGAGCCGAGAGCGCAACCACGATCAGCGCGATCGTCGCGATGCCGGCCCAGAAACCGGCCTGGGTCCGGGTCGGATTGTCGTGAACGGCTCTCGTTGGTGTCGGTGTCAGCGGCCGCCGGTTCACGGCTTCAGCCTAGTTGCACTCGATGTCGATCGTCAACGGCGGGCCGGTGCCGGTTGCGCTGAGCGAGCGGAAGGACCCTTGGCGCGCTTTGCGGTGTCCTCAAGCTGTCGATCCAGAATCCCCCGTGCATGGGGAGACGACGTACTACTCGATACGGCACCGTAGTGCCAGCCCCAACGCTCCATGACTTCTGCCCTTTGGTCGAGCAGATCACTTCTCTGGCAAGCCTGTTCGAGTTGGTTCCCGAGATCGTGTGACCCAGGCAAGTCTCGGCTACCTCCCGCGAGACGCCCTCCCCTGCCGTCCACGACCGGAACGAGGACCGGAAGCCGTGAGCGACGGAGTCGATCTCCAGTCACTTCAAGAGGCATCGACCCTATGACTGCCGACACGGGCAGGACGAGGCCCGCGTCATTCGTCGCCACGGAGTTCGGCATCGTTGAGCCCGTATGCTTGGCGTAGTATCTAGACGGCTAGTCTCCCGCAGCAGATCGTCGGCTAGACAGTCGAGAGGGTTTCGCCCGCAAACGGGACCATGTTGGGGGACACCTTTCGACCGTCGTTCCGTGCAAGTGATCGTCTTCTATGCAATTTAGCCGAGGTCCGGCCGGGAGTCACAGCCGCACAGATCGCTACGGACGGGGGGCGGCGGATGCTCTAACTGACGGGCCTCAGACGGCTGAGCGCCGCGACCCGAACAGACCGGGGGGCGGTGAGGAGATCCCCTTGACGGAGTAGATGACGGGAGCGGCCCGTGCCTGCCCTGGGGGTAGAGTTACTTCTTCGCGCTGCCTAGGTGCATGGGCACTGGCCACCGATGTCGTCGAGAGAGGAGGAGGAATGCAGGAGTACACCGCGATCGTCAAGCGGGCCGGCGACTGGTGGATCGGCTGGATCGAAGAAGTGCCGGGCGTGAACTGCCAGGAGCGGAGCCGCGAGAAGCTGCTGGAGACCCTGTCCATCACTCTGGGCGAGGCACTGGAGTTCAATCGCCAGGCAGCGTTGGCCGCGGCTGGTGAGGGCTACACCTTGGAGAAGGTCGTCGTTGCTACATGAAGCGCAGAGCCCTTCTGCGGCATCTTCGAAGACAGGGCTGCGAGTTGGTGCGCGAGGGGCGACGGCACTCTTGGTGGCGGAATCGCGCTGACGATCGGCGCAGCGCGATTCCGCGCCATACCGAGATCAACCGGATACTGGCGCGGAAGATCTGCGCGGATCTTGGCGTCGAGCTGGTCCCCTGAGCCGTTCACCTGGTGGCTTCCCGGTTGGGGGCTGAGGGGTTTGGCGTCTGCTCTGACCGTCTCGTGGACGCGACCATCGCGGCGGAGTTGAGGGGCCGCGCGACCTCGAATCTTCCCGGTCGGACGGTATCGCTTCTCCCGTGGTCCGGCTTGAGCGTGGTCTCCGGGAGTTGGGCCAGAGTGTGGGACCCGTAGGGCTGGCCGTCCGCTAAACCATTGAAACGTAAGGACTTACGTCTCCGGACAACCTGACTCTCATGTTGGGTCCTCCGGATGTCGGTGGGATGGGCGGAGTGTAGCGGAGACGCCGTGGTGCTAGCGAAGTCGGGCACGCGCGCTGTACTGAGATTGAGCGCGTCGGCAGGTCTGGACGATTCCGGCGTCACGGATGAAGGCCAGCAGGTAACATCTCGCTCCGCTGGCGCGACGGGCGCTTTGAGTCCTGGAGAATGGCGAGGAACCTCGAGGACGGAGCGCTGGTGTTCTTCCTCGTCGCATCTAGTTCGAACCTAGAGTTATGGGGTGTGGTGAAAGCTCCTACGCCGGCTTGACCTGGACCGCAAGGTGCATGGAATCCGGTTCCGCGAGTCACACGGGGGAAGACTGCCTGGTGCCAGTGACCAAGAGTCGTGGTTGGCACCCGAGCGACAGCGCGCGCAGGGGAGGTGGGCAGGCGGGGGGAGAAGCCCGCCACACGGCGACCGGGCGACAGCGCGCGCAAGGGAGGTGGACCTAGGACCCTAAGGCTGGCTACAGTCGCCGCTCCGCCCGCGGTCCTCTCACGGGAGCGCGCGCCATAGGAACCACTTCGCGGCCCTTCCGGACCGTTCGACCCCCTTGTAACGCCGCGGCAGGGACCACTTCGACACTCCGGCACAGAGAAGGACTCTTGGTCGATCATGAACACCACACGCCCGAGCGAGGCCTCCTACAGTTGGAAGAAGAACCTCAAAGGAGCTGCCCTCCGAATCGCAGAAGCAGACGGTGACAGGCTGCGTGTCCTTGCGGGACCGGGGACAGGCAAGACCTACGCGATGATGCGGCGAGTCGCACGACTACTGGAGGAGGGCCAGGAGCCAAGGCGGGTGCTGGCAGTGACTTTCACCCGGAACTCAGCGGCGGATCTTGTCGACGCACTGAAGGACCTCAACATTGAAGGATGTCGACAGGTACGTGCTGGCACTCTCCACTCATTCTGCTTCTCGGTTCTGAGCCAAGCGCAGGTGCTGCCGCTCCTCGGCAGAGTGGCACGCCCCGTGATTAGCTACATGAAATCCGGATGCCTCAAATTCGAAGCCGACATGATCCTGCATGACCTGCATCAGTTCGGCGGCAAGAGGCACTGCACCAACCAGATTCTGGCATTCGAGGCGGCTTGGGCGAGACGACAGGAGGATATCCCTGGTGGGCCAAAGTTCGACTTCGACCGAGAGTTTGAACGTCGCTTGAAAGCGTGGCTGCGATTCCATCGATCCGTACTGATTGGAGAGCTAGTTCCCCTTACACTAGACTATCTCAAGACGAACCCCGTAGCACCCGAACTGGCGGCTTTCGACCATGTCATAGTGGACGAGTATCAAGACCTTAATCGTGCAGAACAAGAGCTATTGGACGAGCTAGTGAGGAACTCTAATGTGACCGTGGTGGGAGATCCGAATCAGTCCATTTACAGCTTTCGGTACGCCAACCCGGAAGCTATCAGTAAGTTTGACGACCGGCATTCTACAACCAAGGATGAGACGATCGAAGAGTGTCGTCGGTGCCCCAAGCGTGTCGTTGCGTTAGCCAACCACCTCATGACCTACAATCCGAACTCAGAAGCGACCCGTTTGAAGGCTTTGAAAGGTCGCCGCAAAGGTAAGGTCTATGTCGTACAGTGGGAGGACAGAGTGCAGGAAGCGGAGGGGCTCGCAGGTTACGTGCGGGAACTAGTGGAGCGGTGCTCAGTCAAACCCAAGGACATCATGGTTCTGTGCCCGCGACGGGAGATCGGATACGGGATACGCGACCTATTGAAGGCGCGAGACATCCCAGCACACAGCTTCTTCCACGAGGAGGCCCTCGACTCTACCTCGGCGCAAGAGGCGTTTTGCTTGCTGACTCTTCTGGCTAATGAGGACGACCGAACGGCCCTGAGGTGGTGGCTTGGACGCGGCAGCAGTACCGGGCTGCGCGGGGGATACGCCCGACTCCGAGAGTACTGTGAAGCAACCAACAGATCGCCACACGCTGCTCTGGATGCGCTGAAGAAGGGCCAATGCGAGGTACCGTACACGGGTGCCCTGATTCCGATTTATGAGACACTCGTTGAGAAGCTGGAGACCCTTAGAGGCCTTCCGGTGGCGCAGGTCGTCGATGAGGTGTTTCCAGAAGAGAACAGGGAACTTTGGCCTCTACGGGAGGTCGCACTGACGGGCAGTGAAAGGGTCGACACGCCAGCCGAGATGTACGCCCATATCAGGGATCACATCACACACCCGGAAGTGCCCCGCGAAGACGTTGTGCAGGTCATGAGCCTGCACAAGTCGAAAGGCCTCACCAGAAAGATCGTAGTCGTCACGAGTTGTTGCCAGGGACTGATCCCGACTAGAGCAAAGGAACTGCAGCTTCTGAGGTTTGAATCAAGAGAGCAGGAGCTTGAGGAGCAGCGCCGGCTGTTCTATGTCGCAATTACTCGTTGCACCAAGGTCCTCGTGCTGTCATCGTTCCGGCGGATAGACTACGCGGACGCAAAGAGGATGAACGTCCACGCCCCAGGAGGCATGACAACAGCCAGCCGGTTTATCCGGGAACTAGGGCCAACCGCACCGAGATCACGGCCGGGAGTGGAGTGGGCGGCCAGAGGGTACCAGTAGGCCTGTAGGGGGAGGCCGAACGCGACCTTCAGTACTGAGTCGGAACTCCTCGGACCTCGGGGTGAAGAGGCCGCCGTGTCGAGCCGCTGCCCTTCTGGGCTGCATCACGCCCTCAGACGTTCTGGCGGTGAGGTCTTAGAGCAGCTCGCCCACGCCCGCGATTCGTTATCTCGGCTGTTCCGATGCCTACTTGATGCGACTTTGAAGACTAAGCGGCCGTGGACTTGGACTAGGAGGGAGACGGCCCTGGACGAGGTTAAGTAGAGGTCGCGCCTCTCTAAGGGTGACGGTGGCCGCGGCGGCTCCCGTTCAGTCCGCCGCCTCGTTGCTGACGGTGGGTTCCCTGGAGAGCTTCCGTCGCCACTCGGCGATCTGACTTTCCTCAAGGTCAAGTGCCAGGGCGGCTGCGGCGTCGATGATCATCCGAGCGGCGCAGTCTTCGGCTTGCCGCGTCGGGAGTAGTTCGAAGTCGCACACCTCGCTGTAGGCCCCGGCCAAGGCATCCCAGGCCGGGTTGTCGGGCATGGGAACACGGATCTCGCGGAGATGCTCGAGCGACCACGTTGGGTACGTAAGGGTCCGGGACCGCCGATTCAAGAGCAGCATGCGCACCGGTGTGGAGTTACACCACACGGCAAGGGCCTTACCGATTCGTTCGGTCTTGGGCGCGACGGGAACCCAAGTCCCGAAGGAAGGTGTCTGCGTCCACAGTGCCGTAAGCCGCCCGTTGGTGGTACGGAAACGCATCGGAAGAAGCAGGCGATTCCGTTGCTGCAGGTACTTGGCGGCGAGGCCGGTCTTGCCTGGCTTCGGTTCGTACCAGACGTCGTGCTGGCCTCGAATCGTCTGGCGCACTTGGCTGCTCACGGAGTGGAAGCCGGGCACTGCGCCTACGGCACCGGCCTCGCATTTCCGAAAGGCGTCGCGGATCCGTTGGGCTGCGGGCCCGACGGCGTGGCGCGCAGACAAGAGTTCGAGCCTAGGCGAGTCCTCGATCTCCTTGGCGGCTTCTGCTAGGGAGCCGTCGAACCACTGCACCGGCGTCCAGTCGGCGGCGAGAATCCGCTCTGCTGGCCAGAGTGTGCGGCTGCCCCAAGCTTCGCTGCCCCCCGCGATGGCGGCCGCAGCATCGAGAGCTTCTTCAACTGTGGCCGGCATTCGGCGTAGGGACACGAACTCGGTGGGTGCCGCGGCCTTTACGCTGGTGTCATGCCGCCGACAGATGAGCAGCGACTCGTGGATCCCCGTGTTCTCGGAGAAGTTGATCCGCTTCGGGTCGTGTGAGGTGATGATGCGCTCGATGTGGAAGCGCTCGGCAAGAAACCGCCGCTCGGATTCCCCGGAGGCCCCGATGCAGGCAGTCGCCGGGAGCACCTTGGCGATGACGCCTCGCTCGTTCCGAAGCAACTGGTCCGCGAGCGGCGTGAAGAAGGTTCGTATGCTGTTCGTGTTGATCACGGCGCCGGCTTCCGCGTCGCGCTTCAGGAGCCCGTCGCGGATGCGGAGTTCGTGTTCCTGCATCCGCTTCTTGGCGTCTCCCGTGAACTTCTGGCCTCGCTTGTCGTTCGCGGTGAACGGCGGGTTCATGATCACCAGGTCGAGGTCGTTGAGCGCGAAGTCGCTGCCGGTCTCGTCCGCCACCCACCGTGCGCCCAGGGTGTCCGTTCCTTGGAGCTTCGACGCCATCTCGAAGAGCGCCGGCTGGGGGCCGCCCTCCCGCCGCCTCAGGATCTCGAGCGATCCCGCTCGCACGGTCCCGTCGTCCTGAGGCCCGTGCTGCATGGTTTGCAGGTTCATCCGTCCGTAGTCCACCGAGGGCGCGCCGAGCGTGAGGTTGCAGGCGGCAAGCTGAACGCCGTGCCGGTTGATGTCGAGTCCGCACAGAACGTCCTGGACCAGGCGTCGGTGTAGCGGCTCGTCGCTCCCTTCACCCAGGGAGCCCGCCTCGCGCATCCGCGCCTTGATTGTGCGAAGCGCCGCCATGAGGAGCGTGCCGGTGCCGCAGGCCGGGTCGATGATTCGCAGCTTCGCCACAGCCTGCGGGTCGCTCCAGTCAACGAACGACTCGTCGAGGGCAAGGCGTGCCAGCAGCAGGGCCGAGATGTTGTTCGTGTAGAACGCGCCGTCGCTCTTGGCCGAGCCGAGGATCCGGTGGTAGAGCGGCCCGGCATGGTCGTAGCCGAGGTCGTTCAGGCTGTCCGCCAGGTTGTCCGCGCACTCCGACAGGCCGCGCAGCGCGCTTCGGATTCCCTCGTTCGCGGGCAGAGCGTTGAGAGCCGCGAGCGCCGGCTCAAAGATTGGCTTGTAGTCCAGATCGAGGATCGTGCTCCACGACGCCTTGAGAACGCTGGATGGATCGTCCGTGGCACCGACGCGGCCGAGGCCGGGCAGCATCCGCATCTCGGGTACGTCGCGCAGACGGCGGTGCATCAGGCAGGCGTTGCATAGGAGCAGGGCTGCGATCGTCCTGGCTGCCTTCCGGGCCTGTTCGTTGTCGGCGGGGAGGTCCAGAGCGTCGGCGAGTGGCCCTTCGACTTCTTCGTTCTGGAAAACGTCGGCCGCCCGCTGGACGGCCCAGGCGATCTCATCTGCGACCAGCTTGCCGGGCTGGCCGAGACCCGATGCCGCGGCGACATGGGCAAAGATGCCCTCGTCGGCCGGCTCGAGTTCCAAGTCGTCGAACAGGCCGGGCGGGTCGTCCCTCGGGTCTCCCGGTGCGTTGGGGCTCGGCTTCGGTTCGTAGACCTGAACGAAGCGCGCGATGTCCTCGTGCAGCCGCTCGTCGTGCGCCTGCAGGGCCCGCAGCACTTTGCCCAGGGTGTGGTACCCCTCGGGGCTGTTTCGAAGGGCGTCCGCGACGTCCATGCCAGGCTGAACGACGACCGGTACGACGATGTAGCCGAAGTTCTTGTCCTCGGCCCTGCGCATCACGCGACCGACCGCTTGTACGACATCGACCTGACTGTCGCGCGGGTCGAGGAAGGCCACGGCGTTGAGGCTCGGCACGTCCACACCCTCGGTGAATAGCTTCACGTTGCAGACGACCCGGAGAGTGCCGTCCCCGCCCGCCGAACTGAGTCGTCGCAGCGCCAAGCTTCGGTCGAGCGCGCTCGCCGAGGCGTCGAGGTGCTCCGCTTCCACGGCCCAGGCTCGCTCCTCGCCGTGGAGCCGGCGCGTTGTCGCCGCCTTGACCTGAGGGTCCATGAGCGCGGCGGCAAACCATTTCGAACGTTTGATGCTGTTCGCGTAGGCCATGGTGCGGGGCAGCCGATCCGGGCGCTCGATCCCCTTTCCCTCGCTCAGCCCGTTGATCGCCAGAGACACGCCGAGGACGCGGGTGATGTCGTTCATCGTCGGCTGGCTCTTCCTGTCGCCCTCGGCGAGGCCTTCCAGCCGGGTACGAAGGCCAGGCGTGACGCGGGACTGGTCCACCCCGAGCACGATGACCCGGTAGTCCGAGAGCTTCTCGTCGTCCACGGCCGTCTTGAAGCGCAAGCGATGAAACTGGGGCCCGTAGGTGGCTTCGTCGCTCATGTCGACGACTTCGATCTCTCGCTTCGCCAGCCGGCTCTTCGACTTTCTGGTGTAAATGCGCGGCGTGGCCGTCATGTACAGCCGCTTGTCCGTGAGCAACCGTTCAGCATCGTGGACGAGCTGGAAGTCGACTTTCTCGCGCGGACGGTTCAACACGCCGGTGGTGCGGTGTGCTTCGTCGGCGATTGTGAGGGTGAAGGGCGCCGCACCCGAGAGTTTCTGGGCTTCGGTGACCCGCATCAGCGACTGGTAGGTGCAGAACACGACCTTTGTGTGAGTGGCGCTCTTCAGCTTGGCCGCGATCTCCTCTGGATTCGAGATGACCGGGCACTCGAGTTCCGAGATTCGGATGTCCTCCTGCTCGTTCCTGCCGCCCGCGTACGGGTCGGAACAGACGACCAGCGAGCTCAGGGGCCGGGTCGTGTGGGTAAGCCACTCGCGGCGCGCCTGCGAGACGAGCGCGATGGTCGGAGCGAGGAACAGGATGGCCTCGCCGTCCGGCACAAACCGCTCCGCGATGCGCAGCGCCGTGAACGTCTTGCCGGTGCCGCAGGCCATGATGAGCCGGCCGCGGTCGTGGTGTTCGAGGCCCTGCAGGGTGTCCTCGATCGCCTCCCGTTGCAGCTGCCAGGGTTCCCGGACCGGGCGCTCGACCTCTTTGGCGGTGATCCGTCGGTCGCGGTAGTTGCGGAAGTCGATCCGGCGGACGTCAGTGCCCCGGATGATGTTCTCGGCCGTCCGTCCCCAACGGGAGGTCGTGACGATCCACCGCAGTCCGAAGACCTTCCCCCGTGTCCCGTCGGTGCCCGCCAGGAAGCTCTGCACGTCCGCCTTCGTCACGCGATGGTGGGATGCGTAGCACTTGCACTGGATGGCGATCCAGGTCCCGTCCCGGTGGAGTGCGACCAGGTCCACACCGATGTCCTGGCCGGACAGGCCGGTCAGACGCTTGCGTTCTGGCCACTGCGCCCAGCGCCAGACCCCGTCGAGTTCGAACTCAGGCTCGTTCCGTGCTAGCTGCGCGAACAGGTTCTCGAACCACTGGCCCTTCTCGGCTTCTGTGCGGCTCGTGTTCCGAATGCGTCGAAGCAGTTCACCGGCCGTGAGATCGCCCCAGTCCAGATCCTGATCCGGCGGCGGAGCGCCCAGATCAATGGCCGTCTGCACCGGGAGATCTTGCGGTGTCGTCACTTGCTCGGGCGCTGAGGCTTGGGATCTACCGCGAGACGGCGACGAGCGGCTCGACTCGCCTGTCCGGGCCCGGCTCGTGTTCACAGTGTACACGGGGAAGGTGACCATGGCTGGTAGGCTGAGTCACGATCTGCCACTGGGCACCTGGAGCGGCATAGACTGCGCTGGGCCGCAGTCGGGGTCGGACTCCGAAGGAGACCCGACCGATACCCCTCGTCGGCGCTGCCGCCGTGCTAATCCAGTCCGCCGACGACACCGAGAGTGCCACCAACGCTCGGTTGACCGAGTGAGAGAACGAACTATGACATCCAGCGGGCACGGCTTCCTAGAGAACATCGCCAAGGACGCGAGGGAAGCCAAGAAGAAGGGCACCAAGTATCCCGGATACGTGATTACCCCTCGTGGTCTTCTCCGTGAGTTCAATGCTCAACGCCGAGGGCGGTATGTCGTCGCTGGCATTAGGAATGCCCTCGAACAGTCAGGCCTTCATACAGTCCCGGACTTCGACCGTGTCTGGATCGACTCCCCCATCATCATCGAGCTTCGTGACAAGACAACCGCCAACGATCCGACAATCCGCGTTGACGCTCTCCCTGCGGCACACCAAGAGCCAACTGTCGTCCATCCCGATTGGCCTGTCCGCTGCGCAAAGACGCTGATGTCGATCAACGACTTTTCTCAGCTCCCTGTGACCGACGAGAAGCGCCGCAAGATCCGTGGCGTCATCAGTTGGCAGTCGATCGGTGATCGCCCCGCATTGGGGCGCCACATACAAGGCACTACGCTCGTGCGCCACTTGATGGACACGGATGTGAGCGAGGTCTCCTACGATGCTCCATTGCTGGATGCTGTAGCCGTCATCTCCCGTCACGGATACACGCTAGTCCGCGGCAAGGAGAACTCGATCACCGGGATCGTTACTGCCACCGATGTCGTGCAGATGTTCGTGGATTTGGCTGAACCGTTTCTGCTGCTCGGCGAGATAGAGGGCTACCTGCGCACCGTGGCTTCCGGGAAGTTCACTCCCGAGCAACTGGCCGAGGCCTGTCGAAGAACCGAACCTGACGCTACTGCCGGCCTCGACGACCTTGATCTTGGAGGGTACTGCCAACTGTTCGGCAAAGAGGAACACTGGAGGAAGACGTTCGGCTCGGAGCTCTGCCGCAGGATCTTCATTAAACGACTACACGAAGTGAGGCAGGTGCGCAACGATGTAATGCACTTCAGCCCCGATGACCCGAGCCACGAAGAACTTCAGATGCTCCGACGCTTGACGCGCTTCTTCCGCAACCACAGCCCATGATCCTGATCTTCGGATCCCTGATCGCCTAGCTCTGCCTACCTTCGCGCAACGGCTACCCAGCTCCCAGATCGACAGCGGACGCTGCGGAGACCTCGCAGCAGGCGGCTCCGGCTGCGTTACTCCCGCCACCAGGGTGCGGCCGTCGGCAGGGGCTGGTTTGACGACCACTAGACTCCTCATCAACTGAACATGACTGAGAACGACCGAACGACTGATCTTGTCGGGTGGTTCTATCCACCCGATCAAGAAGACAACAAGCGCCCAGGAATACTCGAGACGGACCACACAGGAAGGATGCAGCTGCGCATACTCAACCAGTATGAAGAGGGCCCCTTCGCCTACTACGTAGCCTCGCCCGCGCCGAGACCGTGGCATCTCGGTGGGTCGCATTCAACCTTAGTAGGTGTTGTGTCCGGTACGACGGCGTCTGGCCGTAATGTCAGAGACGCCCAGATCACGCTGGATCGCTGTCACCTGCTCACCGTTCCTTGGCTACAGACGCCCCGAGACATAAGGTTCATTGTCAACATTGCCTTTATCGGCACTCATGTCGACGGCGCGTTCTGCCAATCGCTAACTGCCGAGATCACCGGCATTGAAAGCTGGCTCAATCCACACGGTCCTAGATCCGCCAAGTCGCACTGGATGCCGGCCGCTGTGGAAACGAAGGCCTGCGTTCCATCTATCGGTGAGACTGAGGTTAGATTGACTACGCACCAGCAGTGGAGTATCGCCAAGGGCAATACAGAAGAGCTGCAAGAGACTGGATCGCTGATCGTCAAGTGGGACGCGGGGCGCACCTGGAAGGAAGCACGGGAGATTCTCTACGATGTGCACCGTTTTCTCTGTTTCTCGCTCAACCGCTTCTGCTTGTTTCGGCGCGTCCTCATCGAGGTTGAAGGCGGTTTGGTGGAAGTTGTGGAACGGGGCGGGAGGGTGCATGAGCACAGTCCGCACGATCCTAGTCGGACGGCTTGGAATGCACTGTTCACAGCCGACTATCAGGACGCCGGAACTGTGGGCGACGCAGCCCAGGTCTTGAAAATGTGGCTTGAGGTGCCTCCTGGGGCTAAGGAAGCTCTAGTAAGGCTGCATAGCCTGATGACACCGGATCAGTTTCTGGATACGCAGGCCGTGGTGCTCTGCGGTGCCGCAGAGCTCTGGCACAAGTACATACTCGGCGACAGGCCGGTTGACAATCCGGTGCAACCGATGGATAGGCGCAGACGGAAACGGATTCAGAGGATCTTCGACGAGATAGGCTGGGGCAGCGTGTATGAGAGACGGATCGCATGGGTGGTGGGCTCGCCAAACGAACCATCCTTGAAGGAGAAGTTGCAGAGGGTCTTCGATGGTCCAGAAAGGGAGGTGCTGGAGTTGGCTCGATCGGCTGACTGCGAAGTGAGCACGAGCCTGCACGGCGTTCGCAACCCCGTAGTCCACGGTGGTCCCACGAGACTGGGCCTCGACGAAATGGCCGGTCTGGTTCTGAAGGCTAGGGCCATCTTCAAGCTGCGAGTACTGGAGTATCTGGGCGTTGATTGGAGGACTGTGGCCAAGTACAACCGCACACTCTTGTGGGAGTTGGGACTAGAGGGGAAGCGGAGTTGGAACGCCCTTCCGTATCCCGTCTACAAAGGCTTGGGTCGGCGCACGGCGATTCTCAGGTTTCTCAAGGCAGTAGGACGACCCATTGGACTCCAGGAGATCGCCAATGCACTGCACAACGGAGGGTGGAATCAACCTAAGCACCCGAGACGTGTGATCTCCTACCACTTGAAACGATGCATGGAAGACGGGGAACCCGTCGAGAGGACACGACCCAAAGGTAGAGTCCTTTGGCACTATCGGGAGCAGGGGGATCTCACAGGCTGAGGTGCTCCAAACAGTTGCGGCAATCGGCCGCGCGCTCGGTGGTGTTGCCGCGCTTGTGGCGACGTCAGGTTGGGGCCGGGGCTGTTGGCATATAGGCCCGAGTCCGGGGCCGGCCTTTTTCGTGCCTGGGGGAGCCTTTGGGGCCCTTCGTCGTTGCGGTTCCAGGTCAACGGCAGCCGAGGTCACGCAGGTTGTGGTGGTCCGGCTCGCCTCATCGACCGAAGTGGACTCTCGGCAATAGGGCGTCCTATTGGCGTCGGTCGAGGCTAGGGGCGTGTAGGGAGTCGGTCCTTGGAGGGGAGGTTAGACCACAGGAGCGGAAGAGTGGCGGGAGGGATAGAGTTCGCTCTACGGACTGCGTGGTTGGCCGGGCATCGGCCGCAGAGGCTTTCGAGAGAGGAGCGGGAGAAGTGCAGGAGTACACCGCGATCGTCAAACGTGCCGACGACTGGTGGATAGGCTGGATCGAAGAAGTGCCGGGCGTCAACTGCCAGGAGCGGAGCCGCCAGGAACTGCTGGACACGTTGGCCATCACGCTCGGCGAGGCGCTGGAGTTCAATCGCCAGGCGGCGCTGGCCGCGGCGGGTGAGGGCTACACCCTGGAGAAGGTCGTCGTCGCTACATGAAGCGCAGAGCCCTTCTGCGGCATCTTCGAAGGCAGGGCTGCGAGCTGGTGCGCGAGGGGCGACGGCATTCCTGGTGGCGGAACAGCGCCGGCGATCGCCGTAGCGCGATTCCGCGGCATACCGAGATCAACCGGATACTCGCGCGGAAGATCTGCGCGGATCTCGGGGTCGAGCGGGTTCCCTAAGCCTCGCTCGGCCATCACAGGATGATGCTCACGGCGCCGTGCCAGGAGAGGTCTTCCATATCCAGCACCGCGCGCCGGTAGGCTATTCGGAGATCCTCGCCATCTCTCCTCAGGACGTACTCGATGCTGCCGACGTAAGGCGCTCCTTCGCCGCTCCGGAACCGGTAGACCAGAATGTTCGCGGAGACCCACAGTTGTCTGTCTTCGGTTTCTTCAACCCGCACGTTGGAAACGAACCGGCGGGTTCGCGACCGCGGATTCTCGCGGTGGGAGTGGCGGCTGTTCAGCCGCGCCACCCGAGCGCGCAAACGCTTGATGTCGTCGTCGATGAACACCAGGTCGCGCCCGGGATCCCCTTCCGGCAAATCCGTGGAAGGAACCATGTACCGGGCGTCGTGCGTGAACAGATCGACCCATTCATCCAGCCTCCACTCATCCAGAAGTGCCGCTTCCCTGAAGAGGAACTCCTCGACCATTCCTCGTAGCGCGGGGATGCTGGTGGCCGTCATTGTTCGCTGGCCCGGCGCCCAAGGTCGTCCGCTTCCGAATCAGCCGCTGCGGCCTGCGATTCCGTGGGCTGCCCGTCCTGTACGTTGGTTGTGTTTCGGCCCAGCATGTTCGCGTGCCACTGTCGCCAGAATCCCCGCATCTGGAGTTCATC
>JAPOXA010000099.1 GCA_026707325.1 Acidobacteriota bacterium | reverse complement strand
TCCGGCCGCAACCGCCACATCGTCCTCCTGACCGACGGCCTGCCGATCATCGGCGACACGAGCGTCCGCCGTGAGCGACAGTTGGCCCGCCGGCTCGGCGTCGCCCTGCACACCGTCTTCCTGGGCAACGGGGACTGTCCGCCGGTACTCGACGACATCTCGCTGGAAACCGGCGGACTACGTTTCTGCGGACGCCCGCTGGCAGGCGGCGGTCTCCGGCTGGAAGAGCGGTAGTGCCCGTGCAGATAGAGTCGCGCGTTCCGTGAGCGACCTCACGCCCCTTCACGATCTGCTCGACCACCACGTCGTCGGTCACGACGAGGTGAAGACGGCCCTGCTCCTCGCGCTGATCACGCGGGAGCACATCTACGTCGAGGGGCCGCCGGGCACCGCGAAGACTCGGCTGGCCGAGGTCGCGGCCAAGGGGTCCGAGCTCGACTTCTTCTTCTACCAGTTGCACCGGGATACGCGGCTCGCCGAGCTCGTCGGCGACATCGTCCTGGAGCGCCGCAAGGTCAAGACGGACGGTGCCGCGCCGGGAACTGCCGGCGAAGCGGAGCGGATCCACCAGCGGATCGAGCCCGGCGGACTCCTGACCGCCGAGGTGGCGGTGCTCGACGACATTTCGCGCGCTCCAGGCGAGGCACTGAACGTGCTTCTCCGGATCCTGAACGAGCGCCGGTTCGGCGCCGAGCCGATTCCGCTGATGGCCGCCATCGCGACCGGCAATCCGATGGACGACGAGTACTACAACGAACCGCTCGATCCCGCGAACCTCGACCGGTTCGCCCTCCAGTTGCGGGTCTCCGGCCTCATTCAGAGCGGCGTCGACGAGGCGAAGACGCTCATCGACCGCTTCGCCGCGGGCTCAGTGGTCGAACAGCCGGATCCTGCGCCCGTCACCGACCGCGCCACGCTCGACGCGCTGAACCAGCGCATGTACGAGGTCGAAGTCGGAGCGGCGGTACGAGCGGCGCTGCTCGACGTGCTGCGAACCCTCGTTCTGGAGTTCGAGTGCAACGAGACGAACTCGCTGCTCACCGACCGCACCTTCCTGGTCAAGGCGATCAAGATCCTTCGCGGAGCGGCGCTGCTGGCCGGCCGGGACACCGTCGACCTTCCGGATCTCGCCGCCCTGTCCTGGATGACGACCTTCCGCGTGCCGCCGGAGGCGCACGAGGCACTGCCGCGGATCATCGGACGCGTGAGCCGGCAGATCCAGGCCGTGTAGCGCCGCCGCCTCGCGGCGCATCCTCCTCGGAAGCCGGCGAGGGCGCCAGCGCGCCCGGTTCCAGAGGGCGGACCTACTCCTGGCTGCTGCTCGCCTGGCCCTCCTCGTACTCCGCCTCGAGCAACCGCGCACCGCGCAGCGTGTTGCCCGCCGCGTAGTTGCCCTCGTGGCAGGCGTACTCGTAGCTCTTCTGTGTCGTCTTCGCCCACGGCAGCTCACCGCTGTACGGAGCCTCGTACTCGGGGTTCTCGACCGTGAAGCTGTAGAGCAGGCTGTTGCCGTCGTTCGGGCTGAACCGCTCGATCACCCGCACGCCCTCGCCGCGAAGATCGGGCATGTCGCGGAAGTTCGTCGTCTCGACGACCAGCGTGTCGCCTTCCCACCAGCCGATCGAATCTCCGGCAAGAGAGGTGTAGTCGGCCGGCATGTGCTCGCCCCCGATCCGGACGACCCGGGTCCAGTGCATCCACTCGATCATGATCATGAAGTGATCTTCGGTCTGCACGATCGTCTTCACGTTGTTGTAGGGCAGCGGACGGATCGCGACCGAGGCCGTCGGCTGGTAGAGGCAGCGCACGCCGACGATGTTCGTTTCCGGGCCGTCGTACGGGATGTCGCCCGTCTCGAGCCACCAGGCATAGCCCTTGTTCGGCCACGCGAACTTGGGAGCGGCGGCCGCTCGGGCCTTGCCCTCCTCGGTCATCGGCGGCATCTGGCCGTTCGGGGGATCGGTCAGCACCGAGGTCCGGTACTTGCCGTCGATCATGTAGTTCTGGCTGCCCCACTCGAACCAGAAGTTGTTGTAGGCGCCGACGTTGCCGCCCTTCTCGGGCGCCGCGCGCTCGCCGGCCGAAGCGCTGGGAGCGTCCTGGGCGGCGTTCCTGTCGGCTCGCGACTTCGCGTTCGCCTGCGCCTCCTCGACGGTGAGGGTCAGCTTGTCGCCGAACTGTTTGGGCCTGGCGAACGGCGTGATGCTGGAGATGTCGTAGACGCCGGTGAAGTCCGGCTTGCCGTCGGCGGTCCGCTTGATGCCGTCTTCGGCGGCGACGACCGCGGATGCGGCGACGACGCACCCAACCAGCACGGCAGTGGCGATGAGCGACTTCTTCATGTCGGTCTCCCTGATCCGAAGGGTTTGCTGTTCCTGAGTGGCGGCATCATATCCCGCTGGCGCTGCGATACCATGCCGCCGCCACAACACCCGATTTCGACAGGAGCATCGATGCCAGGATCCGTTTCCGTTTCCATCACCGTCAACGGCAACAAACACGAGTGCGCCGTCGAGCCGCGCACGCTGCTGGTCCACTTCCTGCGCGAGGAACTCGACCTCACCGGAGTCCACATCGGCTGCGAGAGCACGCTCTGCGGCGCCTGCACCGTGCATCTGAACGGACGCGCCGTCAAGAGCTGCACCGTGCTGGCGGTCCAGGCGGACGGCCAGGAAGTGACGACGATCGAAGGACTCGCCCCGGACGCGGACAACCTGCATCCGCTGCAGGTCGGGTTCTGGGAGAAGCACGGCCTCCAGTGCGGCTACTGCACTCCCGGGATGATCATGGCGGCGAAACAGTTGCTTGACGACAACCCGAACCCGACCGAGGCAGAGATCCGGGAAGCGATCGACGGCAACATCTGCCGCTGCACCGGCTACCAGCAGATCGTCGACGCGGTCCAGCACGCGGCGGAAGCCGCGGGAGCGGCCTGATGGTCACGTTCCGTCCGAACTCCGTCGGCAAGGCGATCAAGCGGCGCGAGGACCCGCGCCTGATCCGGGGCCTCGGCACCTACACGGACGACGTCAAGCTTCCCGGCATGACGTACGCCGCCTTCGTGCGCAGCGACTTCCCCGCCGGCGCCATCCGCTCCATCGACACGGCCGCCGCGGCCGACCACCCAGGAGTGGTCGCCGTCTACACCTACGCCGACATGGACGGACAGGTCGGGCCGAGTCCGGTCGGGGCCGAGATGCCGGGCATGGGCAAGGCGGATCACCCGCTGCTGGCGGACGGCCGGGTCCTCCACGTCGGCCAGCCGGTCGCCGTGGTGGTCGCCGAAACGCCGTACGCGGCCCGGGACGCCGCCAGCCTGGTCGAGGTCGACATCGAGCCGCGAGAAGCCGTGGTCGACGTCGAAGCCGCGATGGCGCCCGACGCGCCCAGGGTCTACGAAGAACTCGACAGCAACATCTGCATCCAGGTTCCGGTCCCCAACCCGGAAGCGGACAAGCTCTTCGAGCAGGCCGACCAGACCCTCTCGATGCGCCTGCTCAACCAGCGCGTCGCCCCTTTTCCGATGGAGGGCCGCGCGATCTGCGCGCACTGGGAGGAGGGCCCCGGCAAGCTGACGATCTGGACCTCGAACCAGGCTCCCCACTTCGTCAAGCAGCAGATCGCGATGTGCCTCCGGATCCCCGAGATCCGCATCCGCGCGATCGCCCCGGAGGTCGGCGGCGGATTCGGCGCGAAGATACCGACCTATCCCGAGGATCCTCTCCTGTGCTGGGTGTCCCGGAAGCTGCGCCGGCCCGTGAAGTGGTCGGAAACCAGGACCGAGAACCTCCTCGGCATGACGCACGGCCGAGGCCACGTCGAGAAGATCGAGGTCGCCTTCCAGAACGACGGCCGCGTGCTGGCGCTCAAGGGCCAGACGATCTCCGAGCTCGGCGCCTGGCGGTCCTTCTACGGCCCCTTCATCGCACTCTCGACGCACACGATGTCCTGCGGCTGCTACGACATCAAGGCGGTCGCCTGGGAGACCTTCGCGGTCTACACGAACACGATGGCGACCGAGGCCTACCGCGGTGCCGGGCGTCCCGAAGCCGCCTACATCATCGAGCGGGTGATGGACGAAGTGGCGGCGGCAACCGGCCTCGATCCGGTCGCCGTGCGGCGACGGAACTTCGTCGACAAGGACGCCTTCCCCCACACCACCGCCTCGGGCGCGGTCTACGACAGCGGCGACTACGAGAAGACGCTGGACCGGATGATCGAACTCGTGGGCTACGACGACGCGCGCGAAGAGCAACGGCAGGCGCGCGACGACGGTCGGCTGGTCGGCATCGGGGTCGCCGCCTTCACCGAGGTCTGCGGCATCGGTCCCTCGGGCGGCACCGCGCCTCACCAGCGGATGGGTACCTGGGAGAGCGCGACCGTTCGGGTCGAGCCCAGCGGCAACGTGACCGTCTACACCGGCGTGTCGCCCCACGGCCAGGGCCAGGAGACGGCCTTCGCCCAGATGGCTTCGGACGCCTTCGGCGTCGGTCTGGACGACGTCGTCGTCGTCCACGGCGACACGGACCAGGTCCAGCACGGAGTCGGCACCTTCGGCAGCCGCGGCATCGCTGTCGGCGGCGCGGCGCTTCACATGGCGCTGACCAAGGTCCACGCCAAGGCGACGCGCATCGCGGCCCACCATCTCGACGCGCCGGTCGACCAGATCGACTACGAGGACGGCGAGTTCACGGTCAGCGGGACCGACCGGAAGCTGACCTTCCGCCAGGTCGCCGAAATGGCCCATCTCTGGAACGTCGCCGTCCCGGGCGAAGAGCCCGGCCTCGAGGCGGTCGCCCGCTTCGAACCGCCGGGAACGACCTTCCCCTTCGGCGCCCACCTGTGCCAGGTCGAGGTCGATCCCGAGAGTGGCCAGATCGAGATCCAGCGCTACGTGGCGGTCGACGACTTCGGCGTAGTGATCAATCCGATGCTGGCCGACGGCCAGCGGATCGGCGGCGTCGTCCAGGGCATCGGCCAGGCGATGTGGGAAGAGGTCCAGTACGACGACGGCGGCCAGCTTCTATCCGGCACCCTGATGGACTACGCCGTGCCGCGCGCCAAGCACTTCCCCCGCATGGTGCTGGACAACACCGTCACGCCGACGGACGTCAACCCGCTCGGCGCCAAGGGCATCGGCGAGTTGGGAACGATCGGATCGACCCCCTGCGTGGTCAACGCGATCGTCGACGCGCTGCGGCCGCTCGGCATCACGAACATCGACATGCCGGCCAAGCCGGA
>JAPOXA010000052.1 GCA_026707325.1 Acidobacteriota bacterium | reverse complement strand
CGGCGGCTCGGACGACGGTGCCGGTGACCTCGTGGCCGAAGGGCGATGGCAGGGCCAGCATGGTCGGATGGCCGCCTCGACGGTAGACCTTGACGTCTGTGCCGCAGGTGGTCGCGGCGTCGACCCGGATCAGCAGTTCGCCGGCGCCCGGTTCGGGCATCGGCAGCCGCCTCAACTCGACGCTCCCGGGGCCGGTGAGAAAGGCCTGCGTCTGGTGCTCCGGGATCATGGGTGCAACAGCACCTTCAGGGCTTCTCGCCGCCGGCACAGTTCGACGGCTTCGGCGGCGCGATCCAGGGGCAGGCGGTGGGTGACTAGCGGCGTCGGGTCGAGCGCGCCCTCGTGGAGCAGTTTGAGCACGCGGGTCTGTTCGGCGGGGGAGCCCGAGTAGGCGCCGATCACCTGGCGTTCGGACCTGAAGACCGCGTTGATGTCGAAGGTGACGCGGGCATCCCCGGTGGCGTGCGCGAAGAGGACGACATGGCCTCCTGGCCGGGTGACCTCGAGCGCCAGCTCGAAGGCCCTCTGGCCTCCGGCCGTGTCGAAGACGGCGTCGGCGCCGCCTTCGGGCAGGTTTCTTCGGGCCATCCCGGCGGCTTCCGCGGGGGGCGCCGCGGAATCGGCGCCCAGCTCGAGCGCCATCGCCCGGCGCTCCGGCGCCGGCTCCGCGACGACGACTCGGGCGCCGGGAAAGACCGCTCTCAGCACCAGCAGATGGAGCAGGCCCATCGAGCCGGCGCCGATCACGACGACCTCGGGCGCGTCGCCGACGAGACCGGCGCGATCGATTCCCCGCAGCACGCAGGCGGCCGGTTCGACGAACGCCGCCGCTTCGTTGGCGAGCCCGTCATCGAGCTTGCGCACGGTGCGTTGAACCGCCCGGGCCTTGAGCCGCAGGCGCTCGCTGAAACCTCCCGGGTCCAGCAGGTTCTCCGCGAACCGGGAACACATCGTCTCGGCGCCGGACCGGCACAGTCGGCAGTCGCCGCAAGGGGCGTGATGTGGAGCGATGACCCGGTCGCCGGGCGCAAGCGAGTCGGCGCGGCTCGCGATCACCCTGCCAACGACCTCGTGCCCGAGCACCTCTCCCGGCGTCCGGCCGGCGTCGGCCAGCTTGTAGAGATCGGTTCCGCACAGGCCACAGTAGACGAGCTCGATCAGCGCCTCGCCGGTCTTGATCGGCGGCTCCGGCGCCTCGGCAAGTTCCAGACTCCCGCCGGCGGTGGTGCGCGCAACCTTCACTTGTCTGCCTTGATCCGGTTCGAGCGCGGCATGTCGTTCCCGACGGGCATTCTAGTGAGCCGAGGGGCGGGGCCGGCTTTGACTCGGAGGTCGGGGTCGTGTAGGTTGCGTTTTCCGCCGGGTCCAGCTCGCAGTCCCCTGGTCGCCATTGCGACCGACAACGCTCGATTGCCGCGCCAGGGTTGATGCAGCGGTGGACATGAGTCCTCGCCCCTGCTTGCTCGCCCGCGCCAAGACCGCCTCATCACTATCTCCCGACCCGAGGAGTTCGTTTCCCTATGCCCAAGAAGTCTCGCTCGACCGGCCGGCGTCCGTCCGGTCGAAGGCCGCACGGCCGGCGTCCATCCGGCCGAAGGCCGCAGCAAACCCACGATGCCGTCTGCACCGAATGCGATAGCCCGACGACCGTTCCCTTCAGGCCCGCGCCCGGCAGGCCTGTGTACTGCCGCTCCTGCTTCACCAAACGTCGTGACAGCGCGGGCGCGCCGGCGAAGGCCGCTCCGGCCAGCCGAGCGGTCAACGGCAGCCATCGCCCGGTCGAACCCGCGGCCGGTCGTGGAGAGGACGCCCGTTCCGGCGCCGTCTTCGCGGGCATTGCGCTGAGGCCCGCGACCCGTGCGGCAATCGGCCGAATGAACATCTCCGCGCCGACGCCGATTCAGGAGCGTTCCATCCCCTCTCTGCTGGCGGGGCGGGACCTGGTCGGACAGGCTCAGACAGGATCGGGAAAGACGCTGGCCTTCGCCGTGCCCATCGCCGAAGTCTGCGATCCGTCGGTTCGGCGGGTTCAGGCGCTGGTGCTGGTGCCGACGCGGGAGCTTGCCCTTCAGGTCGCCGAAGTTGTTTCCGGTCTGGCTTCATCGCGGGGTGTGTCCGTGACGCAAGTCGTCGGGGGCCGGCCGATCAGGCGTGAGCAGGCGGCGTTGAGGCGAGGTGCCGATGTCGTGGTCGGCACGCCGGGGCGCACGCTGGACCATCTGCGACAGGGGTCCCTGGACCTGGGCGCCGTGCGATTCCTCGTCCTGGACGAGGCCGACGAGATGCTGGACCAGGGCTTTGCGCGCGATGTCGAGGCGATCCTCAGCCACACCCCCGATGCACGACAGACGGCTCTGTTCTCGGCCACCATGCCGAACTGGGTGGCGAACACGGCGAAGCAGTATCTGCGCAACCCGGTGAAGGTCGAGATCGACGACGGCCTCCGGGAGCCGGCCGTGAAGCATCTGGTCTATTCGATCCAGAGGGACGACAAGATGAACGCTCTCCGGTCGCTGCTGGATGGCCGCAATGGCGACCCGATCCTCGTCTTCGGTCGCACCAAGCACGGCGTCCGGAAGCTGGCGAAGAAGCTCGACGCGCTGGGCTATCCGGTTGGGGCGCTGCAGGGGAACCTCAGCCAGGGCGCCCGAGAGCGCGTGATGAGGGGCTTTCGTTCCGGCGCCGCGCCGATCCTCGTGGCGACGAACGTGGCCGCCCGGGGGTTGGATGTGAACGGCATCGGCCAGGTCATCAACTAC
Organism: Acidobacteriota bacterium; assembly: GCA_026707325.1. Lineage (GTDB taxonomy): Bacteria > Acidobacteriota > Thermoanaerobaculia > Multivoradales > Multivoraceae > Multivorans. The sequence continues at coordinate 2,491 of JAPOXA010000052.1, read as the reverse complement.
GACTTGCCGGACTCGGAGCGACTGTTCACGCACCGCGTCGGACGGACTGGCCGCATGGGGCGTTCCGGAGAGGCGGTCACCTTCGTCACGCCGGACGAAGAGCGGAAGTGGCGTGAGATTCAGCGCGGGCTTGGCCGCCGGTTCCCGCACCTGCCGTGGCGGGCGCGGCCGCGGTCCTCGTCAGTCGGCAGCGGGCTCGGCTAGGCGGGGTTGCCGCGAGGGCCGCCCTTCCTTGATGTAGATGTCGTGCTTGCTGTACGGGATCTCGATACCCGCCTCGGCGAACGCACTGATCGTCGCCTTCACCAGTTCGTGGGTGACGATGCCGCGAAGCACCGGCTCCTCGACCCAGCACAGGAGCTCGTAGTCGATCGAGGAGGGGCCGAAGCCCCGGAACCGGACGCGGGGTGTGGGCTCCTTGCACACCTTCCCGTTGTCGTCGGCGACCTGAAGCTGCAGGGCTTCGACCTTCTCGACGTCGCTGGTGTAGGCCACGCCGACGCGGACACGGATGCGGTACTTGACGTGGGGCCCGCCGCTTTCGTTGTTGATCTTGGCGTTCCCCATCACCGCGTTGGGGATGGTGACCTCGATGTCGTCGCGGGTCAGCAGCCGGGTGCTGCGGATGCCGATCTCGGTGACCATGCCGCGTTCGCCGGTGTCGAGCGTGATGAAGTCGCCGATCTTGTAGGGCCCGTCCGCGAAGATGAAGATGCCCGCGAAGAGGTTGGCCAGGGTGTCGCGGGCCGCGAAGCCCACCGCGAGGCCGGCGATGCCGCCAGCGGCGAGGAGCCCCGAGACGTCGTGGCCCCAGGCCTGGATCACCAGGTAAGCCCCCAGGATCACGATCGCGACCTTGGCCAGGTTCTCGAACAGGGGCTCGGTGTGCTTGGAAACGAGAGCTCCCTGGCTCCGGCGCCGCGCCAGGGCCCGTAGCAGGACTCCCGAGGCACGCAGCGCCGCGACGACCCAGAACAGCAGCGCGACGGTCTGCAGCGCGTCGACGATCCTCTGCTCGGTGCTCTCAAGGAGCTGCAATCGGGCAACGCCCATCCGCAGGCCGATCAGGAAGACCGAAACCCAGAGCGGCCAGTGCGCCGCCTCGAGCAGCCGATCGTCGACTTCGGTCTTGGTCTTCCCGACAAGCTTCGTCGCGCCGAACTTGAGGATCCACCAGACCACCCAGGCGCTTAGCGCGGAGGCGAACGCGATGGCCAGCAACTGGAGCCACGCGCCCCATGTTTCGTGCACGTAGACCGGAAGCAGCTCGGCGAGCCGTCCTTCCAGTGCGGTCAGTTGCGCGTCCACCGATTGCTACGATAGCCGACGGTGTGCCAATGAACTGGCTGTTTCTCGGACTGTTGATGTGCGCCGCCTCGGTCGGCGCCGGTGCGTTCGGCGCTCACGGTTTGCGGTCAGCGCTGGACGCTGAGCACCTGGCTCTGTGGGAGACCGCGGCGCGCTACCTCATGTACGGCGGGGTGGTGGTCAGCCTCCTCGGTCTTGCCGGGCGCGTCTCGGCGGTGGACCTGCGGTTCGCCGGCTGGCTGCTGTTCGTTGGCTCCCTGATCTTCTCCGGAACGGTCGCGGCGATCGCCGTCGGCGGCCCTCGCTGGCTGGGCGCGATCACGCCGATCGGCGGTACGTTGCTGATCGTCGGAATCCTCGTTTTCGCCTGGAGGATGCTGCGGGGTCCGGGGACCCCGGCCGGGTTCTGAGAAGCAGGGAGTACCGGCCCGGTCTCATCCGTTCGCCGGAGTCCTTGACCCTTGCCGTGCGCGGTTTATGCTGCGGCCCCGGCCGCGCTCAGGCGGCCCTCACACTCCAGGAGATCAACTGAAATGCCGAACGGTACATTGCAAGTACCCGCACCCCGCAACGAACCCGTTCTCGACTACGCGCCCGGTTCCGCCGAGCGCTCCGCTCTGGAGACACGCCTGAAGCAGATGCTCGGCGAGCGGGTCGAGATTCCGGTCCTTGCCGGCGGGCGCGAGATCCGCACCGGCCGCACGCAGGACGTCGTCTGCCCTCACGACCACGCTCACGTTCTCGGCACGTGCCACCAGGCCGGCGCCGCCGAAGTCGAGGCGGCCGTAGCGGCTTCCCAGGAGGCCTGGCCGGCCTGGTCCGCGATGCCGTTCAAGGAACGGGCGGCGATCTTCCTGCGCGCGGCCGAGCTTCTGGCCGGTTCATGGCGGTCGACCGTCAACGCCGCCACCATGCTGAACCAGTCGAAGACCTGCTACCAGGCCGAGATCGACGCCGCCTGCGAGTTGATCGACTTCCTGCGCTTCAACGTCGCGTTCGCGGAGGAGCTCTACGGCCAGCAGCCCGTCTCGTCGCCGGGAATCTGGAACTACGTCGAGTACCGGGCCCTCGAGGGCTTCGTGTTCGCGGTCACGCCGTTCAACTTCACCGCGATCGCCGGCAACCTGCCGACGTCGGCGGCGATCATGGGCAACACCGTGCTGTGGAAGCCGGCGTCCACGGC
>JAPOXA010000039.1 GCA_026707325.1 Acidobacteriota bacterium | reverse complement strand
TTCGTCGTCTTCGTGCTCATCGTCGATGCACTGCGATAGTGTGAACAGGCCCTAAACTATCTGCCGGAGTTGGGTCAGAATCGCTCAAGCCCACGCGCAGGAAGCAGGCACAACGTGGAGTACAAGGACTACTACCAGACGCTCGGCGTCGACAAGGAAGCGACGGCCGCCGACATCCAGAAGGCGTACCGCAAACTGGCGCGCCAGTTCCACCCGGACGTCAACAAGGACGCGGGTGCCGAGACCCGCTTCAAGGACATCGGCGAGGCCTACGAGGTGTTGAAGGATCCGGACAAGCGCGGCAAGTACGACCAGTACGGCGCCGCCTGGAAGCAGGTCCAGACCGGAAGCGCTCCACCGCCCGGCTGGGAAGGCTTCCAGTTCGACTTCGGCGGCGGCGACAGCCGCTTCGAGTTCCGAAGCGCCGGCGGCGGCTCCGGCTTCAGCTCGTTCTTCGACATGCTCTTCGGCGGCGCGGGACCTCAGGGCTTCCCCGGCGGCGGCCGGCAGTCGACCTGGTCCCCTCCCCGCCGGGGCCGGAACCACGAGGTCTCCCTGCCACTCAGCCTCGAGAACCTGGCTGAGGGCGGAGCCCAGACGATCGAATTCCTCGACCGCTCCAACGGCCGGACCCGGAGACTGGAGGTCCGGATACCGAAGGGCGTGCTGCCGGGCCAGTCGATCCGTCTCGGCGGTCAGGGCGGAAAGGGCGCGGGCGGACCCGACGGCGACCTGCTGCTCCGGGTCGAAGCCCTGCCGCATCCGGTCTTCCGGCGCCACGAACGCGACCTCCACTGCGACGTGCCGGTCGCACCCTGGACGGCGGCGCTCGGCGGCAAGGTCCGGATTCCGACGCTCGGGGGAACCGTCGAGGCGCGGGTCCCCGCCGGTTCGTCCACCGGGCGGAAGATGCGACTGCGAGGCCGCGGTCTGCCGAACCCGAAGGGACCGGACGGCGATCTGCTCGCCGAGATTCAGGTCATCGTTCCCACGCAGTTGACCGACGAGGAGAAAGCCCTGTTCGAGCAGTTGGCCGAGACGTCCGCGTTCGAGCCGTCCCGGGACGCCTCCGGCCCCACCCGCAACGACACCTGAGTTCACCTGGCAGGAGAACGCGAACGACATGGACCCGAACAAGCTGACCATCAAGTCGCAGGAAGCGCTGACCGCGGCCCAGGATCTGGCGCGGCGTCTCGACCACCAGCAGGTGGACGCGAACCATCTCCTGCTGGCTCTGCTCGAGCAGCAGGACGGTCTGGCGCCGCGGATCCTGAATCGCCTCGAAGTCGACGCCGGCGCACTCCGGACCAGGATTCAGAGCGACCTCGAACGCAGGCCCAAGGTCTCGACCGGCGGCGGCGAGGCCGGCAGGATCTACATCACGGCCGACCTCGAGAAACTCCTGGCGCGGGCCGAGGACGAAGCCGGGAACTTCGGCGACGACTACGTCTCCGTCGAGCACCTGCTGCTCGCTGCCCTCGATGGCGAGGACCGCGCGGCACGCGCGCTTGCAGACGCCGGTCTGTCCCGGCAGCCCCTGCTGGACGCGCTCAAGGCCGTCCGCGGATCCCAGCGGGTGACGAGCAACAACCCGGAGACGGCCTATGAAGCGCTCGAGAAGTACGGTGTCGATCTCGTCGCCCAGGCGCGGACAGGCAAGATGGATCCGGTCATCGGCCGCGATTCGGAGATCCGCCGCGCCATCCGCATCCTCTCCCGCAAGACAAAGAACAACCCGGTCCTGATCGGCGAGCCCGGAGTCGGCAAGACGGCGATCGTCGAGGGTCTGGCCCAGCGCATCGTCCGCGGGGACGTGCCCGAATGGCTCAAGGACCGGAGCGTGTTCTCGCTCGACCTCGGATCGCTTCTCGCCGGCGCCAAGTACCGCGGCGAGTTCGAAGAGCGGTTGAAGGCGGTGCTGAACGAAATCGCCCAGAGCGACGGCCGCGTTCTCCTGTTCATCGACGAGGTCCACAACATCGTCGGCGCCGGCCGCACGGAGGGTTCCACCGACGCCGGCAACCTGCTGAAGCCGATGCTCGCGCGTGGCGAGCTGCACTGCATCGGGGCCACCACGCTCGACGAGTACCGCCGGTACATCGAGAAGGACGCGGCGCTCGAGCGGCGCTTCCAGCCGATCGTCGTCGACGCGCCCTCGGTCGAGGACACGGTGTCCATCCTGCGCGGCCTGCGCGAACGGTTCGAGGTCCACCACGGCGTCCGCATCCAGGACAACGCCCTGGTCGCCGCGGCCACCCTCTCCGACCGCTACGTCTCGGACCGGTTTCTGCCCGACAAGGCGATCGACCTCGTCGATGAGGCCTGCGCCCTCATCCGCACCGAGATCGACTCCCTCCCGGCCGATCTCGACGAGGCGACCCGGCGCGTCATGCGGCTCGAGATCGAGGAAGCGGCCCTCAACAAGGAGACCGACGAGTCGAGCAGGAGGCGCCTGCAGACGCTGCGGCGGGAACTCGCCGACCTGCGTACGAAGGCCGCCGCCATGCGCAGCCAGTGGGAGAGCGAGAAGGCCGCGATCGACGACGAACAGAAGGTGCGCGAGCAGGTGGAGCAGGTACGGCACGAGATCGAAGTCGCCGAGCGCCAGTACGACCTGAACCGGGCCGCCGAACTCCGCCACGGGGTGCTGCCTGGGCTGATGGCGAAGCTCGAGAGTCACGAAGAGGACGGGGGCGAATCCGATGGGGCCGGGCGGCTGCTGCGGGAAGAGGTGACCGACAACGAGATCGCGGAGATCGTGTCGAAGTGGACCGGCGTTCCCGTCACCCGCCTGGTCGAGGGAGAACGCGAGAAGCTGCTGCGCCTCGACGAGATCCTGCATCGCCGGGTGATCGGCCAGGATGAGGCGGTCCAGCTCGTGGCGGACGCCGTGATCCGCGCCCGCTCGGGGATCAAGGACCCAAGGCGCCCGATCGGCTCCTTCCTGTTCCTCGGCCCCACCGGCGTCGGCAAGACGGAGCTCGCGAAGACCCTCGCGGAGGCCCTCTTCGACACCGAGGACAACATCGTCCGCATCGACATGAGCGAGTACATGGAGCGGCACACCGTGTCGCGGCTGGTCGGCGCGCCGCCGGGCTACGTCGGCCACGAGGACGGCGGCCAGTTGACCGAAGCGGTGCGGCGCAAGCCCTACGCGGTCGTCCTCTTCGACGAGATCGAGAAGGCGCACCGGGACGTGTTCAACGTGCTGCTCCAGGTCCTGGACGACGGTCGGATCACCGACTCCCAGGGCCGCACGGTCGACTTCAGGAACACCGTCGTCATCATGACCTCGAACCTGGGCTCGCCGCACCTGCTCGAAGGCGTGACGCCGGCGGGCGAGATCACGGACGCCGCCCGGGACGCGGTGATGACCGAGCTCCGCCGCACGATGCGGCCCGAGTTCCTCAACCGGATCGACGAGGTCGTGCTGTTCTCGCCGCTCACCGTCGTCGAGATCGAGCAGATCGTGGACCTGTTGACCGCCGACCTGGCGAAGCGCCTCGGCGAGCAGGACATCGGCCTCGAACTGAGTCCCGCGGCCCGCGAGTTCACCGCCCGAGCCGGCTACGACCCGGTCTACGGCGCGCGGCCGCTCAAGCGCTACCTGCAGCGCGAGGTCGAGACCCGCGTCGGCCGCGCCCTGGTCGGCGGCGACATCGGTCCAGGCGACCGCGTACTGATCGACGTTGAGGAAGGTAGCCTCAGCATTCGCGGCGAACCCGCGCGCAGCGCCGTCGAGACCGTCGACGACGGTAACCGCGCCGCCTGATTGCAACCCGCCGTCGCCACTCCCACTCCGCATCCACCAGCCGACCGTCTTGTCAGCCCACCGCTCCACGGGCGCCCGGGCGTCCGGCTGCATCGCACACACTCCCCGACGCCAGGAGCCGGCATGAAGCTCTACGCCTTCCAGGGCTACCGTTACAACTCCACCAGGGTCGACGCCGCGCAGCAGGCGGCGCCGCCGTTCGACCAGATCGACGAGTCCCTGCGCGACCGCCTGCACGCGCAGTCGCCGCACCAGTTCGCGCGCGTCACGAAACCGGTCGGCCATGGCGACCTGACGCCGCACGAACACTCCGTGGCGCTCCACCGCGAGTGGACCGGGACCGGAGTCGTGGTGCGGGACGAGACACCGGCGATCTATCCCTACGCGATCACGCAGCCGGACGGCTCGAACCGCCTCGGCCTCTGCGCCCTGGTCGGCGTCGAGCCGGGGCGTGAAGGAGACCTCTGGCCGCACGAGCAGACGGTCGCGAAGTCGATCGCCGAGCGCCTGGACCTGCTGCGGCTCAGCCGAATCGACATCGAACCCGTGTTCTACCTCGCCGAGGACGACGGCACGCTGGAACGTCTGCTCGCCGAGGACTGCAACGGCGCCGCGGGAGATGCCCTGGTCAGCCACACGGATCCGTTGACGGGCGATGTCCACACGCTCCACCGAATCACCGGCCCCGAGCGGATCGCCGCCTACGCCGCCGCTCTCGCGAACGCTCGCGCCGCGATTGCGGACGGCCACCACCGCACCCAGGTGGCCCAGACCTACGCCGCCGAGAAGGGCGCCGCAAGCGGCACCGCCGCGGCGTGCAAGATGGTCGTCCTGACCAGCCTGGCCTCCGCGAACCTGCGGATCGATCCGGTCCATCGCGGCGTCCGGGTGCCGGTGAACCGCGAGGCGATGTCCGCCCTGCCGGCGCGGAGAGAGCTCCTCGGCCAAACAGCCGGCGCAGCCATCGCCGCGCGCGTCGCCGCGGCCGATCAACCGGCGGTCGCCGTCTGGTTCCAGGGCGACGAAGCCCCCGAGCTTTGGACCCTCGACCCGAACGCCGCCCCCGCCGACACTCCCGGCCGCAGGGCGAACCTGCCCGCCGTCCTGCTCCACCATCACCTGCTGAAGACCACCGGCGTACCGATCGAGTCCGCCACCGACGGCAGCATCGCCTACGAGGCCGACGCCGACGACATCATCGCGCTGCTCCGCCGCTCCGAGATCACCGCCGGCGTCTTCCTGCCGCCGATGACCTCGAAGCAGTTCGCGCTCGCCACCGAAGACGGCGACCTGCTGCCGCCCAAGTCGACGCGGTTCCTGCCGAAGCTGGTGTCAGGCCTGGTGTGGTGTGGGCACGATGCGGAGATCGTGCCCGGCTGAGCCAGTCAGTCCAGGAAGCGGTGGCTGCCGTCGCAGTGCGGCATCCTGTCGCTGCGTTTGCACTGACAGAGCGCGACGCGTCGATCCTCTTCCAACGTGAGACGCATCGGTTCGAACTCCGTACCCCGGTGGGAGCCGTCGCAGAACGGTTGGTTCTTCGACTCGCCGCACCGGCACCACCAGTAGGTGCCGGCTTCGAGCTCGATCTTCGCCGGGACGCGGTCTGCGATGCGGGCTTCGGTCATCGAGTCCTCTCCTTCTGGCCAGCCGGCTACTCGACGGCGGCGAGTGCCGCGAGGCGCGCGGCCTCGAACTCGTCGCCGGGGTTCCAGGTCGGAAACTCGGGGTTCTCGGAGATCGCGCGAGCGCAGGCCAAACCAAGTTCGACGTCGTCGACCATGCCGTCGAAGTTCCAGTCCTCGCTGTACTCGTCGGACACCTGGTGGTAGATGTTCTCGGTCCAGGCTTCCAGTTGCTCCGCGCCCCAGCCCGCCGGCCGGCCGATGAAGTCGGTGCCGTTGTCGAGGTAGATCGCCGGCACGCCGATGCGGGCGAAGCTCAACTGGTCGGAGCGGTAGAAGAAGCCCCGGTCCGGAAACTGGTCGGGCAGCACGGTGCGGCCCTGCTCGGCTGCCGCGACCTCGACGACTCCGTCCAGGCTCGACTTGCCGTGGCCGATGTAGGTCACGTCGCGGGTGCGGCCCCACTGGTTGCCGCCATCGTAGTTGATGTTCGCGACCATCTTCCCCGGCGGAACCGTCGGGTGGGCGGCGTAGTACTCGGATCCGAGCAGGCCCTGCTCCTCCGCCCCGACCAGCAGGAACAGCATGGAGCGGCTCGGCCCGGGGCTCTGCGCGGCCAGCTCACCGGCGATCGCGAGCACCTGGGCGACGCCGGCCGCGTTGTCGAGGGCGCCGTTGTAGATGCGGTCTTCCAGGCTCTCGTCCGGCGAGATGCCGATGTGGTCGTGGTGGGCCGTGAACACGATCCACTCGTCGGCGAAATCCGGGTCGCTGCCCGGCAGGGCGCCGAGCACGTTGGTCGTCTGCTCGCTCGTCACGGTGTTCGTGAGCGACAGGCTGGTGGACAGACCGAGGGGCACCGGCGTGAAGTCGGCGCTGCGGGCCGACTGCAGGGTCTCGTCGTAGTCGACGCCGGCAAACTCGAACAGGCGCCGGGACGCCTCTTCCGTCAGCCAGGCGTTGATCTGCGTCCGCGGTTCACCCTCGTCGGGCAGCTCGAACTGGGGCCCCGTCCAGGACGTCTGGACCACGTTGAATCCATACCCCGCCGACGGCGTCGTGTGGATGATGATCGCGCCGGCCGCGCCCTGGGCCGCGGCGCTCTCGTACTTGTAGGTCCAGCGGCCGTAGTAAAGACGCCGGTTGCCCTCGAAGAGGTCCGGATCCCAGTCCGGGTCGTTGTTCAGCATGACCAGCACCTTGCCGGCGAGGTCGGCGTCGCCATAGTCGTCCCAGTCGTACTCGGGCGCCTGGATGCCGTAGCCGACGAACACGACCTCGGCGTCCGCGACCGCGGCCTGCTCCGACTGCACGCCGCTGTGCGCGATGAACTCGTCCCAGAAGGCAAAGTCGACGATGTCGCCGGTGCCCGACTCGAAGGTCCAGATTTCCGGCACGGCAGCGTCGACGCCGACGATGTCGAACGGCTGTTCCCAGCTTCCATCCGCCGCGGCGGGTTCGAGACCCATGTCGGCCATCACGTCGGCGATGTACTGCCGCGCCATGACGTCGCCGGCGGTACCCGGGCCGCGGCCCTCCATCGCGTCGTCGGAGAGGTCGGCGATCCAGGTGGCGAGCTGGGTCGCGGTATCGGGCGCCGGCTGTGTGCAGGAGCCGAGGAGGATGAGGAGGGAAAGCGGACAAAGGGCTATGGCGATGGTGCGTCTGGTCATTGACGAATCGTAACGCGGGGACTGATAGATTGTTGGCTATAGGAATGGCCGCTACCAGCACGTTGAGCGGACCCGCCAGGGTGTCCGAGAGCGAGCGGACGCTGGACCGCTATCTGGACGGCCTGCTGGTCGAGCGGCGCCTGTCCCGGCACACGGTCGACGCCTACCGGCGCGACCTCGTCCGGCTGGCGGGCAACCTGGAGGACGGTGGCGGAGACCTGCTGGTCGCCACCGTGGAACAGCTCGGCCAGCACCTGCGGCGGCTGCGCCGGGAAGGGCTGTCGCCGCGTTCGATCAGCCGCGCTCTCGTCTCGATGCGCCGCTTCTACGCCTTCCTGGTCAACGAGGGCGACCGCGACGACAACCCGGCGGTCAACCTCTACCCACCGCGCCTGCCGCAGCGGTTGCCCAAGGTGCTGCGGGAAGAGCAGGTCGAGGCCCTGCTTCGCGCCCCGGACACCGGCCGGCCTCCTGGGGTGCGTGACCGCGCGATGATCGAGTTGCTCTATGCCACGGGGCTCCGCGTCAGCGAGATGGTCGGTCTCGAACGGAGCCAACTTCAGCTCGAGGCCGGCTTCCTGATCGCGTTCGGCAAGGGGGCCAAGGAGCGGGTCGTGCCTGTGGGCGAGTCGGCCGAGACCTGGCTCGACCGCTACCTGAAGGAAGTGCGGCCGGTGATGACGAAGGGCCGCCACGATGTCGTCTTCGTGAGCTACCGCGGCAGCGGACTGACCCGGCAGGGCTTCTGGAAGCTGCTCAGGAACTACGGGCGGAGCGCCGGCATCCCGGACCTGTCGCCCCACGTGCTGCGCCACAGCTTCGCCACCCATTTGCTGGAGCACGGCGCCGATCTGCGCGCCGTCCAAGTGATGCTGGGGCACGCGAACATCACGACGACGCAGATCTACACGCACATCCACGAGCACCGCCTGCGGACGCTGTACGACCAGTACCACCCGCGGGCGCGGTGAGGCCGATCAAAGGAGCCGGCCTGAACGGCCGGCGCGATTCCCAGGCCGCCTGCGGCGGCAGCGGGTCAGAAGACCCGCGCACCCAGCTATAGGCCGAGGAAGCCGTAGACGCGGCCGATGAAGGTCACGGTCTCGCGGTAGGGCGGAACGCCGTCGTGAGCGTCGACGGCGCCTTCGCCGGCGTTGTAGCCGGCGAGCACGCGCGGCAGATCGTCCTCGAAGCGGCGGCGGAGCCAGGTCAGGTAGCGAGCCGCCGCGAGCACGTTCCGGGCCGGGTCGTGGAGCTCAGGCGGCGACACGCCGAACCGTTCGGCGGTCGCCGGCATCAACTGGAGCAGGCCCCGGGCGCCCTTGTTGGACACGGCGCCCGCGTCGTAGTTCGACTCAGCCCTCGCCAGGGCCGCCAGCAGATCGGGATTCAGTTCGTGCTCGCGGCCGACCCGGAGGAAGAGTTCCCCGTAGGGCGTCGCTGGCGCCGTCTGTCCGGGCCGATAGTCGAACGTGAAGCCGGGCTCAGCCGCGGGCTCCGGCGGCGGCTCATCGACGATCTCGTCATCGACGATGCGCTCGACCTGCATCAGCGGCAGGGTCACCGTCCCGCCGCCCTCCAGGATCAGGCGGATCCGTTCGGCGCCCAAGGCGTTGTCACGATGCTGAAGTTCCCACTCGGTCACCTTGTAGCGGTGGCCGTTCGTCAGAATCGCGAGTTCGCCCGCGGCCGGGGCCGCGCCGGCCAGCAGGACCGTGGCCGCCAGGGCGACCCGTAGGACCATCCGCACCGCTTCTCCTCAGCCGCCGGCCGCCCGTAGCAGCTCCTGGTCGACCGGCGTCCCGGAAGTCGCCGCCTCCGGCTGGAAACGCATCACGACCAGGGTGAGATCGTCCTCGGCGCCCACGCCTTCGGTGTAGCTGCGGATGTCCCCGAGAATGCGGTCCCGCACTTCCATGGCGCTGTCGGCCGAGCCCTTGAGGGAGTCGATCGTGCGCTCGTAGCCGAAGACCTCGCCGCCTTTGTCCGCGGCCTCGATGAAGCCGTCCGAGAGCCAGACCATGACGTCGCCGGGCTCGAGTTCGAACCGCCGGAAGCCGTAGTCCGCGCCGAGCGCGCCGAGCGGAGAGCCGGCAAGCAGAATCTCCTCGATCTCGCCGTTCCGCAGCAGGTAGGCGGGAGGATGGCCGGCGTTCGTCAGTTCGACCACGCCGGTCGAGACGTCGATCAGGGAGAGACTCGCCGTGACGAACACACGGTCGCGGTCACCGGGCGCCGCGGAAGCACGTTCCTTGCTGCGGCTGCTCGCCTTGCGCACCAGCCCGTCCAGAGCGGGAAGCAGTTGCCGCGCCGGCTTGCCCTCCCCCACCAGAGTCAACAGGCCGGCCTTGAGCATCGCCATGCGAAGGCCGGCCGAGAGGCCGTGCCCGGCCACGTCCGCGATGACGACGCCAAGCCGGCCCCTGTCGCCTTCCCACTCACCGGGAAGCTCGAGGATGTCGAAGTAGTCGCCGCCGATCGCCGCCGACGGCTCGAAGAAGGTGGCGAACTCGACTCCCTCGACCTGGAGTCCCTGGCCCGGAATCAGGTTCTTCTGGACCTCGCGGGCGAACTCGAGTTCCCGCTCCAGGGCCCGCCGGGCCGTGCGCTCCGCGATCAGGCGCTCGAGGCCCGCCGCCATCTCGTTGAACGACCGCTGGAGAGCGCCGAGCTGATCCTTGCGCCGCACCGGAATGCGGGCCGAGAAGTCTCCCGCCTGCACCGCCCCGGTGGCCGTGCTCAGCCGGTTCACGGCCCGGCTCAGCCCGAGGATCATGAACGTCGCCATGATCGTCGCCGCGATGAAGACGTCGAAGAGCAGGAAGGTCGGGATGATGAATGCGATCCAGCCGAAGGTGTCCACCTGGCTCGAGGGCGAGAAGAGATGGCGGAAGACGATCCGCTGGGTCGCCGCCAACGACACCGAGACCGGCGGCGAGACCGGCGCGCCGTCGGCGAAGGCATGGAGCGGGCCGGCCATCTCGACGCCGACGATGCTGAACGGAGAACCGGCGTTCAGGGACTCGAAGAACTCCTCGCGCTCCGCGCTTCCCTGAGTCCGCGCCAGGGGCTGCAGGACGAACTGCGGACCGAAGAACTGGACCGTCCAACCCGCGCCGTCCGTCTCGCCCGGGCCGCGGAGCTGCGTCCAGACATCGCTTCGCCCGCTGAGCTCCCGTTCCAGCGGCCCGCCGGTCGCCGGGTCGTAGAACGCAATGACCGCCGAGGTCCCCCGGCGAAAGACCGCGGCAAGCGTCGCCGAACCGTCGGGCAGGACGACCAGCGGCGGAACTCTGTTCCGACGCCGCTGCCCGTCCGTAGCCCCGTCCGTCTCCAGCCACGCAGGAAAGGACGCCGGCGCCCTCGGATCCCCGCCCGCGAGGGCGCCGCCCTGGTAGTACGCCAGCGCGGCGCCACCTTGCGCGGCAGGCAGAGAGGAGGGGTCCAGAAGCCCTATCTCCAGGGGCTGGAGAAGGAACCCGGACACCGCCTCGAGTTCCTCGTGAAGACCGATCGCCGCGTCGCGGTAGAGATGGCCGAGGAAGAAGCCCGACAGCAGATAGGCGGCGACGACGACCAGCACCAGGCTGAGCAGGAACGGCAGCAGACCCAGCAGCATGTAGCTGAAGGCAAGTCGCCGGCCCACCCGCCACAGCAGCCGGCGCTGCAGCCAGACCAGGAGGATCCAGCCCACTGCACCACCAACGACGGTGATCAGGGTCCACGCAAGCAAGTCGAGCGCCAGGGGCGCATCCAGCGCCACCGTGACGATCGAGAGCGCCAGCGCGAGAACGGCCACCGACAGCCAGACGACTCGCCGCCATGGCCTGCTTCGGCTCGCTTCTTTCTCGCGACTGGGCACCTGAGGTTCTCGCCGATGCGCGGGGCAGCGTCATGGTACTATCTGCCACCAGACTGTCCCGCGGACGGAGCCCGCTGGCGCGGCGGCGGGCAGAGTTTCGCCCCCGATAGCGTCCGGCTGCCACATCCCAGGAACCACCATGACCCTCCCGATCGCAGGGCAGACGGATGCCGGCAAAGCCGCTGAAGCCACCGTCTCCGACGTCGTCATCCGTTTCGCCGGCGACTCCGGCGACGGCATGCAGCTCACCGGCACCCAGTTCACGAACACATCGGCGCTGATCGGCAACGACCTCTCGACCCTGCCCGACTTCCCGGCCGAGATCCGGGCGCCGGCGGGGACGCTGCCGGGCGTTTCCGCCTTCCAGGTCCGGATCGCCGACCACGACATCCACACCCCCGGCGACGCGCCGGACGTGCTCGTCGCGATGAACCCGGCGGCGCTCAAGGCGAACCTGCGCGACCTGCGCGACAACGGCGTGATCATCGTCAACACGGACGAGTTCACGCCGCGGAATCTGAAGCGCGCCGGCTACGAGTCGAACCCGCTCGAGGACGACAGCCTGAACGCCTTCCGGCTGTACCAGGTCGCCCTGACGACGATGACCCGGCGGGCACTGGAAGAGAGCGAGCTCGACGTCCGCTCCAAGGACCGCTGCAAGAACTTCCTCGCCCTGGGGATGATCTACTGGCTGTTCAGCCGGCCCCTTGAACCGACGATCGACTGGCTGCGCGTCAAGTTCCGGCGCCGGCCCGAGATCGCCGAGGCCAACGTCAAGGTGATGAAGGCGGGCTGGAACTTCTGCGACATCACCGACGCCTTCCAGGTGCGGTACGACGTGGAGCCGGCCAAGCTGGAGCCCGGCACCTACCGCAGCATCCACGGCAACTCGGCGCTCGCCATCGGGCTGGTCGCCGCCAGCCGCCGCAGCGGCCTGCCCCTGTTCCTCGGCGCCTATCCGATCACTCCGGCCAGCGACGTGCTCCACGAACTGGCGACCTACAAGCACTTCGGCGTCACCACCTACCAGGCGGAGGACGAGATTGCCGCCGTCTGCGCCGCCATCGGCGCCTCCTTCGGCGGCAACCTCGGCGTCAGTTGCTCGAGCGGTCCCGGGATCGCGCTCAAGGCGGAGGGGATCAACCTGGCGGTCATGGTCGAGCTGCCACTCGTGATCTGCAACATCCAGCGCGGCGGGCCCTCCACCGGCCTGCCCACGAAGACCGAGCAGGCGGACCTGCTGCAGGTCATGTTCGGCCGGAACAACGAATCGCCGGTGCCGGTGATCGCCGCGTCCTCGCCCGCCAACTGCTTCGACACCGCGCTCGAGGCGGTCCGCATGGCGACGGCCTACATGACGCCCGTCATCCTGCTCTCCGACGGCTACATCGCGAACGGCGCGGAGCCGTGGCGCATCCCCGAGGTCGAGGAGCTTCCCGATCTCCGGGTCGACTTCCACCAGAACGCCGAGGGCTTCATGCCCTACATGCGCGACGAGCGCACACTCGCCCGGCCGTGGGCCATTCCCGGCACGCCCGGTCTCGAACATCGGATCGGCGGGCTCGAGAAGGAGGACGTCACCGGCAACGTGAACTACGAGCCGGAGAACCACGACCACATGGTGCGCCTGCGCGCCGAGAAGGTGGCCCGGATCGTCAACGACATCCCGGACCTGGAGGTGGACGGGCCGCAGAGCGGGAAGCTCCTCGTGCTCGGCTGGGGCAGCACCCTGGGCGCGATCACCGGCGCCGTGAACCAGGCTCGGGCCGACGGCCTCACGGTGAGCCGCGCCCACCTGTGGCACATCAACCCCTTCCCCCGCAACCTGGGTGACGTGCTCGACCGCTTCGAGCGCGTCCTGGTGCCTGAGATGAACCTCGGCCAGCTGGCCCTTCTGCTGCGGGGCCGATACCTCAAGGACATCGAGACCTACTCCAAGGTCGAGGGCAAGCCCTTCACGCGGGACGAGATCCTCCACCGGATAGAGCAAATGGCCGGAGAGGCGAACCAGAAATGAACACCACCGAAGCGCCGACGCTGACCAGGAAGGACTTCCAGAGCGACCAGGAGGTCCGCTGGTGTCCGGGTTGCGGCGACTACGCCATTCTCGCCGCCGTCCAGCAGGTGTTCCCGGAGTTGGGCATTCCCCGCGAGAAGTTCGTCATCGTGTCCGGGATCGGCTGCTCCAGCCGCTTCCCGTACTACATGAACACCTACGGCTTCCACACGATCCACGGCCGCGCGCCGGCCGTGGCGACCGGCATCAAGATGACCCGGCCGGACCTCGACGTCTGGGTCGTCACCGGCGACGGCGACGCCCTGTCGATCGGCGGCAACCACCTGATTCACACCCTGCGACGGAACGTGAACGTCAAGATCCTGCTGTTCAACAACCGGGTCTACGGCCTGACGAAGGGGCAGTACTCGCCCACCAGCGAACTCGGCAAGCGGACGAAGTCGACGCCCCACGGCTCCGTCGACTTCCCGTTCAACCCGCTGAACATCGCGATCGGCGCCGGCGCCACCTTCGTCGCCCGCAGCGTCGACGTGTTCATTCCGCATCTGAAGGCGGTGCTGAAGCGCGCCGCGGAACACAAGGGCTCCGCCTTCGTCGAGGTGATGCAGAACTGCAACATCTACAACGACAAGGCCTTCGCCGCCCTGACCGACAAGACCGGCCGGCAGCAGAACGGCCTCTACCTCGAGCATGGCAAGCCCTTGGTGTTCGGCGACAACAAGGACAAGGGCCTGCGCTTCACGGGAACGGACTTCGAGGTCATCGAACTGGGCAACGGCAAGAGCGCCGACGACTGCCTCGTGTGGGACGAGGAGCACGCGAATCCGTCCCTGGCGTTCCAGATGGCGAGCATCTCCACCGGCGACGGCCTCGGCGACTTCCCGGTCCCCCTGGGCGTCCTCCGCGCGGTCGATGCCCCGACCTACGACGCCGGCGTCATCGACCAGATCGACGAGTTGACGACGGCGCGGCCGCAGACCCTCGACCAGTTGATCCACGGCACGGACACCTGGACGGTCGACGCCGGCGGCAACGTCCACCGCGGCGCAAACTGACAGCCGCGACCAAGGTGAAGTGTTGAGGCGCGCGAGGCGCCGACCCGCGGCATGAAGCAGCTCACCGCGCGGAGTCTGGCCGACACGGACCGGCAAGTGCTCGAAGTGCACTTCTCCAAGCCGGTGCGCACCGGCCTCCGCAAGATGTCGGTGAACGTCGAGGTGGCGATCCCCCTCGACCAGATCCAGCTCCTGCCCGTGGACGGCGAATGGCTCAGCGTCGTCGAGATTCGCGTGACGGCGATGGACGAAGGCGGCAACCGCTCCGAAGTGTCCTTCAAGAAGGTCCCGATCGCCGGTTTCCGGGAACCGCAGCCGGGCCAACTCTTCTACTACGAGACCGATCTGGAGCTCCGCCGCCGCGAGCACTCGTACGTGATCACGGTACACGACCCACTGACGGGGACGAACCTGACCTCGACCGGAAGAGTCGGCCCGAAGTCGATCCAGGAGTCTGCGCCGCAAGACGCAGCGAAGGGACTCTCGGGGCGCAGGCTCCGCCGTGCGGACGGGATGGGCCGAAACACCGAGCCCGCGAGGGGTTTCGGGGCGCTAGGGGCGCCGGTAGAGCCGAGCGCCCCTCAGCCCAGCTTCCGCCGCAGCGCCTCCAGCACGACGGGCGGCACGACGCCGGTCAGATCGCCGTCGAGGCTGCCGACCTCCTTGGTCAGCCTGCTCGAAAGGTAGATCCACTCGGGCGCCGGGAGCAGGAAGATCGTGTCGATGCCCGGGGCGAGGCGGCGGTTCATCAGGGTCATCGGCAGTTCGTAGTCGAAGTCGGCGCCGGAGCGGAGGCCACGGACGACGGCGGTGGCGTTCCGTTCGCGGGCGTAGTCGACGAGGAGGCCGCTGAAGCTCTCGACCCGGCAGTCGCCGGAGTCGCCGACTAGGTCGCGGAGGAGGTCGATCCGTTCCTCCACCGAGAACAGGGCCTGCTTCTGCTCGTTGTAGAGGACGGCGATGTAGAGCACGTCGAAGAGCCGGCGGGCGCGCTCGATCAGGTCGACGTGGCCGTTGTGGACCGGGTCGAAGGAACCCGGAAAAACACCTATCCGCTGGCTCATCGGCCGGAGCCTAGCTGACCTGACAGGTCGATCGTCGTCACGTTGTGGGAGGCGTCGGTCAGCCGCAGCAGCAGCAGGCTCGCCCCGGCCGGAGCCGCGATGGAGAGCGTCTCGCGCTGGCTGTCGAGGAGGCCGTCCTCGACCGGGACGGAACGCCACTCGCCGGCGTCGACGCTGATCAGCGCCTCGCGCAGCGGGCTCCAGGCATCCTCGACCACGGCGGTTACCCGGTCGCCGTCGCGGATCGCGGAGACCAGCCGGGCCGGGCTGTGATCGACCACCGTCGCGGCCGATATCTCCTCCGCCTCCAGCGCCTCGCCGGCGACGTTGTCGAGCCGGTCGCTCGCTTCCACCCGGAATCGGTAGACGCCGTCCGGCAGCACCGTGGCATCGAAACTCAGGAACGTCGCCTTCAGGTCGTCCGCCACCTCGAGCCACTGCGAGTCGGACTCGCTGTCTCCTTCTCCGACTGCCGCCAGAGCCGCCTCGCGGGCGAAGGAGAGGCGGTAACGGAGACGGTCCTTGTTCGGGTCCTCGGCTTCCCAGCGCAGGGTCCGGTAGCCGAGCTTCCAGAGCGTCTTCGTCGAGCCGCTCTGGGTCTGCGCCGGGTCCCCCACGACGGTGAAGATGCGGTCGCGGTTCGGGTGCGCCGGTTCGTAGGCCTGGTTCGAGGGGTTGAAGTTCGTCGGCACCAGGATCGTGCCGGCGGGCAGCACGTCCAGCCCCTTGATCTCCGGCTTGCGGTTGTGTTGCCGGTAGCTGACCTCGACCGCGACGACCTCGGGCGTCCGGTCGCCGCTGCCGCGGAGTTCGGCCCGCCACTGCAGGTACCGGCCCGGCGGCAGGTCGGAGAGCGGCGCCTCCCGCGCCGCGGAGGCCGTGGTCCACCCGGACCAGGTCTCGTCCGGCGTCGAACTCATGCCGCTGCGGGCGGAGAGCGCGACCTCGACTCCGTCGCCGGCCCGGCCGCGCCAGCGGATCGAGCCGAAGCTCGCCACGGACGACGCGTCGAGCGGCTTGGCGGTGACCGTGCCCCGTTCCGCCAGACCGGCGGACCCGCCGCCGACGAAGCCGTAGACGGCGGCAGCGTTCGTGCTCGCGAAGACGGGGCCCGCGGGCCCCTCCGCGAGTCCGACGATCTGGCCCTGGTCGAGGTCCTTCTCCAGCACCATCTGCTCGTTCTGGTAGCTGAACAGCTTGCCTTCCTGGCCGGTGGCGACCCACAACCTGCCCTGCTGGTAGCTCAGGGCGTACACGGTCTCGGCATCGAACTTCCAGATCGATTCGACAGCGCCGCTGCCGTCGATCCGCAGCACCTCGGAACGCGGCCCCTTGAACGAGGCGGCGCGGCTGCCGACCGAGATCGCCCCCGCCTGGGACGTGACCTGGGTGGCCTGGCTGTTCGCTTCCGTCGCACTGCCGCCGGAGCCGCTGCTCCCGCTGCCCGAGGAGCTGCTGGAGGCGGACCTGCGCGCGCTGCTCAGGTCGACGAAGCTCGCCTCGGAGGCCAGGGCCGTGGCGTAGAAGGCGCCCTCGTCGCCCGGAACGATCGCCAGCACCTCCGGCCCGGCCGCGTCGTAGAGGGTCCGGGCCGAACCCGCGGCGTCGATCTCGAGCAGGAGGCCCTCGCCGGCGGTGCCGGCGAACAGCGTGCCGTCCGCGCGCCGTGCGAGCGAGCGGATGTGGAGATCCGTGCTGTCGTAGAGCAGCGTCGACTCCCCGCTTGCGAGGTCGACCCGATGGAGCTTGCCTTCCGGACCGGTGCCCACCAGCAGGCCGCCATCGCCGTCGCCGAGAAGGGCCCAGATGTACTTCGCCTCCGGATCGAACACGACCTCGACTTCCCCGTCCGGGCGCTTGCGGTAGACCTTGCCGTCCGGCGACGACCCGGCGTAGACCGCGCCGTCGCCGTCGACCCAGACCGCGAAGATCTCCGGTTCCTCGACCGCGAAGAGTTCCGCGACCGAACCGGCGTCAGCGCCGGCCGTGACTTCCAGCACCTTGCCCGAGTTGCCGGTGCCGGCCGCGAAGCGGCCGTTGGCGCCGGCGAAGGAGAACAGGAAGGGCTCGGAAAGGGTGGCGAACTGCTCCGCGCGCTGCGCCAGCCTCAGAATACCCAGGCGATCGACGCTGACGTCGACGAGTTCGCCTGCAAGGAAGGCGGCCTGACTGTCGGCCCGCCAGATCTGGACTTCCGAGGCGGCGACGGTCCCGGCGCCGCCGAGCAGCAGGCTTGCCGCCGCGGCGAGAGCCGCGGCGGTACGCTGTCGGCTCTTCACGGCGCGGTACCCGGCAGGATCTGGAGGTCGATCCGGAACAGACCGTCGAGCGGCGTGCCGAGATCACGGCCATGCTCGCTGACGATCGCCAGGTTCAGGGCGCGTGGCTCCCCCTGCAGCGGCGACGCCTGCCAGATCGAACGGACGGTGGCCGGCAGGTCCGGCATCGGCCGGCCTTCCACGATCAGCCCGCGCGCCGGCACGACGCCAAGCGCGGCGAGCCGGCTCTGGGACCTGAAGGACCGCAGCAGATCCAGCTCGTCCTCGAGCGAGGAGGACCTGGCTGGCTGAAGCTGAAGCCGGGCGGCGTCGATGCTGACGCCGTCGCCCACGAACAGGTAGTAGCGGCCGGGGCGACGGTCCTCGGGCACCACCACGTCCAGCGTCTCCTGGAAGCGGTCGCCGCGATGCCGGCGCAGATCGAAGACGACCTGGATCGTATCGCCCGGGCGAACCCGGCTGGACGACGCCTGGGCCCGCTCGATCGTGATCGTGCGCGGGGCGTGGCCCTGCCTCAGGGTCAGGTCGATGCCCTCGATCTCCACCGCCTCGTAGTCCGAGTTCACCAGGGCGCCCACCAGCGCGATCAGGTAGAAGGCGGCGCGCGTGCCGGGGTTCGAACCGTCGAAGACCTGGCGCAGCGGCACCTCGGCGTGGCCTTGCAGCCGCAAGGTGCCGGTCATGTCGAGACTGCTCTCACCGCCGCCGTACGAGGCGGAGTCGAGCGCCTGCATGGTCGGGATGCCGACCAGCGACGGCAGCATGATGGGCAGGTCGGCGAGCCGGAGGTCGAAACGGCGAGACGCGCCGTTCGGCGTCTCGACGTCGATCGTCATCGGGATCGTCCGCGCCTCGGCGCCGAGCGTGCCCCGGAGCCCGGCGAAGCGGTCCTGGTCGAAGGCGCCGACCACGGGTCCGATGTTGCTGAGCCGGGTCGAGCTGTTGAGTCGGGGGACGACGCCGACCACCTCGACCGTCGCCATCGGCACGCCCAGGGGTCCCACGCCGAGATAGGGGTGGCCCATGGCCAGCACCTCACCGTCCTCGACCCGGGTCACCGTACCGCCGACGGCGAGCTTCAGGTCGCCGTCGATCAGGACGCCCGCGACGGCGCTGCCCGCGCCGAGTTCGGGCGCGTCGGACCCCTCGGCGCGACCGGCGGGAGCTGCGGCGAGCATCCGGCGGACCGGCTCGCCGAAACCCAGTGTGGCGATCGATGCGCCGCGGCCGCCCCAGTCGGCCGGCGCCAGCAGAGCCCCGAGCTGCTCGACCACGACTTCACGGACCGCCTCCCCCACGTCCTCCGGCGGTTCGAGGATCTGCCGCACCGAGCGCTCGAACGGCGCGGCCGCTCCCGGAGCGGACAGACCGAGCGACCCGCCCGCCGCTTCGCCCGGGTCGAGCGCGCTCAACCGCCGCATCGCTGCGATCGGCGTGATCAGCGCCAGAGCCTCGCTGGTGAACGCCCAGGAATAGGCCACGGCGCCGGCCAGACGATCGTCGATGTAGACCGGGCTGCCGCTCATTCCGGCCACCACGCCCGACTCCTCGAGCCCCTTGCCGCTCAACCGGGCGACGATGAAACTCGTGCCCGGGTCCATCTCGCGCAGGACGCCGACGACCTCGACCCCGAAGCGCTCCGGCTCGCTACCCGCGAACACGGACAGGCCGTAGCCCCTCTGGCCGCGCGCGACTTCGTCGACTCCGATCTCGTCGCCGGCCAGATCGACCGCCGGCGCCCCGTCGGTACGCGAAGCGACGACGGTTTCCTGAGCCGCCGCCGGCGCCGCCTGCGGCAAGGCCCAGGCGCAAAGGAGCGCGACGAAGGAGACGGCGGATCGGCTCACGGTCTTTGAGTCTTGGACCTGACGACTGCGCGGGCCGCGGGGATCAGAACTCGAAGCGCCCGCGGCGCAACACCCGCAAACCGGCGGAACTCCAAGATACCACGGTGGATGCCAGCCCCCCGGGGGTCCGCTCGCCGCCGATCACCAGCGCGGCGGCGTCGAGGATCGGTTCGAGGTCCGCCAGTTCGCACGCAGGCGGCTCGCCGCTCCGGTTCGCGCTGGTCGCGGTCAGCGGATGACCGAGAGCCTGGAGGAACGCACGGAGTCGGTCGTGGTCCGGCACGCGCACGGCCAGCGTGTCTCCCCCGGCGGCCGCCGGCACGGACACGCCCGACCGAAGAGGCGCCACGATGGTGAGGGGCGCCGGCCAGTGTGCTTCGGCTAGGCGGATCGCCTCGTTCGGTTCGACGCCGAGGTCGATGGCCTGTTCAAGGTTGGCGGCCACGACCGGCAGTGGTTTCCCGCGCTCTCGCTCCTTGAGCCGGTAGATCGCTTCAACTCCTGCTATCGAGCGTGGATCGACGGCCAGGCCGTAGGAGGACTCAGTCGGGATCGCCAGGATCCGCCCTTCGGAGAGGGCCGTCCTCACCTCGTTCAGATCACCGTCCCAGGGCCATACGTCGAGCATGGCCGGTGAGCCTAGCGAGTTGCGCCGCTACTCGGCGCCAGCGTCAAGCAGTTCGGCGGCGGCGGAGCGGGAGGCGTCCGTGACGTGTTCTCCGGCGAGCATGCGGGCGACTTCTTCGATACGGCGTTCGTGGTCGAGGTGGTGGACGTCGACTCGGGTTCGGCTGTCGTGAACTTCTTTCTTCACCTCGAGGTGGAGGTTGCCGCGGGACGCCACCTGAGGCAGGTGGGTCACCGCCAGGATCTGGCCGCCGGCGGCGAGTCGCTGGAGCTTGCGGCCGACGATCGCCGCCTCGGCGCCGCCGACGCCCGAGTCCACTTCGTCGAACACGAGGGTCGAACCTTCGGCCGGACCGCCGCCCCGAACCGCGGTCTGAAGCGCCAGGAACAGGCGCGCCAGCTCGCCGCCCGAAGCGACCCGGGACAGCGGTCGCGGATCCTCGCCCGGGTTCGCGCTGAACCGGTAAGTGACCCGGTCGACACCCTCCAGGTCGAAGGCGATCCGCTCGCCATCGAGCTCGAGCGGGCTGCCGGCCCGAAGCTCCCGGGCGACCTCGACCTCGAACGCCGCCCGTTCGAACGCCAAGTCCAGGAGATGACCGCGGACCTCGCGCTCAAGAGCACCGGCCCGTTCGCGCCGTGCGGCCGAGAGCGCCTCGGCCCGCCCGGCGTACTCGGCGAGGCGCGCGGCGGCCTCCTTCTCCACCTCCTCCCGGCGCACATCCGCCGTTTCCAGTTCGAAGAGCTCCTCCGCCAGGCGGCGGCCGTGTTCCAGAACATCCGAACTGCTGCCGCCGTGCTTGCGGGCCAGACGCTCGATCACGCTCAACCGCTCTTCGATCTGGTTCAGCCGCGCCGGGTCCGACTCACAGCCGGCCGCCCGCGTCCGCAGCTCCTGCGCGAGGTCGTTCACGGTGGCGCCGACCTCCGTCAGGGTTTCGGCCCAGGACTCCGCCTCCGGCTGCCAGCGCGAGATGTCCGAGAGCGCGTGTCCGGCCTGTGCCACGCGACCGTCGACCGCCATTTCGTCGTCGCTGAGCAGGGCGATCGCCCGGTGAAGCGCGCCCGCGATCGCCTCGGCGTGGCGGAGCACCTCGCGTTCGGCCCGCAGCTCTTCGTCCTCGCCGGGCAGCAGGCGCGCGGCGTCGATCTCCGAGGTCTGGAACTTCAGGAGATCGATCCGTTCCTGGCGAAGCTGGTCGTCCAGGGAAAGCCGCTCGAGCCGGTCCGCGGCCTCGCGCCAGGCGCCGTGGGCCTCGCGGCATGAATCGACCAGTGCGGTCAACGAGTCCCCGCCGGAGCGGTCGAGCCACGCCCGCTGGAGATCCGCGGACAGCATGCCGAGTTCGTCGCGCTGGCCGAAGATGCGGATCAGACCGTGGGCGACGGTCGACAGCAGCCTCGCGGTGACCGGATGGTCGTTGACGAACACGCGGTTGCGCCCCTCCCGGGTGACCTCCCGGCGCACCAGAAGCTCGTCGCCGTCCGCCGGCACACCCGCCTCTTCGAGCCGGCAGCGCCATGCGGCGCCCGAGGGCTCGAAGAGGCCGCTCACCGCCAGCGTGCCGGCGCCCGTGCGGATCATCTCCGAACTCGCGCGCCCTCCCGCGAGCAGCGAGAGCGAATCGACGACCAGGGACTTGCCCGCTCCCGTCTCGCCGGTGACCACGTTCAGCCCGGGTCCGAACTCGAGCTCCGCCCGTTCGATCACGGCCAGGTTCCGGACGTGCAGGGAGCGAAGCACGGCCGCCCCTACTCGTCGGGAACCAGTTCGCGGGCGCGCGCCGCCGCCTCGATGATCGCCTTGATCAGCGTCACGCGGAGGCCGCCCTCCTCCAGGCGCAGAATGCCGTCGACGGTGCAGCCGGCCGGCGTCGTCACCTCGTCCTTGAGCAGGGCCGGGTGCCGATCCGTGTCGATCACCATCTTGCCGGCGCCGAGGCAGGTCTGAGCCGCGAGCTCGATCGCCATCTTCCGCGGCAACCCCGCCTTGACGCCGCCTTCCGCCAGCGCCTCGATCACGATGTAGAGGAACGCCGGGCCCGATGCCGACAGCCCGGTGATGGCGTCCATGTGTTTCTCGTCGGCCACCACGGTACGGCCGAGCGGCAGGAACAGGCGCTCCGCCTGCGCCACGTGATCGGCGGACGCGAAACGGCCGGGCGACAGCGCGGTCATGCCGGCGGCGACCCGGCTCGGCGTGTTCGGCATCGCGCGCACGACCGGAATCTCGGCCGGCACGCGATCCTCGATGTAGGACGTTCTGACCGAAGCCAGGATCGAAACGAGGATCTGCCCCGGATGGAGCAGGTCGCCGATCTCCTCGAGCACCTGGTCCGCCGTCTGCGGCTTGACCGCCAGCAGAACGATGTCGCCGAACTCGGCGGCGCGGCGGTTGTCGACCGCACCCTCGATCCCGAACCTCTCGGCCACGGCCGCGATCCGCTCGCTGTGCCCGGCGGTAGCGAAGATGGACTCCGCCGCGACGGCGCCGGCGTCCAGCCAGCCGCTCATCAACGTCCGTCCCATCTCGCCCGCGCCGATCACGGCGACGCGGGGTCCGCCGCTCCGGGAAGCGGCCTTGTCGGTCGTAGTCACCTTCTCGTCTCCCTATGGCATGAACCGCGGAGCTGGCGCGCTCGCGGAAGGCGACGATTCTGCCTCACTTGCCCCAGTCAGCGCCCGTCTGCCCGCGCATCAGTCGCAGGAAGAACGCCCGCGCCACGTGGCCGGCGATGCTCGGGTTCTCGCGCAGGCGGCGCGTCGAGTACGCGTACCACTGCCGGCCGTAGGGCACGTAGATGCGCACCCGGTGCCCGGCCCTCGCCAGCCGGTCGCGACGTTCCTCGGTTACCCCCAGCAGCATCTGGAACTCGTAGCGGTCGACCGCCAGACCGCGGCGCCCGATCATCGCCGCCGATTCCCGTAGCAGGTAGTCGTCGTGAGTGGCGATGCCGACGTAGGCGCCGCGGTCTAACAGGGCCTCGAGGGTCGCAAGGAAGTTCCGGCGCACCTTGCCGTAGTCCTGGATCGCCACGCTCGGTGGCTCGACGTAGATGCCCTTGCACAGCCGCACGTTGGCGCGCTCGGGCAGCGCCGCGACGTCGGCGAGCGTGCGGTGCAGGTAGGCCTGGAGCACTACGCCGACCGCGGCGCCAGAGGCAGCCGAACCGGTCGGTCCCCCGACCGCGGCGCGCCTTCGCGAAGCGGCCACAGCCTCCCGGTAGAGGTCCAGGGTGGCCGTCGTGCAGGTGTGGTCCTCCATGTCGATCCGGACGAAGTTGCCGCGGGCCTCGGCCCGCCGGACGAGATCGAAGAGGTGGTCGCGGCAGAGGGCCCTGGAGACCTTGAGGCCCAGCAGCGTGAGCTTGACCGACACGTTGCAGTCGAGATCACGGTCGGCGAGGGCGTCGACCAGGTCGAGATAGAGCCCCGTGCCTTCAGAGGCGAGTTCCGGGCTGTCGATCTCCTCGCCCAGCAGCGCCAGCGTCCCGGCAAGCCCGCGACGATTGAGCGCGGCGGCGCAGTCGAGAGCGTCCGCCGGCTCGTCGCCGGCCACGTAGGGCGCGGCCGCCCAGCGCACCAGCGGCGGCGGCATCAGCGGCAGGGACCAGCCGACCACCCGTGAGAAGACGGTCACGGGATCTCCATCAGGAGCGGGCGACGTGCTCGTGAGCGTGGTAGCTGCTGCGCACGAGCGGGCCCGCCTCGCAGTGGCGGAAGCCCAGTCCCAGGGCGAATCCGCGCAGGCGGGCGAACTCGTCCGGGTGCACGTAGCGGTCGACCGGCAGGTGGTCGCGGGTCGGCTGCAGGTACTGGCCGATCGTGAGGATCTCGGTTCCGGCCGACCGGATGTCGCGGATCGTGGCTTCGAGCTCCGCCGTCGTCTCGCCCAGGCCCACCATCAGACCCGTCTTCACCCTGCCCGCGGAGCCGCCGCTGTCGCGCCGGACCGCCGCCTCCCCGAGCAGCGCCAGGCTCCGTTCATAGCTGCTGCCGGGGCGGGCCTGCCGGTACAGCCGGGGAACTGTCTCCATGTTGTGCGAGAACACCTCGGGGCGCTCGGCGAGCACGATTTCCAGGGCGTCATCGACGCCCCGGAAGTCCGGGGTCAACACCTCGACCGCGGCCCCCGCAAGCCGCTCGCGGATCGCGCGGATCGTGTCGGCGAAGTGGCCGGCGCCACCGTCCGGAAGATCGTCCCGGTCGACCGAGGTGACGACCACGTGGCGCAGGCCCATGGCGGCCGCGGCTTCCGCCACCCGCGCCGGTTCGTCCGCGTCGACGCCGGGCGCGGGCCGGCCGGTGTGGACGGCGCAGAACCCGCAGCGGCGGGTGCAGGTGTCGCCCAGAATCATGAACGTGGCCGTGCCGTGCTCGCCCCAGCACTCGTAGATGTTCGGGCAGCGCGCCTCCTCGCACACCGTGTTCAGGTTCAGCCCCTCCATCAACCGGCGGACGCGGTGATAGGGCTCCGGCGTGCTGAGTCGGATACGCAGCCAGTCCGGCCGCGGTAGACGCGACACGCCACCCACGGGCGGCGGAGCGCCGATGGAAACGAGTTCGTCCATGCGCGTTACGACCCAGGCGACCGACTCTCAAGCGGCCGCGTGTCGTTTCGGATCCTAGCGGCGCGCAACGCCGGCCCGAAGCCCATCTCGGTGGGTTCTGCAGAGACGAGACGACGCTCGAAAACTTGCGCGAAGCTCTCCGCGCAGCAAGCGGCGACATCCTCCAGATCGCGACGGCGGCCGGTGAGTTCCTCGATCGAAGTCATCACACCGGCATCGAAGCCACACGAGAGGATGCCGGCGAAGTCGTCCAGGTCGGTGCAGACATTGAGCGCAAAGCCATGCGTCGTGACCCAGCGCCGGAGGTGAATGCCGATCGAGGCGATCTTCCGGCGACCGACCCACACGCCGATGCGCTCCCGCTCTTCGCCGCCCACCGCGGCGACGCCGAACGTCGCCAGCGTCCGCACCAGGACCTCCTGCAGGTCCTGGACATAGCCGCGGACGTTCCGGCGTTCCGCCCTCAGATCGATGACCGGGTAGCCGACGAGTTGCCCCGGGCCGTGGTACGTCGCGCGTCCGCCGCGGTCGCACTCGGCGACCGCGATTCCCCGCCGCCGCAGCCAGTCGGGGTCCGCCAGGACATCGCTCCGGTCGCAGTTCCGGCCGACCGTGTAGGTCGGCGGATGCTCGAGCAGGAGCAACGTATCCGAGGCATCGGGTTCGCCGTCCAGAAGTTGCTGGCGGAGCCGGTGCTGCAGCTCGACGCCGGCCTCGTAGCCGACCCGGCCCAAGTAGGCCGAGCGGATCGTTGCACCGTTGCCCAGTTCCATACGCTGCGTCCTCATCCGCCGTGCAGGACTTCCACCACGGGTCATTCTCGCCCACGTTGCGGTGTCCTCTACATGAAACTAGTGTTTCAGAGATGTCGAACAGGCCCCGAATCGGCCTCGTCCTCACCGGCGGCGGGGCGCGGGCGGCCTACCAGGTCGGGCTGGTCCGGCACCTGGCGAAGCGGCTTCCGGAGTTCCACTTCGACGTACTGACCGGCGTGTCGGCCGGCGCGATCAACGCTTCGTTCCTCGCCTCGCACACGGGAAGCGCCGAGAAGGCGACCGAGGAACTCATGCGCACCTGGCTCGATCTGACGCCCGATCACGTGTTCCGGGACGACGGCTGGTCGTTGGGGAAGATGGCCTTGCGCTGGCTGCTGAACCTGGCTTCGGGCGGTCTGCGCTACCGGCCTCAGGTCCGTGGCCTGGTCGACACCTCACCGCTCGGCAATCACCTCGCGAACGTCCTCGGCGTCGAGGCGGCCAACGGCCGCGTTCTGCCGGGCATCGCGAAGAACCTGGACCGCGGACGCCTGGACGCGGTCGCCGTGACCACGGTCGAGTGGTCGACGGGGCAGACCGTCACCTGGGTTCAGGGCCGCGACATCGAGACCTGGGAACGGCCGAAGCGCCGCTCGGAGCGGGCGAGGCTGACGCTCGACCACGTCCTCGCCTCCGCCTCGCTGCCGCTGATCTTCCCGGCGGTGCGGATCGGCGACGCCTGGCATGGCGACGGCGGAGTCCGCCTGACTTCACCGCTGTCGCCGGCCCTGCACCTGGGCTGCGACCGGCTGATCGCGGTGTCCACGCGCCACGAGCCCCTGGCGGAGAGGGCGGCGGCCGCCGACTACCCGCCGCCGGCCCAGTTCGCGGGCGTGCTGCTGAACGCCGTCTTCCTTGATCAGCTCGACCAGGACGCGAACCGGATGGAACTCGTCAACGGTCTGCTGGCCCGCATGCCGGAGTCCGAACGCGGTTCGCTCCGCCTGGTCGACCTCGTGCTGCTGCGGCCCTCCGAGGACCTGGGCCGGCTCGCCGGCCGTTTCGAGCCCCGGCTGCCGAAGGCGTTCCGCTTCATGACCCGCGGTCTCGGCACCCGCGACACGAAGAGCCCGGACCTGCTCAGTCTCCTGATGTTCCAGCCCGACTACATCCGGGCTCTGATCCAGGTGGGCGAAAAGGACGCTGAAGCGCGACACGAGGAGATCGCGGACCTGTTGGGCGGATCGCCTACGCGATCGTGATGTCCTCGCAGAGATAGACGTCCTGGATGTGGTTCAGGAGTCCGACGCCCTCCGCCATCGGCCGCTGGAACGCCTTGCGGCCGGAGATCAGTCCCTGGCCGCCGGCGCGGCGGTTGATGACCGCCGTCCGGACCGCGGCCGCCAGGTCGCCGGCGCCGCCTGACGAACCGCCGGAGTTGATCAGCCCGACTCGGCCCATGTAGCAGTTCGCGACCTGCCAGCGCACCAGGTCGACGGGATGGTCGGACACCAGGTCGCTGTAGACCAGGTCGTGGGTCTTGCCGAAGCCGACCGCCGGGTAGCCACCGTTCTTCGTCGCCTGCTTCTGCTTGACGATGTCCGCCTCGATCGTGACGCCGATGTGGTTCGCCTGCCCGGTCAGGTCGGCCGAATCGTGGTAGTCGACACCGTCGACGACGAACGCGCTGTTGCGGAGGTAGCACCAGAGAATGCACGCCATGCCGAGTTCGTGGGCCTGCTGAAAGCACTCGGCGATCTCGACCAGTTCCTCGCGGCAGACGTCGGCGCCGAAGTACACCGTGGCGCCCACCGCGGTGGCGCCAAGATCCCAAGCCTGCTCGACCTGCGAGAAGAGGACCTGATGGTAGGTATGCGGGTGAGTCAGGCTCTCGTTGTGGTTGATCTTGACGATGAACGGGATCCGGTGGGCGTAGCGGCGGCCGATGCTGCCCAGCACGCCCAGGGTCGAGGCGACGCCGTTGCAGCCGCCCTCGATCGCCAGCCGGATGATGTTCTCGGGGTCGAAGTAGATCGGGTTCGGCGCGAAGGAAGCGGCTCCCGAATGCTCGATGCCCTGGTCCACGGGCAGGATCGACACGTAGCCGCTGCCACCAAGGCGGCCGTGGCCGAGCAGACGTTCCAAGCTCGCCAGGGTGCGGTTGTTCCGGTCGGAAGGCCCGAACGCCCGGTCGACGATGTCGGGCCCGGGCACGGTCAGGTGGTCCTTCGGAATCCCGGTGCAGACGTGTCCGAGGAGGCTCTCCGCCTCACTGCCCAGAAGCTCTTCGATTCGCGCGATATCGGCCATGTTCTCCCCTGGTTCAGAGACCCGGCAGGGTCGGCCGCCATTCTAGGAGCTTGCGCCGTTGAACGCTACGTGTGAGTGCTCGGCGCAAGCTCCTGGGAGAGGACGGGATGGGCCGAAGCACCGAGCCTGCGAGGGGCTTCGGGGCGCTAGGAGCTTGCGCCGCGGAACGCTACGTGTGAGTGCCGTCCCGAGACGTTTCGGGGCGCCAGTCAGTTCAGGCTGGCGGCCCGCGGCTCCTGCACCGCTTCGGGGCGCTCCAGCACCTCCAGGAGCTGGAGGAGCACGTCGAGGGCGGGCCCCCACAACCGGTGCCGTCCGAGGTGGTAGACCGCGAGCGGCACCGGCTGTCCCTCGATCTCGAACGTCCGCTCCTCCACCAGGCGCGGGTGCCGGAGCGCCGAAAGCGGCAGCCGCACGCCCGGCGCCTCGGTGTTGCTGCCGTCGTCCTCGGGAGACGGAACCGCGACCACGCAGGCCCGCATCCGGAAGCCGCCACGGCCCCCGACCTCGTCCAGCTCGCCGAGCCGGAGAATCCGCGACGGGTCGACGCCGAGACCGACGCTGCCGAGCCGCGCCACGGTCGGCCAGGGGTCGTCGCCCTCGAAGGTGGCCGCCGGGAAGCCGAGCGGAGGCGACTCGTTCGGCTCTTCCCGCAGCACCGTCCAGAGTTCCGCCGACTCGACGTACAGCGGCACGACGACCGCGATGCCGGTGCCGTTGCCGTCCGGCGCCGCGGGCAGCCGCCTCGACCCCTCAAGCCGGCGCCGAACCTGGAGGATCCAACTCATGGAACCGACCCTATCCCCAGCACGTGGTGCGACGCCGGATCGTCGCCTCCGTCCAGAGTCAGGCCCAGTCGAAACAGGTCGACGGACCCGTTCGACCACCACATCCGGTGGCGCGCCTCGGGTGCGTCCAGGAGCAGCCGCACCGACCTTCGGCCGGATGGAAGAGGCCTGCTCTCCTCGACTTCGGCGCCCACGACCTCCAGGGTCGTGCCCTCGGGCTCCAGGAGAATCCGGAGCCGCGGCCGGCTCACCTCGCCGTCCGTTTCCCGGCTGGCGGGCGCGGCCGGTTCCCACGCGACGAGAAACTCCGCCGACCCACCTTCGACCAGGAGACCCGACTCACCGAACGGAGTGATCCTGCCCGCGACGGGCCGCAGCCAGACGTCGCCGGCGAAGAGGTCCGCCGGTTCTCCGGCCCGCGGACGCTGGCCGGTCTCCGCCGGCAGGAAACGGTGCAAAGCGCCCTCGGGCGCCGGTGCCGGCCCGAGCGCCGCGACGGGCCGCAGCCAGAGCGGATACAGGAAGAGCGCCGAGGAGGCGACGACGGCGGCGATCTTCGCCGGCCCAAGCCGGCCGGCGAGGAACCAGAACACCGGGACGACGGCGCCGACGCCGCCGGGGCCGCTGAGCACGGACTCATCGCCGAGGTCGAACGGGAAGAGAACCAAACGAGCGGCCAGCGAGGCGAGACCGCAGAGCAGGAGCGCCCGACGCCAGCCAGGGGCAAAGAAACCCCAGAGCGCCGCCGCTACGAGGGGTACGCCGTAGGGAACGATCCCGACGGTCCGGCCGGCGACCGCGTGGAGCAGAGTCTCCGGACCCGCGCCGCCGGCCCGGAGCTCAGGACCGGGCCGGGTTCGCTCGACGCCGCCGGCAGGTACCGGGTCGAGCCGCCACTCCTCCGCCTCGAAGTCGACCGCCGGAAAGCCGGTCGAAGGACCGAACACCGCCCGCTCCACCGGTTCGAAGCCGCCGCGGGCCAGCGCCGACGTCCCGAACGATGCGCCGGCGGCCAGCACCGCCGCCACGGTGAGGGCGAGAAAGGCGACTCCCCGGCGCGGCTGAAGCAGCGCCAGCCAGGCCGCCGCCACGAGTGCCGGCAACAGGCTCAGACCGTCGACGGAGGCGACCGTGGCGAGGGTGAGCAGGAGCCCGACGAGGGACCACCGGAGCGCACCGGAGAGGGGAGGTCGCCGGCCTCGCGGCCGGCGCGGCCAGTGGGAGACGGCCAGCGAAGGACGGCGCGCCCGGTCCGAGGCCGGCATCACGTGAACGACGAGCGCCCACGCCAAAGCCGACGTCGCGAGGCGGAACATCCCCGGCGATGGCAGCGGCAACAGCGTGAAAGCCGTCGTGCCGGCGACGAATACGGCGATCCAGGCCGGCGCCCAGGGACCGACGCGTCGCTCGAGCACCAGGGCCGAACCGGCCGCGGCAACCGCCAGTAGCAGCCAGTTCAGCAGAGTCGGTCCCCGCCGCGGCGAGATGCGGACGAACGGCGCCGCCAGCACGGCGTAGGACGGCGGCCGCGCGAAGCCGATCCGGGCGCCGCCGGCGCTGCTTTCCAGGGCGACTGCCTCGGGCTCCGCCCCGAAGAGCCGGACGTAGCGGTCGTAGTCCGCGCGCCCGTAGGTCAGGTCGCCATCCCACGCCAGACTCAGCGCCGCCATCCGGAAGGTGGCTTCCCGCTCCCCGGCGACGACGGCATCCGAACGCATCGCGGCCGCGAACAGGGCGAGCAGCAGGCCGGCGAGCAGGATCCACGGCCACCGCCGGCCGACCGTGCCGTGGCTCACAACTCGCGGTCGAAGGCTGTTGCGCCGCAGAGCGTCATCGAACCGCCGCCGAAGAGGTGCGGCTCGAACCGGAGCCGCGCCCGGCCGATCGGTCGCCGGAGCTTGAGGGGGATGCGGCACGCGTCGCCCGGCGGCAGGTCCCGGGGCAGCGGAATCCACGGCCTGCCCCGGAACAGATCCCGCCCACCGCTCCAGAGCTGAGGCTCGAGCACGACGCCGCCGTCCTGGTTGTGACCCGAGAGCCAGGTGGCGAAGCCCGTGTTCGCGACGACGAGTTCGATCGAGCGCCGTTCGCCATCCGGCCACGGCGGGTCGCAACCATCGACCTCGATCCGCCCCGGCAGCCAACCCCAGGTCAAGGAGGTGGGGGCAGGAGGCTGCGGCGGCGGCGGGGCCGGCCGCTGTCCGCCCGGAGCGCGGGACCACTCCTCCAGAGCCTCGAAGACCGCCCGCGCCGCCGCCGCCGGCTGGTGTTCGCGTTCGACAAAGGCTCGCGCCGCGGCGCCCATCCCGGCCAGCCGATCCGGCGCGGCGAGAAGACCTCGCAGCAAGCCCGCGAGCGCGCCGGCCTCCGCGGCCGGATCGTCCTTGAGCGGACCCTTGACCACGATGTCGTCCGGCAGTTCAACGAACTGGGCATAGTCGGAGACCACCGCGGCCCGGCCCAGGGCAAGAATGCGCAGCAGCGAAGCCGAGGTTTCGCCCGCGCTCGGGTAACGCAGGTTGAGGCACAGGTCGCAGGCGGCGATGGCCGTCGGGAAGTTGCCCGGGTCCAGGAAGCCGGTGAGCATGACCCGGTCCTGGACCCCCAGATCCCGGGCCAGGGCGCCGAGATCGAGCTCCGCCGCCACATCTCCCGCCACCAGCGCATGCACCTGCTCCATCCCCGGCTCGGCGAGAATGCGCAGCAGCACGTCCGTGCGCTTGATCGGGGTCTGGAAGCCGAAAGAACCGATCAGGACGGCCGACCGGGGAACGCCGGCTCGCCGCCTCCAGGACGCCGCCCTCTCGGGCTCGGGCAGGTCGGGCGCCGGCATCGGCATCGGCACCCGGCGCATCGGCGGCAGCCGGCCCGCGGCCCGTCCCGACTCCTGCTCCTGACCCAACTCCTCCTCCAGGAACCGGAGACCCCAGTTGCTATGGGTCAGGAGGCCCCGCTGCCGGAGCAGCAGGGACCGGTGCGCCGGCATCTCGAACAGCCGCGCCCGGCCGTGGCCGCCCCAACGGATCGACAGTGCCGCGGCTGCGCCCTCCCAGCCGTGCTCCTCGCCCAGGCCGCTGACGTAGGTGTCGAGATCCCCGGAGGCCAGGGTCGACTCGACCAGCAGGTGGTGCAGGCGCAGGTCGTGCACGGTGACCACCCCCGGGGAATCCAGGGCCAGCCGGCGGACGCCCTCGTGGTAGACGTTGTTGCCCATCTGGTAGAAGGGCAGGCGTCCGGCAGGGTCGAGCGCCGCGGTGTCGACCACCCGGTGCCGGTCCAGGACGTGGGGCGCGATCTCCTGCCCCGGCAGTCGGATCAGGCGCAGGTCGCACAATGGTGCGAGTTCCTCGAGCAGGTCGACGCTGTAGTCCGCGATCCCCGACCTGACCGGAGGCAGCGGCGACACGAAGTCGACCGCGGGGGTGCTAGGACTGACCGTCATCGGGAGCTTCGAGCTGCTGGCCCAACCATGCGTCGATGAACGGATCGAGGTCGCCGTCGAGCACCCGCTCTACCGCCGACACCTCGAGCCTGGTCCGGTGGTCCTTGACCATGCGGTACGGGTGCAGCACATAGCTGCGGATCTGGGAGCCGAAGCCGATCTCCATCTTCTGCCCCTCGCGTTCCGCCTGTTCCTCGCGCCGCTTCTGCACTTCCCGGTCGTAGAG
This sequence comes from Acidobacteriota bacterium, assembly GCA_026707325.1. Classification (GTDB taxonomy): domain Bacteria; phylum Acidobacteriota; class Thermoanaerobaculia; order Multivoradales; family Multivoraceae; genus Multivorans. The sequence goes on along the minus strand of JAPOXA010000039.1, from coordinate 18,392 downwards.
CCTCGCCTTCAGGATCTTCATCGCCATCGAGCGGTTCTTGATCTGGCTGCGCTCGTTCTGGCAACTCACCACGATGCCGGTGGGCATGTGGGTGATCCGGACCGCGGAGTCCGTCACGTTCACGTGCTGGCCGCCGGCCCCGGACGACCGGAAGGTGTCGATCCGGATGTCCTTGTCCTCGACCTCGATGTCGATGTCGTCCTCGACCTCGGGATACGCGTAGACGGATGCGAACGACGTGTGGCGCCGCTTCGCCGCGTCGAAGGGCGAGATGCGCACAAGCCGATGGACACCGCTTTCGCCGCGCAGACGGCCGAAGGCGTACTCGCCCCGAACCGCCACGGTCGCGCTCTTGAGGCCCGCTTCCTCGCCGTCCAGCCGCTCCAGCAGCGTGACGTCGAAGCCGCTCTGCTCGGCCCATCGCAGGTACATCCGCAGGAGGATCTCGGCCCAGTCCTGGGAATCCGTACCCCCCTCCCCGGGATGAATGGCGAGCAGGGCGCTGCGGTCGTCGTCTTCCCCCGAGAGCTTGAGCTCCAGGTCGAGCGCCGTCGACTCGCGCCCGACCCGGTCGATGAAGGAACCGAGTTCGGCGTCATCCTCGGCTCCCAGGGCATCCTCAGCCAGCAGTTCGAGCCAGGCCTCGATCTCATCCCGGTCGGCGTTCAGCCGTTCCAGGGTCTTGCGCCGGCGTTCGAGAGCGCGGCGGCGGCGCAGCAGCGGCGCGCTCTTCCTCGGCTCGTCCCAGAAGCCCGGCTGCTGCATCTCGTGATCGAGCGCCGCTAGCTGTTCCTCGACCTCCGCCGGGTCAAAGATACCTCCGAAGGCCGTCCAGACGGATCTTCAGATCGGAGAGCGAGCGGTTCGCATCAGCCGCAATCATCGGCGCAGTATGGCAAAGCCTGCAAGCGCCACGCAAAGCAGAGGCACCAGCAGCGGCGCGCGGGCGAAGGGAGTCATTCCGCCGAGGGGAACGACCTGCGCCCTCATGACCATCGCCTCGTCGATCGGCGAGTCGGCCAGCACCCGGCCCCGCCGGTCGATCACGGCCGAGATGCCGGTGATCGCGGCCCGGACCAGAGGCCGTCCGTTCTCCGCCGCGCGGAAGCGGGCGGGCCGCAGGTGCTGGTGAGGCGCCCAGGTCCGGCCGTACCAGGAGTCGTTCGTGATCGTGACGAGCAGGTTCGCTCCGCGCCGCACCCGGGCCGCAACCTGCTCCGGGAAGACGATCTCGAAGCAGATCGACACTCCCAGCCGGGCGCCGTCCGCCTCGAGGAGGCGAACCTCGTCGCCGGGAGAGAAGCCGCCGGCTTGGCGCGCCAACTGGCGTACCGCCGGCAGCACGCGGCCGAACGGCACGTACTCGCCGAAGGGAACGAGGTGCATCTTGTCGTAGGTCTGGCGCCGGGCCCGGCCCGAACCGGGCGTCAACAGCCAAGCCGCGTTGAACGCCCGCTCCTCCGGAGCCGACCGGTCCCAGCGTGCGCTGTTGAGCAGCAGGGAGCAGCCCCTGGAAACGACTTCCTCGAGATCGGCGGCGAACGCGCCGTCCCGCTCCACCTGGTACGGCCAGCCGGCGCTCTCCGGCCAGACGACGAGCCGCCCGGGTTCGCAGGCCTCGCGGCTGAGCGCGAAGAGCCGCTCGTAGTTCGAGGCGAGGTCGGCGAACTGCTCGTCCGGTCCGCCATCGACCATTGCCGCGGTCGCCATGTGGATGTTCGGCTGCACCACCGCCACGTCGAAGCGGCGTTCGTCCCCGGGCGGCCGATCCAGGTTGGTCCAACGCGCGATCGAGAGGATGACCGCGACCGCGACCAGAGCCGCTGCCGCCCCGCGGCGCCGCTCCCGGTCAACGAGGAGAAACAGGGCGAGACCGGTGGCGGCAACCAGGAAGGAGAGGCCCCAACTCCCGATCCAGCGGGTCGCGTCGAGAGCCCCGGGGACATCCACCCAGGCGTACGCGAGCAGGTTCCACGGGAACCCCGAGGGGCCGAGCCCGCGAACCCACTCCAGAGCGACCCAGACGGCCGGCACGAGCAGCAGGGACAGCGCATCGCCGCGAGCGAGCAGCCTGCCCGCGAGCCAGCAGAACAGGCCGTGGTAGAGCCCCAGGTAGAGCGCCAGCAACCCCAGGAGCAGCGCCGACGCGAAGCCGGGCAGACCGCCGTAGATTTCCAGCGTGCTGGCGATCCACGGCACCGCGACCAGCCACGCCACCAGGCCATGCAACCACCCCAGTAACAGCCGTCGCCAGGCACTGGCCGGCACGGCGGCGACGGCGAACACGGGCGCTGCCGCGGCGAGCGGCAACAGCAACCCGGGCCGCTGATCGAAGCAGTACGCCCACCAGACCCCACCGCCCGCGCTCAGGGCGAACTGGAACCAGAGGGACCGGAGCAGCGGCGGCCGCCCGTCCCGCCGAACTCCCCGCGGGCCGGGCGGGCGGGCGTTCAGTTGTTCGGCGTGATCCAGGTCTCGAGTCCGTACTGTTTGGCGAGCTGCTCCGCCGCGGTTCCTGCGGCGGCCTGGTCCTCGAACGGCCCCACCCGTACCCGCTGCATCACCTGACCGTCCAGCGTCTGCGGCGACAGGAAGGCGCGGTGCCCGTCGGCCCGCAGCTTCTGCTCGACCGAAGCCGCCTGCTGGACATCGGCGCTCGAGAACACCTGGACCACCAGGCCGGCGCCCACGGCCTGGCTCGGCGCGTCGGCCGCGGCAGCGGAGGCGTCGACGACGGCGTCTTCATCGCCGGTCGCACCGAAGAAACGAACAACCTCGGCGGGCTCCGGTTCCGCCGCGGCGGCAGGCGGTTCCACCGCGGACAGGACCGGTTCGGAGGTAACCGGCTCCTCTTCCTGAACTCCGGCGAGGTCTGTGGCTTTCGACTGACCCCACCAGGCTCCCGCCGCGAAGGCGCCCACTACCGCCAGGACCAGAAGGGCTACGAACGCGGCAATCTGGGTGTTGCTGAGGGTGACCTCATACGGCTCCCAGGCTTGGCGGCTCACTCTTCGGGTTCTTGCGGCGGCGGGCTCAGGAAGCTCCCGAAGGCCCTCAACAACTCAAGCGGCAACGGGAAGAGAATGGTCGAGTTCCGTTCCGTGGCGATGTCCGAGAGTGTCTGCAGGTAGCGCAACTGGAGTGTGACGGGATTCGCGCTGATCGCATTGGCCGCCTGGGCGAGAGACTCGGAGGCCTGGAGCTCGCCGCTCGCGTGAATCACCTTGGCGCGTTTCTCGCGCTCCGCCTCGGCCTGCTTGGCCATCGCGCGTTGCATCTCCTGCGGCAGGTCGACGTGCTTGACCTCGACCATGGAGACCTTGATGCCCCACGGGTCGGTCTGCTGGTCGATCACCGTCTGGAGCTGGTCGTTCAGTGTCTCCCGCTCGCTCAGTAATTGGTCCAGCTCCGTCTGGCCGAGGATCGACCGTAGCGTCGTCTGAGCCAACTGACTGGTCGCGAACAGGAAGTTCTCGACTTCAACGATCGCCTTGGTCGGTTCAAGCACGCGGAAGTAGACGACCGCGTTCACCTTCACGGAGACGTTGTCCTTGGTGATGATGTCCTGAGGCGGCACGTCCAGCACCACGGTGCGCAGCGAGACCTTGACCATGCGGTCGATCGGCCACAGCACCAGCACCAGGCCGGGGCCCTTCGGCTTTTCCAGGATCCGGCCCAGCCGGAACACGACGGCACGCTCGTACTCGGCCAGGATGTTGATCCACCTGGTGAGCAGGAAGAGGCCCGCAACGACGAGGAAGCCAATGAACGGAAGGGTGGTCATACGGGTTCGGTTCCTTTCAAGAGTGTGGTCACACTGGGTGCGCCGGCGTCCCCGCCGGCTCAGGCGTCCCGGACCGGTTCGACGCGAAGGGTCATCCCGTCCACCTGGACGACCCGGACGCAGTCGCCTTCGGCCACGGCGACATCCGCTTCCGCGTTCCAGATCTCGCCGTGCAACCGGACCTTGCCCGGCGCGCCGACGGCGATGCCGCTGCTGACCAGCCCGAGTTCGTCGAGCAGTCCCTCGCTGCCGGTCGCCACCCGCCTGAACTGCGCCTTGAACGCCAGACGGCCCAGAGCCAGCGCCAGGAGGCCGATCGTGATGCCGATCGCCACGATCAGGCGCAGACTCGCCTGCAACGCGGGATCGGCGTCCCGGAACAGCATCATGGCCCCGAGACAGAACGAGATCGCGCCGGCAAGCGTCAGCATGCCGAAGCTCGGAATCTTGATCTCCAGCACCCAGAGAACGCCGGCCAGCAGGAGCAGAGCCAGTCCGGCGTAGTTGATCGGCAGCACGGACATCGCCCAGAGTCCCACGATCAGGCAGATGGCGCCGACGACACCCGGGAAGATCGCACCCGGGTGGGTGATTTCGAAGATGAGACCGATCGAGCCCAGGGACATCAGCAGGATCGCGATGTTCGGGTGCGCGATCGTCGAGCGGATCCGCTGGAAGGCGGACATCTCGACACGGCGGACCGAGGCGTCGCGGGTCCTGAGCGTTCTCTCCAGGCCGCGCTTCTCGACCACGCGGCCGTCGAGCTCGACCAGCAGCGACTGCAGGCTGGGGGCGACGAGATCGACGAGGCCCGCCTCGAGCGCCTCCTCGGCCGAGAACGACCTGCTCTCCGTGACCGCCTCTTCGGCGAGCTTCTGGTCGCGGCCGCGGCGCGCCGCGAGCGATCGGGCGGTCGCGGCCGCGTCCTGGGTGACCTTGTCGCCCATGGCGCCCGGGATGTCTCCGCCTCCGCCCGCCACGGGGTGGGCGGCGCCCGTGTTCGTGCCGGGCGCCATCGCCGCAACGTCCGCGCCGAGCAGAATGAAGAAGCCGGCCGATGCCGCCTGGGCGCCGCTCGGCGAGACGTACACGACCACCGGCGTGTCGGCCTCCAGAAACGCCGTGAACACGGCTCGCATCGCCTGCATCTCGCCGCCCGGCGTCGACAACTCCACGACCAGCGCCTCGGCACGGGCCAGGTCCGCCTCCGCGGTGACCTGTTCCATGAACTCGGCCACGACCACCTGGATCGCCGAGTCAATCCTCGCGACGAGGACTTCCGGCCCGGTTTCCGCGTCGATGTCGGACGTGTTGGCCGCCTCCCCGTCGACCGGCGCGGCCTTCTCCGATTCCGCCCCGGCATCCGGTTCGGCGGCAGCGCCTTCCTCTCCTTCCGACGCCGGTCCGGCAGCGAGCAGCGCCAGCGGAAGGAGGATCAGGATGAAGGCAAGGATCAGCCGCGCCGAACCTGCCAGCTTCGGAGCGTTCATCGCCGACAGTCTACTTGACGGCAAGCGGCAAGAGTGGTCGGGGCGAGAGGATTTGAACCTCCGGCCTCACGGTCCCGAACCGTGCGCTCTACCAGGCTGAGCTACGCCCCGTCGCACCGAACCCGGCTGGCGCGATCCGCGCCATCCGTGAACCAGTTCGTGCGTCCGTCATCGGGCGCGCGAATGGCACGCCGCAGAATACGGTTCCCCAAGCCGGAAGTCCAGCGTCGGCCACGAGGCAGGAAGCCCTACCCGGCGGGGTTCTCCTCCGGCACGGAGATCACGATCTCCTCGTCGTCGGCCGCGCCGTGCTCGAAGGGCTCGTCGTTCACTTCGATCGTCGTCACATCCACCCTGCTCAGGGTGAGCCGCACCTCCTCGTCAGCCGCTACGGTCAGCGACTCCCCCTGTACCCGCAGCTCGCTGACCCTTCGGTCGCCGTCAACGTAGACATCGACCCAACTCGTCCCCTGGAACTCCATCGTGACGCGCAAGGCACGCTCCGGCAGGGGCTCGGCCGGCGGCAGTTCCGGCGCCGTCTCGGTCACCGGAGGCGCCATCGTCTCCACATCCTCACCGGGATCCCGGTCCAGGGCGGTAAGCCAGACGATGGCGGCCGCGACCACCGCAAGACCGACGAGAATCGCCACGCTTCGTCCGACCAGCCAGGTCGACGCGGGGCTTCCGGTCGTTTCCGTGGACCGCTCATGCTCGCCGCCCGCGGAAGCGACGAGATAGAAGTCGAGGACTTCGTCCGCATCGAGGCCGACGATTCGGGCGTACTCCCGCAGGAAACCCCGGACGAAGATGGAGGCCGGAAGGAGGTCGAAACGGTCCTCCTCCAGCAGCTCCAGGTAGCGGACGTTGATCTTGCTGGACTGCGCGATCGTGTCCAGATCGACGCTCCGAACTTCACGCTGGCTGCGAAGCCAGGAGCCGAAGGACTCCCGTTCATGCCTGGCCTCGGACGCCTGGTCCTGCTCGGACGCCTGAAGTTCCTCTGGCGCCGGGTTCTGCTCGCTCATCTCGCCGCCTTCGCTAAGCGGGGCATTACGCTGGAGACCATTGTACTCCGTGAAGAACTCCCTGGCTGCGAACCCCGCCACACCCTGCCCCGGCTGATACGATCGTCGGCCCTGTTGACGCACCGTTGCCGCGGGCGCGCTCCGACGGACGCCCAGGCCGCGCCGGCTACCGCATGAGGATCCCGCAAAGCACTCAAGACAGCCTGGCGCGCGGTGACATCGACGCAGTAGAAGCGGACTGGCTGGCCGCGATCGAAGGCGATCTCGACGTCGAGCAGTTCCTCGCCATCACCAAGGGACTCGTCCGACTAGGCGAAGAGGATCGCGTGGGAACGCTCCTCGAGTTCCTCGACGACCAACTGCGGGAACGCGGCATGTGGGCCGCGCGACTGGATCTCGTCCGGGGCGCCGCACACTACTTCGTGCGCGGCGGACGGGTCTACGACACCGTTCTCGACACCCTGCACGAGCTCTACCGCGACCGCGAATCCGACCTGACCGACCTGCTCCAGGATCTCCATCTCGATCAGGGACGGCAGCACGCAAACAAGCTCTGGGACAAGGTGGACCGGCTCCGCAACCTGCTGGCGTTCCGGCCTGGCGACATCGTGGAAATGGAGGGCCGTGGCGTCGGCCGAATCGCCGACGTCAACATGCCGCTCCACGTCTTCAAGGTGGACCTGGAGAAGGTGAAGGGCGTGTCGGTCGGCTTTCGGGCAGCCGGCAAGATGCTCAGACTGCTGCCCGAAGGGCACGTGCTCCGCCAGAAGCTGGAAGAACCGGAGCAGCTTACGGGACTCAAGCCCACCGAGCTGCTGGAACGAATCCTCAAGAGCTACGACCGGCCGTTGACCGGCGCCGAAGTCAAGGTGATCGTCGTCGGCATCATCCCGGAGCGCCGGTGGTCGAGCTGGTGGACGAGCGCCCGGAAACAGCCCCAGGTGCTGTCCTCCGGCGGTCCCCGCCAGACTTACCGGTGGCTCGAGGCAACGGACGCGGAGGAGTCCCTGTGGCGCGAGTTCCAGGCCGCGCCGAACCGCCAGAAGGTCGGGCTACTCCGGCGGGCGGCCAACCAGTCGCAGGAACTCCGTGGGCGGATGGCGGACGCGCTCGATCGTCTCAGCCGCGCACTCAAGGACGCCCAGCCAGCGCTCGCCTTCGAACTCCGCTACGCCCTGGAGCGCTTCGGCGCCGAGCCCTCCTGGCCGGCCGAAGACCTGCTGAAGACCCTGCCGGATCCGCTCGAGTTCTTCGAGGCGCTCGAACAGCGCGCCGCCCGCGAACAGGGCTACGCCCTGCTCCCGGCGTGCCGGGACGACTGGCTCGACGTGCTCGAACGACGCTTCCTGCTGGAATCCGACACGAAAGCGATCGACGCGATCGCCGCGGTGCTGGAGGCGGAGACACTGAGCCGCTGCGCCGCTCGCGCGCAGGTCCAGCCTCACCGCACACCCGCGGCCTTTACCTGGCTGGTCGAACGGGCCGCCTCCGAACCGTCGCTGCGGCAAGGTCGCCAGAGCCGCCTGCTGAACCTGCTGATCCAGGCACTGCGGCACGAGGCCTTCGCACCCTTCCGGGCCCGCATCAAGGCCCTGTTCGACTCCGGCGGCACGGCGCCCAGGCTCCTTCCGGAACTGACCCTCGATGAAGCCCGCCAGGCGGAGGTCGCGATCCGTCACGCAGCGCTCGAGGACTACCGCCGGGAACCACTGCTGGCGGCTCTCCACCTGAAGTTCCCCGACCTTCAGGCCGACCAGGACACGGGAAGCGACGACCTCTACGCGCTGCCGGCGTCGATCGAAGCTCAGCGCGAGAAGCTGCGGGAACTGGTCGAGGAGGAGATTCCGGCCAATCGCAAGGCGATCGAAGAGGCGCGCGCCATGGGCGACCTGCGCGAGAACTTCGAGTACAAGTCCGCGCGGCAACGCCACGAGTACCTCACGGCCCGCGCGACCGAGCTGCAGCAGGATCTGCAACGCTCGACGCCGATCGACACAACCAGCGCGGCCTGTGACCGCCTGCGCATCGGCAACCAGGCAACACTCGAATCGGACAGCGGCGAACAGCGCACGCTGGCCATCCTCGGTCCCTGGGAGAGCGCGCCGGAACGGGGCATCATCTCGTACGAGTCGGACCTCGCCGGCCGTCTGCTCGGATCCGAGCCGGGAGCGAGGGTAGAGCTGGACGGCCAGACCTACACGCTGCGGACGATCGAGGCCTTTCCCGCCGGCGACGAAGGGCCAGGTTAGGGCCTCGATGTGGAGCCGGCCTGATGGCCGGCGCGTGTATCGGGCCGACCCGGTGGCGGCTCGGCGGAGCGGCTCCAAGTAGCTCCGACTGCTACACTTATAGCGAAGTGTCTCTAGCTGCCGAAGAGGTGCGGCGGATTGCCGAGCTGGCGAGACTGCGGATCTCGGCCCAGGAAGAAGCGACTTTCGCCAGCCAGCTCTCCGAGATCGTCGACTACATCGATCAACTCCGGGAGTTCGATGACGGCGCCGCCTCGCTCGCGGACACCGAAACAGCCAGCGACCCAGCCGACAACGACCTGCCCCGACCCGCAAGTGCGGCAGGCGGCGCACTGCTCGACGAATTCCTGGACAACGCGCCAGCCTCCCTTGACCGCTTTCTGCTCGTACCGCAAGTCAAGGCGACGCCGGGCGGCGAAGAGTGATGCAACCGATGACCGCTGAGGGACTGGCAGCCGCGATCCGTTCGGGTGAACGGAGTGCCGTCGACGCAGTCGACGCAACGTTCGCCCGCATCGACGAGGTCGACGCCGCCGTTGGCGCCTTTCTCGAACTCTGGCGGGATGAAGCGGCCGAGCGGGCCGCCGACATAGACCGGCGGCGGGACGAAGGGTTGCCGCTCGGTCCGCTTGCCGGCGTGCCGACGGCCCTGAAAGACAACATGTCCCTGGCGGGGCACGAACTGAACTGCGGCTCACGCATCCTGGCCGGCTACCGCGCGCCCTACACCGCCGGCGCCGTCGAGCGTCTCGTGGCTGCCGACGCCGTGCCGGTCGGGCGCGTGAACATGGACGAGTTCGCCATGGGATCGTCGTGCGAAAACTCGGCCCTGGCCGCTACGCACAATCCCTGGAACCTGGCCATGGCGCCCGGCGGTTCGAGCGGCGGCTCGGCGGCGGCGGTGGCGGCGGCCGAGGTGCCCCTCGCACTGGGCTCGGACACCGGCGGCTCGATCCGGCAACCAGCCGCCTTCTGTGGCGTGGTCGGCGTCAAGCCGACCTACGGCCGGGTTTCCCGTTACGGTCTGGTCGCCTTCGCCTCCTCACTCGACCAGATCGGACCGCTCGCCCGAAACGTGCGGGACGCGGCCCTTGCGCTCGGCGCCATCGCCGGGCCCGACCCGCGGGACGCCACCTGCAGTGAAGAGTCCGCCTGTGACTTCCTGCAACCGATCGAGGACGGCATCGAGGGATTGAAGGTCGGCACCATCCGCGAGGTCAGAACCTCGGCGCTGGAAGCTGACGCGGCGCGCGGCTTCGAACGGGCGCTCGAGACGCTCGTGCGCTGCGGCGCCGAGATCGTCGAGGTCAGCGTCCCGCTGATCGAAACAGCGGTCGCCACCTACTACGTGCTCGCGAACAGCGAGGCCAGCGCGAATCTTGCCCGGTTCGACGGCAGCCGTTACGGCCACCGCGCAGCCGGCGCCCGATCGCTCGCCGAGATGTACACCGGCAGTCGAAGCGAAGGTTTCGGCCCCGAAGTCAAGCGCCGGATCATCCTCGGGACCTTCGCCCTGTCCTCCGGCTACTACGACGCGTACTACGGCCGCGCCGCGCGGATCGCGGAGGCCCTTCGCCAGCAGTTCAGCGAGGCCTTCGAGAAGGCCGATCTGCTGGTGACCCCGACCAGCCCGAGCGGCGCCTTCAAGCTCGGCGAACGTGTCAACGACCCGCTGGCGATGTACCTCTCGGACGTGTTCACCACGCCGACCAGCCTGGCCGGCATACCGGGAATCTCGGTCCCCTGCGGCCTCGACAGCCGGGGCCTCCCCCTCGGACTCCAGATCCTGGCGCGTCCGTTCGCCGACGGCACCGCTCTACGGGCAGCCCGGGCGTTCGAACGGGAAACGGGTTTCGAGTGCCGGCCGGAGCCAGTCTCATGAACGTACGCGCCTCGCTCATCGGCGCCGCCGCCCTCGCCGTGCTCCTGCCCGCCGCGAGCGATGCCGCCACCCGGCGCATGGCCGTGCCGGAGATCGGATCGCCGAGTCCGGTCGCGGTGCTGGCCTCCTCCGGAAGGATCCACATCGAGGCGAAGCCACGGCGAAACGAAGGCCTGCTGGCATTCGCCGAGCGGCTCTGCGGCAGCTCCCGGCACGCTTCCGCCGTGAGCCGGGCGAACGGCGGCGTCCGGCGGCTCCGCCGGGGCGTGCGCTACAAGGTGCCCTTCGATCTGCTGCCCGGGCGACACCAGCAAGCCGTCATTCGCGCCCTGCTGCCGAGAGATCAGGCCACGGCCGAGGGCTGGCGGCACCGTGTCGCCTCCTCCTCGCGCGGCGCCAGATCGGAGAGCCTGTGGAGCATCGCGGAGTGGTTCACCGGCTCGGGCGAGAACCACGGGACACTGCGGCGGGCAAACAACCTGACGAGCAGCGTCATCCGACCCGGTCAGGTCATTCTCATCCCGCGCAACATGCTCTCGGAACCCTACTCCGGCATGCTGCCTGCCGCAGCGACCCGGCAGCTGGTGGCGGCGCCGGACTCCGGAGCCGGTTCCTTCGTTGGCGATGGGCCCTTCGTGCGGTACGGCTCGGACGACCAGGGCGACTACGCCAGCTACCGCCTGAAGGCCGGCGAAGCCCTCTACTCCAGCGTCGTCATGCGCTTCACCGGTCGGCTCCTCGCCGCCGACGTGAACGAACTGGTCGACCGGATCAGGGAGCGCAACACGATCCGCGACGTGCGCGACCTCCCGGTCGGCTACGAGGTCAAGATCCCGCTCGGCCTGCTCTCGGCCCGCTATCTGCCACTCGATCATCCGCAGCGCCAGGAGTGGGAAGCGCAGCGTTCGGCCTCCGAACAGATCGAGAACGAGCTGTTGGCCCTCGATCTCGACGGGGTCACGGTGGTGCTCGACGCCGGCCACGGCGGGCGTGACACCGGGGCGCCGGTTGGCGGCATCTGGGAGAGCGCCTACGTCTACGACATCATGCTGCGCACCAGACGGATCCTGGAGAATCGCACGGCCGCCACGGTCGTGCCGACCACGCGGGATGGCGCCACGTTCCGGATCCAGGACAGGGACGTGCTGCCGCACTCCCGTGGACACGCGGTGCTCACGAACCCCCCGTACCGCATCGACAACGCGGCGGTGGCGACGAACTTCCGGTGGTACCTGTCGAACTCGATCTACCAGCAGCGTCGCCAGGCCGGCGCCGGGCCAGGTCAGGTCATCTTCATCTCGATTCACGCGGACTCGCTGCACCCGTCGCTGCACGGCGCCATGGTCTACATTCCCGGTCTGGTCGGCATCACGAACAACTACGGCAAGTCGGGCAGCGTGTACAACTCGCGCCGCGAGGTCCGGGCCGAACCCCGCGTCTCCTTCACCCGGACCGAACGGACGACCAGCAAGGGCCTGTCGCGCGACCTCGCCGAGCACCTGCTCGACAGCTTCCGCCACGCCGGCCTGGGCGTTCATCACAACAACCCGATCCGCGACCGGATCTGGCGCGGACGCCGCGTCTACGTGCCGGCGCAACTCCGCTTCAACCGGATACCGGCCAAGATCCTCCTGGAAGTCGGAAACCTGAGCAACGATCGGGACCGCCGCCTGATGAAGACCCGCGCCTACCGTGAACGGGTCGCCGAGGCGATCGTGAACGGCATCCTGTCCTACTACGGCGTGCCGACCGCCGGAGTCGACCGCAGCGTCACCGCCGGAAGCTAGCGGCAGGGACGATCAGTAGCGGCGCATCAACCCGACGACGATCCCCTGGATGCGAAGTCGATCCGCGGCAACGTAGAGCGGCTCCATCTCCCGGTTCGCCGGCTGCAGCCGGATCGAATCGCCTTCGGGGAAGTAGCGCTTGAGCGTCGCCTCGTCGTCAATCAGGGCGACAATCACCTGCCCCGACCGCGCCCGGTGCCGCTCCGCGATCACCACCAGGTCGCCGTCGCAGATGCCGTCGTCGATCATCGAGTCCCCCTCCACTTCGAGGACGTAGTGCCGGCCAGCCGGACCGTGCTCGAGCAGGTGCTCGGGAACCGGCAGGTCGTCGACGCCCGGCACCGCCTCGATCGGCCTGCCGGCGGCGACCCGGCCGTGGAAGGGTACGGCGTTCGCGGCCGGACGCCGGCCGCGCAGCGTCTTCTCAGTCAGCTCCAGGCCGCGCTTCTGATTCCAGCCGCCGCGCAGGTAGCCCTTCTGCCTCAGGAGCTTCAGGTGCTTGTGGACGGTGCCGTAGGACCGGTAGCCGAAGCGGCGGCGGATCTCCAGGTGGGTGGGCGCGATGCCCCGTCTCTGGTGGAACTCGCAGACGAAGTCGAGAATCTGCTTCTGGCGCTCGGTCAGGAAGTCGTCCATGGATGCTCATGCTAGACGCAAACCCAGCGTAAGACAAACCGGGCCATCCCTCTCCGGCCAGCACCCGCCGCCCGGCCGCATACACTACGCGGCCGATGTCAGAGCATCTTGAGCAACACGAACTCCGGAACGGCATGCGGGTCGTTCTCCACGAGGATCGGCGCCTGCCCCTCGCGGCCGTGAACGTCTGGTACCACGTCGGTTCGAAGAACGAGGAGACAGGCCGTACCGGCCTGGCGCATCTCTTCGAGCACATGCTGTTCCAGGGATCGGCGAACGTGTCGGAGAACGGCCACTTCGAGCACATCCAGAAGGTCGGCGGCGTCGCCAACGGCTCGACCTGGTACGACCGCACGAATTACTACGAAACCCTGCCCGCGAACCACCTGGAGCTCGGCCTCTGGCTCGAATCCGATCGCATGGGTTTCCTGCTCGAGGCCCTCACCGAGGAGAAGTTCGAGAACCAGCGGTCGGTGGTCATGAACGAGCGCCTGCAGCGGGTCAACAACCAGCCATACGGCCTGGCCGGGGAACGTTTGAGCGAACTCCTCTACCGGCGTCCGAACGGCGCCAGTCACCCGTACGCCTGGCCGGTAATCGGCTACATGGACGATCTGGAGGCCGCCAACCTCGACAGCGTCGAGGACTTCTTCCGCACCTGGTACCGGCCGAACAACGCGGTGCTCACCCTGGCCGGCGACATCGACTGCGAAGCCGCTCTCGACCACGTCCTGCGCTACTTCGGGGAGATACCACCCGCGCCCCTGCCGCCGTCGCCCGCCGTCGAGCCGGCCACCGAGATCGGTCCCCGCGGCGCTTCGCGGGAGATCCTGGAAGACTCGATCGAACTGCCGCGCTGTTACTCCGCCTGGTGCCTCGACGGCTACGGAAGCGACGACTGGTACGCCGGCGAGGTGCTGGCGATGATCCTCTCCTCCGGGAGGATGAGCCGCCTCCATCGCGACCTCGTCTACGAACGCCAGATCGCGCAGTCCGTCTCCGCGGTCATCCTGCCCACCGAGATCTGCGCGACCTTCGCCATCGTCGCCACCTGCCAGAACCGCGATCCGGACCCTCTGGCGAACGCCGAGGCCCTCGAACAGTCGACGCTCGAGCACCTGGAAGCGATCCGCGCGGCCGGCCCGACCGCGGAGGAACTCGAGCGAGCGCGGCGGAGCCTCCTGCTCGCGCACCACGACAGCCGGCAGGACCTGGCCCTCTGCGCCGACCGCCTGTCCTGCGCGGCGACCTACTTCGGCGACCCGTCCAGGGCTTGGTCCGAACCCGAACGCCTGCTCCAGGTCGACGGCGAACAGGTCCAGGACCTGGCGCGGCGCGCTCTCGGTCCGGAACGCCGCGCCGCGATCATCGTGGTGCCGGAAGCGTGACAGCGAACGGACAACCCACGCTTGACCGCGGCCGGCCGCCGGTTCCCGGGCCCAGCAGGAGCTGTTCCTTCCCGAACTTCGAGGTCGAGACGCTCGAGTCCGGCGCCCGCCTGTGGACCCTCGACGTTTCGGGCTGCGGGCTGGTCACCGTCGTGCTGCTCATGCCCGGCGGCAGCGAACTCGACACTCCCGACCGCGCCGGTCTCGCTTCGTTCACGGCGGGGCTTCGCGGTGCCGGCACGAAGCACCGGGACGCGCTCGCGTTCGCCGCCGCCGCGGAGGACCTCGGCACCACCATCGCGACGTCCTGCGGCTGGGAGAACGCGGCGGTCGGCACCACGATCGGCCTCGAAGACGTCGCGGCCGGCCTGGAACTCGTCGCCGAAGCGGCCGCGGAACCGGCCTTCCTGGACGAAGAGGTCGAGCGCCGGCGCCGGCGCCGCCTGGCCGAGATCGAGCGGCGGCGGAGCGATCCCGCCGCGCAGGCGAGACTCGCCTTCGCCCGCGCCGTCTACGGCGACACGCCCTACGGCTATCCGGCCATCGGCGACCGGAGCACGACCGAGGCGATCACCCGCGACGACATCGCCGCGTTCCATGGGCGGGCTCTCGCAGCGGACTCGTGCCACCTGATCGGGGTCGGCGATCTCGGGCGGGGCAGCGTGCGCCGGGCGATCGAGAGTACGGTCGAACCGCAGCTCCGGGCCCACGGCCGCCGCTTCGACGCCGCCACGGAGAGCCTCGAACCCGAGCTTGCGTCGCCATCGGGGCGTCGCGTCGTGGTCGTCGACCGGCCCGGTGCCGCGCAGACCGAACTGCGGATCGGGCATTCCGGCGTACCGCGCTCTCACCCCGACCGCGTCCGTCTCCAGGTGGCGAACTCCATCCTCGGGGGCAAGTTCATGAGCCGCCTGAACCTCACGCTCCGGGAGAAGCACGGCTACACGTACGGCGTCTCGAGCGCGTTCGACTTCCGGCGCGGCCCGGGTCCCTTCGTCATCTCGACAGCGGTGGCCAACGAAGTCGCGGGCGCCGCCTGCCGGAGGACCGTCGAGGAAGTCGAGCGGATGTGCGCCGAACCTCCGAGCGCAGCGGAACTCGACGACGCCCGCAACTACATGGTCGGCGTCTTTCCCTACACGCTGCAGACGATTCAGGGTCTCTCCTCCCGCCTTCAGACGCTCGCCGTCTTCGACCTCGACCGCGACGAGTACGACCGCTGGCCCGAACGGGTGCGCGCGACCTCGGCGGAAGACGTCCTCCAGGTCTGTCTCCGCCACCTCTTCCCTGAAGGCCTGACGATCACCGCGACAGGTCCCGCCGACGAGCTCCTGCCGCAGCTCGAAGGGCTCGGAACGACCGAGGTGAAAGCGGCCGGCTGAGCGCCGAAGCACGCCGCGCGCGTGGTATCTTCTGCGGCTGTTTCCACACCGGGGACTCACGCTGCGGAGAGCGGACTGAGTCCCGCAAAGCGTGAAATGCGCGGGCTCCCGGAACGGGCTCGCGACGCCTGCGACGGGAGCGTCGATGCAACTCGAGAACTCGGAACAGATTCGCAACCTCGCCGTCGTCGGACACAACGACACCGGCAAGACGACACTGCTCGCCGGCCTGCTCCATACCGGCGGCGTCTTCAACCGGCAGAACCGGGTCGAAGACGGGAACACGGTGACCGACTTCGACGACGAAGAGGTCCGGCGCGGCATCTCGATCGGCCTCGCCGTCTGCTACACGCCCTGGTCGGACGGGGCCGCGAGCTACAAGGTCAATCTGATCGACTGCCCCGGTTCCGGCATCTTCGTCCACGAGAGCAGTTCCGGCATGCGCGCCGCGGACGCCGCGCTCCTCTGCGTGAACGCCGCCTCGCCGACCCAGGTCATGGCCGAGAAGGCCTGGGAGATCGCCGGCGAGATGGAGCAGCCCGTCATGTTCCACCTGACGAAGATGGACCGCGACAACATCGACTTCGCCGGCTGTATCGCGGAACTCCAGGAGAACTTCGACCGCATGGCCCTGCCCGTCCAGGTCCCGATCGGCGCCGGCAAGGACTTCGCCGGCGTCGTCGACCTGTTGAGCCGCAAGGCCTACACGTACGACCGGGACGGCGCCGGCCGGAGCCAGGCGGCCGAGCCGCCGGCGGAACTCGCGGACGAGATCGACGAATGGCGCAACAAGCTGACCGAAGCGGTCGCGGAGAGCGACGACGAGTTGATGGAGGCCTACTTCGAGAACGGCGATCTGTCCCAGGAGCAGTTGATCCAGGGGCTCAAGGCCGCGATCAGGTCCCGTGCCCTGTTTCCGGTGACCATGTCCTCCGGCGGCCACGGCATCGGCAACTCCGCCCTGCTCGACACGGTGGTCCAGCTCCTGCCCTCTCCGGTGGACGCGCCGCCGGTCCCGGCCGCCGATCTCGGCGGCGAGCCGGTGGAACTGGATCGGGGCGAGGGAGCACCAGTGAGCGCAATCCTCTTCAAGACCCTGAACGACCCCTTCACCGGCCGCATCTCCCTTCTACGCGTTGCCGGCGGCGACATGGCTTCCGACACCGTCTACTGGAACGCGGGCCGCGAGGAGGCGGAGCGTGTCGGCCACCTGATGCACATGCAGGGCAAGAACGGCGAGGACGTTCCCCGACTCGTCGAGGGCGACATCGGCGGCGTCGCCAAGCTGAAGTCGAGCGCGACCGGCGACTCGATCACGAGCCGCGAGCGGCCGGTCAAGCTCGACTTCCCCTCTGCCCCGGTCGCCGCCATCTCGTTCGCGATCGAGCCGAAGACGAAGGGCGACGAGGAGAAGATCGGCGAGGCGGTGTCCCGCCTGGTCGAGGAAGATCCCAGCCTCCGCGCCGGCCGCGACCCGCAGACCGGGGAGTTCCTGCTCTCGGGCGCCGGCCAGCTCCACGTCGAGATCGCGGTGTCCAAGCTGAAGAGCCGGTCCAAGGTCGAGGTCATCCTGCACCCGCCGAAAGTGCCCTACCGGGAGACAATCAAGAGAACCGCCGTCGGCCACGGCCGGCACAAGAAGCAGAGCGGCGGCCGCGGCCAGTTCGCGGACTGCACGATCACGATGGAACCCGTCGCCACCGCGGAGGAGTACGAGTTCGTCGACGAGATCTTCGGCGGCTCCATTCCCCAGAACTATCGCCCGGCCGTCGAGAAGGGCCTGCTCGAGGCGGCCGACCGCGGCTATCTGGCCGGCTACCCGGTCGGCAACTTCCGGGTCCGCCTCCAGGACGGCAAGTACCACGACGTCGACTCCTCGGAGATGGCCTTCAAGGTCGCCGGCTCGCTCGCCTTCAAGGACGCGATGGCGAAAGCGGCGCCCACTCTCCTCGAACCGGTCATGAAGGTCGACATCAACACGACCGAAGACTTCATGGGCGACATCATGAGCGACCTCTCCTCCCGCCGAGGCCGCCCCCAGGGCATGGAAGCCAAGGGCAACGCCCAGATCGTCAAGGCCACCGTCCCCATGGCCGAGATGCTCACCTACGCCCCCGCCCTCCGCTCGATGACGCAGGGCCGCTCCAGCTTCACGATGGCCTTCTCCCACTACGAGGAGGTCCCCCGACAGATCCAGGAGAAGATCATCGCGGAAGCGAAGCGGGAAGAAGAGGACGGCTAGCTAGCGTCTGAGGTACGGCGGGGCGGCGGAGGGCGCACCAGCCGGCCCAGGTCCCGAGGAGAGGGGTCCCAGGGGACGCTCGCACTCACTGGGTCAAGGGGACGGGAGTGCTCGCTTCGGTCGACTGCGTTTCACGTCGGCGTCGGTTACGGGCACGTCCCCGGGAGTCACTTGTCTCCAGCCCCCTGGGACCCCTCTCCTCGGGACCTGGGCCGGCTGGACGTCGTCGGGCGGCCATTCGCCTCTTGCGCCAGTCTGAAGTCTGACGCGTTCCGAGAGCGCGAGCCGGGCGACGACAGACCCTCGAGTAGAAGGAGCTTGATCGTCAGGGGTCGAGAATCCACGCGCGGGAGGCCATGTCTTCGGCGAACTCTTGGCAGGTTCCGGGTCGTCCTTCCCGCCGGAAGCGGTCGAGGATCGAAATGCGAACCTTCCATCGGTCCAGCCCGAAGAACTTTCCCGAGTGGCGTAGGAGGTATTGCCGAAAGTTGTGGATTGGCGAGTTGATCAGGCGGCGTTCCTGACCT
>JAPOXA010000168.1 GCA_026707325.1 Acidobacteriota bacterium | reverse complement strand
ACGACCGGGCCAGGCGACTCTTCATCGCCGGCGACCACATCCTGGGCGACATCACGCCCAACATCCAGGCCTGGGCCGACGACCATGATCCGTTGGGCCTCTATCTGGAGAGCGTCGCCAAGGTCGAGGCGCTCGACGTCGACCTCTGCCTGCCCGGGCACCGCAGCCTGATCCGCGACTTCAAGGGGCGCTGCCGGGAACTTCGCGAGCACCATGAGGTCCGCGGCCAGGAGGTTCTCGACATCCTGCGCGCGAACGGCAGCCGCAACGCCTACCAGACCGCCAGTGAAATGACCTGGGACATCCGCGCCAGGTCCTGGGAAGACTTCCCGATCATGCAGCGCTGGTTCGCGACCGGTGAAGCGATCGCCCATTTGCGGTGGCTGGAGGACCTGGGAGAGCTACGGCGGGAAGATGCCGGCGAGCGGATTCTGTACAGCGCCTGACGGCGCCATCGAATCCAGCACTCACTCCAGCGGCGCGATCTTCCCCAAGTCTTCCGAGCGCTGCCCGCGCTTCCAGGCTTGCCGCAGCTCGGCCCGGTGCAGGTCGGCCCACTCCATCACCAGGCCGAGAGCACGCGGCGGGAGGCGACCTTTCAACACGGTCAGCCTCTCGATGCCGATCAACACAATGGCACCGCCGTATCGGACGTGGAAGTGGGCCGGAGGCGTGTCTTCACACTCCATCTCGACGACGATTCCGTAGAAGCGACTGACTTCATGCATCAGAGCGGCGGCTCCTCACTGTTCTCAAGGGCGATTCCCAAGCGTACCAATGCTCTCCGCGCCACCGGCGGCTTCCAGCGCCAGGCCCGCGGTCGTCGTGACCTTGGTGCCGGACGGGATGTCCTCCGTCACGACGCAGTTCACCCCGATGAAGACGTCGTCGCCGATCTCGATGCTGCCGATCAGGCGACTGCCGGCGCCGACGAAGACGTTGTCGCCGAGGGTCGGCATCTGGTCCAGCCGCCTGCCGGTCGGGGCGCCGATCGTCACCTGATGCAGCAACGTTCCGTTTCGCCCGATGCGAACACCGTTGCCGATCACCAGGCCGATGCCGTGGCTGATGAACAGACCCGGTCCGATGCGGGCCCCCGGCGCAATGTCGACGCTGTTGAAGAAGAGCGACAGCCGGGCGACGAACGGCCCCACAAACGGAATGCGACGGCTCTTGAACCAGTGGGCGATCCGGTAGAGAACGACGGCCTGGTAGCCGTTCTCGAACAGCAGCGACTCGAGCACATAGAAGGGGAACGGCTTGGTCTTGATCGCGCGCAGCCGTCGCGTGTCCTCGCGCAGGTTCTTCAGCATGCTCTGGCGCCCTCGTCGATCCCCGGCGGCGGCGCCATCGGCGCCCGGAGGCCCTCGATCACGCCGCGGAGCTTGGCGATGACGGCGCCCTGGTTGCCGCGGACGAGTTCGCGAAAGAAGGCCAGGAAGAGGCCAGCCGAAAGAAACAGGAGGAACGAGCACCACTGCGCCGGCCCGCCGTAGCGGCGCACGAACAGCGCGGCACTGCGGCCGTTGAAGAACGTCCGCGAGGCCCGGTAGCCGCCGACGGTCCGCGCCACCATGTGGTACAGCACCGCCCGGTGGGCGTAGTAGCAGCGATAGCCGCGCGCCTTCATCCGCATGCACCAGTCCGCATCGTCGAGGGCCAGATGGAACAGCGGATCCCAGAGGCCGATCTCCTCGACGACGCTCCGGCGCACGAGCATGGCGCAGCCGTTCACGTAGGGCACTTCCTCGTCTCGGTCGTATTGGCCGCGATCGACCTGGCCTTCGCCCCGCTCGCGGGTCATCGACTCGCGAAAGCGAATGCGGCCGCCGGTGGACCACAGCCGGTCGCGCTCCCCGTGGTAGAGGATCTTCGGACCCACGCAGCCGATTCCCGGATCCGCCTCGGCCACCGCCACCAGTTGGTCGAGGAAGTCCGGCTCCACTTCGATGTCGTTGTTGAGCAACAGGAGATAGTCCACGCCGCGGGCGACGGCAAGTTCGATCCCCTTGTTCATGCCGTAGACGACACCCTGGTTCTCCTCGACCCGGATCTGGGTCACACCCGGATGCGCGGCCGCGACGGCCTCGAACGAGCTGTCGCCGGAACCGTTGTCGATGTGGATCAACTCGCAGGCCGGGTAGGTCATCGCTTCGAGGCTCGCCAACGCCTGCAGCGTGATGTCGCGCCCGTTGTAGTTCAGGACGAGGGCGGCGACCGTCGGTACTCGCTCCCCAGCCACGCAGGTCAGCGTAACGCAGAGGCGGCGAGTAACATCCGCGCCATGCGCCGCTGCCTCCTTGCCGCCGCGCTCATCCTGCCCTGTGTAGCGCCACCCGCGCTTGCACAGTCGGCGGCCGAGCCGGCGCCGCTCTGGCCGGGCTTCCGCGGACCAGACGGCATTCCCGTTTCGGACAACGAACGGCTGCCGCTCCACTGGTCGACCACCGAGAACGTCGAGTGGAGCGTCGACGTGCCCGGTTCCGGCTGGTCATCGCCGATCGTCGTCGGCGACACCGTCTTCCTGACCACGGCGGCCAGACCGACCGAGGCGACGAAGCGGCCGGAGTTCGGCACCGAGTACAGCAACGAGTTCATGCGCGAACTCCGCGAACAGGGGCTTCCCTGGGAGGAGGTCCTCAAGCGCCACGACGAACGCTTCATCGAGTTTCCCGACGAAGTCGACCTCGACTACCAGTTGATCGCGTACTCGCTTGAGGACGGCGCCGAACTCTGGCGGCGCACCTTCTTCGCCGGACCGCCGCCCGGGGGCCGCCACTCGAAGAACACCTTCGCCTCCGAGACACCGGTCTCCGACGGCGAGACGATCTTCGTCTACACCACCGGTCTCGGCCTCTGGGCCTACTCGCTCGACGGCGAGTTGCGCTGGGAGCGGCGGCTCGACCCGTTCCAGATCTACATGGACTTCGGGACCGGCGGCTCGCCCGCCCTCACCGACGACCTGGTCCTCATCCTGAACGACAACCAGGAACATCCGTTCCTCGCCGCCTTCTCCAAGCAGGACGGGCGCGAGTTCTGGCGCGCGGCCCGGGGACGGCTCGCCGCTCCGCACGCCCCGAACCACCGAACCTCCTGGAGCACACCCTTCGTCTGGCGCCACGACGAGCGCACCGAGATCGTCGCGCTCGGTCCCTACACGGCGATCAGCTACGACACGATGGGCCGGGAGCTGTGGCGGCTGGCTCGCCACTCCCTGCTGCCGGTACCGACGCCCTTCGCCTACGAGGGTCTCCTGTACGTGACATCGGGAGTTCACGGAGACCAGAACCGCCCGATCACGGCAATCCGGCCCGGCGCGGCCGGCGATCTCACCCTCGGTGAGGGCGAGACGAGCAACGAGTACGTCGTCTGGAACGACAACCGCGCCGGCACCTATATCCCGACCCCGATTCCCTACAAGGGCTCCCTGTGGGTCGTCTACGATCGCGGCATCTTCGCCCGCTACGACGCGGCCACCGGGGAACGGCTGTACCGATCGCGGATCAGGGACTCGAACGGCCACTTCACGACCTCGCCCTGGGCCTACCGGGACCGCATCTTCGCCACCGACGAGGCCGGCACGACGTTTGTGTTCGGAACCGGCGACGAGTTCGAGCAGCTCCACGCGAATCCACTGGACGAGATGACCCTCGCGTCTCCGGCGCTGGCCGGCGACCGGCTGGTGATGCGAACGCGGTCGAAGCTGTACAGCTTC
The DNA here is from genome assembly GCA_026707325.1 of Acidobacteriota bacterium. Lineage (GTDB taxonomy): Bacteria > Acidobacteriota > Thermoanaerobaculia > Multivoradales > Multivoraceae > Multivorans. The sequence goes on along the minus strand of JAPOXA010000168.1, from coordinate 46,775 downwards.
CGCCAGCCGTAGCGCGCCGGCCTGGGTGCGCCGGTGCGCCGGCCTAGGTGCGCCGGTGCGCCGACCTGGGTGCGCCGGCCTGCCACTCGTGCGCCCGACCGACGGGCGCACGAACTGGTTCGCGGGTGGCGCGGTCCGCGCCACCGCGGGTCCTGGCCGGCATCTCCTTATCTGACGGGATACATGTCGAGGTCCAGGCGCTCGAAGAACTCGATGCGATTCGGCATCGTCGCCTCGATCGTCTCCGCCATGTCGCGGGAGATCCGCTCCGGGCGGTGCCGAACCGCGAAGAACGGCCCGAAGCTCTCGGCCACGTCTTCCCTCTGAGGGTGCTCCTGAGCGTAGTCGGAGATGTACCCGCCGTCCGCCGCCCGAGCGGCCAGCCAGGCGTCGGCGGCCGCATGGACCGGGTCCAGGGAGGTGTGCGCCGCCTCGTGCATCAGGATCTCTTCCAGCACACCGTCGCGCAGGTACTCCGCTGCCTTGCCCGTGTGGATCAGGATGTTGTCGTTCCCGCCGCCGAAGGGCTGGTCGCCTCGATGAATCCACACGGTTTCGACCCTGGTTCGCAGGCCCGCCGGTAGTTGTCCGATCGCCCGGGCGTAGAAGGCCGCGTGGCGCTCGGCGGTGGCGGCATCGCGGAACTCCGCATTGACCTGGACTTCCACGACCGTCTCACCTTCGAAGGTGGCATCGAACAGATAGGCATCGGTCAGAACGAAGGCGTCCGCGCGACGGTCGAACATCCTGCGGGTGTCCAGCCCCGTGTAGACGAGGCTCCGCAAGGCCGAGGGGTCGGACGCGACGATCAGATCGGGGTCGATGAACGCCGTACCCCGAAACGGCGGCTCCTGCGGCACCGGCTCCGGCGTGGCGCACGCGAGGCCGAGCAACAGAACGGTGGCAGGCGCGGAGCCTTGTCGTAGCCAGAACACGGCGGCTGGCCCGGCGGCTACACGATCCGGACTTCCGGCACCGGCAGGATGAACTTCCCGCCGCGGCGGCGGAACTCGGCCTGCTGGGCCAGGATCTCGTCTTCGAAGTTCCAGGCCAGGAGCAGCACGTGGTCGGGCGAAGGTTCCTCCAGCAGTCGCTCCGGCGCGACGATCGGGATGTGGGAGCCCGGCGTGTAGCGGCCCTGCTTGAGCGGGCTGCGGTCGGCGATGAAGTCGAGCAGGTCCGGGCCGACGCCGAAGAACTCGAGCAGCGTGCTGCCCTTGGCGGGAGCGCCATAGCCGGCGAGACGGCGGCCCTCCGCCTTGAGGCCGTTGAGGCAGTCCATCACCTCCGCCCTCAACCGGCCGACCCGACCGGCGAACGCGCGCCAGGTGTCGAGGCGGTCGATGCCGAGCTGCTTCTCGGCGGCCAGGACCTCGTCCACGCTTCGGTCCACCTCGCCCTCTCCCCGGCGCATCACGGTGGCCCGGAGTTGGCCGTGGTGAATCGGCAGCCGTTCCGCCCGCACAACCTCCATGCCGTGGTCTTCGAAGAGCCGCATCATCGGGCCCAGCGCCCAGTACGAGACGTGCTCGTGGTACACCGTGTCGAACGCGAGCTGGTCGAGCAGATCGACCAGGTAGTGCGCCTCGAGGACGAAGGCGCCGCCGGGCGCCAGGACCGCGTCGAGACCGGCGACGAAGCCTGAGAGGTCGGGTATGTGCGGGAACGTGTTCGTCGCGGTCACGAGGGCCGCCCGGCCCCAGCGGTCGGCAATCTCGCCGGCGGTGTCCGCGCCGAAGAAGCCCCGGTAGCGCTCGATCCTGGTGTCGCGGCTGAACTCGGCCAGGTTCTCGGCCGGGTCGACGCCCAAGGTCCTGGCGCCGCGATCGCGGAAGCAGCAGAGGAGCGAAGCGTCGTTGCAGCCGATATCGATGACGAGGCCGCCGTCGGCGAGGTCATGCCTGGCAGTCAGCGCGGCCGCCAGGTCATCGAAGTGGGCCCGCAGCGTGTCGGAGGCGGAGGACACGTAGAGGTAGTCCGTGAACATCGCCTCCGGCGGCACGCGGTCCACAAGCTGGACGTGGCCGCAGCCGTGGCAGAAGCCGACGCGCAGCGGGAAGCGCGGTTCGGGGCGGCTCAGGTCTTCGCCGCTGGGGAACTTGTTGGCGAGCGCCGTGCTGCCGAGGTCGAGGAAGGTCTCGACGCCTGATCCGGCACAGACGATGCAGCTAGGAGGCTGCGCCATGGAACGACACGAAGTGAGTTGGTTGGCGCAGCCTCCTGGTGAGGTGGGGGCTGGGGCCAAACATGGAGTCGGCGACAGGTTTGGCGGCTCTACCCATGGTGGAACGGGGCAACGAGCTGCGAACCGTGAGACTCGTGGCCGACGGGCAACTCGTACAGGTCGGCCAGCGCCGAACGGACCGCGGCCTGCCGATCGGGCGGCACGACGAACAGCAGGAATCCGCCGCCGCCGGCGCCGCAGAGCTTGCCTCCCAGGGCGCCGGCCGCGATGGCCGCGTCGTACCAACCGTCGATCAGCGGCGTCGTGATGGAACCCGCTAGCTCCCGCTTCATCCGCCAACCCTCATCGAGGAGCCGGCCGATGCCCTCGACGTCGACGTCGCCTGCGCCCAGATCCCGGTGCAGGTCGCTCGCCTGGTCGCGCATCCTGCGCAGCGATTCCAGGTTCAGTTCCGTGCGGTCGTTCTGCTCCGAGAGCACCGCGCTCGCGTCCCGCTGGTGTCCGGTCCAGAACATGAGCACCGAACGGAACAGCTCGCGCAAGAGGTCGCCGGGAATCCGCAGGTGCTCAACCGTCACCCCGCCGTCCCGCTTGAACGACAGGAGGTTGAGTCCGCCGTAGGCCGCGGCGTACTGGTCCTGCTTGCCGATCCGCGCTCCCAGCACGTCGATCTCGATGTGGCAGGCCTCCTCCGCCAACTGCCCCGCCGAGGCGCGCTCGCCCTTGTAGGAGTGCAACGCGTTCAGCAGGCCGACGGCGAAGGCGCTCGAGCCGCCGAGACCTGTGGACGCCGGCACGTCGCCGACGGTCGAGATGTAGACCGGCGGGTCGACGCCGACGAAACGCAGGCACTCGCGCGCGATGTTGTTGTCGAGTTCGTCGATCCGCTCGACCTGCTCACTCCGGGAGTAGTTGACGCGGACCGGCTCGAAGAACAGTTCGCTGTGCCGCTTCACCGTGACGTAGACGTAGCGGTCGATCGTCGTCGACAGCACGGCGCCACCCTCGCGCCGGTAGAACGCCGGCAGGTCGGTGCCACCGCCCACCAGGGACACCCTGAGCGGCGTGCGGGTAACGATCAGGCGCGATGCGTCCACGTCAGCGAGGGTCCCGACCGCCTCAACCGTGCCGGAGGTCCCAGTCGTAGGGAATCCGGTCGGTGAACGGATCGAGCCGCTCCATCTCGTCCGGGTCGTGCGGCTCGGTGGCGGCGTTCGCCATGATCACCTGCCTGTCGCCGTACGCCTTGTAGCCGTTCGCGATCCCCGGCGGGATCTGGACCAGGACGTAGTTGTCCTCGCCGAAGAAGACCTCCTGGAGCTCGCCGTGGGTCGGCGAGTCCTCGCGCAGGTCGTACATGACGAGCTTGGCCCGGCCGCTGATCACCGCGTTGTTGACGGTCATCGACCGGTGGATGTGCCAGGCCTTGATCGTCCCCGGCCAGGCTGTCGAGAAGTAGATTTCGCCGAAGCCAAGGAAGTGCTCGTCCGTAGCCTTCAGCATGTGCATGATCTTGCCCCGCTCGTCGACGATCTGACGAAGCGGAACCACCTTGACGCCGTGGATCATCCCTTCTCCTCCGGGTTGGCTGCCTCCGGGTTTGCCTCGCTGCCGCCGGCAGCCCAGCGCAGCGATGGGTCCAGCCGTCCCGAGTCGAGCAGCCGGTTGAGCCAGCGCAGGCGAACGAACCGCGGGTCGCCGTAGAGCGCCGCGTCGAGGCCGACGCGGCCATAGTCCTCGATCAACCTCTTCGCGCCGCCGGCAGCGTCGCGGAACTCGAAGTCCGGGAAGGCGCGAGCGAACTTCTCGAACGAAGCCCGATAGGTGCGCTCGTCGGCGGCCGGCTCGCCCCGAACCTCGATTTCGCAGCCGGGCACAAGGTCCGCAGCGATCTCGGCCAGTTCGATCACCCGGTGGTTCAGATGGTCGGCCCCGGTATTGAAGGCCTCGTTGTGAACCAGCGAGAGCGGCGCTTCGAGCACGCGACCGAATGCCGACGCCACGTCCTCGACGTGGACGACCGGCCGCCACGGCTTGCCGTCGCCGTAGACCACGACTCGCCGGTTGGCGAACGCGGCGCCCGTCAGGTCGTTCAGGACCGTGTCGAAGCGCATCCGGGGCGACAACCCGTAGACCGTGCCGTTGCGCAGGAACGTCGGCGAGAAACCGTCGCTAGCGAGTTGCCGGATCGCCTCCTCGCTCCGGACCTTGGAACGAGCGTACAAAGTGCGCGGATCGAGCGGCGAGGTTTCGTCCACCGTCTCCGTGCTCGACTGGCCGTACATGATGCAGGAGGACGAAAACAGGAAGCGACGCACCTCGGCCTCACGGGCCAGCTCGGCCAGACGCACGGAAGAGCGGTGGTTGATCTCCTCGGTCCAGGTCTCGTCCAGGTTGCCGATCGGGTCGTTCGAGAGCGCGGCGAGATGGATCACTGCGTAGAAGGCGCGCAGGTCGGCCGGCTCCAGGTCGCGGATGTCCTTGCGGATCGACGGAATCGGCAGCGGGTCGCCGGTGATCGTGCAGTCGTCGAAGTAGCCGGTGTCGAGCCCGACGACGTCGTAGCCGCGCTCCAGTAGCCACGGCGCCATGACCGAACCGAGATAACCGCGGTGCCCCGTCACCAGGACCGGACGGCGAACGAAAGCGGGCCTCATCCCGCCGCCGCCGTTCGCAGGGCCAACAGCCGCTCGGCGTGCGCGAGCAGCGGTTCGCTCCCGGTGACCAGGCCGAACGGGCAGCCCGCAGCATCGGCCGCCTGGCCGTCGCGCTCGTCGTCCCCAAGGAATGTCGTCCGGGTGAGGTCGAGGTGATGGTCCCGCTGCGCCATGAAGAGCATCCCCGGCGCCGGCTTGCGGCAGTCGCAGCCTTCGTCCCAGCCGTGCGGGCAGTAGTAGATGCGGTCGATCCGTCCGCCCGCCTCCTCCGCTTCGCCGCAGAGGCGCCGATGGACCGCGGCCAGGTCGTCCTCGGTCATTCGCCCCCGCGCGATTCCCGGCTGGTTCGACACGACGAGCACCCGCCAGCCGGCCCGGTTGAAGGCGGCGAGCGCCTCGCGGGCGCCCGGTAGCCAGCGCAGCTCGTCAGGCGTGCAGACGTACTCAGCCCGCGGCGGGCGTACGTTGAGGACGCCGTCGCGATCCAGGATGATCGTCGGCGTGCGGGCGAAGAACGCCTCGGTCAACGGCAAGCGCTCGTGGCCGCCGACGCTGTAGTAGCGGTGCTCGCTCCAGTAGGCGTGGAGTTCGCCCCGGGCGGTCAGTGCCGGATAAACCGCCTCCTCGAACAGCTCCTGACGGTCCGGCAGAAGCGGCAGCACCGCCGACTTCTCGAGGATCGCGTAGCTGATCTCGACGCCGCTGAGCCCCGGCGTCGTCCGGCCGCGGTCGAAGACGGTGACGAAGCCGTCCTCGCCCACGATCACGCTGTCGCGGGTGTAGCGGTCGCGGTTCGCGTAGACGGTGATCTGGGCCGCCGCCCCGGAGTCGACGTAGGCGCGCCACATCCGGTCGAACTGCATCGGCCAGTAGTTGTCGCAGTACAGGAGCAGGAACCGGTCGTCGAGCTGATCGGCCGCGTCCTTGACCCGGTGCGCCGTCAGGTCATCCGGGGCCGTCACCCGGTGGCTGATCTCGACACCGTAGGCCGAGCCGTCGCCGAAGTGGTCGATCATCGCCTCCGCGCGGTAACCGAGCAGCAGCAGGACGCGCTCGAAGCCCTGCTCGCGCAGCATGTCGACGACATGGCCCAGGAACGGCTTGCCGTGAAACGGAATCAGCGCCTTGGGCAGCGTGTCCGTCAGCGGCGCCAGGCGGGTGCCCCGGCCGCCGGCCAGGATCACGGCCTGGGTAGGTCGGGAGTGCATCGTTGGCTCGATCGTCGGCGCTTGGCTCGGCAGAACTTCCGGAAGCCGGCGCTTCGCGCCGGATGCCGGCGGGGACGCCGGCGCACCCAGTTTGTGCCGCGAAGCCAGCCTACTCCGTTTTAGTTGCGAACGCGCTTGCCGCCAGGGTCGTACATGGGTCGAATGGAGGTCTCGGCCGGGACACGGACGCCGGCGACCTCGATCTCGAAACGACTGGGCAGTTCGGGGAAGTCCGGCAACAGCGACATGGGGACGTAGCCGAGGCCGACGGCCGCTCCAAGGCTGTGGCCGTAGTTCCCGGAGGTGACGTAGCCGGCGATTTCGTCCCCCAGCCAGATCGGTTCGTAGTGGTAGAGCAGCGGCTGCGGATCCCGGAGCCTGAACTGGATCAGGCGCTTCGCGATGCCGCTCTCCTTCTGCCTGAGCAGTGCCTCGCGCCCGATGAAGCCGCCCGCCTTGTCGAACTTGAGGGCGAACCCGAGGCCCGCTTCGAGCGGCGAGTCCTGATCGGTGATGTCGTGGCCCCAGTGGCGATAGGCCTTCTCGATCCGCAGCGAGTCCAGGGCGTGGTAGCCGGCGTGCGCCAGACCGAACGCCTCGCCGGCAGCGACGATCTCGTCGTACACCCCCGCCACAAACTCCGTGGGAACGTAGAGTTCCCAGCCGAGTTCGCCGACGTAGGTGATGCGGGATGCCCGCACCACGCCGTAGCCCAGTTCGATCTCGCGGCTCGTCGCGAACGGGAACGCTTCGTTGGCCAGGTTGGCCGGCGTCAGGGACTGCAGCAGCGCGCGGGAAGCCGGGCCCATCAGGGAGATCACGCCCATCGCCGAGGTCACGTTCACAAGGACGCAGTGCGCGTCGCTCGGAATGTGGCCCTTGAGCCAATGAAAGTCCCGCGTCTCCGAGGTGACGGCGGTGACGATCAGGAAGCTGTCTTCCGCGAGGCGCGTCACCGTGAGATCCGCCTCGATGCCACCGCGCTCGTTGAGCCACTGGGTGTAGAGGATGCGGCCGGCACGCACGTCGACATCGTTGGCACAGACAAGGTTGAGCACCCTGGCCGCATCCCGGCCTTCCAGGCGGAACTTCGCAAACGACGACTGGTCGAACAGTCCCACGTTCTCGCGCACGGCCCGATGTTCGGCGGCCGAGTGGTCGAACCAGTTCTGGCGCCCGTAGCTGTACTCGTAGCGGGCCGGCACGCCGGCCGGCGCGTACCAGTTCGGCCGCTCCCAGCCGGCGAGTTCCCCGTGGCACGCGCCGGCCGCCTCCAGGCGGTCATAGAGCGGTGACCGGCGCACGCCCCTCGCTGTCTCGAACTGGCGATACGGGTAGTGCATGGCGTAGAGCAGGCCCAGACTCTCGGAGACCCGTTCGCGCAAGTACTTGCGGTTGCCCTGGAACGGCATGCTGCGGCGCACGTCGACTTCCCAGAGATCGGCCGGCGGATGCCCTTCGAGAATCCACTCGGAGACGACCCGGCCGATCCCGCCCGCGGACTGGATTCCGATCGAGTTCAAGCCCGCCGCGACGAAGCAGTTCTCGCACTCGGGGGCCGGGCCGACGTGGTAACGGACGTCCGGCGTGAAGCTCTCCGGGCCGCAGAAGAGCTGCAGGACCTCGGCCGACTGGAGTGCCGGCATCCGCTCCCTGGCGCCGCGGAGCAACGGCTCGAAGTGCTCGCGGTTGGCGGGGATCTCGTCGAAGCAGAAGTCCTCGGGAATGCCGTCCATGCCCCAGGGCCGCGCGTTCGGCTCGAAGACGCCGACGATCAGCTTGCCCGCGTCGTACCGGAAGTACGAGATGGCGTCATAGTCCCGCACAACGGGCAGGTCCGCGTCAAGCCCTTCAACGCCGTCGAACCGGACGTAGTAGTGCTCGCAGGCATGCAGCGGGACGTTGACGCCGATGGAGGCGGCCAGCTCCCGGGTCCACATGCCCGCGCAGAGCACGACGCAGTCGGCATCGACGTCCCCCTGCTCCGTGGCCACGCCCACGGCACGCCCCCCAGCGGTGCGAACGGCGGTCACCGGCACCTGCTCGACGATCCGGGCGCCGGCGGCGCGGGCGCCCGCGGCCAGCGCCAGGGTGACGTCCGTCGGGTTCGCATAGCCGTCGCCGGGGATGTGCAGGCCGCCGAGCAGGTCGGACGTCTCGAGCAGCGGCACGCGTTCGCCGATCGTCTTCGCCGTCACCACGTCGACCGGCAGCCCGAGCACCTTCGCCAGCGAAGCCGCGCGCCTGAGTTCCTCGAACCGCTCCGGGTCGGCGGTGACCGAGAAGGAGCTGCAGCGGCGATAGCCCGTCGACTGTCCCGTCTCCTGCCCAAGGCGGGCGTAGAGCTCACTCGTGTAGCGCGCAAGGTTCGTCATCGTGACCGACTGCCGCAACTGGCCGAGCAGGCCGGCGGCATGCCAGGTCGTGCCGGAAGTGATCTGGCGACGCTCGAGCAGCAGCACATCGGAGCACCCCGAGCGCGCGAGGTGGTAGGCGACCGAGCAACCGATCACGCCACCGCCGATCACGATCACGCTCGCGCGGCGCGGCAACTCCGCCGCGCCCTGGCGCCGCGGTTCTCGGTTTCGTCCGGACTCCGGGCGCATCTTCGTTCGAGGTTCGTTCCGGATGCTCAGCCGAGGAGGTTCTTCGCCCGCTGCGCCGCCCTGATGCCGCCGCCGATGGCGCCGTCGATGAAGCCGCGCCACCCTTCCCCGTGGTCGCCGGAGCCGAACAGGATGCGGCCACGATCTCGCTGGAACTCGTCGTAGTGGCGGCTCACCCAGCCCGGCCGGTACACGGCCCAGGTGCCCCGCGAGTACGGGTCGCCGTTCCAGTCGTGGCTCATGCTGCCGATCAGCTCCGCGCGCGGGACGTGAGCCCGCAGCGCCCGCTGCACCGCGTCGCCGTCGTTCACGTCGAGGTCGTCGGGGTCCTTGCCGAACGCCACCAGCAGCGTGTAGTTCGCGGCCTGCTTGTAGGTCATCACGAAGTCGATCGGCTCGCCGATCGCGTAGGTGGCGACGTTGCCGACATCGCCTTCGGCCTTGAGCAGGAGCTTGAAGCCGGCCCCGGCGTGGCGCTGCCGGCCCGCCTCGACCACCCCGGGGGCGAGCGGGGGGTCGAAGGCGACGTCAGCGATCGTGTTCATCGGCAGGCAGCAGATGACGGCTCGGCACTGGATCTCTTCGCCTGCGCCGGTTACCACCACGGCCCCGTCGCCGCGGTCGCGGATGGACTCGACGGGCGTCTCGAGTCTTGCCTCGAGTCCCGCGTCGTCAACCATCGCCTGGAGCAGGCTCCGGGTGCCGCGCTTCAGTTTGAAGCGCGCGACGGAGTCTTCCACCGTCGGCAGGAAACCGCCGCCGGCGAGGTGCCAGCGCATCAGTTCCAGGTAGGACATCGTCTCCGGCTGCCCGTTCGCCATGATCGCGATGACGGCTCGCAGATAGCTCCGCTGGAGGGACGAGAGCTCGAGCCGCTCGATGTGGTCCGTCGCGCTGATCCGGTCCGCGGCGAGCGCGGCGTCGCGGTTGTGGAGGATGTCCCACGCCCGCGGAACGATCCATCGCGCCTCCGCGTGGTAAAGCCGCCAGGCCTCGTAGGTCTCGGCGTACCGGGCCTCCGTCAGCCGGATGCGCTCGCCGTCCGCGATCAGGTAGCCGGTATCCGCCACCGCGCCGGGGGTCTCCTCGATCTCCAGTCCGTAGCGTTCCTTCTCGGCCCAGACGAACGGCTGGGTGTGGTGAATCCAGGTGCCCCCGAGTTCGACCTGGTCGCCGTCAAAGTCGGCGGTCCAGGTGCGGCCGCCGAGCCGGTCGCGCGCTTCGAGAAGCACCGTCGAGTATCCGTTCTTGATCGAATCGCGCGCGGCGGCGACCCCGGCGAAGCCGCCGCCGACCACCACGACATCGACGTCGTGTCCGCGAACGGCAGACCGGCGGCCCGTGGAAGCCGCGGCGCCGCTTGCCAGGACTGCCTTCCCCGCGAACAATGATGACACCCCGACGACGAACTGCCGGCGACTGGCGGTTGCGCTTGCCAAGTTCGGCGCCACGGTTGGAGTCATGGTCGCGCGGAAGACTCTAGCGGAACCGAATGTACACTCGACTCTAGGCAATGACACCAACCCGGAAGGCGCGGCTGTCCGGAGACGGCATCAGCCGCCGCGACTTTCTCTCGGGGATTCCCGTCGCCCTGACCGGCGCCGCCCTGGCCTGCCGGGACGTACCCGCGTTCCAGCGGGAGATCGAACGCGAGGGCGCGGCGGCCTATCCGCCGCTGCGCACGGGAATGCGCGGCTCCCATCCCGGCTCGTTCGAAGTCGCGCACGAACTGGTCCAGGAGGGCCGGGAGTGGACGGCCACCGAAACCGGCGAAGCGTATGACCTGGTGGTCGTGGGCGCCGGCATCTCGGGACTGGCGGCCGCGCACTACTTCTCGAAGCAGGCGGGCCCGGACGCCCGCGTGCTGCTGCTCGACAACCACGACGACTTCGGCGGCCATGCCAAGCGCAACGAGTTCCGGCTCGACGGGCGGACCTACCTGATGAGCGGCGGCACCCTGTACGTCGAGGCGCCCTCCCAGTACGGGGACGTCGCGGGGGGCCTCCTCGAGGAGATCGGGATCGACCGCGGGCGCTACTACGAGTCCGTCGCCTCGGTAGCGGACACTTACGAGAACCTGGGGCTTGAGCAGGGCATGTTCTTCGACCGCGAGACCTTCGGCACGGACGTGCTGGTTGCCGGTGTCGGGAGTCGCCCCTTCACCGAGTTTCTCGCCGACACGCCACTGTCGGAGGCGGTCCGGGCCGATCTGATCCGGCTCCACGGCGAGGAGCAGCCGGACTACCTGCCGGACCTCTCGCCGGCCGAAAAGAAGGCGTACCTTGCCACCATCAGCTACAGGGACTTCCTCCTCGAAAACGCGAAGTGCGATCCGGGGGTGGTCCGGTTCTTCGACTACCGGCCCAAGAGCATCTACTGCACCGGAATCGACGCCTACCCGGCGCGCTACGCCTGGGAGGAGGGCCTGCCCGGCTTCTCGGGCATGGAGATTCCGGAGACGCCCCCGGATCTGCTGGCGGACGAGCCGGGCGGCCAGCATGGCCGGGAGAACCAGGCCCGGGCGTACGAGGGAGATCCCGACGTCTACTTCCCGGACGGAAACGCCACGATCGCCCGGCTCCTCGTGCGCGGGCTCATTCCGGGCAGCGTCCCGGGATCGACCATGGAGGACGTGGTCATGGCGCCGCTCGACTACGGGATGCTGGATCGGGCGGGAAACCGCACCCGGATCCGGCTGTCCTCCACCGTGATTCGGGTCGAGCCCGGGCAGGGTGGCCCGGCCCGGGTCACCTACGTCCGGAACGACCGGGGGCACACCGTCACGGCCGGACGGGTCATTCTCGCCTGCTGGCACAACATCGTTCCCCATCTGGTGCCCGAACTGCCGGATGCCCAACGGGACGCCCTGTCCTGGCCGGTCAAGGCGCCGCTCCAGTACACGAGCGTGCTGCTGCGGAACTGGCGCGCCTTCATCGAGGCCGGCGTCTCCTACATCGAGGCCCCAGGCGGCTACCACACCTCGGTGGGGCTCTCCGAGCAGCTTTCGCTCGGGGACTACCGGACGTCGACCTCGCCGGACGAACCGCTGGTGATCGCAATGTACCGCTATCCGTGCGAGCCGGGCCTGTCCCGGCGCGAGCAGCATCGAGCCGGCCGGATGGACCTTCTCCGCACCACGTTCGAGACGGTGGAAGCCAACATCCGGGACCAGCTCAACCGGATGCTCGGCCCAAGCGGTTTCGACGACCGGCGCGACATCGCGGCGATCACGGTGAACCGCTGGCCGCACGGCTACACCTACACCTACAACCCGCTCTTCGATCCGCCGGAGTGGGCCTTCGAGGCGGGCGACGACCGGCCCGTCGTAACGGCGAGGCAACCCTTCGGCCGGGTCGCCATCGCGGGTGCCGACGCCGCCGCGAGCCCCCACACGGACGCGGCGATCCGCGAGGCTCACCGGGCCGTGAAGGAGGTGCTCGCGGCGGACTGACCGGGCCGAAGCCGTTCTACGAGCCGGCGGTCTCCCACCGGCTAAGCTCCAATCGCCCGTGCAGGACGCCACGAACTTCCACCCGTCCCCCATCGTCAGTCTGAGAAGTCTGCGCCCCGAGCCATCGGACCCGAAGAGGCTCGCCTAGCGAATGCCCCGCCTGCAAGCGCTGGCCCTCCTTCCACTTGCAGCGCTCGCCCTGGCCTGCGGCGCCGATCCTGAGTCGGCGCTCGAGCCCGCAGCCGAGGCACCGCGACGCGTCTTCCTGATCACGGTCGACACGCTGCGCGCCGATCACCTGGGCTGGCATGGCTATCACCGGGACACGAGTCCGCGGCTCGACGAATGGGTCGAGCGGGGAGTCGTCTTCGAGCGGGCAATCGTCCAGTGGCCGAAGACCGGACCGTCCTTCGCCTCGATGTTCACGAGCCTCTACCCGCACACGACCGGACTGATCAACACGGCCGCGCAGACGATTCCCGACGACTACCTCGCGCTGCCGGCCTGGTTCCAGGAACGCGGCTTCACGACGGCGGCGGTGATCTCCAACCCGGTGCTGAGCCGGGAACTCGGCTGGGGCCGCGGCTTCGACCGCTACGAGCAGACCTGGATAGATCAGGCGACCCTGGACGCCGTCGACGAACTTCCGGTCGAGCAGCGGCCGATGGCGTTCCGGCGTCACGTGTGGGCCGACCGCGTGAACGAGCTGGCCGGGCCTCTGCTCACCTCGCTGGCCTCCGAGGAGCGGCTGTTCGTCTGGCTGCACTACACCGACCCGCACGTCCCCTACCTGCTCCAGCCCGGCACCGGGAATCCGTTTCTGGACGATGAGCACTATGTCGGCGACGAAATCGTTGACTTGACGGGCGCCGAGGGACGCGCGCTCGGCGACCACCGGGAACTCCGCTACTACGTGGCCCAGTACGACGCGAACGTGTGGGTCACGGACCGCGCGATCGGCGCCATGCTTGACGAGATCGCCGCCCTCGGCATGGAGGACGGGAGCCTGCTCGTACTGACCGCCGACCACGGCGAGGAGCTGAACGAGCACGGGGTGCCTTTCGAACACGGTCCGGTGCCCTACAACAGCAGCGTCCACGTGCCGCTGGTCGTCGTCGGCGAGTCCTGGGTCACTGCCGGTCAGCGCGTCGAGCAGCCGGTCGAGTTGATCGGCCTCTTCCCCACCCTGGTCGAGCTGCTGGGAGAACCGATGCCCGAGGGCTTCGAGGGCCGCAGCTGGACGCCTCTGCTGCGGGGACAGCCCCAGGCCGACGAAGCCGAAACCGGCGCCGCTTCGGATCCGATCGCCTTCGCCGACGCCGGGGCCTACCAGCGTCACCTGCGGAGCATTCAGGACGGCGAGTGGCAACTCGTCCTGCGTCCGCCGAACCGGGACCACGAAAAACCGACGATCGAGCTCTACCACCTGCCATCCGACCCGTTGCAACTCAGAGACGTGGCCTCCGAGTTCCCGGAGGTCAAGGACCGCCTGGGACGTCGGCTCAGCAGGTGGATCCGCACCTCGCCCGCGAACGTCACGCCACAAACCGAGGCCGCGCGCAAGGCGCTCGAGGCGATGGGTTACCTGGAGTGACGGAGGATGAGGCAGGGCCGCCGCCGTTCACGATCGAGCGGGTCAGCGTCATCATCCCCTGCCTGAACGCCGCCGAGACCCTGGACGCGCAGCTCGAAGCGCTCCGCCGGCAGACCTGGCGGGGCGAGATCGAGGTGCTGGTCGCGGACAACGGGTCGACCGACGGTTCGGTCGAACTCGCCGCGTCCTGGCGCGACCGGCTGCCCGGCCTGCGCGTCCTGCACGCCGCCGAGCGCAAGGGGCCGGCGTACGCCAGGAACGTTGCGGCCGCGGCCGCAACCGGCGACGTGATCCTGTTCTGCGACGCGGACGACGAAGTGGCCGAGGGCTGGATCGACGGCCTCGTGCCCGAGCTGGAGCGCCACGAAGCCGCGGCTAGCCGCCACGAGATCGAGCGTCTGAACGGCGAACAGGCGCGACGGCTGCACGGCGATCCGGCGCAGCAGTACGGCCTGTGCAGCTACACGAACCCGCCCTTCCTCGATCACGCCGGGGGTTGCGGACTGGGCGTGCGGCGTCACGTCTTCGAAGAGCTCGGCGGTTTCGACGAGGACTACGTCGCGCTGGAGGACACCGATCTGTGCTGGCGCCTGCAACTCGCCGGCCACCGCCTCGTCTTCGCTCCCGGGGCGGTCGTCCACGTGCGGTTCCCGGCCACCCTCGCGGACGCCTTCCGCCAGGCGACGCGCTACGGGCGGTACAACGTCTACATCTACACGCGGTACGGGTCGCGCGGCATGCCGCGGCTCCGAGCGTTGCCGGGCCTGTTGCGACTCGGGTCGCTGCTGCTGCGGAGTCCGCAACTCCTGTCCAGATCGGCCCGGGGCAGGTGGATCTGGCTCGCCGGCTGGCGGCTGGGACGGCTCCGGGGCTGCCTGCGCTACCGTACGCTCGCGTTCTAGCGCCCTGACAGCGACCGGCCGCAACCTGAACCGGGGATCAAGCGCATCGTTGTGTATAGTGATACACAACTTGGCATCGGTCGTGGAACGAAACAGCGGGCGGCTCATCCGTATGCTCCAGCAGGACGGCTGGGTGCATGTGGCCACCAAGGGCAGCCACCGGCAGTTCAGCCACCCCAGCAAGCCCGGACGAGTGACCGTGCCACACCCGAAGAAGGACCTACCGCGCGGAACGGCCGCGTCCATCTACAGGCAGGCTGGCTGGAGAGCTTGAGCAGGAGGAAACAGATGCGCTACGTATCCTTCATCCACCGGGACGACGCCGGCTACGGCGTGAGCTTTCCCGACTTTCCGGGCTGCGTCTCCGTCGGCGATACGGTCGACGAGGCCGTGCGGCACGGTTGCGAAGCCCTCGCCTTTCACGTCGAGGGTCTCGTAGCGGACGGCGCCCCGATTCCGCCCCCAAGGTCGATCGACGCGATCAAGGCCGACGCTGACCTCGCCGACTGGCGGCGGGGGGCAGACTTCGTGCTGATTCCGTTGTTGCGGGACCGCGGATCTTCGCGGCGGGTCAACATATCCCTCGACCGCGGTCTGCTCGAGGCCATCGACGACGAAGCCAGGGAGCGCCGGATGACCCGGTCGGCGTTCCTGGCCAGCGCGGCACGCCACGAGATCGAGGGGACGTGACCGAAGCGCCGCCGCACGTCGGCGCCGGGTCGTGACGGGCGCCGCCGAGCCCGAGGCGAAGCAGCGGCTGCTGCACTCGTCGGTCAGCGCCTACGGCTCGATGCTGCTGCGCCTGCTGCTCGCGTTCGCCGCACGCGCCATCCTGGCCAGGCTGATTCTCCCGGACGTTCACGGACTCTTCGACCTCGCGCTGCAATTCGTGGTGATGGCCTCCGCCATCCGCGACCTCGGCCTGACCCATCACCTCATGCGCGATCCGCGCGAGTCCTACGGCACGGTGCTCGCCTGGAGCCTGAGTGTAGGCGCCGCCATGTCCCTGGCCCTGGTCGCATTCGCCGGCGTCTTCTCCTACCTCAATCCGGACCTGCCGAATGTCCTGCGCGGTCTGGCCGTGTGGATCGTCATCGATGCCGCGATCATGGTCTACCGGACCTTCTTCGAACGGCGGCTCCGAATCCGCGAAATCGCCGGCTTCGAAATCCTGCGCAGCCTCGTGTACGGCCTGATCGCGGTCGGCCTGGCCCACCTCGGCGCCGGAGTCTGGTCTTTCGTGGGCGGCGAGTTGCTGGCATCGGCACTCTTCGCCGTTCTGCTGCTGTGGCGAGCGCGAGGCCGGGTCAAGCTAGACGTCGACTGGCAGCGACTCCGAGGCCTGCTCCGCGCCAGCCGCTACCTGTTCGTCGTCTGGGCCGCGGCCCAGGTCTTCAACCGCATCGACATCTACATCATCGAGATCTTCTCGACCACCACCTTCGTCGGCTACTACGGTCAGGCCTACTACTTCGCCTTCTTGGTCGCCCTGACCGTGACCCCAAGGCCGCTGTTGCCGGCCCTGGTCGAGTTCCGCGAGAAGGCTGCAGAGTTCGCGGAGACCCTGCGGCTCGGCACACTGGTCTTCCTCGCCGGAATCGTCGTCTCGGCCTACTTCCTGTTCTTCAACGCCGAGAAGGCAGTCCAGGTGGTTCTCGGGCCCGGGTGGGACGACACGGTGCCGCTACTTCGCGTTCTCTGTCTGGTACCCCTGGTCGATGTCTTCACGACAACGGGCGGCGAAGCGCTGAAGGTGCAGAACCGGGACCGCCTGTGGGTGACCACGGTAGTGCTGAACATGCTGGCTCTCATCGGCTTCGGCTTCCTCTTCACCTACCTCTGGGGTCCCATCGGCATGGCCTGGGCGAACTTCCTGCGCATCGGCAGCCTGTTGATGTTCCTCAAGGTGCTGGGCATCTTCGCGGGCCGGCGACGACGCCTGGTTGCCAGCCTGGCCCAGGTCTACCTGCTGCCCCTGCCGTTTTTCATTGCCGTCGCGGTCTTGCTGCCGACAGGCAGTTGGGCCCGGCTGATCGCCAGCATCGCGGCGGCGGCACTCGCCGGCGGCCTCCTGACGCTTCGCTTCCTCCCCGATTACCGGCGGTTCTTCCGCACCGCCACGACCGGCGCCGAGACAGCGGGCGACGCGGACATCGGGACGACCTCGTGACGGATCGCCGAACGCTCCGACTCCTCGGCGGGTCGGTGGCAGCCCTGCCGCTGCTCACCCTCCTGTTCCTCCCGATCCGTACGATCGACGACGCCTTCATCACGTTCCGCTACGCCCGCAACCTTGCCGACGGCAACGGCCTGGTGTTCAACCTCGGCGAGCGCGTGGAAGGGGTGACCAGCCTGTCGTGGACCCTGCTGCTGGCGTTCGTCGAAACGCTGCGTCTGCCGGTCGAGCCCGCGGCGTTCGTTCTCGGCGTGTCGTTCGCCCTGCTGGCATTGCGCGAGGCCTACCTGCTGGGTCGCGGCCTCGGCGCCTCACCGGCAGCCTGTCTGGCCGCGGTCGCCCTGGTGGCGGTCCATGGCCGTTTCTGGCTCGTCACCGGCAACGGCCTGGAGGGCGGCCTGTTCGCCTTCCTGGTCGTCCTCGTCGCGCGCAAGACCATCGAGGAAGCGGACACGCGGCTGATCTGCGTCCTTCTGGGGCTGCTCTTCATGACCCGGCCGGAGAGCCTGGTCGTCCTGCTAGTCGTCGCCGGCTATCAGTTGCTGGGAGCGTCCGGGTCCGGCGACAGAACGGAGGCGCGTCCCCGGGTCGTCACCCTCTCCGTTGCCACCCTCGCGGTCGTCGGCGCCGTCACGATCTGGCGGCTCGGCTACTACGGCGCTTTCCTGCCCAACTCGGTGGCCGCCAAGTCCGCGATCTCGGCCGGAACCGAGACGCTGCTGGCGAATCTGGTGTCCGGCCTCTCCTACACCGTCCGCTTCGAGATCGCGCACGCTCCCCTGATCCTCGGCGCCGCAATCGCCCTGGTCCGGAGGCCCGCGAACCGGGCCCTGTGGTTCTGCCTGCTCGTGGTGGTGTCCGAGTTGCCCGCCGTGTTCGTGAACGGCGGTGACTGGATGCCTCACTACCGGCTGCTCATGGTCTTCGTACCGGTGCTTGCCGCGCCCCTCGCCCTCTGCCTGTCGAGTGCGTTCGACGACTGGGACAGGCCGGGCCCCGCCAGACGGCGCTCAGCCTGGGTGCTCGCCGTGCTGTCCATGAGCGCCGTCCTCATGCTCAGCCGCAGTCCCTGGCAGACCACGCCCGGCCCGCACTTTGCGTTCCATCCGATCACGAGCTGCTACCAGTTCATGGCGACCCGCCTGAAGCCCCACCTCGCGCCCAACGACATCGCCGCCGCCGAAGCGGTCGGGCTCTTCGGCTGGATCCTCGACGAAACGACAATCCACGATCCCCTCGGCCTGACCTCCGCCCACCACGCACGCCACGGCGAGTACCACCTAAACTGGGGCAAGACGGACTACGACCACCTCCATCAGGTCCGCCCCGCGGTCCTCGTGCTCCACGAGGGCTCGGTGGTGACCCCGGAGAAGATCGACCGTGGCACCGACGGCCGCTTCGCCCGCGACTACTCCGCCTGGTTCGTCAACCAGCAGCCGCCCTGCGCGCCGTACCGGCTCATCGTCTACGTCGACAACGATCGGCTGGAGCGGCTACGCCCGGCGCTGGCCGGCCTCGTCGTCGAGCCGCTGCCGACCAGCTAGCGCGGCAGAGGGTCCGGAACCGGGCGCTTCGCGCCGGATGCCGGCGGGAACGCCGGCGTACCCAGTCTCTGCCGAGCTAGCAGGCCGGCAACCGCCGGCGCAACCAGATCGAGCCGAAGTGAGTGTCGTAGTCCTCGATGTCGACCGGGCGGTAGCCGGGAATCGTCTGTTCCAGAAAGGGCTCGTCGAAGTGACGAATCATCGGCGCGGAGAGCACCACCTCGAACTCCCGGTTGAAGCTCAGAAACGCCTGCAGAACCATCGCCTCCGTGCGGTAGAGCGGCCACTTGGCCCGGAAGATGTACTGCTCGGCCGGGTAGGGAGTGTTGTACGGGAAGTGGATGTCATGGACGTGGACCACGACGCCGGGCCGCAGCCGCGGCAGCACCTCGAGGAAGAGGAACGCCACATCACCGCCAAGCTTCAGGACGTGAGTCGAGTCGACGAACAGCACGTCGCCCGCATCCAGGGTCTCAAAGAGCCCGAGGTCCGTGGCCTCGACCTTTGAGACGACGGCGTTCACGACCGGCTCCTCCAGCTCGTTCAGCCGCCCGGTCGGGAACGGATCGACGCAGGTCATCTCGCAGACACGGCCGTCACGCCCGTTCGCCGCCGCGGCCAGCCACGCGTAGTAGGTCGACAGGCCGGAACCGATCTCGACGTACTTCGCCGGCCGCAGGTCTCGCACCATGAGGTAGGTCGTCAGAGCGTCGATCACCGGGAAACCGGGGCCGTACCCCAGTGTCCTGATCTCACCGTGCGGCGGCAACGCGTCGAACTCGCCGCCATGCACGTCGATCAACGCCGACAGCAGCGCTTTCATCGCGTGCAGGTCGTAGTCGACTCCGACCAACTCGCTCGGCCGGTCCCACGACTCCCGGGACTCCGCAACCTCCGAGAGCACCGGCAACGGCGAGTAGAAGTCGGCCGTTCTCGCCACGTTCCAGCCCAGTCTGCGCAACGCGGCGAACAGGCCCGCGTGGAAGCGGCGGTAGATCGTTCTCAGCGCCTTGACCATCGAATGCAGACGATAGCCCGTTCGCAGACTCGCCAGCCGCCGTCCGGAAGCGTCACCGGTATGGCCGGCATGCGGCCGCTTTCGCGAACCGCCGCGAAAGACACCAAAAGATCGCTCGGTTGGACCACTTTCTCACCAAAGGATCGCGCAATCTCTCGATAGTCTCCTCATTCGGTGACCTAGAAAGTGTCATGTGCCCATGAATCGCAGTGAGACTCCTCGCCGAGGCGTCTGGTGATCGGCCCCGCAGGAGTTCTCAGGGAGCGTTCGAAGACAACAGCGCCGGCCCGGAACCTCAGCCAGACGATCGAGGCCGCCGTGCGCAACCTCCTGAGCAGTCGCAAGAAGGACGGCCATTGGCGCTTTGAGCTCGAGGGCGACACGATCCTTGAATCGGAATACGTGCTGCTGCTCTACTTCCTCGGCCGCGGCGACGATCCGAGAATCACCGCCTGCTGCCGGCGCCTGCGCAGCCAGCAGATGCCGACCGGCGGCTGGACGACGCACCCGGGCGGACGAGTCGATCCAAGCGTGTCCGTCAAGGCCTACCTGTGCCTGAAGCTCGTCGGCGACGACCCGCGTTCGCCGCACATGGCCGCGGCGCGCCGCGCGATCCGCGGCGCCGGAGGCCTGCCGGCCTGCAACTCGTACACGAAGTTGTACTTGTCGATCTTCGGGCTGTGGCGCTGGCGGCGGGCCCCGGCGGTACCCCCGGAGATGATCCTCCTGCCGCAGTGGTTCTTCTTCAACATCTACGACATGTCTTCGTGGACGCGGTCGATGGTCGTTCCGCTGTCCGTGATCTGGGCCCACCGGCCGAGCGTGCCGCTCGACATCACGCTGGATGAGCTCGACACGGAGTTCATCCCGGCTCGTGCGCGGCCGCCGCTGATCGAGCGTCTCTGGGCGCAGACGTTCACCGCGCTCAGCGCGCTGATCAAGCTGGTCGAGTGGGTCGGTCCTGTTCCCTGGTGGCGGCGGCGTGCCTTGGCTAAGGCCGAACGGTGGTTTACGGAGCGCATCGAAGGCGGCGACGGCCTGGGCGCGATCTTCGGGGCGATGGTCAACGCCGTCATCGCCTTGAGGTGCCTGGGATACGACGTGAGCCACCCCCTGGTTCAAGCTCAACTGCGGGAACTCGAACGGTTCGAGATCGAGGAGGCCGGGGAGATCCGCCTCCAGCCGTGCCTTTCGCCGGTCTGGGATACCACGCTGACGGTGAACGCGTTGCTCGATGCTGGCGTGGACGACGGGAAAGTCCCGATTCAGGAAGCACTGGTGTGGCTGCTGGACCGGCAGGTCTCGGTTGCGGGCGATTGGCGCCAGGGGAGCCTCCAGAAGGCGCCCGGCGGTTGGTGCTTCGAGTACCGGAACGACTACTACCCCGACTGCGACGACACGGCGGAAGCGCTGCAGGCGTTGGCCCGGGTCCGGGGTGCCGGGGCGCTGGAAGCGCGCCGGCAAGCGGCACTGGCCCGGGGGCTGTCCTGGCTTCTTGGCATGCAGAACCCGGACGGCGGCTGGGCTGCGTTCGACCGGCGCTGCGACAAGGAAGTCCTCACCTTCATTCCCTTCGCCGATCACAACGCGATGATCGATCCCAGCACGCCGGATATCACTTCCCGGGGGATCCGCGCCCTGCTTGCCGCGGGGCTCGATCCGGGGGAGGCGCCAGTCAGGCAGGCCGCCGAGTACCTGCTGCGGGAGCAGGATGAGGACGGAAGCTGGCCCGGACGCTGGGGGGCGAATCACATCTACGGGACCGGGCTTTCGCTCCGGGCCCTGGGTGAGCTCGCCTCCGCGGCGACACGCGACCGCTCCGACGCCCTGGCTCGGGCGTTGAGGCGTGGCCGGAGTTGGCTCGTCCGGGTCCAGAACGGAGACGGCGGGTGGGGCGAGTCGCTCCGTTCCTACGACGATCCGACCGCCAGGGGGTGCGGAGACAGCACCGCGTCCCAGACGGCCTGGGCGATGCTTGGCCTGAGCGCGACCGTCGAAGCGCGGCCGGAACCGCGCGAAGCCGGTGCGGCTCGCGCGGCGCTGGACCGTGCCGCCGCCTTCCTTCAGGAGCGTCAGCGGGAGGACGGTTCCTGGTACGACCGTTGGTGGACGGGTGTCGGTTTTCCGGGAGTCTTCTATCTCCGATACCACGGCTACGCCCAGTACTTTCCGCTCGCGGCGCTCGCTGCGTATCGCCGGTTTCGATCAGGGAGTCGGGGATGACCATCAGGTTCGCCGAGGAGATTCTCCTGCTCATCCTCGACGAAGAGCACGGTGATCTGCCGGAGTCCTACTCGGAGCATCTTCTGGACATCGTCGTTGCCGGCGCCGTGTTGATGGATCTGGCGCTGGAGGGACGGATCGACACGGACCTCGAGAAACTCGTCCTGGTGGACTCGACGCCTCTTGAGGACGAGCTTCTCGATCCGACCCTGGCGGATGTAGCGACCGGCCCGGGCGATCGCAACGCGGACTACTGGATCGCGCGCACCGCGGAGCGGGGCAAGGAGATCCGTGAACGTGCGCTTTCCCGCCTGGTCGAGAACGGAATCCTGGAAACCGATGCCGGCGGCATGTTCTTTTCGTCCGCCGTCTCCCGTTCCAGGCGCTATCCGACCCGCGACGGGCGCCAGATGGAGGAAGTGCGCCTGCGAATCATGCGGGTGCTGTTCAGCGACGAGATTCCCGATCCACGCGATGTCGTGCTCATCTGCCTGAGCGACGCCAGCGGCGTACTGCGTCGCCTGCTCACGCCGCAGGAGAGGATCCGGCTGCGGGAACGGATCGAGCAGATCCGGAAGCTCGACCTGATCGGCCGGTTCCTGCTCCCGGCGATTCGCCAGAACCAGCTCGCCGCCCCGACGCCGCCGGCAGCCCGGCCGCCGAGCGAGATTCCCGAAGTGAAGGGCCTCCCGTTCCTCGGCAGCGCGCTCAGCATGACCGGAGACCTGAGCGTCTTCTTCGCCCGGCAGTACAGGGAACTGGGCCCCGTCTTTCGCGTGCGTGCCCTGAACCGGCGCCTCCTCGTTCTCGCCGGTCCGGAAGCCGTTCAGTTTCTCCAACGCCAGGGCAAGGCCCACTTGCGAACCGGCAACGAGTGGCTGCGCTTCAGTTGGGAGATGGGGGCCTCCAAGACGATCATCGCCCAAGAGGGCCCTCCACACGTCCGCATGCGCAAGACGATGGCCCCGGGCCTTTCGCCCCAGTGCCTCCACGAGCGCATGCCGGACTTCATGCGCATCACCCGAACGGAAATCGCCGGCTGGCTCCAGGGCGGTCCCGTTACGGCCCGCTCCGCGCTTCAGCGCATGATCACTCGCCAAGCCGGCGCACTGCTGGCCAACCTCGACATGGTCGACGGCTCCGACGACCTGGACCGCCTTCTAGGGACGATCCTGGACGTGGAGGTGGCGCGACGACGTCCAAGGTGGTGGCTGAAGCTCCCGCAGGTGTCTCGTGCTCGAAAGTCCTATCGGGCGCTCTTCGAGGAGATCATGGCTGTGCACGAGCGACGCAAACCGTCTGGCGGCCCATCGAACGTCGTGGACGATCTGCTCGATCTTCATCGAAGAGACCCTCGGCTGCTCCCCGAAGAGGACCTGCCGGGCGTCGTCGGGTCCATCCTCATCGCGGCGCTTCACACGGCGGCGTACACAGTGGTCTTCGCCCTCTACGAGGCGCTGAAGCGCCCGCGGTTCCTGAACGCGATGAGGGCCGAAGCGGACGCCCTGTTCGACAGCGGAACCGCAGCCGCGCCTCCACTGTCACGACTTGACGTCACGAACCGCTTCGCGATGGAGACCATGCGGGTGTACTCGATCACGCCCGCGGTGCTGCGTCGTGTAACGAACTCGTTCGTGTTTGCCGGCCACACGATTCCGGCCGGCGCGGACATCGTGATCGCCTACGGGGCGGCGCACCATCTGCCGGAGCACTTCCCCGATCCGCAGCGTTTCGACATCGACCGGTACACGCCGGAGCGGGCGGAGCATCGGGCAGCCGGCGTGTACGTTCCGTTCAGCGCGGGAGCTCACAGTTGCCTGGGAAAGGGCCTCGCTCAGATTCAAGTCGCCTTGACCCTGGCGACGATCTTCCATGAGACCGACCTGGAGATGAGGCCCCCGGGCTACAGGCTGAAGGTCTCCTACGGTCTGTCGCCCAGGCCGGCCGATTCCTTCAGGTTCGTCGCGCGGCGCAGAAGAGAAAGAGACACCGCCCTCACCGCCTGAGGAGGAGACTCCAGTGTCCGGCAAAGACAAGGTCCTCCCGCACTCGAGCACGATGGCCCCTCCGGGCACATGGCTGCGCCTCCTCTGGGAGAACGGCGGCGCCCCGCCGGCCTACTGGGGCAAGGTGGCGCGGATCCTCATCCCGACGACGCTCGCTGCACCTCTCCGGATCGTGGAACGACTGCGCTGGGGCGGAGCGGTCGCCCGCGTGGAGATCGACAAACCGCCCGTCTTCGTACTCGGCGTTGCCCGCAGCGGCACGACCCATCTGCTCAATCTGATGTCGCAGGATCCCCAGTACGCCTGGATCTCGACCTTTCACGCCGCCGTGCCAACCTTCTTCCTCACGGGTCGCGGCCGGCTGAAGCGCCTTATGGACGGACTCGCGCCAGCAACCCGGCCGATGGACAACGTGAAGGTGTCCATGGACATGCCGGTGGAGGAGGATCTGGCCGTCGCCAATGCGAGTCCTTACTCTTCCCTCCATGCGCTCTCGTTCCCCCAGAGAGCAGAGTGGTACTTCAACAGGTACTGCTTCATGCGAGGCCTTTCCGCCAGGGACGTGAAGCGATGGGAGCGCGTCTACATGGAGGTGTTGCGCAAGGCGACACTGGATGCCGGCGGCCGGCGGCTGGTGCTCAAGAGTCCGGCCAATACCGGCCGGATACCTCATCTGTTGCGGCTCTTCCCGGACGCGCGGTTCATCCACATCGTTCGCAATCCGTACGTGGTCTACGAATCCCTGGCGCACATGTTCCGTTCGGTCATACCGATGCACCAGCTTCATTCGATCACCGAGAAAGCCCTGGACGATCTTGCTCTCTTCCTTCTCCGGGAAACGCTACAGCAGTACCTGAAGGACCGTGCATCCATCCCGAAGGGACAGCTTGCGGAGCTACGTTTCGAAGATCTCGAGCGGAATGCGCTGTCGGAGCTCGAGGCCGTCTACGCAACGCTGGACCTGCCGGGCTGGGAGGCGGCGCGGGTCGGGATCGAGAGCTACCTGGGTGGAATTGCCGGCTATCAAAAGAACCGGTACGCCATCGATGCGTCCACGATTCAGCGCGTCCAGCGAGAGTGCCGGTTCGCACTGGACACATGGGAGTACCTGCCGCCCGACGGTCCGTCGGCCGCGGTGTCCTGGGCGTCACGGTGAGTTGTCGCGGTGCTCGTGCCTGCGCTCTACGCGATCCTGGACGATCTTCGCCCCTCTACCGGCGCTGTAGTCGCAAGCCGACGACAATCGTGCGGCCCGGCGTGACGAAGCCGGGGACCTCGAAGTAGTCCTCATCCAGGAGGTTCTCGATCCGTACGAACGGTCTGAGCCACGACAGGCTGTAGCTCAGGTGGAGGTCGACCTTGGTGTAGTCGTCCATGACCGCCCCGTCCGAATCGGTCCGGTCGGAAACGAAGGCGACCATGGCGGCCGCCGTGAAGCGGTCCGTCGGCTGTAACTGCGCGACTGCCGTCGTGCGGTTCTTCGGCCGCCTGGCCAGCGGATTGCCCGTGGCCTTGTCTTCCGTCCGGTTCCAGGTGTGCGAAAGCTCGATGCTCGTCGAAACGTTCGGGCGGTAGCGCAGACTGAACTCCGCGCCGCTCGAACTCGCCCGGGCAACGTTGCCGAAGGTGAAGCTCGTCAGGTCGAACTCGATCAGTTGATCGAAGTCGATGTCGAACCAGGTCAGATCGAGCGTCGCGCCCGAATCGCCCAGCCGCTGCTGCACGCCGATGTCGACCCCCTCCGTGGTCTCGGGCAACAGGTTCGGATCGCCCGAGAAGGGAAAGTAGAGCTCGTTGAAGTTGGGCGCCCGGAACGCCGTGCCGTAGCTGCCGTGGAGGCGGCCGCGGCCGTCGCTCCAGCCTCCCGAAACGGTGACCCGATGGCTCGTCTCGGACCCGAACGTCGAGTGCTCGTCGCCACGCAGCGCGGCGGTCACGTGAACATCGTCCGTGATCGACCACTGGTCCTGCACGAACCACGAGTCCAGGTCGGCCTCCTCGTCAAACGTGCCGACGCTCGCCCCCCGCCGGTTCTCCGTCCCGAGACCCAGATTCAGCACGTTGTTCGTGCCCAGCGCGATGTCGGACTGCAGGTCGATCTGCCGGATCTCGGAACGGATCTCGTAGTTGTTCCAGATCGTGTCCGGGTCGGTCCCGAGCAGGGTCGCATCGGTCCGGCCGATGCGCACGGTCTGTCGCCAGAACGAACCCAGGCCCTTCTCCACCGTCAGAGAGATCGTGTCCTCGTCCTGGGCGGCCATCGCGTTCAGATCCTCGAGGCCGAATCCGTCCACCGCGGTGTCGCCGCGGTAGGAACGAGCCCGCAGGTCGATCCGGCCGTCACCCGCGAAAGCGGCGCCGAGGCGGGTGCTCAAGGTCTGGTTCTCGTACGGATCGTCTTCGACCGCACCGCCCTCGATCGCGCGGTGGGACACGCCGTCGGTGCTCAGGTCGACCGCTGAAACGCTGACGTCCCAACGGTCGGTCGCGCCCAGGAGGCCCAGCTCGAACCGACGATGATCGTGGGTCCCGGTCTCACCGGTCCCGCTCAGCCGCCATCCCTTCATGCCGCGGCCGGTCGTGATGCTGACGACCCCCGTCATCGCCTCCGAACCGTATGTCGCCTGCGGGCCGCGAAGCACCTCGATGCGCTCGATGTTGGCCGCCAGCAGGTGCGCGAAGTCGACCGTACCGCCGGTAACCGAGTTGACACGCACGCCGTCGACGAGGACCAGGGCCTGCGCCCCGGAGCCGCCGCGCATCCGGACCGTGGCGATCTTGCCTGGGCCGCCGGCGTGAGTCACTTCCGTGCCGGGAACCGTGCGCAGCAGATCGAGCACGGCCACTGGATTGCGCCGCTCGATCTCGTCGGCCTCGATCACGGTGACCGCGCTGCCGACCTCCGACGCTGGCACCTCGTAGCGGTTGGCGCTGACGACGATCTCCTCCGCGACGGTCGGTGGCTCGGCTTCGGCTTCTTCGTCCTGGCGGCCGGCTAACGGCGCCACCAGCAGGACGACCGCCGCGGCGTATAGCCACGGCAGGTGCGGGCGGCGTCGCGCGCCGCCCCAGGGACGTCGTACATCGAGACTTCTCTTGTCGTTCATTCGGGCCTTCCTCCCCCTTCGGGATTGCCGCTCGACGCCGCCCTTCCTGAGGCCGGCGGAGCGTTGTGTGCCTCGGCAGACAGCCAGGTCTCCTGGCTTACCTTCGTCCTACTGGCCGGCCCTTCCCATCCCGCCAGGCGGGACAGTGGTTAACGCCGGCTTTCGTCCGGATCACAGTCGCGGGGCGGTGGGAGAGTCTCACTCCCTTCCCTTGAACTGCCTGCGTTCGATGTGTGCTCAGACTCTTGCTTCGGTGATCCTCGTCACGTTGAAGAACCGGGCTGCGAAAGGGCACCCTAGCAGCCCGCGATGCGGCCTACAATCACGCGATGCGGAACGCGACGGGTGAGCAACTCTCCCTGCTCATGGACGAGCCCGACGCCGCGTTCCGCGTCCACACCTCGCACCGCCTCGAGACGCTGGCAGAGTGGCTCGCCGACGAGATGCGGCGGAGTCCCGCCAAGCCACTCGAGCCGGAACGGATCGTCGTGCCGGACGCCCTGCTCGGCCAGTGGCTGCGGCTGCAACTCGCTACTCGCCTAGGCGTGGCCGCGCACCTGCGCGTCGAGCAACCGGCGCGGTTCGCCTGGACCGCGATGCGCGAAGTGGTCGCCGAGCTGACCGGAGAGTCGGTGTACGGGCCGCCTCATCTCCGCTGGCGGATCTTCGACCATCTCGCGGGCTGGACGGCCCACGACGAGATCGCGCGCTACCTCGAGGACGGCGACGACCGCAAGCGGTTCGAGCTCGCCGACCAGCTCGCCGTCGCCTACGACCGTTGCCGCGTCTACCGGCCGGAGGCCATTCGGGAGTGGCAGCAAGGCAAGGGAGACGGCTGGCATGCCCGGCTGTGGCGGGAACTCGCGCCGGCCGCGCCAGGCGCCGAACACTGGGTCGACGCCATCGATCGCTACCGAGGCCGGCTGGAGGGGCGGCCGCGGCCGGCTGGGTCGAGAAAGCGCGTCAGCTTCTTCCACGCCGCCTCGCTGTCGCCCACCTACGTCGAGGTGCTCCGCCTCGCCGCGCGGGTGATGGACATCCACCTCTACCTGCTCAGCCCGAGCCGCGACTTCTGGAGAAGGCCGCCGGGCGCGGAGGACGGCGAGCGATCCAACGAACTGCTCGATGCCTGGGGCCGTTCGGCACGCGAACTCCGCGACCTGCTCGGGGCCCAACCGGACGCGTTCGCCGTCGTCGATCACCCCCGCGCCAGCGACCTGCCGGGCCGCGCGACCTGCCTGGCCGCGGTTCAGCAGGGCATTCTCGACATCGATCCGAAGGCGGCGCCGGCGCAACCCGAACAGAACGAACGGGACGACTCGATCCAGATCCACGTCTGCCACTCCCCGACCCGCGAAGTCGAGGTGCTGCACGACCGTCTGCTCGGCCTGTTCGCCGCCTGCTCCGACATCCAGCCGGCCGACGTGCTGGTGCTGACCCCCGACCTCGAAACGTATGCGCCCTTGGTCGAGGCGGTGTTCGGCTCGGCCGGCCGCATCGGCTTCAACATCGGCCGACGACGGCTCAAGGAGGGCGCCGCCCTGACCGCCTTTCTCGACCTCCTGGAGCTGCCCGGCTCCCGCTACACCGCAAGCGCCATGCTGGCGCCGCTGCTCGCGGAACCGGTGCGCGCGCGCTTCGGCATCACGGACACCGGCCTGGCGACGATCCGGGGCGCCCTCGCCATGGCCAGGATCCGCTGGGGAAGAGACGGCGAACACCGCACCGAACTCGGCGTGCCGGCTTCCCCGAACCACAACTGGCGCCGCGGTCTGGACCGGCTCCTGCTCGGCTACGCGATGCAGGAGGGCGACAGGAGGCTCGTCGGAGGCATCGCGCCCAGCGCTCTCGACCACTGGGGCCAGCACGCCGGCGCGAGCGACTACGAACTGCTCGGCCGCTTCCACCGCTACTGCGAACTCGCCGTCGCGCTGAATGGCTGGACCGGGGCCGAGCAGGACGCCGCCGCGTGGGCCGACCGCCTGCGAACCGACGTCCTCGACGAGTTCTTCGTGACCGACTTCCGCGCCGGGATCGAAGCGGCACGCGAGGTGAACACCGTGGCCCGGTTGATCGACGAGTTCGCCGCCGAGTGCGAACAGGCCGGCAACACGGGACCCATCCCGTTCCCCGTGCTGCGCGACGTGCTGAGCGACAGGGCCGAACAGGCCGTCCGCTCGGCGCCGAGGCTGGCCGACGGCGTCGCGGTCGCGGAGCTCGCGTCCGGCCAGGTCTTCCCCGCCAAGGTGATCTGCGCCGTCGGCATGAACGACGGTGCCTTCCCGCGACGTCCGCCGCCCCCGCAGTTCGACTTCCAGGCCGAGCTCTTCGAGGGCGAAGAGCGGCGGCCCGGCGACCGCGATCGCCGCAACGAGGACCGGTTCGCCTTCCTCGAAGCCCTGCTCGCGGCCCGCGGGTGCTTCGTGCTGACCTACACCGGCCGGGACCTCCAGGAGGACAGGCCGATCCCGCCTTCCTCCGTCGTGAGCGAACTGGAGGAGCACCTGGAACAGTCCTTCCCGCACCTCCAGCGCGACGGCGATGGCTGGGCCGTGAAGCATCCGTTGCAACCGTTCAGCCCCAAGTACTTCGAACAACAGGAGACCGCGCTGTTCAGCTACTCGGAGTCGATGCTGAAGGCGGCCGAGGCGCTTCGCACACGCGGCGGCGGGCCCGACCGCTTCGCCGGAGAACTCCCCGCGGAACTTCGGGACGAGCCGGTGGAACTCGAACTGGAGGATCTCGTCCGCTTCGCCGCCAGCCCCTCGTACGACTTTCTCCGGCAACGGCTGGACATGATCCTCGACGTTCGCGAAGAGGACGTGGCGTCCGACGAGCCGCTCGACCTGAACAACCTGGAGGCGTGGCAACTGAAGAGCGATCTGGCACGAATCGGCGAGCAGAGCGACGACCTGAGGATCAAGCTGGCCGCGGCCCGGGGCCTGCTGCCGCCCCGGAACCTCGGCTTCGTCCAGCACCGGCAGTCCGCCGCCCAGCTCGCCGAGCTGATGAAGGAGCTCCAGTCCTTCCAGCGGCACCAGGAAGCGCCGCTCCACCGGGTCGAGATCGGGTTCGGGAACGTCCGTCTGGTCGGAGCGGTGGAACAGTTCGACGAGGGATCGAACGAGCTGCTCTTCTGGCGCATCGGGCGCCTTCGCCCAAAGGACCGCATCGGGGTCTGGCTGCGGCTCCTGGCGCTCATTGCCAGCCGTCAGGAGCGGGCGACGGCTCATCTCGTCGGCGGCAACAAGGACCAGGTCGAACGCGTCCGGCTCAACGGACCCGAGCCCGATAGCGCCAGGTCGCTGCTGGGCGAGTGGGTCGAGGTCTTGCGCGATAGCCACCACAGGCCGTTGCCGTTCTTCGCCGAAACGTCGTGGGCGTGGACGAAGAGGCGGGCCTGGAACGCCAATGTCGAGCATGCATGGTCGGAGTGGCCGTGGAGCGAAGGCAACGACGCCCGGCATCGCCTGATCTTCGGCGACGACCCGGCGGACGACGAGTTCGAGCGCCTCGCCGAGCAGTTGCTCCGTCCGTTGCGGGAGGCCACCGCGTGACCGCGCAGACCGGGCGCGGCGACGCCTTCAGCCGGCCGCTCGACGCCGACCTTCTGATCCAGGCAAGCGCCGGTACCGGGAAGACGTATGCGCTGACCACCCTGGTCGCCCGCCTGATCGTCGAGGAGGGCACCCGTATCGACCGGCTCCTGATCGTGACCTTCACGATCTCCGCCGCCGGCGAACTGCGAACGCGCGTGCGGCGGCTCCTCCAGGCGGCTCGACGAGCGGTCTCGGGCGCCGAGGTGGACGCCGCCTCCCAGGCCGGCAAACTGCGACGGCACTGGTCGCAGTGCGGGATCCGCGACGCGGACGCGCTGGAACACCTCACCCGTGCCGTTCGAGACCTCGACCGGGCCAACATCACGACGATCCACGGCTTCTGCCAGCGGACCCTCGCCGAGTTCGCGCTGCATGCTGGCACCCCCTTCTCGTTCGACGTCAGCGGAGACGACGCTCTGGCCGTCGGGGACGCCACGCGCGACTTCTGGCGCCGCCGGATGGTCGACGCACCCATCCCGTTGCTCGAGTACGCGAAGTCGAAGAAGTTCGTCCAGAACGAGGACACGACGACCTGGGTCGACGGCCATCACGCCAAGGCCCAGGACATTCGGGGTGTCTGCTCGCCGGAGGAGTTGCCTGACGCCCTGGAGTCCAGGCGGAGTGCGTGGCTGGAAGCGGTCCGCGCCGCCCAACACGCATGGTCCGACCCCGCGCAGCGGCAGGCGTTTCTGGAGATTGCCGATCCGTCTCGATGGACCGCGCGGAAGAAGACGCCCGTACGCGTACGCGCAAGGACGGTCAGGGAGGCGTTCGATGCCGGCGTCCCGGAGGAACTCGCCCCGGACTGCGCCGGCGCCTTCGGCGCCACGGCGCTCAGAGACGGTCTGCTCAAGCGGGGAAAGCCACCGCCGCCGTCCGACCCTCTCTTCGACTGCTTCGACCGCGTCGGCGAGGCGGGAAAGGAGTACGGTGACCTCTGGCTCGCAAGCCAGCGCCGCAGCCTCCTGGAGGACGCCGGCCGGTCCCTGAAGCACACCACCCAGGTCGACCGCAGCCTGAGCTTCGACGCCCTGCTCGTCGAACTGCACCGCGCGCTCGTCGGACCCCGGGGAACGGAACTCGCCGGTCGAATCCGGTCCCGGTACCCCGTCGCCCTGATCGACGAGTTCCAGGACACGGACCGCCTGCAGGCACGGATCTTCGAGACGATCTACCCAAGCGGCGCCGGCGGCCGGCTCTTCGTCGTCGGCGACCCGAAGCAGTCGATCTACCGCTTCCGAGGCGCGGACGTCTTCGCCTACCTGGAAGCCCGGAAACGCCTCGGCGCGTCAGGCGAACCGCTGAACCTGGAACACAACTACCGCTCGACGCCCGAGCTCATCCGCGCCGTCAACGGGCTCTTCGCGCGGCCGCAGCCGTTCGTCCTCTCCGACTTCTCGTTCTCGGCGGCGGCGCCGCCCGACCGGGAGCGCGTGGAACTCGTCGTCCAGGACGAGGAGGACGACGGGACCCCGTTCCAGCTCGTCCTGATCCCCGGGACGGGAGGCCGAGGCCGAACCAAGCCGGCGCTGACGACCCTCGCCGCGGAACTCGCCGCCCGCGACATCGCGCGGCTGATCGCCCTGGGGAAGCATGGCCGGGCGACACTGGAGGGCGGCGAACGGCCCAAGCCCCTGGCCGCCCGCGACATCGCCGTGCTCGTCCGCAAGGGCGACCAGGGCAAGGAGGTGGCGGCCGCGCTGCGCCGGCTCGGGATCGACAGCGTCGAGATGGGCACGGACAACATCTTCCAATCCGAGGAGGCGGGCAGCCTCCATCGCCTCCTCCACGCCCTCTGCCTGGACGAATCGGAATACAACGCGACGCAACTGCTCCGCGGGGCGCTGGCCGCCGACCTGTTCGGCCTCGACATGCAGTCGCTCGCCGCGCTGCGCGACGACGATGACGCCTGGAGCGAGTGGCGGAGTCTGGCGCGCGAGTGGGCCCAAAACTGGCAGGAGCACGGCATCGCCACGATGATGCGGCGAATCCTGTTCGCCGGCGACCGCACCGACTGCTCGGCGAACCTGCTTGCCTATCCGAACGGTCCGCGGCGGTTGACGAACTATCTGCACCTCACCGACCTGCTCCACGAAGCGGAGGTCCGGCGGCGGCCTTCGCGCCAGGGTCTCCTCGACTGGTTCAGGCAGGCCAGGGGGGACGCGCAGAACGCCGACGAGACCGCCCAGCTTCGCCTCGAAAGCGACGAGAACCTGGTCAAGATCGTCACCGCCCACCGGGCCAAGGGCCTCGAGTTCCCGGCCGTCTTCTACCCGTTCGCCTGGGACGGCCGCGCGCAGGCGACAGGCGGGCGGCGGCAGCCGACGGCCGAGTACTACGACGCCGAGCGCCAGACGCCGGTGCTCGATCTCGACCCGTCGGACGACGCCTACGACCGCGAACACATCGAAGAGCACGCCGACGAGCTGCGACTGCTCTACGTGGCGCTGACCCGGGCCGAGCACCGCTGCGTGGTGACCTGGTCACCCGACGGTGGGGCCGAACACGCGCCGCTGGCCTGGCTCCTCCACGGCCGCGAAGGCGGCGACGACGCCAGCGCCGCCCAGGATCTGAAGGACAACGCCGCCCGGGTGAGGGGGCTCGCCGCGGGCGAGTGGCACGCGGAGGTGGAGGCCTTCGCGAACCGGGTAGCCGGTGCCGTCTCGGTGCGGATGATCGACGAGGCGCCGGACGACGAGGCCGAGCCCGCGACCGGAGACGAACCAGCAGAATCCATGAAGGCCCGCAAACTGGAGCGCCCGCTCGAACGGATCCGGCAGCGGACCAGCTACTCCGCCCTCTCGGCCGGCGGCGGCGTCTTCGCGCGAGACCGCGACGACGTCGATCTCCCCGAGGAAGAGGAGGAGGCGGCCGTCGAGGAGACGGCGTCCGCCCGCGTGTCCGAGCCGGAAGAAGAGGGGCCGACCGTCTTCACCTTCCCCGCCGGAGGCCGTTCCGGCCGGTGCCTGCACCACATCTTCGAACGGCATCTGGACGACGCGGACGCCGGGAGCCTGGAGCGGACGTGCGAGACGGCGCTCATCCGCTACGGATTCCAGGACAAGTGGCTGCCGGTCGTTCGGACCCTGGTCGAGAACGGCCTCGAAACGCCCCTTGTGCCCCCCGGCGAGGCCGGCGCCGTCTTCCGGCTCTCCGACCTCAAGCAGCCGATCGCCGAGCTGGAGTTCCACCTGCCGCTCCGCAAGCTCCAGCGCGCGGCACTCGCGCACTGCCTCGAAGAGCACGGCTACGAGCACCGGCTTGCCGCGGGCGATGACGAGATCGAGGGCTTCCTGCACGGCTTCATCGATCTGGTGGCCCGGCACGACGGCCGCTGGTACGTCATCGACTACAAGTCGAACTGGCTCGGTCCGGACCTCGCCTCGTACTCGGAGGCGGCGATCGCGCAGTCGATGCGCCTCCACGGCTACCACCTCCAGTACCTGCTGTACCTGACCGCCCTGCACCGCCTGCTGGCGCTGCGACTCCCCGACTACGACTACGACCGCCACGTCGGCGGCGCCTTCTACCTGTTCCTGCGCGGCATGAGGCCGAACGCACCCGGCAGCGGCGTCTTCCACGACCGTCCGTCCCGCGCCTGCATCGAAACGATCGACTCCTGCTTCGGCGAAGCGCCATGACCAGCCACGCCCGGATCGATGCGCTGACCGAAGCGGGCGTTCTCGCCGACATCGACCGCTACTTCGCCCGGTTGACGATGGACCTCGGCGCCGGCGAGGACGTGGCGCTGGTAGCCGCGACGACGAGCGCGCTTCACCGGAACGGCCACGCCTGCCTCGCTCTCGGAAACGCCGGCAAACCCGTCCCCGCCCTCGTGGAACGACCCGATTCGGGCCGCACCGGGAACACGCTGGGGCCCGAACTGCAGAGGGTCGCACTACCCGGAAGGGCCGCCCTCCTCGAAGCACTGACCCAAAGCCCCGTCGTGGCCGCCGATGGCGACGCGGCGAACGACCGACCGCTCATCCTGGACCGTGACCGCCTCTACCTGCACCGCCTGTTCCACGCCGAACGCGAGCTGGCGGCGCACCTGCTCGCCCTGGCGGTGAACCGGGATCACCCTACTCCGGCCGAATCCACGATCGCCCGGGTCTTCGACCAGGGGGAGGACCGAACCCCCGAAGCGGTCGCCGCCCTTCGCATCGCCCTGGAGCGGCGCCTGTGCATCGTCACCGGCGGCCCCGGCACCGGCAAGACGACGCTCGCGGCCAAGCTGATCGCCGCGCTGGTCGACGCCGGCCTGGCCCACCCACGCCGGATCGGTCTCGCGGCGCCGACCGGCAAGGCCGCATCGCGCATCCAGGAATCGGTCCGCGGGAAGCTGAGCCGGCGCCTCCTGGACCGGATACCCGGGCTCCGCGAGTTCCCGGCCGAGGCGTGGACCATTCACCGCCTGCTGGCGAGCCGGACCAGCCGGATGGACCGCCTCGACGGCCTGGTCGTCGACGAGTGCTCGATGGCCGACCTGCAGTTGATGGTCCGCCTGGCGGCCGCGCTGCCGGGACATTGCCGTCTGATCCTCCTCGGCGATGCGGACCAGTTGGCTTCGGTGGAACCGGGTTCCGTCTTCAGCGATCTGTGCAAGGCGGGCGACCGGGGCTCACTGGAGCGCTGCGTGACAACCCTGACGAAGAACTACCGCTTCGACAAGCGCTCCGGCATCGGCCGGCTCGCCCGGGCCGTGGTCGGGGGCGACGCCGACGGCGCGCTCACCGTCCTCCGGGGCAGCGGCGACGCCAGGATCCGACTCGATCCACTGGAGGACGAGGCCGCCTTCGACGAGTTTGCCCGAAGGAGCGCAGGGAAGTGGGCCGACCACATGGCGACGCTCGCGAAGAACCCCATGAGCACCGATCCGTTCCCGGCCGAGCGGGTCCTGTGCAGCCACCGGCGAGGCCCCTTCGGCACCGACCGCTTCAACCGCCTAGTCGAGCGCCGCCTGGCCGAAGCGGGGCGCCGGACCGAGCACGACGAGTTCTACGTCGGACGACCGATCATCGTCAGCCGCAATGATCGGCAGACCAACCTCTCGAACGGCGACACCGGCGTCGTGGTTGCCGGCGACTCGGGACATCCCCGCGTCTGGTTCCCGGACCTGGACCACGACGGCGAGCGCTACCTGGTCTCACCGGCACGCCTGCCGCAGCACGAGAGCTTCTTCGCGTTGACGGTCCACCGCGCCCAGGGCTCGGAGTACGACGAGCTCGTGTTCATTCCGGGAGACGCCGCGTCGCGTGTCAACACGAGGGAGCTCTTCTATACGGCGGTAACCAGAGCCCGGAACACCGTGACGGTGCTGGCCGGAGAAGAGGCCGTCCGCGCGGCCGTCATGCGGACGACCTCCCGCGCCACCGGCCTCCTCGACCGGCTCCGCTAACGACGAACCCCGCCGCGGCCGAGGCCGGGGCGGGGTTGTCGATTTCACGAAGCGACTGCGACGCGAGCTACTCGCCGCCGCTGACCGTGCCTTCGCCGGCGTCGCTATCCGCTCCCTGACGCTGCTGCCTGCGGTACCGGCGGAAGATCTCGCCCTGCTCCTCTTCGCTGAGCGAGTCCCAGTCGACTCCGAAACGCTCCTTGATGGTCTTCCTGAACTGCTCGCGGTTGAACCGCTGCTGACTCAGGAAGCCGGTGTTGGAGGGGTTGTAGCCGGGCTCGGCGTCGGCGTAGGAGACGAAGCCGAACATCATCTCGGCCGTGGTCGGGCCGCCGTAGACGACGGTCGCGGTCGGATCGGGATTCGACGGGTTGTCCGCCGAGTTGTCCCACGACATCGTCAGCTCGATCTCGGTCCCCGCCGGGATCTTCTTGCCGCCGGCCGGGTACTTGTAGTGGGTCTGCCAGTTGAAGTCGTACCGGGGCACGTCAAGCAGAACCTCTTCGGTGCCGTCCGGGTACTTCGCCAGGTAGTGGGCCGACTTGCCGCGCAGGTGCATGTGCGGCGTGTAGCCGAGCAGCAGCGCGTCGCGCTCGAACTTCGTCGTCGTCCTGGCCACGTAGTTCGAGTCGCCGGGCGGAATCTCGAAGTCGAACTTGCCCATCGACTTGCTCTGCATCACATGGTCCGGCTCGTAGTCCTTGGGGTAGAAGCGAAGCGCCACCGAGGAACGGTCCCAGGTGCCGGTGCCCGGCCCGGGTTCCTTGTGGTAGTGCATGTTCCAGCGGATCGTGGTGCCCGGCTTGACCAGGGTGCCGAAGCCGTCGTGGTGAACCGTCGGGTCGTTGCCCGGAGCGATGCCGCCGAAGGGACGCGCGATGATGTGATGCACGACCGGGCCGCCCGGACGGAACTCGACCGCCTTGATCCAGCGCGGCTCGGGCAGCATCTCCTCCGTGATCACGGTCTCGAAGTTGACGTACTGGTCGCGAACGTCATCCTCGACGAAGAAGTCCTGGCCCATGTCCATGACCAGGTCCGGTTCGCCGATCGTCCAGCCGTCGCTGCGTTCCCACACCTTGGCCG
Organism: Acidobacteriota bacterium; assembly: GCA_026707325.1. GTDB lineage: Bacteria > Acidobacteriota > Thermoanaerobaculia > Multivoradales > Multivoraceae > Multivorans. The sequence continues at coordinate 10,015 of JAPOXA010000168.1, read as the reverse complement.
GCGGTGCATCGGCAGCGTTGCCCATCGGCGCGCCGCCCCTGGCCCAGGCGACCAGGGTGGCCCGCTGCTCGGCCGTCAGCGAGCGCTCGTTCTCGAACACGCCGTGGTGCCGCGGCGCGGCGTGCCACGGCGGCATCAGGCCGGACTCGACCTGACGGGCGATCGAGCGCGCCCAGGGTCGCGTCTCCTGGTAGCTCGTGAACGCCATCGGCGCCACCATGCCGCCCAGGTTCGCGCCGTTCGGGCGGTGGCAGACCTGGCACTTCTGCTCCAGCACCGTCTGCACGTCGCCGTAGTAGGTCGGCGTGTCCTGGGGAACGTCGTTGTTGTTCGCCGCCGCGAGCGGAGCGGCGAGCGCGAGGATCATCAGCAAAGCGAGCGCCTGCTTCATGGATCGGGTCTCCTCGGTTCGGGTTCTGGTGAGTACTAGTTGCAACACCGTACCACATCTCGATTGCCGGGCCGCGCCCATGTCACGAGCTCTACCGGACTCCACGGCGCCAGCCCGAAACCGCATGGGAAGCGCTGAACGCCGACTAGACTCCATCCGGCATGGGCACTACGGGCCAGGCCGCGGCCGGAACAGAAGCGGCTCGCCCAACGACCGGGGAACCGACCGCCCCGACGCCGGCCTTCGACATCCCGGCCTGCTACGTCGACGGCTACAAGGCTGCCCGGGCGCTGGATCCGGACCTGGCGGAGCGCTACATCCGCTACACGACTCAGGGCGACCCCCTGGCCGACCACGCGGTCGAACAACTGGCCGCGGTCGTCGAACCCCAGCACGTTCACCGCACGATCTCCAGAACCGTCGACCAACACCACGATCCACCGAAGGACACGCCCGAGGCTCTCCGGGAACTCATCGAGTCCTCGGCCGTCGTCCCCGACTGGTTCGACCCGGAAATCGCCATGACGGCCACCCGCGCCTTCCTCCGCAACTCGGACATGGTCCTCGGAGGACTCGTGGGCGGCGCCATCGTCGAGGGTTTCTCCACCCTGATCAGCAAGTCGTTCCGCATCCGCAGCCGGATCATCCTGAACGGCGTCCGCCGGCTCAAGCAGAACACCCTGCAGTTGACCGAGCAGTTCATGCCGGGCGGTCTGGAGCCTGGCGGCGACGCCTGGAAGCTGAGCCTGCGCATCCGCCTGGTGCATGCCCAGGCGAGAATGCTGCTCAAGCAGTCGGACGAATGGGACACTGCGGAACACGGAATGCCGCTCAGCGCGGCGCACATGCTGCTGGGTGCGGCCGCCTTCTCAGGCCGCCTGATGCATCATGTTGCGCGCCTGGGTGGAGACTTCAGCCTGGAGGAGAAGGATGCCTACGTCCACGTGTGGAGATACACGGGACTCGTCATGGGAATACCCGAAACCATCATGTTCCATGACCAGGCCTCGGCGTGCCGCGTCTTCGAGATCGCGGCGACGTGCGAGCCGCCCCCGGACGACGACGCGATCATCATGGCCAACAGCATCATCAACAGCGCACCCATTCTGCTCGGATTCAGGGAGACGAAGGAACGCCGCGAGATGGCGACGTTCATCTACCAGGTTTCGCGGGAGCTGATCGGCAACGACCTGGCGGACTCCTTCAGATTCCCCAAGTCGCGGTTCGTCAAGCAGGTACCCCTGCTGTTCCTGAGGAACAGAGCGGAGAAGGCGGCCCTGAAACTGCTCCCCCGCCTGTTCGCGAACCGGTCGATGAAGCGGTTCGACGCGTTGCTGGATGCGTCGGATCTCGGCGAGATCGAGCACTCGTACGCGTTGCCGACTACCCTCCACGACGAGGATTCACGGGACTGGTAGCTCAGCGCGAAGCGGCGCCGGCGGCCGGCCGGCCAGCGTCCAGGTCGGCGTGCAAGGCGCCGACGAGCGCGGCCACTTCGGGACGGGTCAGTCTCGACCCCGGGCCCCGCTCCTCGACTCGGGCAAGGGTGGCCCAGGCGAGGCGAACAGGAAGCGCGGTGAACCCCAGGTAGCCGCGCGGCGCCCCGGCACGCTGCAGGTGAGCCACGTACTCTCCGGCCACTTCGAGGTCCGCGCGAGCGAGCTCGAAAGCGAGCGTCCGGTCCCGGCCGTCTCGAATGAACGACCTGCCCTCGTCCTCGTCCGCCGCCGCATCCTTGAGGATGTTGACGAGTTGCAGCGCCTCGCCGAACGCCGCCGCGCGGCGCCGAAGCGCTTCCGCCACTTCTTCCAGCGGCGCGCCAAGCAGGAACAGCTCGGTCAGCATCTCGCCGACGATGCCGGCAACGACGTAGCAGTAGTCGCGAAGCTCGGGAATGCCCTTGAGGCGGAGCTCGCCGTCCCGATCGGCGCGCCTCACGATGTGCGCCATGCCCACACAGGTGCGGCGAACGTGACGACCGACCACTGACCGGGCCGGCGGATCGAGAGCGAGATACGCCGAAAGCACCTCATCCGTCGCCTCGAGCAGCTCCAGGTAGCCTTCGTGAGGGGAAGGCGGCTCGGCGAGCCAAGACCTGACCAGGGCTTCCGTCCCGCAGCCTGCCGTCTCGTCCGCGTCGTTCAGCAGGTCAGCGAACCGGAACAGCGCCTCGACCCGCTGCTCCCGGCTCCAGACCGCCGCGTCCTCGAGCGTGTCGGCGATCCGCAGCAGGAGGTAGCCCAGGGTCACCTGATCCCGCGTCTCGCCCTCCAGTTGGGGGATCGAAAGCGCGAACGTTCTGCTCGTCTTGACCAGAAGATCTTCGAGGTCCGCCATCAGCAGGCGCACGAGTCTACCGGTGCCGGGAGCAAGGCGCCCAGCCGTTGGTGCGTGGTATCGTCGCGCCTGTTCCTGCCAGCGGAGCCACGCCCGAGCGCCTCATGAACTCCAATGCGATTGCCCCGCTCTCGCTAGTTATCGCTGCATTCCTGTACCTCGGCTGCTCCCTGGCACCGCCGCCGGAACTGCCCGATCCGGCGCCGGAAATGCCGGCGGACTTTCAGGAAACCCCAGCCGTCGGCGCCCGGCGCGCCGAGCTCCTTCCGACGCTCTCGTTCTCCGGCTCGATCGGTCTTCAGAGTTCCAAGGTCGACAGCCTGTTCAAGGTGGACCAGTGGTTCACCAACCTGGCGTCCAACCTGCTCGCGCCGGTCTTTCAGGACGGCCGGCTGCGCAGCAACGTGGCGCTGGCGGAGGCCCGGTTCGGCGAGCTCGCGACGACCTACGGCCGCACCGTCGTGACCGCCGTCAACGAGGTCGAAACGGCTCTGGCCGTGCACGGGAACGAGGGCCGGCGCCATGCCCTGCTCGCCTCCCGCCTGGAAGAGGCCCGGGCGACGGAGAAGCTCCGCTCTCAGAGATACGAAGCAGGTATCGGAGGCTACGCCGACTTCCTCGACGGGCTGCTCACCCGCCTGAACGTCGAATCCGCCCTGGCCGGCGCCGAGCGCGACCTCGCGCTCTCCCGGCTGACCGTCCACCGCGCCCTGGGCGGCGCCTGGACGCCCGAGGATTCCGTGAACGAAGCACCGGCGGCTCAGGCGCCGCCACAACCGCCACCGCAAACGGAGTAGGACCGGCAGATGAGTCGAGCAACCGGCTTTCTCGTTGCCGGCGCGATACTGGTCGGGGCCACGGGTCTTGCCGTGTTCATGGTCTCCCAGCGGCCCGAACCGGAACGCGTACCTCCACCCTCCCAGGTTCCCTTCGCGATCACCGCCCCGGCGCAGGCCGGAGAGGGTGCGATTCCCGTGTTCGGGGCCGGGACGGTGCGGCCCCGGGCGGAGATCGACATCGCCGCCGAGGTGAGCGGCAAGGTGGTCTGGATCGACCCGGCCTTCCAGAGCGGCGGACGGGTGCACGAGGGGCAGGTGCTCTTTCGCATCGACGATGTCGACTACCGGAGCGAGGTGGAGAAGGCGCGAGCCAATGTCGCCCTCCAGAGGGTCGAAGTCCTCAAGGCAAGGGAAGAAGCGCAGGTCGCCCGAAAGCAGTACGAGCAGTTCAAGGAACGCCAGGCGGAAAGCGGAGAGGCTTCCGAAGCGAGTCCGCTCGCGCTCTGGCAGCCTCAGCTCGAGGCCGCCGAAGCCGCCCTGGCCAGGGACGGCGCCACCCTTGCCGAGACCGAGTTGAACCTCGCGCGAACGGCGATCAAGGCGCCCTTCTCCGGCGTCGTGCGAACCGAGTCGGTCGACGTGGGGCAGTTCGTGGCCGCGGGCCGGGGAGTGGCGCGGCTCTATGCGTCCGACGCCGTCGAAGTCGTCGTCCCGCTCTCCGACCGGGAAGCGGCGCTCATTCCCGGCCTGTGGGATCTGCGGGCCGGCGACGGGACTCGGGAGGTGGTGGCCCGGGTAGTCGCGGACTACGGCGGCCGGCGCTACGACTGGGACGGATACGTGGACCGGGTCGAAGGCGCGCTGGACGAGCAGACCCGTACCCTCGACGTGATCGTGCGGGTTCCGGAGCCCTACGGCAGCGGCGGCGCGGACTCCGACGACGCCGGACCACCGCTGCTGGTCGGCAAGTTCGTCGACGTGAAACTCGAGGGGATCGCACCGGACGCCTACTTCAGGATCAGGCGGCCGGCGCTCCGGCCCGGCAACGAAGTCTGGGCCGTGCGGAACGACAAGCTGCGGATCGTGCCGGTCGAGATCCTCCAGAGACTCGACGACAACGTCTACGTGACCGGAGATCTGGAGGCCGGCGAGCAGGTCGTCGTCGCCGGGATCCAGGTTGGGACGGACGGCATGGAGGTGCGAACGGCAAGCGCGCAGCCAGAGTGACGCAGAGCAGTCTGTGCGGTACCTGGCGATCGAGTGCGTGCTACTGGCCACGCTGCCTCTCGTCGGCTGCGGCGACGCCCGGTCCGGCGAGGATCGCGAGGGCTGGGAACTCGTCTGGTCCGACGAGTTCGACGGCGCGGCCCTGGATGCTGCCAAGTGGAACATCCAGACGGGCGACGGCACCGCCGAAGGCATTCCCGGCTGGGGCAACAACGAGCTGCAGAGCTACCAGGCAGCAAACATCTCCGTGTCGGACGGCGTCCTGGTCATCACGGCCCGCGAGGAGGACGCCGGAGATGGTCATGCGTACACCTCCGGCCGCATCAACACCGCCGGCAAGCTGGACAAGACCTATGGCCGCTTCGAGGCGCGCATCCAGGCCCCCGGCGGTCAGGGCCTCTGGTCCGCCTTCTGGATGCTGCCCACCGACTCCGCCTACGGCGGCTGGGCCGCTGGCGGCGAGATCGACATCCTGGAGGTGTTCTCCCGCGATCCGAGCCCCTTCGCCCAGGCCGCGTTGCAATACGGGATGGCCTGGCCGCTCAACACCTTTGACTACGCGAGGTACTCGGGCGTCGATCCCGCGGACGGCTTCCACGTCTACGCCGTCGAGTGGGACGAGGAGGAGATCCGCTGGTTCGTGGACGGCGCGCACTTCTACACGGTCCGGCGAAACAGGTACTGGAGCTACTACAGGGACGTGGAGACGAACGCCCACGTCTCCGGCGGCGTTTCGGCACCGTTCGACCGCCCGTTCCACCTGTTGCTGAACCTGGCCGTCGGCGGCAATCTTCCCGGCGAGCCAGTGGCCGGCGCGCTGCCGGGCGAACTCAAGGTCGACTACGTGCGCGTGTATCAATGCAGCGTGAACGTCTCGACCGGCGTCGGATGCGCCGATCTCCTGGACCCAACGTCCGCCGCGGTCACGCCGCCGGCGCCGGCTGACGTCTACAAGGCGGTCTACGACCTTTACGCGGACGCCGCGGGACCGCTCCGCTTTCAGGGCGAGGAGGACGCCGTGCCGCTCGACCTCGCCGTCCATGACGCGGACGGAGCGCTTGCCATCGCGGAAGTCGCACGCGCCGACCGCGGGAACGTGATCGACCTCGCCACATCCGGCGGCGGCAGCTTTTCGGTCCGCCCGGCCGACGACGAACGGCTGACGCTCTTCGGCATGGGCGGCGCCTCCGAGTCCGGGGACTTCGCGGGCGAGCTGCAGTTCGACCTGTACGTGTTCGCCGACGGCACCGATGCGGCGGGCAGCCTGAAGGTCCAGCTCGACAGCGGTTCCCTCGACGCCGGTGCCGTCGACCTGCCGTTCGCAGCGCTCACCAAGGACGAGTGGACGACCGTCACTGTCCAGATCGCCGACATCGTCCAGAGCCCCGCCCGGCCCGGCGGACGCCCCGTCGACCTCGGCCGGGTCCGGAGCCTGTTCGCGCTCGAACCGACGAGCTTCGCGCGCCTCCAAGTGGATAACATCCGTCTCATCTGCGGTCACGCCGTGCAAGGCGGCTGCGGAGTAAGGCAGGATCCCCGCAGATGAGTCAACGAACCGGCTGGGCCATCGGAGGCGTGATCCTGATCGGAGCCCTCGCCGTCGCCGCCTCCATGGTCGTGCTGAGGCCCGAGCCGGCCTCCAGGCCACCTCCTTCCCTGGTCCCCTTCGCGCTGACGGCTCCGGTGGCGGCCGGCGAAGGCGCCATCCCGGTCCACGCCGCCGGTACCGTTCAACCGCGGGCGGAGATCGACGTCACCGCGGAGGTCAGCGGCAAGGTCGTGTGGGTCGACCCGGCCTTCCAGAGCAGCGGACGCGTCCGGGAGGGACAACCGCTGTTCCGCATCGAGGACACGGACTATCGCAACCGGGTGCAGCAGGCGCGAGCCAACGTCGCGTTGCAGCGGGTCGAGGTGTTGAAGGTGGAGGAGGAGGCGACCGTGGCGCGCTCCCAGTACGAGCGGTTCAGGGAGCGCCAGGGCAGCGAAGCGAACTCCGACGCTCCGAGTCCCCTGGCCCTGTGGGAGCCTCAACTTCAGGCTGCCCGGAGGGCGCTGGAGCGGGACGGCGCCGTCCTCAGGGAAGCGGCGCTGAACCTGGCAAGGACCGAGATCCGCGCTCCGTTCGACGGCATCGTGCGCTCCGAGTCGGTGGATGTCGGACAGTACGTGGCCGCCGGCCAGAGCGTGGGGCGGCTCTACGCGTCCGGCTCGGTCGAGGTCGTGGTCCCGCTCTCCGACGACGCCGCAGCCCTGCTACCCGGCCTCTGGGATCTCCGGGCCGGCGAGGCGGACACCCGGATCACGGCGCGGGTCATCGCCGAGTACGGCGACGGGAACTACGCCTGGGACGGCTACCTGGATCGGGGCGCCGTCACCCTGGACGAACAGACACGGACGATCGACGTGATCGTCCGTGTTCCGGAGCCCTTCTCGAGTGGGTCGCCGGTCGACGCCGGACTCGGCTCAGGCACGGCTCCGCCTCTGCTGGTCGGCAAGTTCGTGGACGTGGAGCTTCAGGGCCTCGCCCCGAAGCAGTACTTCAAGGTGCCGGACTCGGCGCTCAGAACCGGTGACGAGGTCTGGGCGGTACGGGACGGCAAGGTGACCATCGTGCCGGTGCAGGTCCTGCAGCGTGCCGACAACGTCGTGTACGTCACCGGAACGCTCGAAGTGGAGCAACCGGTCATCACCGGCGGCGTCCGGCTCGCCACCGAGGGCATGGCGGTGCAGACGGCGGCTGGAGGCTCGTGAGACCTGGCTGGCGAGTCCCGCTTCCGGATCGGCGATAACCTCCGCCCATGGATGCTAGCGGCGCCTCCGAAATCCTCGAGCGGTTGCGGGACGTACTGCGCGACAGCGCGGTGGAGGAGCGGGACTGGGACGCCGTCGCTCCTGAGACGACGATCGAGTCGCTCGGCTTCGACTCGCTGACCATCCTCGACGTGCTGTACGACGTGGAGGAGGAGTTCGGTGTCGCCCTGGAGCCCAAGCAGGTCGTGAAGACCCGGACGGTCGGCGAGATCGTAGGGCTGCTGCAGCAGAACGGAGCCTGAGTCTCGGGCCAAAGCCCCGGTGCTCCACTTTCTCGAATACTGGGCGGCCCGGCTGGCGCTCCTGAGCGTCGATCTGCTGCCGCCGGCCGCGGCTTCGCGCTGGGCGGGATGGCTGGGCTCCTTGTGGTGGACCGCCGATCGGCCGCGGCGTCGCGTTGCGATCTCCAACGTCCTGCGCGCCGGGGTTGCCGAGGACGAGGCCGACGCGCGTGCGATAGGACGCGCGGCCGCACGCCACATGGGGATGGTGCTGGTCGAATCGATGAAGTCATCCCGCGTGCTGGACGATCCGGAACGCTTGCGGGCACGGATACCGGCCGAGGTTCAAGCCGTGCTCGAGGATCCGGCGCAGGGGCTAATCGTCGTGTCGGGGCACTTCGGTAACTGGGAACTCGCCGGCCAGTGGTTGTCGCGCTACAAGCCGGTCGCCGGCATCTCGCGCCCCATGAACAACCCGCGCGTCGAGCGACTGGCCCGGAGCCGCCGGCCGCGGCGCGGCTTCCGGATGATTCCGAAGTACGATCCCGACTCGGGGCGTTTCCTCAAGCTGCTGGGCGACGGCGAGATCCTGGCTCTGCTGGTCGACCAGCACGCGCACCGGGGTGCGGATGTGCCGTTCTTCGATCATCCGGCGAAGACCCACACGACCGCCGCGATGCTCCACCTGGTCGCCCGAGCCCCGCTCACCTTCGCCATCTGCCGCCGGACGGCGCCGATGACCTTCGAGCTGAGTTTGTCGCCCCTGATCGAGCAGCCGCGGAGCGGCGACCGGAACGCCGACGTGGAAGCGATCCTCCGGACGCTAAACGCGCATCTCGAGGCAGCGATCCGCCGCGATCCGGACCAGTACCTCTGGGGCCACCGCCGCTGGCGCTAGCTCCCCTCTGGACGTCGGCGCTGGGCGATGCACTCGATCTCCACCGCGGCGCCCAACGCCAGGGTCGGCGACTCGATCGTCGCCCGGGCCGGAGGGCTGTCCCCCAACACGGCGACCCAGGCAGCGTTCATCTGCTCGAAGTTGGCCATGTCGGTCAGGTAGACGGTGCACTTCGCGAGGTGGGCGAGGTCCGACCCGGCCTCTTCGAGGATCGTCTCGATGTTCCGGAGCGTCTGCGTCGTCTGCGGGCCGATGCCGCCGGGCGCCAGGTCGAAGCTCTGTCCGACCGTGCCGAGCGTCCCGGCGACGAAGATCAGCTCGCCGACCCGGGTCGCGTGCGAGAACGCTTCGAGCCGGGGCAGCTCGTCGGTGTTGATGCGAGGCGGCTGGGCGGACAGGGGCGAGCAGAGCAGACCCAGCACGGCGGCGACGGTGAACGTGAGACGGGCGGGACGCGAGGCGCTTGAGATGTGCATGCCGGAGATTGTAGGTGCGAGTTCCAATTAGAGTAGGCGCGTGGCGCGACCCTTGCTACCCTGCCTCCTGCTGCCGGCCCTGGTCGGGCCGCTGGGTGCTGCTCCGGCGTCTGAGCAGGAAGCTGCTTCCGGCGAGGACGACCTGGCAGCCACGCAAGGTGAGTTCGACGAGCAGATCGACGTCATCGGCCTCGCTCCGCTCGACCACGCGGGCGAATCGCCCGACCGTGTCCCCTGGACCGTCCACCGGGTGGCGCCGAAAGCCCTCGACCTGTCGGCGGTTTCGGGCGTCGGCGTCCTGCTCGAGGCGGAACTGCCCGGCGTGAGCCTGGCGCCGGCGCAAGGGAGCGCGCTCCAGTCCGACGTGCTCTATCGGGGCTTCGGGGCGTCGCCGCTCCTGGGCGCGAACCAGGGCCTATCGGTCTACGAGGACGGCGTGCGGGTCAACGAGGTCTTCGGTGACGTCGTCGCCTGGGACCTCGTGCCGACGTTCGCGGCGGAACAGGTGGAACTCCTGCCGGGCGCAAACCCGATGTTCGGCCTGAACACCCTCGGCGGTGCGCTCGCCCTGAACACGCACAGCGGCTTCGATTCGGAGCGACTCGACCTGACGCTCGAGGCCGGTTCCTTCGGCCGCCGGGCGGGCGAGTTCGGTGCCGGCGGCGCATTCGGCCCCGATGACGAGTACGGTTGGTTCGTCGGCGGTCGCTCCTTTGAGGAGGACGGTTGGCGCGACTTCTCGCCCAGCTCGCTGCGGCAGGCGCTGGTGAAGCTCTCGCATCGTGGCGAGCGCGAGCGGATCGACTTCGCGGTTGGCGTCGCGGACAACGACCTGATCGGAAACGGCGTGACGCCGGTGGAACTGCTGGAGATCG
>JAPOXA010000090.1 GCA_026707325.1 Acidobacteriota bacterium | reverse complement strand
ACTCCTCGAAACTCCGATCAGCGGCGCGGAAGCGCCCGCCGCGGCGCCGGCCGCAGGCTGGCGTCCGCTCTCTCCGATACGATCTGCCCGTCCACCAGAGCCTCAACGAACCAAGCCGAGCCCCCAATGAATCAAAGAGCACTCCGCATCCCGACCGTGACCCTCTTCCTAGCGGCGGCCCTCGCCGTCACCTTCGTCGCGACATCCCCGGCCGCCGCCGCCGAGGCGCCGACGTACACGCGCGACGTCGCGCCGATCTTCTTCAGCAACTGCGTGCAGTGCCACCGGACCGGCGAGGTCGCTCCGATGTCGTTGATGACGTACAGGGAGGCCCGGCCGTGGGCCCGTTCGATCGCCCGCGCGGTCGAGAACCGCGATATGCCCCCGTGGAGCGGCGACTCCGAGAACCACGTCTGGTCGAACGACCTGTCGCTGACCGACGGAGAGATCGAGACGATCGTCAACTGGGCGAAGTCCGGAGCGCTACAGGGCGACCCCGCCGACCTGCCCGAAGCACCGACCTTCCCGGAGGGCTGGAGGCTCGGCGAGCCGGACTTCGTCGTCACCCTCGACAGCATCGAGGTGCCGGCCGAGGGCGAAGACATCTTCCCGCAGCAAATCGTCGAGGTCGACCTCGGCGAGCCGCGCTGGGTCCGGGCCATCGAGTTCCTGCCGGAGGACTCCCGCGTCACCCATCACTTCCTGACGACCTACGTGAGCGAGCTGAACGAGGGCGACCCCGCCGCCTCCGGCGTCCTCGGCATCTGGACGGCCGGCATGCCGCCCTACGTCTTCCCGGACGGCGTCGGCCGCCGCTTCGGCTCGAAGATCCGCATCATCGTCGACCAGCACTACCACCCGATCGGCGAAGCGACCCGTGACGCCTCGAGGATCGGTCTCCACTTCGGCGAAGGCGAGCTCGAGAAGGAGGTCATCACGATTCCGGTGACCAACACCGGCCTGCGCATTCCGCCGGGTGCCGGCCACCACCCCGAGAACGCCCACTACCTGTTCGACAAGGACGTCCAGATCCTCGCCTTCAGCCCGCACATGCACGTCCGCGGCAAGGCGATGAGCTACGAGGTCACCTACCCGGACGGCTCGAAGGAGATGTTGCTCGACGTACCGAAGTACGACTACAACTGGCAGTGGCTCTACTACCCGACCAAGCCGATCGACATTCCCGCGGGCAGCCGTCTCGACGTCACCGCCGTCTGGGACAACTCCGAGGACAACCCCGCCAACCCGGACCCGACGCAGGAGATCATCTACCGTGGCGACACGTACAGCGAGATGTTCAACGGGTTCATCGAGGTCACCCGGAAGGAAGGCGTCCTCTTCGAGCAGCAGAACCAGAGGGAGCAGATCCTCGACCTCCTGGCATTGCATCCGGCGAAGGACTCCTACGTGTCCGGAGCCTTCATGGGCTTCCACGTTCCGCATGAAGGCGAAGGCTGGCTCTACATGGGCGGCATCTACTCCATCGTCCTCGACGACTTCGAGTGGCAGGGCGACGCCCTTCGGATCACGACGCAGTTCCCCACCCTCAACGCGAGCGCCACGACGACCGTGATCGAGGGCCGGCTCAACGAGCAGGGTCAACTCCAGGGAACGGTCACGATTGGCGCGGACACCGACCAGCCGCAGCAGATGCCGCTGTTCGCCGAGCCGGTTGGCGGCGGGACGGCGTCATCCGCGGGCCCCTAGCTGTCCTCCGTCGCCCGGTTCAGCCGGTCGCGGATCTCGCCGAGCCGCGACCATTCCTGAAGCGCGATCGGCAGCGCGATGCTCGACTCCACGAACTCCCAGGAGTAGCTGAGAATCGCGAAGATCGCGCCCGCCGTGATCATCGGGATCGTCGCGGCGATCCACACATTGCCGAGAACGAAGGCGAACATGGCGGCGAAGATCCCGCCATAGAGGACGGCCTCCGTGTCCGACAGCCGAACTTCGCTCCGGCGCAGTTTCCTGAGGTGCCCCACGAGCGACTCCAGGCGGCGCTGCTCCAGGATCGAGACCTGGAGTTCGGTCTGCGCGTTCAGTTCGCCGTTCAGCCGGTAGAAGCGGCGGTGGAACAGCGCGTAGACCAGAACGATCGCGGCCAGCGCGCCGAGGGCGGCCAGCCCCAGGCGGCGGTCGAAGCCGAAGAGGACGGCGATGCTCACCAGCAGTTGCACGACACCCGTGAGCACACCCGGGACGTGCCCTTCGAGGAAGTCGACCATCTCCCGACTCATGTCGAGGCGCGCGTTGAGCCGAGAGACCGGCGCCTCCTGCGACCGGCGAACGAGCTCTCCTCCGAATCGAACCCTGATCGTTCCGTAGCAACGGGTGTCATAGAAGCGCCGGCCGGTGGCGACCACGATCAGCGCCGACAGGATCGCGGCCACCTCCCACAGGGCGCTCGGGCGGCGCTCCAGAAGGGCGTCGATGGCGCGGCCGATGAACAGCGGCACCAGGGCCCAGAGGAGGTTCTCGAGCAGGACGAGGAACCAGGTAACGAGAATGCGTCCCCTGAAGTTGCGGAACAGGAGACCAACGCTGAGAGCACCTTCCATCTGTCTTCCCCCGCGGTGTCGAATGGTCGCCGCTTCGCGGCGCGCGGGCCGAACCCGCTAACGTCGCGAGGCTACCGGGCCTCCCGCGGCCAACACCGGTCATGAAGCCACTCCACATCGAAACGCCGCTCTTCGAGTCGCGGCCGCTGTCCGTCCTGGCGGGCCGCAGCGTCTGGCTGAAGCTCGACGCGCTGCAGCCGCCCGGCTCCTTCAAGATCCGCGGCATTGGTCACGCCTGCCAGGAGTACGTGCGGCGGGGCGCCGGGCGCCTGATCTCCTCCTCCGGCGGCAACGCCGGGATCGCGGTCGCCTATGCCGGGCGTCACCTTTCGGTGCCCGTCCTCATCGTGGTGCCCGAAACCACGTCCGAGCTGGCCAGGGCCCTGATCCGGCGCGAAGGCGCCGAAGTCATCGTCCACGGCGATTCCTGGCAGGAAGCGAATGAACTGGCGATGTCGACGGTCGGTGAATCCGACGTGCTGGTTCATCCCTTCGACGACCCGCTCGTCTGGCGGGGCCACTCCAGCCTGATCGACGAGGTCGCGGAAGCGGGAGTCAAGCCCGGTGCCCTCGTCGTCTCCGTCGGCGGCGGCGGACTGCTGTGCGGCCTGGTCGAGGGAATGAGGCGGAACGGCTGGTCCGACGTCCCGGTGATCGCCGTCGAAACGGCAGGCGCCGACTCCCTGGCTCAGTCGGTGCGAGCGGGCCACCGGGTCGAGCTGTCCGCCATCACCAGCCTCGCCATCACGCTGGGAGCGAAGAAGATCTGCGCACGTGCGTTCGATTGCACCAGGGATCATCCGCTTCGGAGCGTCGTGGTGCCGGATCGGGCCGCAGTGTCCGCCTGTCAGCGATTCCTCGCCGACCACCGGGTGGTTGTCGAGCCGGCGTGCGGCGCCTCGCTCGCCGCCGTGTACGACGGCGCACCGGAGCTGGACGACTTGGATTCCGTCCTGGTCGTCGTTTGCGGCGGCGCGACGACGACGCTCGAACAGTTGGCAGAATGGGCCCGTGCCAGCGCTTGACTCGGCAGCAAGGTCGCCGCTTCGCGGCGCGGTTTCTCCCGGAGGCCGGCGGGGGCGCCGGCGTACCCAGTGTCCAGCGCTTTGCCGAGATCGCCGATCCGTACTGGCAGTATGGTCGCCGTTTCGCGGCGTAGTCTTCTCAGAAGCCGGCGGGGACGCCGGCGCACCCAGTGTGAGAGCGCTGGCTGTCCTGGTGCTCGCCGCCGCCTGTGCCGGCCCCGCGGAACAGCCTGCCGGCGTGGAGACCGGCGCCGACAACGCCATCATCGACGCGATCTTCGCCTCGTGGGACAAGCCCGGTTCACCGGGATGCGCGCTCGCCGTGGCTCGTGACGGCGAGTTCGTCTACACGCGCGGCTACGGCTACGCCAACCTCGACTACGACATACCGGTCACGCCGCAGACGGTCTTCGACGTTGCCTCGGTGACCAAGCAGTTCGTCGCCGCCGTCGCCAACCTGCTGGCGCTGAACGGCACGGTCTCGCTCGACGACGGGGTCCGCAAGTGGCTTCCGGAGCTGCCGGAGTACGCGTCGCCGATCACGCTGCGGCACCTGATCCACCACACGGGCGGCCTGCGCGACTATCTGAACCTCTTCCCGCTCGCCGGCAGCCACGACTACTACGCCGTCTCGCGCGAGCAGCTCCTGGCGATGATGTCGCGGCAGCGCGCGCCGGTGTTCTCTCCGGGCGAGCGCTACGAGTACAGCAACACCGGCTACATGCTTCTGGCCCACGCACTCGAACGCGCCGCCGGCAAATCGGTGGGCGAGATGGCCCACGAGCTGATCTTCGAGCCGCTGGGCATGGAAGGCAGCCTGATGTACGAGAACCGCGAGGAGATCATCCCGCGGCGCGCCACCGGCTACCACCGCGACGACGAGGGCGAGCTGCGGATCGTGCACAACTACGACTTCGAGATCGCCGGCGACGGCCAGCTCTACACGACGGTGGAGGATCTGCTGCGCTGGGACGACTACCTGCACGGCGCCGACAAGCCGGCGATTCATGAGTCGATGCTGACCGAGGGGACGCTCAGCAACGGCGACCCGATCGAGTATGCCCACGGCATCACCCTCGGTGAGTATCGGGGCCTGCGGACCGTGGGGCACGGCGGGCATTCCTGGGGGTTTCTGACGGAGCTCAGGCGGTACGTGGAGCCGGGCCTGTCGATCGCCGTCTCCTGCAACGCCGAGTACGGGGCTCCAGGAGAGCTGGCGCGGCGGGTTGTCGATCACTACCTGGCGGACCAGCTCGGTCCCGAGGAAAGCGACGACGAAGAGGGGGACGATGCCGACGAAGAGGACGAAGACTCGCCCCCCGTGCCATCCTTGTCCGCCGGCGGGCTGGCCGAGTTCGCCGGCAGCTTCTTCTCCTCCGAGCTGGACGCCACGTACCGGTTCACTGTCGCGGACGGCGGCCTCGCGCTGCGCGTCGAGCAGCAACCCGCGCTCGACGTAGAGCCAGTCGCCGAAGACGAGTTCCGCGTCGAGTTCGAGAGCCGCGGCTGGGCGGCGTCGCCGGCGCGGCTGGAGTTTGTGCGCGACGCGGCCGGCGCGGTCAACGGGTTCAGCCTGAGTTCGGGGTCCGAGCAGGGGCTGATGTTCGAGAAGCTACCGGCGCTGGAGGTTCAATGAGCAGGACAGAGCGGAGCGAGACCTTCGGCCTCGCGCCTGATTGTCCGTGGGTCAGAAGACCCACGGCTATGGGCCGGCGGGGACGCCGGCGCACCCAGTGTGGACCGGCGACAGAGTTGCAGACTGGGACTCCCCACCATTCTGCAAGTGGCGTAATCGCCGGTGGTCGTCGCTGTG
>JAPOXA010000057.1 GCA_026707325.1 Acidobacteriota bacterium | reverse complement strand
CGGACTCGACCTCTACCCCGATTCACTCACATTCCACACGAAACCCTGAAGAGCCTCTACTTCAAGAATCAGCGCCGTATCGACCAACTCGGACTGGCTTTCCAAGAGCGGGCAGATGCACTGTATGGAGAACGGTGACGGAGCCGCGGTATCGTGTCGCATTGGCCGGCACGCGGCGCCCCGGACGTGGACGATTGGCGGAAGCCTCCGGGGAGTAGAACCAGCGAGTGCTACCGCGAGGATCTCACTCCACGGCGTCCGGCATCACTCGCCGCAGATACTCATCGAACATCGGTACCGTAAAGGCCGTGTCCCCGTGAGCCGGGCTGTAGATCATCCCTTTGGCGATGAGGTTGGACCGAATCGGAGCGGCGGATTGCACAGGCCTTTCAAGTGCTTCGGCGACCTTGCCTGATCGGTGAGGCCCAGGGCCGAGTTCTGCCATGGCTTTCAAGTAGAGCTTCTCCTTCGGAGTCAGGCGGTCGTAGCGGACACGGAAGAAGCTGGCGTCGAGTTCGGCGGTAGCGGTTGCGGTGGCGAGTTCGACGTCACCGACGTCGATAGGCGAGTCCTCGGCGCAGTCCCAGCAGTGCTTGCCCCATTCCTGCAGGAAGTATGGGTAGGACTGCGTACGGCGCAGAACGGCTCCGACCGCGTCGGCGGTGTAGGAGACACCGAGTCGGTCGGCGGGTTCCTCGATCGCGACCGCGGCAGCAGCTTCGTCGAGTTGGCCGATCTCGACGAACCGGAAGAGGCGCTCGGCGTAGCTCTTGGCGCGTCCGGTGAGGGCAGTGAGTTGGGGTAGGCCGGCGCCGACCAGGGTTACAGGGAGTTGGAGTTGGGCTGAACGGTGGAGTGCGGCGATCAGCGCTCCAAGTTGATCGTTCTCGACGTACTGGAGTTCGTCGATGGCGAGCGTGAGCGTCGTGTCGCAGGCGCGGGCTGCCTGACCGCAGGACTGCAGGAGTTCGCTGAGATCGTGCTGAAGGTCGCCGCTGTCGGCTAGACCGGGCTCGCTGCCCAGATCGAGTTCGAGCGCGATGTCCGCGTAGGTGACCTTCATCGAGCGGACGAAGCCGCTCAGGGCGCGAAGAGCTCGCTTGGCTGCGTCGGCGGCTGCTTGACTCCGACTCATCCTCAGAAGCGCAGTGCGAAGGGCGGGGGCCAGCAAGCCCGGCAGCGACAGGTTCTCGGGCGCCTCGAGGAAGAGGGTGGTGAAGCCCCTGGCCTCGGCGTCGTTCGCGATCCGGTTCAGAAGAACGGTCTTGCCGGTGCCCCTGAGGCCGACGATCATCAGGCTCTTTGCCGCCAGCCGGCTCCTGATCCGGTCGAGAGCGATGGCCGCCTCTTCAAGGAGCTCGTCCCGGCCCGCCAACGCGGGAGGCGGAGTGCCTGCACCGGGAGAGTAGGGGTTCTTGCGGGGATCCATGTATAGGAAGGTTACATCGGTTTATCCGATCTGGATAAACCAGGGTAACTTCCTTCTAGCTTTCCAGGCCTGTCCCCACTCCGTCCGGGCTCGGGGCCGCCTGTGGCGTGCGGTCGCTGGAGGACGTATGATCCTGGTTCGGGCAGACGCCCACCGGAGTTGCCGACCCAGTCCTCGTTAGAGACCGTGACCAATGACTGATTTCGAGTTCTTCATCCTGCTGGCCGTGGTCTTCATCGGTCTGGAGGTTGTTGCCTCCTTCGGCGTGCTGGACGACGACGAGGAACCGAGCCAGGCCACCGGCGACGGCTGAGTCGGGCTTCCGCGGCCGCTGCCGTCGCGGCGCTACTGCTCGGTCGGGTCGGCGCCGTCACGCGGCGCGCCGGTGCCGGAGGAGCCCATGAACAGGCTGCGGCCGTCGGGGAGCTTCATGTCCCGGCCGCTGCCGCGGCAGTTCGGGGTGCACATCCGGTCCTTGCTCTGGTAGCCGCGGACGACGACCTCGGTGCCGGGTCGAAGCAGGGTTCGGGTCAGACCCCGGCGGACCAGGGTGTTCGGCGTGCCGGCCTCCAGCTCCCAGGTCATGGTTTCGCCGCTGTCCAGAGTCGTTTCGACGTGGACCCAGGCATGGGGGTTGATCCACTCCACCTTGGTGATCTTGCCTTCGATCTTGATCGGCAGGTTCGCGTCGAACTCGGCCGAGAAGGCATGGTGCGCAGGAGAGGGACCGGTCGCGCGCAGGGTCAACACGAGAACGGCCACGGGCAGGACTGGGCGGATTCGTCGGGACATCGGAACCTCCTGTTGGGCGTGGATCTTAGTGGAGAACGCCATCACCTGGTTGGGTGTATCATTGTTCGCACAGGCCCTCGTGCAGCTCGCGATCCGGTTGGTAGGTCGACGCCTGCCTGGCGGCGAGCCGCTCACTCACTGTCGGAATCCGGAGTTATGGAGGCGAAATGCACGCCAAGTCCCTGTTGATCCTGCTGATAGCCCTCCTCGTAGCCGTGGGAGGAACCGCCTTCGCTGCCGGCGACGAGGACGATGCCGCGGCGCCGGAAGCGGGCGCGGTTTCGCCGGTCGATGCGCCCCCGCCCCAGGAAGATGAGGAGCACGACGACGAAGACCAGGACGACGAGGACGGCGTCCTCGACTTCCTGGCCCACGACGTCGTCATCGTCACCGGTTCGGCGATCGAGGAACCGGCCGTCGACCTCCCCTTCGCCGTCGAGGTGTTGGACCGGGAGATGCAGAAGGAGCAGGGCTCGCTTCAGGCGGTCGATCTGATGAAGAGCCTGACCGCTTCGTCCGGCGTCATCGGCGAGGCGAACAGTTGGTACAACGACCAGGGGACGGCGGTCCCCGAGAACGTCGCCAACGTGAACCTCCGGGGCCTTGGGGCGTCGCGAACCCTGGTGCTGCTCAACGGCAAGCGTCAGGTACCGCTGCCAGCGAGGCTGTTCGGCGGCCGCTTCGTCGACGTCAACGCCTTCCCCTCGCTTGCCATCGACCGCATCGAGGTGCTGAAAGAGGGCGCGGCGGCGATCTACGGTTCGGACGCGGTGGCGGGCGTCGCCAACTTCGTCACGCGTGACGAGTTCACGGGCTTCGAGGTCTCGCTCTCGCACGAGAGCATGGACGGCGCCGGCGACTCTTCGGCGGGCGCCATCTGGGGCGGCAAGCTGGGTAACTCGGAACATCACCTCGTCTTCTCCCTCGAGCGCACGGAGCGCTCGCATCTCGGCGCCCGGGAGCGGGCGTACACGCTTCAGGACCGCGCCACCGGCTGGTTCTGGGGTTGGTCCAACACCGGCAATCCGGGCATCTTCCTGCGGCCGAATCTCACCGGCGGCGAGAGTTCCTCCGCGTTCGTCGAGGAGCTGGCCCGGGCGCGCAACGGCTCGGCCGGCACGGACTACTTCGTCGACCCCGGGTGCAACGGCCTCGGGGGCTACGACCGCGGCTGGACCTGCGCCTTCCGGTATCAGCCGTGGGACAGCCTGATCGAGGCGACCGAGACGAACCGGTTTTTCGCCGAGCTGAACGGCCCGCTGGGCGATGGCACGAGCTACCACGTGGAGGCTCTGTACGCGGAGTCGCTCATCCCGAACTACGTGACAACGCCTTCCTTCCCTCCGGTGTCCCTGCTGGACGGGCTGCAGTTGATCTCGAACGAACACCCGGGCCGGACCGAGTTCTGCAACGGGTCCTTCGGCATGGGCGGCTTCGCTTCAAGTGAAGACTGCTTGCAGGACGACTGGTACTTCTACGGTCGTCTGGTCGGCAACGCGGGTCCCGGACGCGGCCTGCGGCGGGGCACGGAGACGACCCGGATCGCGGCGAACATCGACCACGATCTGTCGATCGGCGGCAAGGCGGCCAGCCTGGACGTCGGCGTGAACTACTCGCGTGCGACGGGCAACATGAACCATCCGGCGGAGTACGCGTACCGCAAGTTCCTCGCATTCCGCGGTTTCGGCGGTCCGAACTGCGGCGTCGGCGTTGTGGCGGACGACACGAGCCCTTCGGGGATGCGGCTCGGGAACACGGGCTCGGCCCAGCCGGGCGTCGGCGACTGCAGCTACTACAACCCGTTCGGCAACGCGATCGAGTTCTCCGCCCAGCCGGGCGCACCGTGGGAGAACAGCGCGAATCCCATGTACGTCGCGGGTCTGGAGAACAACCGGGCGATGCTCGACTGGATCAACGAACAGGTCAACGTCGAGAACGAGGCGGAGCTCGTCGTGGCCGAGGCGACGCTGTCGGGCAACTGGCTGCCCGAGAAGCTCGACTACGCGTTCGGCTACCAGTATCGTCACCTCGACGTCAGCGCGATTCCGAACGCGGTCGGCAACTACGCCCTGAATCCCTGCGTTGTGCCGGGCGACCGGTCTTGTGTCGACCCGGCCACCGGCAGGCAGACCGGGGCGCGGGCCGGCGCCTTCACCTTCACTTCGGGTTACTACCCCTACGGCGACTCGCAGGCCGTTCACCGGGCGTTCGGCGAGCTGTCGCTCAACGCGCTGGGCGGCGACATGCAGTTCGCGGCCAACTACGAGCTCCACGACGAGATCGACAGCTTCGATCCGAAGTTCTCGGGCCGCTGGCAGCTCTCGGCGGGCGCAGACCACGTTCTGTCGTTCCGCACCTCGGTCCAGACGACGTTCCGGGCGCCCTCGGTCGACGACCTGAACGAGGAGATTCGCACGACCCTGGAGTACCTGAATACGGTCGGTGTCTACAAGGCGGTCGATGCGTTCGGCAGCCGGTCGCTGAAGCCGGAGCAGGCGTTCACCTACAACCTGGGCCTGGTGCTCTTCGCCTCGCCCGGAATCGACGTGACGCTGGACTACTGGAGCTACGACTTCGACGACGTGATCGCCCTGCTGCCGCAGCAGGAGGTCGTGCGGCTCTACGCCGAAGGCTACGGCGGCAACCAGGCGGCGCTGAACGCGGTCATGGGGAGAGTCGTCTGCCCCGGCGGCGTGACGGACGGTTCCTGCCAGCCCGGCGACATCGAGAGGGTGCGGATCGACTTGATCAACTGGCCGGGCATCAAGACATCGGGCTTCGACTTCCACCTGGGCGGCAACGTGGACGCTGGCAGGGGCGAGCTCTCATTCAGCCTGGACAGCACGTACACGCAGAGCTACGAGCTGAAGCAGCTCGAACGCGACGGCGTCGTTTACCGCGAGCAGAAGGATGTCGTCGGCCTGCTGAACCGCGACACGCCGATCGCGCCGCCGCTGCCGGAGATGAAGACGCGGGCCTCGCTCGGTTATCGCTGGGGCGACTACAGTCTGATCGGTTGGGCCAACCACATCTCGTCCTACGAGGACAGCAACGTCGCCTGGACGCCGCCTGAACTGCTGCCGATCGACGAGTGGCTCACGTTCGATCTGACGTTCCTCTGGCGTTTCCCGGGGCTCGGTTTCGATCTCGCCCTGTCGGCGATCAACCTGACCGACGAGGACCCGCC
>JAPOXA010000111.1 GCA_026707325.1 Acidobacteriota bacterium | reverse complement strand
AGGTCAGGAACGCCGCCTGATCAACTCGCCAATCCACAACTTTCGGCAATACCTCGCCGAGACTCCGGCTCGCACCTCATCGGGCCGCATAGCGGGGGCGGACGCCAGAGGCAAGCTGCACTCTCTTCCCCAGCGACAACCCGCGAGCGCCCCGAGTGCGGAAGGTCCTCCAAGATACGCCACGATGGTCAGGCAGGCTGGACCGCTCCTCAGGGAGCAGCGTGCAAAAGAGTCGGTCATTGAAGGCGAGAGTAGACATCCCCACGCCCTCACGGTCAAGGGCCTCGTGTAACGGCTTGAGGATGAGAGCCGTAGCGACCGGCTATGTGCGCACCTCAGAACAGGTTCGCCCGCGGCGTATACACCTCTTCCAGCCGCTCCTTCTCCCCGGCCGTCAGCTCGACGTCGAGCGACGACACTGCCTCATCGAGGTGGCTCATCTTCGTGACGCCGACGATCGGCGACGCGACGACGGGATTGGCCAGGACCCAGGCCATCGCGACCTGGGCCCGGGACACGCCCTTGTCCCGCGCCACCTCGCCCAGCCGATCAACGATCGGCCGGTCCTTCGCCTCGTCGAAACGTCTCGCCATCATCGGGTCGCTCTGCGACCGGCGCGTCGTCTCGTCCCAGTCGCGGGTCAGCAGCCCCCGGCCCAGCGGGCTCCACGGGATCGTCCCGATGCCCTGATCGGCGCAGAGAGGGTGCATCTCGCGTTCCTCTTCGCGCTGGAGGAGGCTGTATTGGTTCTGCATGCTGACGAACTTCGTGAAGCCGCGGAGTTCACTGGTGTAGAGCGCCTTGCTGAACTGCCAGGCCCACATCGACGAGGCGCCGATGTAGCGGACCTTGCCGGACGTCACCGCGTCGTGCAGCGCGCCGAGCGTCTCGTCTATCGATGTCCGGTCGTCCCAGCGGTGAATCTGGTACAGGTCGATGTAGTCGGTTCCCAGACGGCGCAGCGACGCATCGAGCTCGGTCATGATCGCCTTGCGCGAGAGCCCCCGCGCGTTGCGCCCGCGGCGAACCGGGAAGTAGACCTTGGTCGCGATGACCACCTCGTCGCGGTTCGCCATGTCCCGCAACGCCCTGCCCGTGATCTCCTCGCTCGAGCCGATCGAGTAGGCGTTCGCCGTGTCGAAGAAGTTGATGCCCAGATCGAGCGCCTTCTCGATGATCGGGCGGCTGGCGGCTTCGTCCAGGCTCCAGTCGTGAGCCCCCGGCGACTCTTCGCCGAAGCTCATGCATCCGAGACAGATCCGGGACACCTCAAGACCGGAACTGCCCAACTTCGTGTACTTCATCTCAGGTTCCTCCAAACGGCCCTCAGAGGCGAAGGCCGTATCTTCAGGCCTCCGGCTGACCGGAGTCCAGACTCGCCTTCACCAGCGGCGCCTCGACATCGAACTCCCTGGCGACATCCAGGCACAGGGACAGATCCTTGACCGGCATCGCCGGCCAAGTCACGCGCCGCCGGGGCATCGGGAAGTTCTTCGATACGAAGCTCCGGCCCGTCGACACGTTCAGGATCTCCATGAACCGGTCCAGGTCCATGCCGTAGGCGCCGACGACCTCGCGCACCTCCTGGACGAGCGCCCAGGTGCCGAGCGCGATCGCGTTGTTGCCGATTTTCATCGCCTGACCGGCGCCGATGTCGCCGCAGTGCATCGTCTTGCCCAGCACGTCGAAGGCCTCCCGGCACCGGTCGATCGTCGTGGCTTCACCTCCGGCCATCAGGGTGAGCGTGCCCTCCCGGGCGCCGGCCACCAGCCCGCTAACCGGGCAGTCGATCACCTCCACGCCTTTCGATGCCGCCTCTCTGGCCAGCTCCTGGCAGTAGACCGGCGACACGGTACTCATCACCACGACGATCGCGCCCTCGCGCAGAGCGCTCAACGCGCCGCCGTCACCGCGGAGCCCGTGATCGGTCTGCTCTTCGTCCCAGACAATCGTCATCAGGATGTCGGCACGCTCGCCGACTTCCCGCGGCGTCTCACGCTCTTCGATCCCCTTCCCTGCAAGGCGCTCGATCGCGTCGCGGCTGCGGTTGATCGAGCTGACGACCCGAAAGCCGGCATCGAGCAGGCGGGCCGCCATCGGTTCGCCCATGGCACCGAGTCCGATGAAACCGATCGTGGGTGGTGGCATTCTTCGTGTTCTCCTTGTTCAACGCGACGCGGGACACCGCATACGAGGCATCGGACGATGCCACCGGAACTGGGGCGTCAGGCTGAGGGCCGTCTCGCGGTCGCGGCCAGAGGGTTCCTCCAACGCAGGCCATCGAAGCGCCCGAAGTCGCCGTCGTTCGAGTACACGGTTCCGGCGTGTTCGATGGCGTACGCGGCAATGTGCGCATCCGTCGTCAGGTTGGCGCCGACGTTCGCCGTCCGCAGCAGGTCGGACAGGATCGGCCAGTGACGGCCCGTGGGCGCCAGCAGCGTCGCGTTGGGTTGATCCAACCAGCTCTGCACTCGATCCAGCGCGTCCGCTACCGCCAGGGGCGACACGAACACGCGACGATTCGTCGTCATCCTCAGGAACCCAAGGATGCTGGGGTAGCAGAGCCCCACGTCCGACCCCGACGAGAGCACACCGTCCCACCAGCCGCGCGCCCGAGCATGGAACGGACTCCCCGAGTCCACCGCGTACACGAGGAGATTGACGTCCGGAACGATCAGCGGTCCGGACCTGGTCGCAGACGCGCCTCGCTCTCCAGACGGCCGTCTACCTCAAGCTCGTCGGCGAGCTGATTCAACCGCACGGCGTCGAAGCCCGGGCGCAGACCGAGTTCGCTGGGGCGCGTGCGGTACGGCTTCGCCCGGGGCCGGCCCTCCCGGTGGAGCCCGTCGCGTAACAGCAGATTGACCACCTGCTTGAGCGACTTCCCGTCTCGCTTCCGGATCTCCTCGATCCTCGCGGCAATGTCATCCTCTATGGTCAGCGTCGTGCGCATCAATACACCATACGCAGAGCCCATTCTGATGTCAATGATGTCAAGCGAGATCGAACCGATCCAGGTTCATCACCTTGTTCCAGGCCGCCACGAAGTCGCGCACGAACGGTTCCTGCGAGTCGTCGCAGGCGTAGACCTCCGCGATCGCCCGGAGCTGGGAGTTCGAGCCGAAGACGAGGTCGACCGCGGTACCGGTCCACCGGACCTCGCCGGTGCCGCGATCGCGCCCCTCGAAGACGCCCTCGGCATCGGCGCTGGCCTGCCAGTCGGTTGCCATGTCGAGGAGGTTGACGAAGAAGTCGTTCGTCAACGTCCCTGCCCGCTCCGTGAAGACGCCGAGTTCGGACCCGCCGGCGTTCGCCCCCAGGACGCGCAGGCCGCCGATCAGCACCGTCATCTCGGGAGCGGTGAGCGTCAGCATCTGCGCCCGGTCGACGAGCAGCGCTTCCGCGGGTCTCGCAAGTCCGTTGCCGAGGTAGTTGCGGAACCCGTCCGCGGTCGGCTCGAGCACGGCGAAGGACTCCACGTCGGTCTGCTCCTGGATCGCGTCCGTCCGACCCGGCGAGAAGGGCACGGCGATCTCGCTCCCGGCGCTCTTCGCCGCCTCCTCGACCGCCGCGCAGCCGCCGAGGACGATCAGATCGGCGAGCGAAACCCGCTTGCCGCTGGACTGTGAGCCGTTGAAGTCGGCCTGAATCGCCTCGAGCGCCTCCAGAACGTCACCCAGTCGCGCCGGGTCGTTGACCGCCCAGTCTCTCTGGGGCGCGAGCCGGATGCGCGCGCCGTTGGCGCCGCCGCGCTTGTCGGTGCCCCGGAAGGTCGACGCCGACGCCCACGCGGTCGAGACCAGCGAGGAGACGGAGAGTCCGGAATCGAGGATCCGGCTCTTGAGTTCGACGACGTCGTCATCGTCGATCAGATCGTGGTCGACGTCGGGCACCGGGTCCTGCCAGAGCTGCGGTTCGGCGGGCACCCACGCTCCGACACAGCGGCTGCGCGGCCCCATGTCGCGGTGGGTCAGCTTGTACCAGGCCCTGGCGAACGCGTCCGCGAACTCGTCCGGGTTCTCATGGAAGCGCCGCGCGACCGGCTCGTAGATCGGGTCCAGCCTGAGCGACAGGTCCGTGGTCAGCATCATCGGCTCGTGCCGCTTCGCCGGATCGTGCGCATCGGGCACGGTGCCGGCGGCTGCCTCGTCCTTGGGAGTCCACTGGTACGCGCCGCCGGCGCCCTTCGTCAGTTCCCACTCGTAGCCGAACAGGTTCTCGAAGAAGTTGTTGTCCCACTTCGCCGGCTCGGTGGTCCAGGCGCCTTCCAGGCCGCTGGTGATCGTGTCGCCGCCCTTGCCGCTGCCGAACGTGTTCCGCCAGCCCAGGCCCTGCTCCTCGAGACCGGCGCCTTCGGGCTCGACGCCGACGTACTGGCCCGCGTCGGCCGCGCCGTGCGCCTTGCCGAACGTGTGCCCGCCGGCGATGAGCGCCACCGTCTCCTCGTCGTTCATCGCCATGCGGCGGAACGTCTCGCGAATGTCGCGCGCGGCGGCGACCGGGTCCGGCGTGCCGTTCGGCCCCTCCGGATTCACGTAGATGAGGCCCATCTGGACGGCGCCCAGTGGGTTCTCGAGTTCGCGGTCGCCGGTGTAGCGCTCGTCGCCGAGCCAGGTGCCCTCGGAGCCCCAGTAGATGTCCTCTTCGGGGGCCCAGACGTCCTCGCGTCCGCCGGCGAAACCGTAGGTCGTGAAGCCCATGGATTCCAGGGCGCAGTTGCCGGTGAAGATCATGAGATCGGCCCAGGAGAGCTTCCGGCCGTACTTCTGCTTCACCGGCCAGAGTAGCCGCCGCGCCTTGTCCAGGCTCACGTTGTCGGGCCAACTGTTGAGCGGCGCGAAGCGGAGCGTGCCGGAGGCGCCTCCGCCGCGGCCATCGTCGATCCGGTAGGTGCCCGCCGAGTGCCACGCCATCCGGATGAAGAGCGGCCCGTAGTGGCCGTAGTCGGCCGGCCACCAGTCCTGCGAGGTGGTCATCACCTCTTCGATGTCCTGCTTCAACTCGTCCAGGTCGACCTTCGCGAACTCCTCCGCGTAGTCGAAGTCCTCGCCCATCGGATCGGCGAGAGCCGAGTTCTGGTGGAGTGCCCTCAGATTCAACTGGTTCGGCCACCAGCGCTGATTCGCGATGGTTCCCATCGCCGAATGTCGGTCGGCTCCTGCCAGGACCGGGCACTTCGCTTCGCTCGTCACATCGTCCATCGTGGTTCTCT
Source organism: Acidobacteriota bacterium (assembly GCA_026707325.1). GTDB lineage: Bacteria > Acidobacteriota > Thermoanaerobaculia > Multivoradales > Multivoraceae > Multivorans. The sequence goes on along the minus strand of JAPOXA010000111.1, from coordinate 266 downwards.
CCCGTCGCGTTCGTTGTCGCTTGCCAAAACCTGTGTATACACGGATCCGGAGGCGCTGAAAAGTCCCTTCGGAAGCGGCTCCGGTGCGCCTTCCTCAGCGACAATAGAATCGCCAAGTTCATCACGATCTCCGGGGAGGAGCCAGAATGACCAGCACGACCGGAACCACGTCTCGCACCTGGTCGCCCGTGGTCTGTGCCGGCGCCGGCGCCGTCGCCGTCGGCGCTCTGCTCGCGCTCGCCGCCGCCCTGGGCTACCGCACGGGC
>JAPOXA010000170.1 GCA_026707325.1 Acidobacteriota bacterium | reverse complement strand
CGTCAGGCGCCGGCCGACCAGGGGCCGGGCGTGCGCCTCGGCCACGCCGTGCCGCTTCAGGAGCACGGGCAGGTGGTCGAACGGCAGCAGGGGTTGCCGCTCGGTGCCCGGCATCGGTAGACTGGATCTCAGTTGGTGTCTCAACGTTGAGCGGACCTCCCCGCCAAGGAAGAAACGCGCTCAGCGCCACCGCCCAATCAGAAGCGCCGCGGTTTCACCACCCCGCGGCGTTTCGTCTTGTACGGCAACGCTTTTCCAACTCCCAGCGTAGCAGAACTTGCTCCGATGACAATTCGCACCGACTACGCCGAAGACCACGCTCCGTCGCCGGTGCGACCGGCCGAACAGCAGCTCGACGCCTCGATTTCCGACGCCTGGAGCGATTTCCCCTGGGCCGAGCGGGACCCGTCCGCCAGCACGCAGCGACTCCAGACCGCTACCTGGATCGAGGAGCTACTGGCCGACGTCGATCGCCGGGAGCGCTGACGCACTCCATGGGCGAGGACCGATCTCCGGACGTGACGGTTGTGTGGGCGGTATCCCCGACCAGGCGACGGCCAGGTGAGCTACTGACCCGCGGAGACGTGTGCCACCTGCACGCGAACCGCCGCGAGGCGGAACTGGATGGCGCCCTGCTCGGGGGCACGCCGGACTTGGTACGGCTCGAGGAGATACGGCCGCGCGTGTTCGTCGTAGCCTGGTCGCTGTCCGCCGCGGCCGACGGGCGACTAGTGGCGGCACCTCGGCCGACCCTCCGGAACCCGACTACCCCCCGTTGACGCCGGTACGGCTCCGCTCGGCCGCGGTCGCCGCGTCGAGGGCCTGGCGCACCGTGGCCACCGGGGCACCGACCGCCTCGGCAATCGCCTTGGCGACGACCGCGGGCCGCGGCGCTCGTCGGCGTGATCGCTTCGACGTCGGGCAGTCCGAACAGGCGAGGACCAGTCGATCGGCCGGGTTCGGCCGCAGCCGACGGGCCACCTTCGTCGCGGTGTGGCGGGACTCGAACTCCCGTTCCTGCATCGTGAAGATCTTCCCGGCCCGGGTCCAGACGTGGTAGTGCGGCTCGGTCGTCATGGCCCGAGGTATCGGCGGCTAGGCGCAATTGCGCCACCACGTGCCCCAGGTTGAACGATCTCGATCGGGCGCGGGCCTCAGCACCCGGCGACCCAGAATGGCCGTACAGGGCCTCTCAGGCGGTCTGAGGGGGTTGAATTGCAAGAGCCAAGAGCGAAGGAGGGGCGTATGCTGTGGACGTACGAGGACCTGACGCCGGAGGAGCGGGCGGCGGTGGAAGCGAACCGGAACCCGATTGTCGTGGAGCGGGAGGAGGACCTCGAAGAGGCGATGGACCTGAGCTGTACGACGGGCCGGGAGCTGATGTTGCCGTCGATCGAGAAGGCGCTGGAGTGGGGGTTCGAGGTCGGAGAGGACGAGGACTGAGCGCCATGGACGCAACCGCCTGGACCGTCATCGGGGCCACCATCGTGATCCTGGGCGCGATCGGTACGTCGTTCCGGAGCCTGCGCGGCGAGATGCGCACGGAGCTGCGGGACCTGCGCGGTCGCATCGATGCCCAGGGGAAGGACCTGGGCGAGCAGATCGGGCAGCTCCGGGAGCGGATGGCCCACCTCGAAGGCCTGCTCGAAGGCCTCCGGGAGGCCATCGTCGGGAAGCGCGTCGCGTAACACCCTCCAGAAGGCCCCCTGGAACGCCCTGGTACGGCGTTTTCCGCCCGAGCGTGTAGAAGCGCACCCTTCATCGCCCTCTCCCGCCGCCGCGGTCGTGACCATGTTCCCGCTCCCGCTGCTCCAGCTGCCGTCGCTCCGCCCAAGGCAGCTTTCGAATCTCCTGCTGCAGGTCGCGCTCGGCGGTCCGCGCCTCACGCTCCATCTCGAACTGCCGCCTCGCGCCCCTCGCATCCTTGAAGAGCTGATCGATGCGCTTCCGCTCCCGGAACAGCTGTTCCACACGTGACTCGCTCGGTGCGGGCGCGGCGCTGGTGGCTGGACGGGCAGGTTCGACGGGCCGGCGCTGCCCGGACCGCTTTTTCGGCCGGCGCGAGCGCCGTGCTGCTGGGATTGGCTGGGGAGGCGCGGGCTGGCGCGGCACCGGTGCCTGATGGCCGACGGGCCGCTCTTTGGTCTTGGTCGGCTCGGTCGCTGTTGGGGCCTGGAGCTTTGGCCGGACCGGGGTGAACTGCGGTTTCGGCTGGACCGTGGGGGGAACGCCGGTGAGCGCCTGATCCAGCGCCTCCACGATGTGCCGGGGCGGGACGGACCGACCACCTGTGACGGGCGGCGGGGCGGGGCGGGGCAGCAACCCTGGCTGCCCCAGCGCCTTTGCGAGCTCCGAATGGCGAGGTGGGGCGGGCCGACCGTCGGTGGATGTCGCCTTCTCCAGCTGGCGAGGCTTCTCCGGCAATCTTGCGGCGGTCGCCTCCTCGCGCGCGCGTTCACGATGGCGCTCGATGTCGAGGGCCCATTGTTTCCTCGCTCTGTGGTCGCGCAGTGGCGCAGCCAGCGCGTCGATCGCGGACCGGACAATCGCGGACCTGGCGATCGCGGACACAGCGGACCGGGTCCCGGCGGCCGCGTCGCGGCCGAACTGGATGATTGCGGACTGGGCACCTCGGGCGACCACGGACCCGGCGGACCTGGTTCGGACGAGGGCGGCGCGGGCGGCTACCCTACCGACGGCGACGGCAGTGCGAGCTGGTCGGAGCCTCCGATGCCGGCGCGAGAGCCGGACTCGATCACGCCGCTCGAGGGCAGGTTCTCTCGGATTGTCGCGCTGGCGCTGGTAGTGGCGGTTCCACTGGCGGCGCTCGGCCGGGAGGCGGTGAACACGGCCAGGGCCGACCCGACGTTGCATGGGCGGTCGTTTCTTGCGCTCGACCACGGCCTGACGGCGCTCAACGCGAGCGGGGACCTGGATCCCTCCGTGCGTCCGCTCGTACTGCTCGGCCCACGCGGACAATCGCCGGCCGGACTGCCTCAGGTTGACCGCGCGGCCGTCCTCGGTGCTGACGCGGTTGACCGCCGCGTGAACGTGCCGGTGGTCGCGGTCGTGATGCGCCGCGAGGACTGCCTGATGGCCGTCCAGCCCGAGGGATTTCAAGGCCTCTCTCGTCGCGGAAATCATCTCCTTCGGGGTTGGGTTCTCCTTCGGCGACCACGACAGCGTGAGGTGCAAGCACGGGTCTTTGAGCTTTCGGCCGCGGGCGGAAACGCCGGCGCGCTGTTTCAGGATGGGCGCATCTTGCACGACCCCGGCCATGATGCGGGCCGCGAGGGCCGGCTCATCGGTCGGGAGGTTCTCCGTGTGGGTCCACGACACGCGTTCTGACGACTCCGGTTGGCGCAGGTCTTCGGTCGGGGCGTCGTGGGTGATGTAGGCGACCAGGCCGCCGAAACCGCCGCCGGTCGCCGCCAGCGCGATCATCGGGGTGCGACCTCGAGCGCAACCTGGTCGCGGACTTCTTCGACCAGTCTTCGGAGCTCGGCCAAGTCCTCCCGGCCCTGGTGCAGGCGACGCACGGCCTGGTTGAGGTTCGAGCCAATCCGCCGGAGCTCGGACCGGCGCTCGACGGCATCGGCCGAAGCGCTGTCGGCGGCCGAGGTGACACGTGCGCCGGCCGCCTCGAGGGCGGCGGACCGGATGAACGCCACCGGCGGCACGCCGCGACGATCCGCCGCGGCCGCGATGACCAGCGCCTCGGCGTCGGTCAGGCGGATGCCGAACTGCTGATCGCGTTTCACGCTGAGCCGCGGGCGTCCCATTCGGGCCTCGATCTGGCGAGATTGTCTTAGGCGTCAGCCGATTTGCGCTAGCAAAAAGACCATCTCGCTCCGTACGTAGTCTGCCGCTTTTACTCCCCGCACACAAGTCTGGTTCGCCCTGGGTCTGCACGCCGTCCAGGGCATCCGGGCGATTTCGGTGGTTTCGTGGGAGTCCGGAGGGTGCTCAGCCGGCCGATCCGGACAGGAACCTCAGGATTGCGGCCGTCAGCGTCGCCGTTGCCAGCACGGTCCCGACCATCCAGCGGATGAGCCTGGTTTCAAGGCTCGCGATTTCGGTGCGGACGCCGGCGATTCCGGTCCGCTGCTCAGCCCGCAGGTCGGCGATCTGAGTCGAGAGCCGCGTGTCCAGGTTGGCGATCTCGGTGCGGACCTCGGCAATTTCAGTCCGGACCTCGGCGATCTGGGTTCGCTGTTCTGAGCGCAGTTCGGCGATCTCGGACCTGACCTCGGCCTGGCCCGCCTTGAACTGGTCGGACGTGACGTGGTCGCCCTGCTCGGCGACCTTCCGTATGGCGTTGGCGATGGCCTCGGCCTGGTCGCGGTCGATACCACCAGCGGTCATTTCTCGAGCGACAGCAAGCGTGTCGAGCATCGCCCCCCCCCTCCTTACGCTGCCCGCTTGCCCGTGATCGCCTCGCGCAGACCTTCGAGAAGGCCTTCGAGGTGCGCCATCCGCTCGCGCAACTGACCGATCTGCTCTCCCAGCTCCTTGCTCTGGGCGTCGATGCGCTCGCGCAGGTCGCGACCCTGGGCGTCGAACCGCTCGCGCAGGTCGCGACCCTGGGCACGCATCTCGACGCGCTGGTCGCGCATCTCGACGCGCAGGCTCCGGAACGCCGTAGCGATCGCGCCCAGGATCACGATGGTGGCGGCGACAACGGTCCAAGCAGTAGCGTCCATTGGCTCAATTACCCCCCTCCGCGCCGCGCCCCCCCCTGTGCCCTCAATCACGTCCGAAGCCTCGGGGAAGCTGAACGTCGAGAGCGTCGAGGTCGACGTCGCAGACGCCCTCGAGCAGCTCGGCGGTCCGGGAGTCGGCCAGGGACTCGGGGAGCTGGTCGCGCCAGGCCTCGTATTCGGCCTGGAGGGTGCGGAGCTCGTCGACGGCAGCCGCCCACCGCTTCGGCCGAGGCCGGCGGTCCTTGGGGCGCACGGGCGGCGTCCGAACGGGCTTGCCGGCGGCGCGGCGCGCCCGGTATCGGCGCTGGCGCTCAGCGTTGCTCAGGGCCATCGCCACCCATTGTACTCCGTTACACCGTAACGCGCTGGCCTTCCCCCTACGGCCCGAAGGGCCACCACAACGCCAGCCAGACGAGCAGGAACGCCGACGACGAACCACAAGAGCAGCGCCCAGCGCCGATCCGGCTCACCGTCCACCGGTAGCCCCCTCCCCTGTCGTCGATCGACGCCGCTCGACCGCGACCAGCGCCCGGGCGACGTTGCCGCGAGCGGCCAGGAGCGCCCGCCGCCCCCACTCCCAATCGCCAGCGCACGCCTTCACGAGCCGGCGCAGGTCCTCGCCGGGCGGCGGGCAGCGCTCCTGGATCACTGCCTCGGGGTTGACGCGGTCGCACGTCAGGCAGAAGGCCAAGTCCGCGTGCCCGCACACCGGACACGTCTTCCGGCGCCGCCGCCGCCAGACCTTCCCGCAGCCAAGACAGCAGCGCAGGTGCTTGTCCCGCCAATCCTGCCGCCGGCGCGGCCGCTGGGGGAGGGGACGCACGCCCTCACCGACAGGGTCTGAGAACGGGA
>JAPOXA010000100.1:37333-51912 GCA_026707325.1 Acidobacteriota bacterium | reverse complement strand
CTCCTTCGCCGTCTGCAGCTTCTGGTACATCGACGCGATCAACGCCCTCGGCCGCCGCGAGGAAGCCCGCGAACTGTTCCAGCAGATGCTCGACCGCCGCAACCCGGTGGGGCTGCTCTCCGAGGACCTGGACCCGGAGACCGGCGAACTCTGGGGCAACTTCCCCCAGACCTACTCGATGGTCGGCCTGATCAACTCTGCGCTGCGGCTCAGCCGCCCGTGGAGCGAGGCCTTCTGATCGCTGGGTGCGCGGGTCTTCTGACCCGCATCCGGGCGACGCCGCGAAGCGGCGAGCCCGTACCGACACGCTGTTAGCCTCCCAACACGATGCGCCACACTCCCCTCCACCTCCACGAAGAACTGCTGCTCCTCGCCCTGCACGACACGAAGGGCACACTGGGCGGCGCCCACACCAGCATCGGACTCGGCGGCGCGATCGCCGCCGAACTCCTGCTCCAGGAGCGGATCCGCATCGACGAGTCGCGGCGCTGGCGCAAGCTGGTCGAGGTCCGCGAGATCCGCCGCACCGAAGACTCCATCCTCAACGAGTGCCTGAAGAGAATCCGGTCCGCCAAGCGGCGGGCCTCGATCCAGACCTGGATCACGCGCTTCTCCTCCATGAAGAAGCTCCACCACCGGGTCGCCGAACAGCTCTGCGCCCGGCGCATCCTGCGGGCGGATGAACAGGAGATCCTCCTCATCTTCAAGCGACGCGTCTTCCCCGAGATCGACCCGGGCCCCGAACGGGAGGTCATCGAGCGCCTGCGCGCCGCGATCTTCAGCGACGACCGTGAAGTCGAGCCCCGGACGGTCGTCCTGGCCGCGCTCGCGCACGCGGTCGGGCTGCTCAACCCGACCTTCGGCCGCCGGGAACTGAGGCCCCGCAAGCAGCGCCTGAAGAGCCTCGTCAAGGGAGACGTCATCGGCAAAGCGACGTCGGACGCCGTCGAAGCGGCGCAAGCCGCCGTCGCCGCGGCCGCCGTCATGCCCGCCATCATCGCCGCCTCGACCTCCTCGCACTCCGGCTGACCTTGCCCAAGCTCTACGCCGAGATCGCGCCCTGGTGGCCGCTGATTTCCCCGCCTGCCGAGTACCAGGAGGAAGCCGGCATCTACCTCCGGCACCTGCTCGAAGCCTCCGACGGCACGCCCCGAACGGCCCTCGAACTTGGTAGCGGCGGCGGCCACAACGCCTCCCACCTCAAGGCTCACTTCGAGATGACCCTGGTCGACCTGTCGCCCGGGATGCTGGCGATGAGCCGCCAGCTCAATCCCGAGTGCCGGCACGTCGAGGGCGACATGCGGACGGTCCGGCTCGACCGAACGTTCGACTGCGTCTTCGTCCACGACGCGATCGACTACATGACGACGCTCGAGGATCTGCGCGCCGCGATCGAGACCGCCTGGGTCCACTGCCGGCCCGGCGGCGCCGCCCTCTTCGCGCCCGACCACCTGCGCGAGAACTTCCAGCCCGGAACGGACTGCGGCGGCTGCGACGGAGAGGACCGCAGCGCCCACTACCTCGAGAACACCTGGGACCCGGACCCCGGGGACACGACGATCACGACCGACTACGCATTCGTGCTGCGCTCCAACGACGGCAGCGTCGAAGTCGTGCACGACCGGCACGTCACCGGCCTGTTCCGCCGCTCCGACTGGCTCGACCTCCTGGCCGACGTGGGGTTCGACGCAGAAGCGGTGCCCTGCGACCACTCGGAGATCGAACCGGGCGAGTACGAGTTGTTCGTCTGTCGGCGGGTGTAGGGTGTTCAGCTAGCCATGACGACGCACGAGACCGTACGGCCCAGCGAGCCGCCGACCTTCGCCGAGACGCAGGGAACCGCCCGTCCGCAGGACACGTTGGAGAGTCTCTTCACGTCGCCGTGGGAACAGCTCGTGGAACGCCTCGTCGAAGGCGACCTCGTTCCCCTACTCAAGGCAAGGGGGATCGTCGTCGAAGGCACTCACCAGCGGCACAGGGGAAGGCGGAACGGCGAGTACTTCGAGTTCGACATCGTGGCCGTGAACCGGCGGGACGTCGTGGTGGTCGATGTCAAGACGACTCTGCGGCCCGAGGACGTGACCCGGTTCCTCTCCAAGCTGTCGAAGTTCACCGACTTCGCACGCGAGTACCGAGGCAAGCGGATCCTGGGCGCCGTGGCCTACCTCAAGAGCGACGGCGCCGTGACGACCTACGCGGAGCGGAAGGGACTCTTCGTCATCCGGGCGACCGGCAGCAGCGCCAGCATTGTCAATGCTGAGGACTTCGAGCCCAGGTCGTTTGGTTGAAAGGGCCGTTGGCCAACGCGACCGAGCGCGCCGGACATCGAGCACGGCCGCCAGTGACGCGGCGGCCACGCGAGTCCGACTTCAGGCCGAGGGTCCGGCGATGAGATCCCTGGCGCTTCCCTCGCGCACGATGGCCTTCAAGGCCGCACCGACGTCGAGCCTGCCAACGGCATCCTCGAACAGCTCCCTCTTGACCTCCAGAATCTCCTGCAGGCGTTCCTCGATCGTGCCGCGGCAGCAGAACCGGTAGACGTGTACGGTCCGCTTCTGGCCGATGCGCACTACCCGATCGCGGGCCTGGTCGTTGGCCGACGGGTTCCACCACTGATCGATGAGGAACACATGGTTCGCCTCGACGAGGGTCAAGCCCTCGCCGCCCACTCGGCTCGACGCCACGAGCGCGAGCACCGCCGGGTCGGTTCGGAACTCGCGAACGGCTCTCGCGCGCTGGCTTTGGCCCATGGAACCGACGAGTCGGCGAGCGGCGTCAACCCCCCACCGCGCACAGATTCGCCGTTCGAGTTCGTATAGCGGGGCCAACTGGTACGCGAACACGACCGCCTTCCGTTCCTGCTGCCTGATGCCCACCAGGCGTTCGACGATCCGATCGAGCTTGCTGCTCGATCCGCTCTCCTCGTGGAGGTCGCATAAGGCCCGAAGCCGGGTCAGCAGGGCGAGTTCGGCCCCGGGGCGGCTGTCGGTCCGATGACGGGAAACCGTCGCGGCGTAAGCCCTGGCCTGTTCCGCGTTCAGATCGAGCGCCTCCGTCGTATCGACGATCGGCGGCAGTTCTTCGAGAACCTCGTCCTTCAGTCGACGCAGGATGTAGGGCTGCGCCGCACTCCGGAGCGACGAGGGGTGCAGGCGGGAGTCGTCGGGGGCGAAACGGTTGGGCGCCACCAGAGACAGCAGCGTGGCCAGGTCCTCAAGGTCTCGTTCGAGCGGCGTGCCGGTCAGCGCCCAGAGCGACCGCCGAGGCAACCGGTCGACACCGGCAGTCACGCTGGCACCGAAGTTCCGCAGCCGATGCGCCTCGTCGGCCACGACAACGTCCACCGGTGCGTCCGACAGGGCCGTTGGCGGCTCGCGCAGTTGCTCGTAGTTTGTGATCAGAACGTGGCGCCGGCCCGCCACCGTGGCCCAAGCCCGCTCCCGGAGCCGCGCCGGCGGATTCAGGACCGCCACGCCCAGTTCGGGCGCCCAACGAGCGAGTTCCGCTTCCCACACGTCCAACAGGCTCTTCGGACAGGCGACGAGCACGCGGCGGATCTCCGCCCGATTGAACAGAACGCGCAGCGCCGAAGCCACCTGCACCGTCTTCCCCAAACCCATGTCGTCGGCGAGGATGGCCCCGTGGTGGAACCGGCCGCACAACCAGTCGACTCCGACGCGCTGGAACGGGTAGAGATCGTCGAGCGACGGCGGGTCGAGCAGCCAGGGCCGCAGCAGGTGGCCGGTATCGAGCCGCAGGTCGCGGTAGGCGAAGGGCGTCTCCTCGTACGCTCGAACAGGTCCTACGCGAGGTGCGTCCGGCAAGCGCACAGTCACTTCACGGCCCTTTCGGACGAGCGCCCCGAGTTGCGCGTCCAGATCGAGCGCCCATCGCGCCGCGCGTTCGACCCTGGGATCGGCGGCTTCTCTCCGACCGCAGCATGCCGAGAGCGCCGCCGCGAATCCGGCGAAGCCGCCTGGGACGGGTCCGATCTTCAGCCGCCGAACCCGGCCGGCCTCTTCCTGGTCGAGCCAGACGCGGAACGGCCGGGTCCCTGTCGTCAAGCTGGCCGACGGAGCCTCATGGCGAATCGCCCGCGACGATGCGTTCCCGCGCCGCCTCGACGGCCGGCCACAGATCGTCCGGCCGCGGCAGCCCTTCGGCCCGCTCCGGGTTGACGATCAGCGCATCGCGCCAATCCAGACGCAGCCTGTCGATGTCCGTCCCGGTCAGCGCATCGAGACCGACGATCCACCGCAGAAGCCGTTCGGCAACATCCAGCGCGAGTTTGCGATCCTCGCTCCGCATGCGCCAAGTCGCTTCGTCAGCGGCCTTGGCCACGACCAGCAGGTACCGCCAGGGCGCACCGTGCAGGTCCCAAGGCGCCGATGCGAGTGGCCGCAGCGTCTCCGCGAGCCTCTCGACGGGGGCCGCGTTGTCCAGACCGGCGTTGTCCAGCAGCGATCGGGACAGGTTCGCGAACAACTGCTGGCCGATCGGCCAGAACAGCAGGTGATCGCGCAGCCCGTCCGGGTTCGGGTCGGGCAGCGTGTGATGCCGCATCATGGTCGGCTCTCCCCGCAGGTCGGGAACGGCTTCCAGCAGCGCGTCCCACAGGCCGGACAACTCCTCGTACCAGCGGTCGATCTGGGTTTCCTCGGGCCTGAACTGCAGGAAGATCTTCTCGTCCCGCGCCCGTCCCCGCCGCCGGCGGCGCTCCGCCGTCATCAGGAGCGTCCTGTTTGCCCCGTAGAGGCTCTGCAGACTGATGAAGTGAGGCGCCCCCTCCTTGAGGTTCTTGCCCTTCGTCTGCACGCGGAACGACTCCTTCTGCGGTCCCGGCGCCTGAAAGAAGGGATGATCGGTGATCAATCGTCGCGTCACGATGGCGAAGATGTCGTCCTCGTCCATGATGATGTTCGTATCGGTGTCCGTAGCCTTCGCGTAACGGTTGAGACTCGAGAACAGGCGCCGGTAGCGCTGCAACCAAGTCGCGTCGTCGATTTCCTGTTCCTCCCGCACGACGACAAGTACCGTGATCTGCTCCTTCTCGAAGCCGGGCGGCGCTCCCGCGGGGTCGGCAAGCAGTTCCTGAATCGCCTTGAGCCGGTGCTGACCGTCGAGCGCGTAGTACTTCGGATCCTCGTCGAAGCTCAGGGTGCCGAACGTGTCCTTGAACGCTCGCGAGTGCATCGATTCCGGCAGCACCTCGGGTGTCCAACTCGGATTGCCGCCAATGGCCGCCACCACCAAAGAGGCGAAGAACCGATCCTCCCGCCGAGACAGGTAGTTCACGATCTGCTGCTTGACGCGGGATTCGTCCAGCACGCGCTGAATCGCGTCGCTCAGCGTCTGGTCCTCCCAGAGCTTGCTGGCAAGCTGCACCTCCCGCGCGACTTCGCGCATGGTCATGCGGACCATGTAGTATTTCCAGTCACCCATCCGGGCGCGCATGGCTGGATAGATCTGCATCTGGTCAGCTACCGCCGCGTCCGGTCGCCGCATCCTCGCGACTGGCGAACTGCTCGAGAGCTCGCTCAAACCGACGAATCTGCCTTCCTGCGAGCTTCTCCGCCTCCTTCTTCTTGGCCTCGTTCAGTTCGCGACCGCCATTGGGGAACTGCTCCTTTAACTGCGCGTGAACCTCCTTCTTGTAGCCCCGAATAACCGTACTCTCAAGCCGGTCCAGCAGACCGGCCCGAACTGTCGGCCACTCCGGGCACCAATCTCTCGGGGGCACCGTCTCACCGATCAGAAGGGACAGATATGCGCCAAGCGCGTTCTTGGCGTGCTGTCGACGGTAGTTCACAATCTTGTCGTTCTGATCCCAGATCACATGCCGAAGATACTTGCCCCCTTTCTTCCCCCTACCTCGTTCAAGCCAGCCATCTGCGTACACGACGTTGAGAGCGTCCGTGAACCACATCGCGTACTCCATCCACTCGGGCTCATAGCCGAACTCGAAGATGAGGTCACCGAATGACTGCATGACCCCCCGCATCCCCACGTCCAGGTCTATCGGGGATCGTAGACAGGCCTTCTTGAGCTTCTCAATCTCAACGTGAAGACGGCGTTCGATGTCATCGACATGCTCCTTGTTGCCGCCGATCTCCTGACTGTTGCCGAATCTCAAACGGTCGAAGGCGTAGCCCTGCAGGTCGTTGCCACAATCGTAGACTTCCTCCAAACGCCGGAGCCCGGCAATGTACTCGCTGTAGGGGAGAAACGTCTCCAGCACATGAGAAACTGCCGGCAGAACCGACTCCTGCATCTGCTCCCGCACCAGCTTCGACGTGGCGTAGTCCAGGCTCCGAGCGAAGAAAGCCCCCTTCAGTGGGTCACCCGGGCTCACGCCCAAGGCCATTTCCTGGTCCTGTGAGAAGTCCTCGCCTAGAACGTACTCCTCAAACCACATATGGACTTCGCCAACTGTCTTCACTGCAGCGGGCGCGGGTACCGCCTCACGGTCCCGTTCCTGACCTCTCCAGTCGAAGAACAACAATGGGACACGTCCTCGCCGCCGGGTGTCACGCGGCTCAAGGTCGTTGCTGTGCGATCGTTCCAACAGCTCCTGGGCTGCCAACGCGTTCGCACTCTCGTCGTTCAGCAGGATCTCTCGCGCTTCACCAACCTTGTGCGCTTCGGTGTTGATGTACACAAAGATGCTCCTCACGACCTCAAGCACGCTCGGCGGTTCCCGTCGCCCCGTGGTCGCGCGAAACGTCACGATCACGACCGGAATCCTCCAGTCAAGGAACGAACCGCGCACCTTGGGCTTCTCGCCAAGCGCCTCGTCAAGGTCGCCACTCAGCACTCCGTGGACTTTCTGCCAGCGCCTTTGCATGCGCTTCAGCGCGGCCAGTCTGTGCTGACCGTCGATGGCTACGATCCGGCTCTGTTCGTTGTTCCAATCAAGCTGGGCGTACTCGTGCCGCCCCTCGATCCAACGCACCCGGTAGTATCTGCGGCGCTCTCGAACGGTCCACTTGTGTCCATCCTCTTCCATTGAGCTTTCCGCGACTCGGGGCATCTGGCCGAGCACGGCACCGGTCTGTTGATCGATCGGCAGTACCGTGAGCGTCAACGGGTTGAAGAACTTGATCTTGTCCCGTGACTCAAGGTAGGGGAGCAGAGAGTTCGTCACCCGCTCGGTGTCCACCTCTCGCTGAAACAGATCGCGCACCGACCAACGCTCCGAGCCCGGAATGTCGGAGATAAGCGAGATCTTGTCGAGGTACTGGGGCTTTACCGCCGTTTGCAGGTAGATCGCTTGCAGGTTGTTCCCTGAGCCGAACTCGCCGTACACGCCGCGAAGGCTCTCGTTGTAAAGCGGCTTCGGAACAACCGGCAGAGGGGCAATCGACATGGTATTCTTCCTCATTTCAAGCTGAAAGGGGGCCTGCACGCCTGCATCAGAATCTGTTCAATCAGTTCATCGATGGCGCTTTGAGTGGTCCCACTTGTTTTCTCGTCGGGCGCGGTCCTGATACACACAAAGAGCAGATCGCTGACGGTAAGGGCCAAGCCGCTCGCACGAACGCACTCGTCGAAGCGCCGGTGAAAGTGGTTCAGCTTCCCGGCACCCTCAACATGCTGCAGATAGCGCCTCTGCAGATTGCTCGTCTTTCCGACATAGAGCGGGGGCATCAACAGGCTCGCTTCAAGGAGTGTCCGTTCGAGCATCACTCGGTCCTTCCGGTCAGCCAGCAGGCCGTTCCAAGTTCGGACCTTGGCAGGAGTGACACAAACGTGTGCGTGCCGACGCAACCTCAACCTGACGCTTTCCCAGTTGAAGGCGGCGTCAACTTGGCGCTCGGGGGCCGGGTCATAGCGAAAGACCCGGTCGAGCACGTCTAGCTGCTGCTCCAAGTCTTCGCGGTAGATCCACAACGGAAAAAACCACGCGTAGCACCCATCCACCGGAGGGATTCGATCCTTGGTCTGCTTCGTGTAGAAGCCCAGTTGGCCGCCTGCCCTGGTCCAGTCCCTGAATACGTTGAGCGCCCTCATGGGGCTTTCGCCTTGATTCGATTGCGTCGTTGCAGCGTCCGCGTCACTTCCCCTAGGCGTGCCGAAAGGCGTCCTGTGTCCGCATCGACGTTCCCTCTACCCAAGCCCACGCGCAATGTCCCGTAGGCCTCTGCCTGCGATACGCCGATGGCCCGTAGCACGTGGGACGGCTCCGGCGTGCCAACGTGGCAGGCCGAGGCGGTCGACAAGTCGAACTCGGGCAGGTTCGCCACTAGGGCATCAGCGTCCAGCGGACAGCCGGCGTCGTCAAAGAAGGTCAAGGAGGTCGCGTGCGGCAGGCGCGATTCGATGGCGCCGTTGACGCGAACACGGTCTCCGAGTTCCTCGATGAGCCTGGCTTCCAGATCGTCCCTCAGAGCGCCGATGCGGAGTCCATCGGCTTCCAGGCGTTCCGTGGCGAGTTCGGCGGCGAGACCGAAGGCGGCGATGGCTGGCGTATTGAGGGTGCCCGGACGTACGCCGTTCTCATGGCCGCCGCCGAAGACGATCGGGGCGAGTGGCGCGCTGGCAACGCCGCCTCGTATACATAGAGCACCGACGCCCTTGGGGCCGTAGCACTTGTGAGCCGAGAGCGAAACGAAGTCCAGATTCGCCCCCTCCACCGAGAAGAGCACTTTTCCGAGAATCTGCGCCGCGTCGCTGTGAACTAGTACGCCGCGCTCAGCCGCCATGGGTGACGCCTCGTAGAGCGGCTGAATCGTGCCGGTCTCGTTGTTCGCCGCCTGGATCGATAGAAGGAGCGCGCCTTCGAGCATTCCTTCAAGCGCATTGAGGTCGACCCGGCCGTCCCGCTGCAAGGGAACGGACTCGACCTCGTAGCCGCGGCGGCCCAGTGCGGCGAAGGGACCAAGCACAGACGGATGTTCGATGCCGAGTGTGAGTAACCTCCTGCGCCGTTCATCTCGCTCGCGGGCGGCAGCCGCGACACCAAGTATCGCCAAGTTGTTGCTCTCGGTGGCACCGCTGGTGAACACCACCTCCTCGGGTAGGGCGTTGACTGCGTCCGCCACCTGTTCCCGCGCCCGCTCGACGTACCTCGCCGCCAGTTGACCTGAGGCATGGGGACTCGACGGGTTGCCCGACAGTTCAACCGCCACGCGGTGCATCAGGGCCGCGGCCTCGGGATCGCAGGGCGTCGACGCGAGGTGGTCCAGGTAGATCGTCTCCGGTCGACCGGCGGCTTCCGGCACGCGGCTCGACGCCCCTGCGATGCCGCCCGCCTCCGACGCCGCGGTCTGGCTCAAAGCCGCAACAGAAAGCGCCGAAGCCTCCACGCTCACAGGTGACAGATCAGGCACCCGGCCCCCTCCTCCTCTTCCGGGTCCTCGAAGCCGTACGCCTGCGCCAGGGTCTTCGGCCGCCTCCGCGCGGCGAGGCGTTCCTTGCGGACCCGCTCGCGTTCCAGGATCTCCGCCCGCCGTTCGGGCGCCTCGAGGTCCGAGAGGCTCTCCTCCTGGGCCCAGGTGTAGCCCTCGTCCTCCTTCTCGTAGCCCTTGGCGAGCTGGTACAGGTCCGGATGCCGTTCGCGCAGCCTCACCCACTCGCCTTTCTGCTGGAAGAAGCAGAAGTAGCAGCCCGAGCGCGAGCGCCACTCGTAGTAGGCGGGGAGGCCCACGCCGCTGTCCTCGAGGATGCGCATCACCCCGGCGCGGTCGATGCCGTCGTCCTTGAACGGAAAGACGGCCTCGATGTTCTCCTTGGTCGAGATGTAGCCGGTGCGCCGTTCATCGGCGCGCAGGCCCACGTAGAGCCGCGTCGGGTCGTCGCCGACGTACTTCTCGAACGGCTCGATCTTGAGCAGCCGGGTACACCAGCGCGCCTGCGGCGAGGGCAGAAAGCCGCCGTAGATCTTGAGGAAGTGGTCGAAGCCGCGCTCGCCGTGATTGGACGCGAGGCGAACGACGGTCCGGCCGAGCCGGGCCTCGATGCGGGCAAGGTACTCGTAGGTTTCCGGCAGTTCCTTGTGGGTGTCGCAGAACAGGTACTCGAAGTCCGTGTCCGGCTGCTTCTCCCGCAGGTAGAGGGCGAGCGCCGTGCTGTCCTTGCCCCCGGAGAGCATCACGATGTGGCGGACCGCCTTCGCGGTCGCCGCCGCACCCTCGCGGGCCTCCGCGTTCCGCATCGCACCCACGGCCGCCTCGGCGCTCATGAAGCCCTCCTCTCCACCGCCGGCGCGGTCGTTTCGTCCGTCCGCGGGCCGAGTTCATGAGCAAGGAGCGCCAGCGCCTGCATCTGAACCCCCGGCGGCGCCTCGCCCGCCCGCGCCGCTTCGCGCCACCGATCGAGCAGCGACTCGACGCTCGTCCGCTCGCCGTCCGGGCACGGGAAGGCGAGCCGACGCTCTCCCGAGCCCGGCAGGCGGACGCGCAGACTGCCCACGGCGACGGTGGGATCGCCGCCGTCGACGCGGACGACGTCCGCGAGTTCGTCGAGTTCCAGCCGCAACGCTCGCAGCCGGGCGCCGAGACTGTCCGCCAGCTCGTCGCCCCAGTGCTCCGGCGGCAGCCCGTCGCCGATAGCGAGCGCGATGGTCGAACGCCACTCGCCGAGATTGCGGCCGTCGGCGCGCGCCGCCGCGCCGAGGAACAACTGGAGCTTGCGCAGCCGCGCGTGCGCCACCAAGGGCCGCACTTGGGCCTGAAGGGCCTTGCGCAGTTCGGCGCCCCGCTCCTCGAATCCGAAGGTGTCGCGCACCCGGCGCTCCACTTCCTCGAGCAGGTCGGGCAGAGCCCGCGTCAACTCGCGGACCGCGCCGCCGAGCAGACGGGCGAAGTCCTGGGGGCCGTCCTCGTCATCGAGGTTCACGCCGAGCGCCGCCGGCAGCTCTTCCAGGAGCAACCGCCGCGGGTCGCGCGCGTCGAGCAGCCGCTGCCTGACCGCGCGGGCACTCGCCGACAGCCGCCTTGTGCGCCGCGCGTACGGCGGCAACCGCGCGGCGATTCGCACCAGGTTGCGAACGATGGGCAGCAGCTCCGAGGTGGCGCCGGCCTCAGGATCGGCGGCAACGCCCGCCTCGTGAGCCCCGAGGACCTGAATGACATGCCGCTCGTCGCGATTCAGTTCGTAGGTGCGGATGGAGAACGTCTCGGGGCGGCGCACGAGCCGCTCCAGGGTCTCGATCTCGATCCGCGGCACGAACAGGTCGTCCTCGTAGAGGGCCAGGCGGGCGCCCCGAATGCGGAGCAGAACGGCGATGAGAATGGGAATCGGGCCGCGCCGCAGGCCGAACGGCGGCGCCTCCAGCCTCGACATGAGGCCGTCCAGCGACCGCCGGCCGTCGCGCGAGCCCCGCACGAAGGCTTCGATCTCCCTCCACGCCGGCAGCCAGTCTCCCGAGGGACGGCAGACCCGCCAAGCCTTGCCGCGAGGCTGGCGATGGAAGTCGCCGGCGACCAGGAGCGACCGGTACATGCTGTACTCGGGCGGAAAGCCCTCGATCCCGAGCCGCTCCCTGTCGCCGTACAGGATCAGGCGCTCGATCAGCTCACGCCGCGCCCGGGCGGCGGCCGACGACAGGTTCTGGCGATTCAGGAGCTCGTTGTGGAGCGGCGGCGACTTACCGTAGGTCTCGCGGCAAATCAGGGACAGCCGTTCCTGCAAATCCCGCGGGCGCGGGACGGCGACTTCCTCGCCACCGTGAAACCAGCGGCAGGCGCCCGGATCGAGAACGTGGCGCGGCAACCCCAGGGTGGCGCCCGCGACCTGTTCGAAGCGCTCCCGGGCGGCCGACTCCCGCGCCGCGACCTCGCCTCGGGCCACCGAATCGCCGGCCAGTTCGCCGACGTTCTCGCGCACCCAGCGCCAGGCTTCCAGTTCGTCGAGAGCTTCGCCCAGTTCGAGCACGCGCCTCGGAATCGCCACCAGCACCGGCTTGCCGTGCAGGGGCTGGAGCTTCGAGAGCGCGCGGCTCAGTTCCCGGGCGCTTCGCGCCGCGGCGCCGTCGCTTCCGCCGTCCCCGGCCGCCCTTCCCTCGGCCTCGTCCCCGACCAGGAACAGCAGCAGGCCGTCCGCCTGGGTGGCGCTGCCGGCGACCTCCTCGCAGGAACGGGCCGTCGGCGCGGCGACCCGCGGCTCGAAGAAGCGCAACGTCCCGGTCTGGATGTAGTGGGCCCGAGCGACCAGCGGGCGCGGCTCGACGGCGCGCTGCAATCGTCGGTACAACGGTTCCCGGCCCCGCTGAGCCAGTCCCTGCTCGAACGCGGCTTCGAGGTCGACGTCGGAACCTTCCCACAGGCCGTAGCAGCGCCGGTGCCGGCGGAACAGGACGATCGACTCCCGTTCGAGAAGCTGAAGCGAGGCGTCGAGTTCCGCCTCGTCGTCGTCGTCGAGAGCGGCGAAGAGAACGTCGCGGTCCGGCCGCAGGCCCGCCTGCAGGCCGTAGAGCGAGAGCAGGGCCACGCACTTGACCAGCCGGGCGGCCGCCGGCGGCGCGCTCGCCGGCACCCGTTCGAGCGCGTGGTCGATCAGCCCCCAGAACCTGGCGTCCTGCCCGGTGAACGCGGCCATGCCGAGCGCTCCGGCCACATAGTCGTAGAGGCGTGGCAGCCGGTAAAGCGGCGGCGCGTCAACGGAGGCCGCTTCCGCGCGCAGGAACTCCTGGAAGCCGTGCGGCTCGTGGCTGCTCAGGAAGGCGAACAGCGAGCGCTCGTTCTGCGCCACCTTGCTGCGGAACAGGGGCCACATCAGCAGCGCGGTGACGGGGTGAAGCGGCAGGCAGCCGAGCAGCGACGCTTCCGCGCCCTTCCATGCCGCGGCTTCGCGCAGGCCCGGCTTCTCCGCCAGGGCCCGCAGCCGGCGCCGGTACGCCCGTTCGTCAGGCCGCGGCAGCCGGCGTTCGATCGCGTGGCCGACGAGCTGGAGCAACTGCTCGGCCGGCAGGGAGAAGGAGACGTCCCGGAAGCGCCCCTGCACCTTCTGCCATTCCGCCCGGCGCGCCGGGTCGCCCGCCGCCACGTAGTCGCCGAATCCCGAGTGCAGCACCGACACGAACAGCAGCGGCTTGTCGCAGCGCGCCGCGGCTTCGGCGAGCTGCTGCAGCAGGAAGACGTCCTCGTTCGGCCTCGAAGCCGCGTACTCCAAGTACTTCCCCAACTCGTCCACGATCAGGGCGACGCCGCCCTCGCTGCGCGCCGCCGCTTCGACCAGAAGATCGACGCATCCGGAAGGCCGGGACGAGAACTGGCGGGAACGCCGGCCGAGGCCCAGCTCCGGCGCCTCCGCGACCGCGGCCAGGATCGCCGGAGCGAGCGGGGCGCGTTCGGCCTGGATCAACAGGGGCAGAAGCGGCGGAGCGTCGCCGAGCCGCCGGCTGCGGAGCGCGCGCGCCGCCTCGTTCGCAGGCTGCCGGGAGGCCAGCAACCGGGCCAGGAACAGCGCGAAGGCCGACTTGCCGGCGCCGTAGGGGCCGGTGACCGTCCATGCCCTGGTCCCGCGGGGCCGGCCGAGTTCGCCCACGATCTGCTCCGCGATCTCGACAAGCGCCGGCGTGGCGAAGAACTCGCGCTCGAAGCCGCTGTCCCAATCGCGCGCGAGATGCACGGAACGGTGGAAGCGGCCGCGCACCGCGACCATCCCGGCGAGCGTCGGCGGGCCGCCGCCGGGCGCCGAGCCGGAGGCGGCCGGACCGCCGGCGCGCGAGGCCGCGGACGGCTCGCCATCGAGCGCGGGCGCCGTGGCCGGATTCATGCCGCGGAGGCTCCACGATAGTAGTCGCGCAGGACCTCGAAGGGATCGCACTCGCGTTCCCGCAACAACAGTCGCATGCCGGCGGTCTCGTCGTAGCGCACGCCCCAGCGGCCGGGCAGGTCTTCGACCATTCCGATCAGATCCCGGGCGCCGAGCCGGAAAGCGGCGCCCGGGCTGCCGGGGTCGAACAGCAACCGCTCGAGCGGAAGCGTCCGCTGGTCGGCGGCCTCGCGCCGCCAGAACTCGAGCGTCGCGAACAGGAGGATGGGAACGGGCAGGCTCGGACGCGCGCCGCGCCGCAGTTCGAACCGGCCGGCGCCGGCTGGCCGCAACAGGCCCAGTTCGACCAGGGGACAGTCGAAGGAATCCTCCAGGGGCCGGCGCGCGTGGGTCCTGGCCGGCAGGTAGGTGCGGATGAAGACGTCGAGGTCGCGCCGAATGGAAGCCGGCGACGTCCGGCGGCTTCCGCTGTCATGGGCGCAGCGCAGCAGCCAGTCGGCGAGTTCGTCGCGCGTGAACACGCTCTCGGCGAAGCGCGTGAAGACGAGATGCCAGGTCGAGGCCGGCGCCGGCCGGGAAGTCAGCCGCCAGTGCAGCAGCCAGAGCGTGCCCGGATCCTCGAGCCACGGATCCGCCGCGGCGCGGCGGCCCGCCCCGTTCCCGGAGGGATCAGGCGACAGGGGAATCGAAAGCTGCGGGCGCGGCTTTCGTTCCGATTCCGTTCCGGCGGATTCTCTTTTCTTTAGATTCGGGGGGGGGGGGGGGGGGGGGGGGGAAAAGGGGGGGGGGGCGGGGCGCCCGGGCGCCGGGCCACGCAAAAGAAAAAGAACGGGGGGACGAAGCCGGAGCCCGCCCGCGCCCGG
>JAPOXA010000100.1:0-37323 GCA_026707325.1 Acidobacteriota bacterium | reverse complement strand
GGGGGGGGGGGGGGGGGGGAGGGGGGTGGGGGGGGGGGGGGGGGGGGGGGGGGGGTAGTCAAAGGACGTTCCGGAGCCGCGGCCCCGGCGTCGGCGCCGCCGAAGAGGAAAGAACCGAGCGGCAACAGCCGCGACCGGCCCCGGCTGGTCTCGAAGAGCCCCAGCGCCTCGCCCCAGTGGCGGATGGAGGCGACCATATTGCGGCCCACGCCCAGCCGCACTAGTGCGTCCGGGCTGAGGAACACCCCGGTGTCCTCCTTGACGGCGGCCACGCCCTTGGGCAACCAGGCATAGCGGAACGGAAACGTCTGGTGACCGGAGAAGCTGTAGCGCGGCATCGCCCGGCGTTCCGCGGGACCGGCGGGCGGCACGTCCACGGCGGGAACCGCGGCAAGGGGAGCAACTTCCGTCACGCGGTCATCATGCCATTAGGATGGAGGCCCGATCAACCGTAGCGGCCGGTCACGGGCGGCGGTCTCTGGACTCCCTGAGGCCCGAGCCGCTCCTGAACCGGAGTTGCGGTGAGCGCCGGCAGCCCGACGATGACCCGAGACGACTTCCTTCGCCGCGTCGCCGGGATCAACGTCTGGAAGCGGGACGGCGAGCGAGCGCCGCACAAGCCGCTGCTGCTTCTCCTGGCGCTCGGCCGGGTACAGCGGGGCGAGCGGCGACTCGCCGGCTACGGCGACGAGATCGCGGACGACCTCAAGAGCCTGTTGCGCCGGTTCGGCCCGCCGCGCTCCGTTCCCCACCCGGAAGCGCCGTTCGCCCGGCTGCCGAACGACGACCTCTGGGAAGTGGTCGCCGACGAGGACCTCGATCGGATCACGGGCAAGGGCGGCGTCACCCACCGCCAGTTGATCGACCGCGCGGCGGCCGGCGGATTCTCGCGCTCGGATCAGCAACTGCTCCTCGCCGACCCCAGGCTCGTCGAGGAGGCGGCCCGGGAACTCCTGGCCGGCCACTTCGAGCCTTCGCTGCACAACGACATCCGCGACGCGGTGGGCCTCTCCCGGCCCGCGGAACACCGGGCCGCCGCGACCGCCTCCTCGACGCGCGATCCCGGTTTCCGCCATGCCGTGCTGAGGGCGTACGAGCGGCGCTGCGCGGTGTGCGGCTTCGACGTCCGGCTCGACGACGATCTCGTCGGCCTGGACGCGGCGCACATCCGTTGGCACTCCGCGGGCGGACCCGACGAAGTCCGCAACGGCCTCGCGCTGTGCATCCTCCACCATCGGACGTTCGACCGCGGCGCCATCGGCCTGCGGCGGACGCGCGACGGCTTTCGGCTGGTCGTGTCGGACGAGGTGAACGGCCAGAGCCCGGCCTGTCGCCAGCTCCTCGACTGTCACGGCAAACCGATTCGCAACCCTCAACGCAGCCGGCAACGCCCCGACCCGGACTTCGTCGACTGGCACCGCAAGCAGGTGTTTCGCGGCAGGTCAAGGGACCTGGAGGCGTCCGCCGATGAACGGGGCGAACGGAAGCCCGAGAGGATGAAGTAGGCCAAGCAGGTCATCGTCGCAACAGACTCCCGGAGCGTACAACCAGTCCGGGGCCACGCGCAGCTAGCCCGCCGGCCACTCCCTGACCTCGACCGTCGCCATCGGGTAGTCCCGCACGTTGGCCGTGGCCAGCGCGGCTCCGACCCCGACGGCGGCCGCGGCGATCAGGCAGTCCGCCTGGTGCAAGGTCACGCCTCTCCCGGCGAACTCCCGGCGCCAACGGCCGGCCATCATGCCCTGGGCCTTGCCCAGGGGAGCGAGACGAAGGCCCCGGAACAGCCGCCTCGCCGCCAACTCTTCGCCGGGTCGGATTCCTCGCCACACTTCGTCCACCGAGATAACACACACCCACGGCTCGGTGCCTTCGCGGCGCAGGGCCGCCACCTGCGAAGCCGCCCGACGGCCTCGGAGAGCGTCAATGAGAACGGTCGAGTCGAGCAGCAGGCGGCCCAAGATCAGCCTGAGCGCCGCCGGTCGCCATGCCGCTGCCGGCGCACCCACTCCGCTGGATCGTCGTCCCAGTCGTGGCCGGTGTCGGAGATGCCGCCAAGCGCAGCTTCGATGTCGTCCCAGCGCCGTTCGTCGTCGAGTCCCCGTTGGATCAGTTCAGCGATGAAGGCGCTACGCTGCCTGGGGCCGGCACGCCGGTCGAGTTCGGCCACGAGATCGTCGTCGAGCGCGATGTGCAATCTCATGGGCCGAACTTAGCACACAGAACACATGGCTAGAATCCAGAGTCCTTTGCCAGGCCTGCCCGATCCATGAGCCAACCGGAGCGTTGGGAAGTACCGACGCCCCTGGCGACGGCCGAGGCCCGCATGGCCGACGGCGAGTTCATCGTTCTCAGACGGCACGGCAACCCCAGCGGACCGCGGCTCGTGGTCAGCCACTGCAACGGCTTCGCGGTCGACGCCTACTACCCGTTCTGGTCGCTGCTCACGGACCGGTTCGACGTCATTCTCTTCGACCTCCGCAACCATGGCTGGAACCCGGTCGACAACCGCGAGAACCACGGCATAGAGACATTCGTCGACGATCACGGGCACATCGCGGAGGCGATCGACCGGCACTTCGGCGCCAGGCCGAAGATCGGCGTGTTCCACTCGGTGTCGGCCCAATCGGCCCTCATTCATGCCAGTCGTGAGTCGACCTACTCGGCCCTGGTCCTGTTCGACCCGGTCGTCTGCCCGCCTGGCTGCCGGCCGGAGGACGTGCGGAAGGTGGAGACAATGCTCCGGCACCTCGGCGAAGCCGCCCTGAGGCGGCGCGAACGCTTCGCCAGCCGCGAGGAGTTCATGGACCGGGTACTGCGCGCTCCCGCCTTCCAGCTTCTCTGCCCCGGCGCGCCGGAACTCGTCGCACGGACCACCCTGCGACGAGCCACGAACGGCGACGGCTACGAACTGCGCTGCCCGAGGGAGTACGAAGCGACGGTCTCGCTGGAAGGCCCCCGGTGGGCAAAGGCAGCGGACCTGAGCAGCGTCTCCTGTCCCGCGAAGATCATCGGCTCCGACCCCACGGTGCCTTGCTCGTTCCTGCCCACGGTGGATCTCGGGGAAATCCTGGCCCTCGACTACGACTTCGTTCCGGAGACGACGCACCTGCTCCAGCTCGAGAGGCCGGAGGAATGCGTCGCGGCGATGCTGCCTTTCGTGAAGAAACGCGTCGCGGAGACTTCCTGACCAATGACCGAGAGCAAGGAAAAGTACGACGAATCCAAGCCCGGGCCCAGACTCATCGTGCTGATGGGGCTCCTCATCACCGGCGGCGACACCGGTCTTCTCAGCATCGATGCGCTCCGCACGTCGCCTCTCTCGATGGTCTATGCGGTGGCGCTGGCGACGGCCGCGGTCGCGACGCTGGTCGCCCTGCGTCGCGGTCGCCCGAGCGACACTTCACCGGAAGCAGAGACGCCGCGAACGGGCCCGGTCTGGCACGAGTCGACGCTCTTCACCGACCCCTGGTACCAGGTGCCCGCGGTCTTCTGCGTGTTCATCCTGTTCTCGCGGTTCGTCCTGGACCTGGTCGCCGAGCCGCCGATGACCGACCAGGCCGTGTGGTTCCTGGCGGCCTTGGGGATCGCGATTCTCGCCGTGGCCTCCGGTCTGATTGGCGCCACCGATTCGAAGAAGCGGCCGAAAGACGACGAGGCGAGTCCGCCGGGCGAAGCGGCGAGCTCGGGTCTCCCGGGCCCGGCAGGGGCGGAAGCAGGAACAGCCCGCGCTACCAGAGCCGTGAGACCTCGTCGTCGTAGCCGGTCATCTCCCACCGAATGAGCGACCAGGGGATCTGGCCCGCCGCGTAGACCTCGTCCAGGAACTCCCGCAGGACGAAGTCGTCGCCAAGTTGATTCGCGCGGTCTCGCATCAGCTTCATGAACTGGACCTTCCCCAGGACCATCAGCATGTGGTGCCCCACGCCGCGAAGAGTCGTGTCCAGCTCGAACCAGAGATGGTGGCTGCCCTCCAGCAACTCGCCATGCGGCGCGTTGTCGATGCAGAACCGGGTCGCTTCTTCCAGACTCCAGTCGCCGCTGTGCATGTAGATGTCGGAGAGCGCGCGCACGGTGCGGAAAGCCGCCTGTTCATAGGCGACTTCCCTGCCGTGGGGATTCCGTCCGTCCAGGTAGCCCGCATGCATCAGCAGTTCCTCGAGGGCGAACGCCAGCCCCTCGTCGCGAGCCGTCGAGATCTTGTACGGCCGCTCTCCGCCGCGGACCGGGTGATCGTCCCGCTCCGCCCTGAGCATGTCGAAGTGGTGACCGACCAGTTCATGCGTGTTCTCCATCACCGCTTCCCGGTGGGAGAAATTGAAGAAATAGTCGTGCGTCTCGGGCCAGGGATCCTCCAGGGAATACCCTTTGCCGTAGAGCCGAGAGTCGAAGTAGTCATCCGGCGCGAGGAAGTCATGCACGGTGAAGATCTCCTCGCTGCGCAGGAAGCTCATGATGTGATCGACGGCTTCTTCGATGCCGTCCCTGTATTCGACCTGTGACGCGACCGGTACGAGCGGCGGAACATCGCGATTGCGGTGCTCCTCCAGCCGCTGGAAGGTGATCACGCGATTGTCTTCCAGTTCAACGATCGTCCGGATCTCTTCCCAGGTGTAGGGAAACAGATAGACGTTCCTGAGCAGCCAGTTGTAGTTCTCCCTGCCCACACCCGTGGAGCCCGTCATCCGATCTTCGTTGGACCGTATCCAGTCCTCGTAGTCGTCGATAGCGGTCAGCGCCGACTCGACGTCGGCCACGAGCTCCGGATGATGAGTCCTCAGGCCCTGCGCGAGCGATTCGTAGGCCGATCTCGTGTCTCCGATGGAGAGAATCGCCAGCGTGGCCAAGTCGGCGGCGATCAACGAGAAGTCCTCGAGATTCTCCTTCGCCTGCTGCACCAGATCGGGTACGGATCCGAGCCTGGATTGCAGATCCGCGACCTCGTTCTCCTGAAGAGGTGGTTCAGCTACGTAGGCAAGCGTGGCGATCACGTCGTTGTAGAAGCCGGGATCCCGGGACCATGGGCTGAGAACACGGTGCTGGAACTCGTAGCCGTTCGTCTCCGCCCGGACGAGCTGGTAGTCGACCTGTTGCGGGATCGGCCAGCCCGCGGGGTCGATCGCCTCCAACCGCTCCTGAAACGTCCTCAGCTCGCTGTACTTCTCCGCCATTGCCGCGGCGGAAAAGTCGGGCGTTGTGTCCAGATTCGACAGGAACCAGCCGCTCTGCGAATAGGACTGGATGTTGCCGGAGCCACCCTGTTCGAACGAACGAAACTCCTCGAAGAGGGTGACGAGATCCGCGTAATCGGTGCTTGCGACGGTCTGAGCCGCGCCGGCGTCGGCCTGATCGCTTCCCGGATCGTTCGACAGCAAGCGGTACAGGACGAAGCCAGCGAACATGACCGCCAGTACGACCACAAGACTGCGGGCACCGCGCATTGGAGTTCAGGAGTCTATACCAGCACCTGGGGCCGTTACCGCCCTACTCCGCCAGTAACGACGCGCGGACGATCTCCCGGTCGTTGCGGTGCACGATGTGGCCGTTCGCGTAGGCGGGATGCACCCAGAGGAGCTTGCCGAGCTCCCGGCGGATACGGACGCTGCGGGTGGTCGGTTCGAGCAGGTGAGTCCGGTCGATCTCTTCGTAACCGTCGCGGCTCAGGCGGGCGATCATCAGTTCGCCGCGGTCGTTGCTGATGAAGTAGCGGTCGCCGTTCCGGACCAGAAACGCGGTGGCGATGCGGGCGTCCTCGCTCGGCTCGAAGGTCGCCCAGACCTCCTTGCCGGTGGCGCGGTCGATGGCTCGAAGCGCGCCCTGTCCGCCGATGCCGTAGATCATGTCGCCGTCGAAGACGGGCGTGGAGTTGAAGGCGTGCAGACCATCGAGGTCCTGCTTGCTGGTGCTCTTCCCTTTCCAGACGATCCGGGCCTCCGGCTCGCCGGCTGACGCGGCGGCTACCTCGATCAGCGTCGAGCCGTGCGATGCGGACGACACGAGGAGCTGGTTGCCGTCCTGGATCGGCGTCGCGATCGTCTGCCCGTACTCCACGTCGTAGGGGAACTGCCAGAACACGTCGCCGCCGGCCGGGTCGAGCCCGGCGATGCCCTTCGGATGCCAGATGACGAGGTGCCGCCGGCCGCCAAGCTCGTAGATGACCGGCGGGTTGTAGCCCGGCTCGTTGCCTACCTCCATCGAGCGCCAGAGTTCGTCGCCGCTTCCCCGGTCGAAGGCCACGACCATGGCGTCGGGTTCACCGCCGACGAGAGTGATGATCTGCCGGCCGTCGACGAGCGGCGCGCCGACGAAACCCCACGCCTGAACCGGCGCTTCGTAGTCCGCCACCAGGTCGTGCCGCCAGAGCACGCGGCCGTCCTCGACCGACAGCGCCGCCAGGTAGCCCGCCGAGCCAAGCACGTAGACGCGGTCGCCGTCGACCGTCGGGGTTGCCCGCGGGCCGTTCGCGTAGGCGGGCATGAGCCCCGCCATCCCGGTTTCCCAGGCGTGCTCCCAGAGCTGCTCGCCGGTGTTCTCGTCGAGCACGATCAGGCGCTCGCGGCCGCGGTTCCCGGGCAGCCGTTCGAAGTCGGTCGCGAACACGCGGCCGGCGGCTACAGCCGGGCCGCCGTAGCCCGCGCCGATCGGCACGCGCCAGGCGAAGCGGAGGCCGCCTTCGGGAAAGCGTTCGAGGATGCCGTCCTCGTGCCAGACGCCCCGGCGTTCGTCGCCGCGCCACTGCGGCCAGTCGTCGGCGGGTGCGACCGGTGCCACCGCGAGGCCGAGCGCGAAGCAAACGAGCAGGGGTCGGGTTCGCATGGGTCGAGCATAGCCGTGGGACGCGGACCGGAGAGCCGGCGCTTCGCGCCGGATGCCGGCGGGCGACGGCGCACCCAGTGTGGGGCCCGTTCCCATCACGGTGATGTCGCCCCGGCCTGTCGCGGGCAAGGGTCAAGTGCGGTAGTTTGTGCGCCGCCATGCGCCGCGTGCTTCTACCGCTGATCGTCGCCGCACTGGCGCCCGTCTCGTGCGGCTCTCCGCCTCACGTCAGCGCGGACCTCGTCTACCGGCACAGCCTGGACTTTCCCTCGCCTCAGCGGCTGCGTCAAGGGTGGACCAGGGTTTGGGTCGGCAGGGAGCTGGAACGCGTGGATACCCTCATCCATCGCGTCATCGTGATTCCCGAGTTCGCGGGCGACCTGATGGTCATGCCGGGTCGTCAAAGGGAGCGGATGGTGGCGGAGATCGTCTGCCCGCCGTCAGACCATCCCGTCTGGGAGGAACTGACGCGCGGCCAGGACATCGAGATCGACCTGGAAACAGCGGACCGCGGCCACTTCACGACGGTGTCGTGCCGCGGCGGGCTGAGGTAGCCGACACTCCTAGTCTTCCAGACCGACCGGACCGCGGCGTTTCTTCGTCTCGCCGCGACGGTGCTTGTCCTGAAGCCTCTTCTCCCTGGCGCCGGCGGACGGTCGGGTGGGCCGGCGTGGCCGCGGCTCGGCACGGGCCGCCTCGATCATCGCTCCGAGCCGGGAGAGCGCCTCGGCCCGGTTGCGGGCCTGGGTGCGGTGAGTATCGGCCGAGACGACGATCTCGCCCGCGGTGGTCAGACGCTTTCCCGCGAGGCGTTCGAGGCGCCGGCGCAACGGGCCTTCGATGCCGGCGGCGTCGAGGTCGAGGCGGCACTGCGCCGCCGTCGCGACCTTGTTCACGTTCTGGCCGCCGGGGCCGGAAGAGCGGACGAACTTGAAGGTCAGCGCTGATTCGGGGATGGCAATGCCGCCGATGTCGATGGAAGCCACGGGGCAATGGTGGCAGATCGAGCCGGGCTGCGGCCGGCGCGTTCTTCTAGCCGCCTGCGGCGGCAGCGGGTCAGAGGACCCGCGCACCCAGTGGTCAGTCCTCGGTGTACCGGATCTCCATGCGACGGATGATCAGCGCGGTCACCGCGAGCACGAAGGCGGCGAAGGCGAGCAGACCGAGGACGGAGACGGCAGCCGGAGGCGGTTCGACGACCACGGCGAACGGACCGTCGGAAAGCGGCACCGGCAGCAGGCCCTTCAGGTAGTGGATCACGCTGAGCTTCTTGAGCGCCGGCGGCAGCAGGAAGTGCAGCATCTCCCAGACATACAGCGCGCCGGCCGGGATGATGGGGTTTCGGAACACCATGCCGACCAGCGTGAACAGCGAGCCGTAGCCGATGCAGGCGAGCAGGGCTACGCCCAGGTAGGCCACGAGATGCCGGCCGCCCGGGCCAGCGGTCAGGTCCTCGATCGCACCCGAGACGCCCACGGGCAGGTAGATCAACGCGTAGCTGAACACGGTGCTGGCCATGAACAGCACCGCCACGGCGGCGACCGCCGCCGCGTACTTGGCCGCCACGACCAGTTCGCGGCGGAGCGGCGTCAGCAGCAGGTAGTGCAGGCTGCGCTCCAGGATCTCGCCGCGGAACAGGTTGAAGAAGACGTACAGGCAACCGAAGAACAGGATCGCGCCGAGGAAGACCGTCTCGAAGATCGTCTCGTAGACGATCCGGTTGCCGAAGCGCTCCAGCACCGTCTGGCCGCCGATCGGGATCGAGCCGACCAGCAGGACGATCGCCACCGGCACCGCCGACGCGAGCCCGAGGATCACCGCCCTGCGGGTCAGGAGCAACCGGCGCAGCTCCAGCCGCACGAGTCCGCCGACTTGCCGGGCCAGCAGCGCCCAGTCCGGGCCCTGGTGCGCCAGGGCGTCCCGCGGCATCGTCACGACGATCCCCTCGCCTGGCGGCCTGCCGAGGCCAGGTCGAACGTTCCGCCGGCCGGCGCGCTCCGGGTCACGGTCACGACGGCTCCTCCTCTTCGATCATGAGATAGCGGTACACGGCCTGCAGGTCGCTGTCCGCCGGGCCCACCGCTTCGACCTCCACGCCGCCCTCGGCGACCAGCTCGGCGACCAGGCGCAGAAAGCGGTCCGCGTCGCGGGTGCGAAGGTGCAAGCCGCCGCCGTCGTCGTGAAGCTGGACCTCGGTGACGTGATCCAGTTCGAAGGCGCGGCCCGCGAGCCACTGCGGACGATCGCAGCGCACGAACACCTGGAGCGGCTGCTCGCGGACCTCCTCGACCTCCGCCCGCATGCCCGGCACTTCGCCTTCGGCGACGATGTAGCCGTTCGAGATCAGGATGACGCGGTCCGAGAGCAGGTCGACCTCGTGCAGGATGTGGCTCGAGATGAGCACGTGCTGGCCCTCGCCGGCCAGTTGACGGAAGAGCTCGATCGTCTCGGCGCGCACCATCGGATCGAGGCCGTTGAGCGGCTCGTCGAGCACCATGACCTGGGGCCCGTGCGCGATCGCCTGCGCCAGCTTGATCCGTTGCCGCATGCCCTTGCTGTAGCCCGCGATCCGGCGGTGCGCGGAGTCGACGAGGCCGACTCGCTCCAGCGCCCGGGCGGTCAGCCGCTCCGCCTCGCCGCGGTCCAGGCCGTGCAGCAGCAGGTAGGAGAAGACGAACTGCCAGCCGGTGGCGCCCCGCGGGAAGGAGTCGTACTGGGTGCAGTAGCCGAAGCGGCGGAACAGGTCCTGCGGCCTGGTGACCGGGAGGCCGAGAATGCTGATCTCGCCGCGGGTCGGCCGCAGCAGGCCCGCGAGCAGGTTCATCAGCGTGCTCTTGCCGGAGCCGTTCGGGCCGACCAGGCTGGTGATGCCGGGCTCGATCTCCAGATCGACCCGATTGACGCCCTGCACGTCGCCGTAGAACTTCGAGACGTCGCGGATCACGATGTTGCGATCGTCGCTCACTTGACGACCTCGAAGGCGCGCACGCGGCGGTAAAGCAGGGCCGCCGACAGCGACGCCAGCGCGGCCGCCGCGAGCCAGGCGGCCGCCTCCGGCATCTGGACGGTCCCCTGCGTGCCGAAGACGGAGGCGGAGAGCGCGTCCGTCACGTCGAAGGCGACGAGCAGGCTGCCGAGCCAGGAGTCGTAGAATTCCTTGTAGAACGAGCCGAAGGCAGTGCCCGTCAGGATCGCGCCCATGAAGACGATCCGCGCCCAGGGCTTCCACTTCACCCAGGCCGCGATCGCCAGCATCGGCAGCGACATGCAGAGAAGCCAGACGACCGACACGACCACCATCGCCGGCGCGACCCGCCAGTTCTCCAGCAGCCAATCGCGACCGCCGAGGGACGCCTGGATCACGAACAGCAGCAGCCCCGGCGCCCAGGTGATCGCCGAGACCAGGACGCCGAGGACGACGAGCTTGCCGAGCACGTAGTCGGTCCGCGTCAGCGGCCGCGAGAGATAGAGCGGCATCGCCCGGTTGCGCAGGTCCGCCGACACCAGCGAAGGCCCGACCACGAGCACGACGATGAACGCCAGGTACAACTGGACGCGCAGGAACAGGTTCTGGAAGAACCAGGTGTTGACCTGGACGAACTCGAGCAGGTCGGCCGAATCGAGGTTGATCAGGGTCATCGCCTCCGCGTTGTAGCGCAGGTACATGGCGCCGAGCAGCACCAGCGGCCAGGCGAAGCAGAAGGCGAAGAACGCCAGGAAGAGCCGCGACGCGAAGACGTCGCGCAGGCCGTAGCGGCTGATGACGAGGAAACGGTTCCGCGCCGGCATCAGCGGACCGTCGTAGCCCTTGTAGCCGTGGTCATAGACGGCCATCGTCGCCCTCCATCGCCTGGAGGAAGATGTCCTCCAGCGACGTGCGCTTGTAGTCCAGGCGGCGAATCGTCACGTCCTGCTCGATCGCCGAGGCGTAGATGTGGCGCACCTCGACCCCCGGCGGCAGCACCGCCTTGATCCGGCGGCGGTTGACCACGGCGACCTCGCAACCGAGCCCCTCGATCGCGGCCCGGAAGCCGCTCCCGGCGCCCTCGCGCTCCGCGGCGAGGTCGAGTTCGAGAAACCGGCGGTTGGCGCGGCGCTCCTCGGCCAGGTTGCAGTAGGTGGCGATCCGGCCTCGGTTCAGGACCAGCACCTCCTCGCAACACTCCTCCACGTCCCGCAGCAGGTGCGACGAGACGACGATCCGCGCCTTGCCCGAGTCCCTGATCTCGCGGATCAGCCGCAGCATGCGGAGCCGGGCCGGCGGGTCGAGACCGTTCGTCGGTTCATCGAGGAAGAGGAGGCTCGGGCCGTGGGCGATCGCCTGCGCCAGCTTCAGCAACTGCTTCATGCCCAGCGAGTAGGTCTCCACGTTGCGATAGCGCGCCTCGCCGAGGCCGACGTAGAAGAAGACCTCGTGGGCGCGTTCCAGCGCCGCCTCGGGCGGCAGCCCGGAAACCTCCGCCATGAGCCGCACGAAGCGGACGCCGGAGATGCCGGCGATGAAGGCGTCTCGCTCCGGCATGTAGCCGACCCGGCGCCGCAGTTGCCGGCCCTGGGCGGTGATGTCCATGCCGAACAGGCGGGCCGTGCCGGCGGTCGGCCTGTAGAAGCCGAGCAGGGTGTTCAGCAGCGTCGTCTTGCCGGCGCCGTTGGGCCCCAGGAGGCCGATCGCGCGGCCCGAGAAAGAGCCGCGCAGATCGTCGAGCACCTGGTGCCGGCCGAACCGAACCCCGAGACCGTCGAGGTCGATGACCGGCGACGCCTGACTCATCAGGCGGCCGGCCTCAGGACCCGGCCACTGGGTGCGCCGGCGTCCCCGCCGGCTTCCGCCGCAGGCGGCCGGATCCCGGCGACCTGATCGTCCACCGCGGACGCCGGCCCAGCCTCCGGTTCGGGCTCCGCCCCGTCATCCATCGCCTCCAGACCCTCCAGGAGAGTGGGGATTCCGAGTAGCGGCCCCAATCCGGCGAAGGCCAGCAGGCTCGGTCCGCTGGAGGTCACGACGATCTCGCTGCGACCCGCGTACACCGTGTAGAGGGAAGCCCCCTGGCTGGTGATCGACTCCTCGATCGCCTGGACGGCGGCCTGCTGGTCGTCACCGACGACTTCCGTCGGCAGCAGGTCGAAGAGTTCGCCGGCCGTCTCGGCGAGCCGGTTGTAGACCATCGCGGAGAAGTCCGCATAGCCGTTCTCGGGCAGCAGATCGAGGAACTGCTGGCTCGAGGTCAGCGAGGCGCCGCTGCCGCGATACCGGATCGCGGTGTCGATCGTTGCCACGCTGGAAGCGCTCACCATGTACCCATGAAAGTACGTGTAGAAGATCTCGGGAGTTTCCACCAGGCTCTCGAGCACTCCCTCGAGGGAGTCGCCATCCTCGTCGCCGCCTTCGTCGGCCTCTCCGCCGTCCCCGTCGTCGATCTCGATCGAGAGACGGTAGACCGTGCGGCCGCCCGACTCCTGCTCGTCGATCGTGACCGCCGCGCCCACGCCCTCGTCCGCCAGCCGGTCGTTCGCCTTCCGGGCGAGGGTCTCGATCGAACTCTGCAGCGCCTCCGCGTCGTAGACGGACGCCACTGCCTTCCACGCCGGCGAGGGCAGGACCGGACCGTCGATGCCGGCGGCGTACTCGCCACCCAGGTGCGCCAGGAAGTCCTCGCGAATCGACATGCCCAGTTCGCTCTCGATCTCGGCGGGGGGGCCGTCCATCTCCCCGCCCAGCCCGGCGAGGAACTCCAGGAACTCGTCGTAGATCGTCAGCGGATCCTCGATCACGCCGGCGGCGACGAAGGACGCGTCGGGAGAGAAGAAGTCGAGGGCGCCGTTGGTTCCCGGCTCGGACAGCCAGGAGACCATCCCGGACCGCTGGCCGTCGAAGCTCAGGGTCGCGGTCACGTTCGCCCGGTCGCCCTCCTGGGTCCGGGAAGCAACCAGATCCTCGACGTGATCGAGCCCGCTGAACGCGAAGCCCCTGACATCCGCGTCATCGCCGTCCGCGTCCTCGCTGTCCCCCAGCTCGGCCACCACGGCCGCCAGTTCGACCGCGGCCAGCAGCTCCGCGCCGGCGGCGTAGCGCTCCGCGAGCCGGCCGTGCAGCCGCGAGCCGACGAACGGGTTGGCGGCGCCGTCCCGGTTCGCCGCCACGGTGCGAAGCGCGGCGAGGGAAGGCGAGGCCGCGGCGAGATCGTCGGCAATCCAGACCAGGAGCACACCGTCCGATTCGGCCGCCGCATCGAGATCCTCGACGATGACCGGTGTGCCCTCCTCACCCATCGCGTCGCCGAGTTCGTCCAACTGTTCCTCGAGCGCCTCGCGCAGGGCGGCGGCGTCCGAGACTTCCGTGACCACCAGGGGGCGGGCCGTGTTGTCGGCGATGCCGCCGGCGAGTGCCATGACCGTCTCGTCGCCCATGGTGTCGCCGAGTTCGCCCAGCAACGCGATCACTTCGTCGATCGTCCCGACCGCGCCGGAGGCCTCGAATTCGGCCCACCACTCGGCGAGCAGGTCGCTCGTCCCGACACGCGACCGCACGAGCTCGAACAGATCGCTCAGCGTCGCCGGCGCGTTCGGCATCGCCAGATAGACCTTCGTGTCGGCCGGCATCAGGTCGAGCAGCCGGGTCGAGTAGCGCGCCGGCGCGGCCTCCATCAACTGGTTCAGTTCGCTGCGCAGCGACCTGAACTCCTCGAGCAGGGCGAGGTAGCGGTCCGCGTCCTGGCTCCAGCCGACTTCCTCCTGCAACGTCATCGCCACCAGGGTGGGGCGGCTGCGGAACTGGTCGCCCGCCAGGAGACTGTGGCGCTCGCGCCCCTTCTCGACCTCGACCTCACCCTCGATCACCGAGACGCGCGACCCCTTGACGCCGTGCGTGACGGCGAAGATCGTGCCCTTGACCGCCACCAGCATCTCCTCGGTCGAGACGATCAGCGAACCGTTCTCCTGCTGCGCGGCCTGGACGATCACGCTGCCGCGGTCGACCCGCACGCGATGGCCGCTGCGCCGGGCGTCGACGCGGAACGTGGTAAGTCCCGCGGCCTCGACCCGGGAGCCATCGCCGAGCTCAAGTACCGCGCGGCTGCCGGCGCCGGTGCGGACCGGAACACCGCCGTCGACCGCGTCGCCGGGGCCGAGCGGAACGAGGTCCCCACCGCGGTCGTCGCCGGCCACGAACATCCGGCCGTCGACACTCTGAACCTGCACGATGCCGTCCTGAGGCGGCAAGAGCACCCGCTGGCTGATCCACACGCCCGCCACGGCTACGCCGACCATTGCGGCGGCGGCCGCGTAGTAGCGGCCGACCCGCGCCGGCGCCGCGGGCCCGGCAACGTCGGACACCGCGCGGCCGGCCCGTATCGCCTGCAGGTGCTTGCGGCAGGGAATGCACTCGCGGGTGTGGTCCTCCACCAGGAGGCGCTGCGCCTCCGGCAACGTGCCGGCGATCAGGGCCGGCATCCGCGCCTGGTAGTCGGCGCAGGAGGTCAGCGTCGCGTTCGCATCGACGTCCGCGTCGGGCGCATCGGCTCCGACGGCATCGCCGGCGGTCGCCACCGCCAGCGCCTGCCGCACGCGCCCTGTCGCGGCGGCCTCGACATCGGCCCGCGGCCGCTCCGCGGCGATCGCCTGCGCGGTTTCGATCAGGGTCCGGTTCATCTGGTTGCGGTCGCTCATTGCTGCTTCCTCCGCTCTTCTTCCTGGCCTTCCTGTCCGTCCTGTTTCGATTCCCCGGCCGCGACGACTGCCGCGTCCTCCGCCGCGAGCGCCGCGCCCAGGCGCTTGCGCAGCCGGTGCAGCGTCACCGCCACCGTCATGCGCGACGTACCCATCATCGGCCCGATCTCCGAGTTCCGGTAACCCTCGAAGTAGCGCAGCACGAACATCTCGGCCGCCCGCGGGTTGACCTTGGCTAGTTCACGCCGCAGCCGGTCGCGGAGTTCCAGCGAGGCGAAGCGCCGCGCCGGATCGCTCTCCACCGCGGAAGACGGTCCTACTTCCTCGAGGACCTGCTGGTCCATCGCCACGAGGCGCGAGCGCTTGCGCGAGCGAATCAGGTCGAGCGAAGCGTTGATCGCCGCCCGCCGCAGGTAGCCGCCGGCCTTCGCGGTGTCGAGCGACTCCGGCGGCCGGTTCAGCAGCCGCAGGAAGATCGTCTGCAGCACGTCCTCCGCGTCGGACGCGTTGCCCGTGACGCGGTAGGCCGTGTGGAACATCAGCCGGTGATGCTCCTCGAAGAGCCCCTGCAGCCCGTCCCCGGCAGAGTCCGGCGTGGCGGGAGGAGCTGCAGGCGGCCCTTCGGTCATCGAAACGCTTGCGATCGTCAAACGGCGCCTCCTTGGCTCCCGAGTGCACCGGCTCCGCGCCGGCTCCCAGATGGGTTCAGTGGTGAAGACGCCGCAAAGGACGATTGTTTAGCAGACCGGCCCTCTCTCGCTATCGCTCAGGCTCCCCCACCACCGTCGCGAGCAGCACCGTCGCCGCCGCGATGACCCCACCCCCCAG
The DNA here is from genome assembly GCA_026707325.1 of Acidobacteriota bacterium. Lineage (GTDB taxonomy): Bacteria > Acidobacteriota > Thermoanaerobaculia > Multivoradales > Multivoraceae > Multivorans. The sequence goes on along the minus strand of JAPOXA010000100.1, from coordinate 22,017 downwards.
CCAGGTCAGCAGATGCGGCTGTTCCCCGTGCAACCACATCGCCCAGAACGGAGTGAGCGCGGGCTCCAGCAGCAGCAGGAGAGCAACAACGGGGGCCTGCAGAACGCGAGCGGCACGCGTCACGAAGACATACGCGAGAGCGACCTGGAACAGCCCGAGATACGCCACCACGACGAGGTCACCCGGTTCGACGGAGCGGAACGGGAGCATCACGGGCAAGCACGCAAGGCAGACGATCACGTTGCCGCAAGCCGCCGCCGCTATCCCAGGTGCAGCGGAAGCTCGTCCCCCGGGCCGCGGCCGGCCTGCGGCGCGCAGGCCGATCAAGGTCAAGCCGTACGCCAGTCCGCAGAACACAGCGAGCACGTTGCCCGTCCGAGGATCCGGCGCGGTGGTAGCGGCATCGGCGCCGCCATAGAGAGCCATCACCAGGCCCGCGCCGAACAGCGGCACGAAAAGAAGCTGGCGCCCGCTCGGTCGCTCCCGCAGCAGGAGAGGCGAAAGCAGCAGGACGAACAGCGGCGCCGTCGACTGCAGGAAGATCGTCTCGGCCGCCGTCGTCCGCTTGGCGGCGTGGACGAAGAGGACCAGAGTCAGGCAGTAGCAGCAGCCGGTGCCCACGGTGAGGAGAAGGGCCTGGCGCCGCGCCGGCTCGCGCCACCAGGGCGCCGCACCGGCGGCACTCGACGGGTCCGCACCACCGGCCCACCTCCGCGCCGCCGGAATCGCGATCAACAGCACGGCGGCCGCGATCAGGGAGCGCGCCCCGGCCACCCGCCAGGCGTCGAGTGCCGTCGCCTTGACCGCCGCGCCACCGGTCGAGAAGAGGATGCCGGCGACGACCGCCTGGAGCACCGCGGATGAGCGCGACATCATCGAAACGACTCAGCAAACAAACCTGTATGGTAACGGGCAGGCGATCTGCTCGCGGCCCGTCGACGGCGCTTTCGCGCGGGCGCGGCGGCCCGCTCCCCGGCACGGAACGGCACCGGTACTGGCGTCGTTTCCATGCCTCGCCCTGCCGGGGGCGCCGCAAGCTCAGCCCGATGAGCCTTTGGTCGACTCAGTCCACGTCCAGGCGGTTGAAGTCGAGGTCGTCGTCACCGACAGGAAGGGCCGCCCGGTCAAGGCCCTGGCGAAGTGCAAGGCGCTCTACAGCGAAGACCTGCGGGATCGCCGGGAGATCGAATCGCTGACCATCGTCAACCTGTTCTGACCGTTGACCGACCGCCGTTGAGAACCGGCGGAACTCGTCGCCCCGCTACCGTTCCTGACCGGTTTCCGCTGCATGACAAGCCCCGGCCACCGGCCCTTCGTCAACTCCCTTCAACGTGCAGGGCAAGAGCCGCCCGGTGGTGGTCGACGTAGCGGCCAAGCACCTTCTCGATGAAATCCCGGGTCTCCGGGTACGGCGGCACGCCATCGAAACGACGGACGCTGCCGGGACCCGCGTTGTAGGCGGCGAGCGCCAGCAGCAGATCGTTGTCGTAGCGCTCCAGCAGGTGGGCCAGGTAGCAGACGCCTGCTTCCAGGTTCCGAACGGGATTGCGGACGTCGTGGACACCGAACTGCGCGGCGGTCCTCGGCATCACCTGCATCAGACCCACCGCCCCCTTGTAGGAAACGACATCCGCGCGAAAGGAGGACTCCGCCTCGACGACGGCCGCAACCAGCAGCGGGTCGACTCCCTTGCGCGCCGCCGCGGCGAGTATCCGCCCACCGTAGGGAACCTGCCGCGCGCGGTCCCGGACGGCCTCCTTGCCGGCGACGCGGACGAAGAACTCGAAGCTCCGTCGACGCTGCCCTACCGCTTCGATGAACGGCCGGCCGCTCGCGGATCCGGCGAAGGGGCCGGCGGCGGTTGGCGCAAGCCAGATGCGAGCCTCTTTCATCAAGGCCAGGTCTTCCGCGGACGGAAGCGGCGGTAACCGGTCGTGCCACCCTCCAGGCGCGGTCTCCCGGACAGACGCGGCAAACATCGCTCCCGTGACGCAGACGACCGCCAGGGTTCTTCCTCCAAGGCAAACCTTCAAACGGGGCATGAGTCTCACCAAGGGTCTTGGCTCCGTTGGTGGCGTCGCGTGTTCTCCTACGCTTACCACCCTAGAAGACCCGCCGCGGAAGAACCGGACACCAGTTAGCGGATCTCGGCCAGATCCGCGCAAGACCGGCCAGATCCGGTCACCGGGCTCGGCCAACGCGCCGCTCGACGGCCGCCGCCCCTCCCTGCACGAGCCAGCCGCCGATCAAAAACCGCCGCCATCGGCGCCGCTTCCGGGAAAGTGCTCGCCCCGCCGCCCGGGGCAATGGCTACGGTTCCGGAGCGTCCACCCCGTCCATGCCCTCTTCCAGCACCTTCTTCCTGTACTCCGAGGGGCTGCATTCCATCCGGTCGTGGAAGGCTCGGCGGAACGTCCTCTCGCTGTGGAAGCCGACTGCTTCCGCGATCCGGCTCACCGCATCGTTGCTCTCGCGCAGGTACCGGCACGCAAGTTCGATCCGGCGGTACGCCAGCCAGCCCGCGAACGTCATCCCGACGCGCTCCCGGAAGTACCGGGAGAATCCCGTGCGCGACATCGCGGCGACCCCGGCGACCACGTCGGCCGTCAAATCCTCGCCAATGTGGCGGTCGACGTGGCGCCGCACGCGATCCAGTCTTGCGAAGTGGCTGAACGGATCGATCCGCGGCGGCGCCGAGCCACCCGCCGCGCGAACCGCATCGGCGTCGCCGGCCGGTTCGCGCGACGGCAGCGGTTCGAGTTCTACGAACGAAGCGTTGTAGGCCTCGATCGCGCGAGTCGGCTCCACCCATACGCCGCGCTGCCAGCCGGGCGCCCATTCCACGAACGTGTGGAATTCGTCGTTCCCGCCGCACGGGTCGACGCCGCCGGGCAACGCGGCCACGAAATCCGCATCGAACCGGCGTCCTGCAAAATCCGCCGGTAGAGCGTCCGTATCGACGGAGCACACCCAGGAAGACAGACCGGCTGCAAGGATCTCAGCCGAGTGGGCTCGCGTGTCCCGTTCCCAGAGTGGAAAGACAACCTCCAGGCCCGTCTCGGCGGTCACGAGCAGACGCCGGTCGCGGCCCTTCAGGGAGAACAGATCGCCAAAGCCGACACAAGCCGCCCCGGCGGCCCGCAGTTCACCGAAGGCCCGGACCAGCGCGGCATCGCGTTCGCCTCTCGACGACGCCCAGTCGAGCGGAATGAACCGCAAAGGCAACCCGACCGCCTCGGCCTGCTGCTGGAGCAGGCCGTGACGCACGCCGTGGAGAATCACCCGGCCGTTCTTCTCGTTCACGATGCTGATCAGGCCCCGCATCTGGCAGGCAGGATCGGCCCGGAGCTCCCGGAGAGCCCAAGCCGAGTCCTTTCCGCCCGACCAGCACAGCCAAGTGGGTCTTGCGTTCCAGGGAAACGATTGTCCGACCACGGATGCCCGTCATGTTAGCCCGCACTTCGACTCGAGCCCCAACCGCGTCTTCGCGCGGTGGCTCTAGCTCGTGTGGCCGTGCGCGAGGGCCCACGCCACTAACCCCAGCAACACACCGGCCAGCGCCGGGTCACCCCACCGCGACCAGAAGCGCAAGACGACGTCGAAACGCTCGTCGCGGCGCAGATCGCGCTGCACCTGCGCGACATCCAACAACCGTGAGTAGCGGTACATGCCATACCTCCTCTCCACCAGTCATTCGCCCGGTCCCGCATCTCGATTGCCGGCGGTCGCTCCGGGAGTCCATGAACAGCGGTTCAACCCTCACTCCTCGTGGCCCGCCACCCGGTCGGGCACCGGCTTGATCGCGTCGCCGGTTTCGAGCCTGTCCTCTCCGCCGTCCATGCCGCCCAGGTCGGGAACGACCCGAAGCAACCCCTCCGGAACCAGGGTGAGCGACACGGCCCGTTCGGCTGGAGCAAGGTAAACGGTCGGACTCCACAAACCAGGCGACCGCGCCGACGCGAACCAGCCGGACCGCGAGTCGAACAGGGGCACGGTTACCTGGAAGGTCTGCTCACCCGAAGGCGACTCAAGGATGTACAAGACGACGGGCTCGCCCGTCACCGCCTCGATGAACTCCAGCTCCACGTCGCCGGCCGGCATCCCGTCGCACGTGACGGCGGAAGTCAGGCCGACGGTAAACTCCACGCTGTCCGCCGCCTGTCGGGCGAGTCTGTGCGGTGGACCCGCTACGGCCGAGATCAAGACAAGCGGCGCCAGCACTCCAAACGTGGTCGCGTTCATCCTCGTTATCCCCGGTTCAGCCTGTGGACGTTCGACGAATCAGTGCCTTGACCAGTCTAGGGAGGAAGACGGGAGAAAACCGGCCGCCGCGTAGCAGATTCCGGCCAGATTCGTCCAAGACCGGCCAGATCCGGACACCATCCGCAACCTGCCCAGCCGCTCGGGTAGCCCGAGCGCACTCCGACAAACGGTCGCGCCTCACGGCGCAAGGACCGCTCCTGGCCCGCGTCAGCCGCGAAGCGGTTCCGTCAGCTCGCCGACGCGGCGTTCAAGGCGCGCCGCCAGGTCCGGCTCGCCGGCGTTCTCCTCGACCAGGCGGACGAGGGCGCTGCCGACGACGACGCCGTGAGCGACCTTCGCCACTTCCTCGACCTGCCGCGGGGTCGAGATGCCGAAGCCGACGGCGACCGGCAACCGCACCCGCCGGCGGACGCGCTTCACCTCGCGGGCCAGAGTGGGGATCAGGTCTTTCCGCTCACCAGTGACGTCCGAGCGGGCGGTGTAGTAGACGAAGCCGTTCGACGCCGCGGCGGCGCGGTCGATCCGTTCCCGGGTGCTGGTGGCTGCGATCAGGTAGATGGAATCGACGCCCCGTTCCTCGAGGGCCGGCTGCAGCTCCCGCAGGCCCTCGTCTGGCGGCAGGTCGACGCAGAGAACGCCGTCGACGCCGCTACCAGCGGCCTGGGCGGCGAAGGTCTCGACCCCTCGGGCGTGGACCGGGTTGTAGTAGGTAAAGAGGACGATCGGGACGCCGAGTTCCTCCCGGTGGCGCTCGACGATGCCCAGCACGGCGCTGAGCGAGGAGCCGGCGGCGAGCGCGCGGTGCGAAGCGCGCTGGATCGTCGGGCCGTCGGCGATCGGGTCGCTGAACGCGACGCCGAGCTCGATCACGTCGGCGCCGCCGTCGACGAGGGCGCGCAGGAGGTCGGGCGTAGCCTCGAGCGACGGGTCGCCGGCGACGAGGAAGGGGACGAAGGCGGAGCGGCGTTCCTTCGCGCAGGCCTTGAAGGCGGCGGCGATGGCGCCGGCGGAGCCGCGCTTGCGGCGAGGACTCATTCGGCGTCTCCGGCGTCGGGGTCGGACCCGGAATGCCGCACCGACGCGGAGTCTCCACCCGAAGCGGCGTCGTACTCCAGGACGGACTCGACGTCCTTGTCGCCGCGCCCGGAGAGGTTGACCAGGATGACCTGGTCCGGCTTCATCTCAGGCGCCCGTCTCGTCACCTCGGCGATCGCGTGCGCCGATTCGAGCGCCGGCAGGATGCCCTCGGTCGCCGACAGGAGGTGGAACCCCTCGATCGCCTCCTGATCGGTGGCCGAGGTGAACTCGATCTGCCCCTGCTCGTGCAGGAAGACATGCTCGGGGCCGACCGCCGGGTAGTCGAGCCCGGCCGAGACGGAGTGGGTGCCGACGACCTGACCCTCCTCGTCCTGAAGCACCAGCGTCCGGGCACCGTGAAGCACGCCGAGCGTGCCTCCCGAGAACCGGGCCGCGTGATCCCCCAGCTCGGGTCCCCTGCCGCCGGCTTCGACGCCGACGAGCAGGACGTCCGGCTGGCCGAGGAAGGCGGAGAACAGGCCCATCGCGTTGCTGCCGCCGCCGACGCAGGCAACCGCCACGTCGGGATCCGGCGTGCCGGCCAGACGCCGCAACTGGCGCCGCGCCTCGGCTCCGATCACGCTGTGGAACCGGCGGACCATGCGCGGGTACGGCTCCGGCCCGGTCACCGTGCCGAGCACGTAGTGGGTGTCGGCGAAGCTCGCCACCCAGTCGCGGAACGCCTCGTTGATCGCGTCCTTGAGCGTCTGGCTGCCGGCATCGACCGGCGCCACCTCCGCGCCCAGGAGTTGCATCCGGTAGACGTTCAGGCGTTGCCGCCGCATGTCCTCTTCGCCCATGTAGACGACGCAGTCGAGGCCGAGGAGCGCCGCCGCCGTCGCGGTGGCGACGCCGTGCTGGCCGGCGCCGGTCTCGGCGATGATCCGCGTCTTGCCCATCTCCTTCGCCAGCAGGACCTGGCCCAAGGCGTTGTTGATCTTGTGCGCGCCGGTGTGAAGCAGGTCCTCGCGCTTCAGGTAGATGCGGGCGCCGCCCAGGTGCTCGGTGAGTCGCTCGGCGAAGTAGAGCGGCGTCGGGCGGCCGACGTAGTGCTCCAGCAGGTGGTTGAGCCGGCGCTGGAAGGCCCGCTTCCGGCGCAGCCTGTCGTAGGCGCGGCTCAACTCCTCGAGCGGCGTCATCAGCGTCTCCGGGGCGTAGCGCCCGCCGTAGACGCCGTAGCGGCCGCCCTCGTCCGGCTCCAACGCCGCGCCGGAGAGGGGGGTCCTTACCTTCATCGTGCTGCTCCCGCTCTGAGGTTGGCGAACAATCGCTCCAGCTTCGTGCGATCCTTCCGGCCGGGCAAGGACTCGACGCCGGAACAGGTGTCGACGGCGTAGGCGCCGGGCACCGCCGCCGCCACTTCGGCGACGTTGCCGGGGCGCACGCCGCCGGCGATGAACAGGCGGCGCGGCGCGCCGCCGCCGGCCGGCGTCTCGACGAGGTCGGCCGCGGCGGCGTAGTCCCAGCTCTCGCCGGAGCCGCCGTAGAGGCGATCGTGGGCGCGGTCGAGCAGGACCGCCCAGCAATCCTCCTCGGGGACCGGGGCCGGCGCCGCGGCGCCGCCGACACGGCGGACGCGGATGGCGCGGTCGCTGTACCCGGCGACGAGTTCCGGGCTCTCGTCGCCGCTGAACTGAATGTAGTCGAGGCCGACCTTGCGGTCGATCGTCTCGAGTTCCTCGCGGGTGGGGTCGACGAAGATGCCGACCGTCCGCGCCCGGTTCCCGATCCGGCGGCGGATGTGGGCCGCCTCGTCGACGTCGATCCACCGCGGGCTCGGACGGTAGAAGTTGAGGCCGATGAAGTCGGCGCCCAGGTCGACGGCGAGACGGGCGTCGGCGGGCGTCGTGACGCCGCAGATCTTGACCTTCATGTCAGACCCTCGGTCCCTTCGGCTCGGGCTCGCCGCTTCGCGGCATCGCGCCACTTGCCGGCGAGGACGCCGGCGCACCCAACAGTTCGGAAAGTGCCGCCGCGGGGTCGCCGGAAAGCACGAGCCGTTCGCCGATCAGAAACGCGTCGAAGCCGGCACGCCGCAGCTTCGCCACGTCGGCGCCGGTGTGGATGCCCGACTCGGCGACCTTGAGGGCGGAGGACGGCAGCCGGCCGACGCGCTCGGCGCTGCGTCCCAGATCGACCTCGAAGGTGCGCAGGTCGCGGTTGTTGATGCCGACCAGTTCCCAGTCGGAGCTCCCGTCCTCGCCGTCGTCGTGCTCCATCGGCCGGAGTTTCTCGAAGTCCGCGTCGTCGTGGGTCTCGATCAGCGGCACGAGCCCGAGGCCGCGAGCAAGCCCGGCCAGGCGGCGCAGCTCCGCCGCGTCGTAAAGGGCCGCGATCAGCAGCACGGCGCAGGCGCCGGCTTCCCGCGCCCACGCGAGCTGCGCGTCGGAGACGACGAAGTCCTTCGCCACCGCTGGCAGCCCGGACGCGGCCGCGCATTCGGCCAGCAGGTCGTAGCCGCCGTGAAAGTGATCCGGCTCGACCACGACGGAAAGGCAGGCCGCCCCGGCGTCCGCGTAGGCCGCGGCGCGGGCGAACGGATCGAACCGGCCGCGCAGGTCGCCGAGCTTGGGGGAGCCCATCTTGATCTCGGCGATCACGGCAGCGCCGCGGCGCTCGGAGATCGCGTCGAGGAAGCGGCGGCCCGGGGCCCCGGCGGACAGGCACCGTGCGGGCGACACGCCCGCGTCTCCGGCGGCCACGCGCCGGCGACGCTGGTCGCAGATGCGCCGCAGGATGTCGGGAACCCCAGGCACGGTCTCAGTCTCCGCCGCCTTGCTCGTCCCAACCGGTCCAGCCGACGAGTTCGGCGAGCTTCGCGGCAGCCGCGCCCGAACCCTGGACCTCGGACGCCGCGGCGACGCCAGCCGCGAGACTGTCGGCCCTGCCCGCGACGTAGAGCGCCGCCCCGGCATTCAGGCAGGTGATGTCGGCCAGCGCGCCTCTGCCGCCGTCGAGAACGCCGCGCATGAGCTCGACGTTCCGCTCCGGGTCGCCTCCGAGCAGAGCGTCGGGCGATGCCGCGGCGATGCCGAAGTCACCCGGCCGGACTTCATACGTCCTGACCTCGCCGGCCCGGACCTCGGCAACCGCGGTCGCTCCGGTGGTCGTCATTTCGTCGAGACCGTCGCCGTGAACGACCAGGGCGTGCTCGCTGCCGAGTTCGAGCAGGACGCGCGCGATCGGCTCGACGAGGTCGGGCGAGAAGACGCCGATCAACTGGCGCTTCGCACCCGCGGGGTTCGTCAGGGGCCCCAGCACGTTGAACAGCGTGCGCACGCCGAGTTCCTGCCGCACCGGCATGACCTGGGCCATCGCCGGGTGCAGCATCGGCGCGAAGAGGAACACGATGCCGACCTCGTCCAAGCAACGTCCGAGCGCCTCCGTGTAGCCGGAGAGCCTCACGCCCAGCGCGGCCAGCACGTCGGCCGAGCCGGAGCGGCTCGACACCGCCCGGTTGCCGTGCTTGGCGACGCGGGCGCCGCCCGCCGCCGCGACCAGCGCGGCCGCGGTCGAGATGTTGAACGTGCCCCGACCGTCGCCGCCGGTACCGCAGGTGTCGATCACGCCGGAACCCGAGTGCTCGACCCGAGCCGCGCGCGCCCGCATCGCCCGGGCGGCGCCGGCGATCTCTCCGACCGATTCTCCCTTTACCGCCAGCGCGACGAGGAACGCGCTCTTCCACACCTCGGAGAGTTCGCCGTCCATCAGGCGGCCGAACAGCTCCTCCACCGTCGCCGCCGGGAGATCCTCGCCGGCGATCGCCGTTCTCAGCAGGGCCGAAAGGTCGAGATCACTCATGCGTCGCCTCGCAATAGTCGAGAAAGTTCCGGAGCAGGTGCGGACCCGTATCGGTGAGCACCGACTCGGGGTGAAACTGCACTCCCCAGTACGGCAGTTCCCGGTGCCGCATCGCCATCAGCGTCGCGTCCCCGGTCCAGGCCAGGGGCTCCAGCGACGGCGGCAGGCTACCTTCCTCCACGGCGAGAGAGTGGTAGCGGGTGGCCACGAAAGGCGACGGCAGTCCGTCCAGGAGGCCCACTCCCCGGTGCTCGACCTCGGATGTCTTGCCGTGCATCAGCGTCTTCGCGCGGCTGACCGTGGCGCCGAACGCCGAACCGAGCGCCTGGTGGCCGAGACAGACGCCGAGCAGGGGCGTCTTCGACCGGGCCCGCAGCAAGTCGATGCAGACGCCGGCGTCCTCGGGGCGGCCGGGCCCCGGCGACAGGACGATTCCTTCGGCGCCGCGCGCCAGCAGGTCCGGCACGTTCTCGACGTCGTTGCGCACCACTTCGAGTTCGGCGCCGAGACCGCCCAGCATCTGGACCAGGTTGTAGGTGAACGAGTCGTAGTTGTCGACGACGAGGATCATGCCCGGCCCTCCAGCTCGCGCGCCAGGGCCACCGCCCGCAGCAGCGCCGCCGCCTTGTCGCGAGTCTCCTGCGCCTCGCGCCCCGGATCCGAATCGGCGACGATGCCGCCCCCGGCGGTGACCGAGGCTTCGCCGTTGACGAGCGCCAGGGTGCGGATCGTGATGCAGGCGTCCATGTCGCCGCCGAACGAGAAGTAGCCCACGGAGCCGCCGTACATGCCGCGCGCCTCCGGCTCCAGCTCGTCGATGATCTCCACCGCGCGGATCTTCGGCGCCCCGGAGAGGGTGCCGGCCGGAAAGCACGCAAGCAGGGCGTCCAGCGCCGAGCCGGCGCCGCCGCCCGCCGCGTCCGACTGCTCGGCCTCGACCGAACTGACGATGTGCATCACGTCGCTGTAGTGCTCGATGACCATGAACTCCTCGACCGAGACCCCGCCCGGCTTTGCCACCCGGCCGAGGTCATTGCGCCCGAGATCGACCAGCATCACGTGCTCGGCACGCTCCTTCGGATCCGCCATCAGCTCCTCGGCCAGAACCCGGTCCTCGGCCGGGGTTCGGCCGCGCGGCCGCGTACCGGCGATCGGCCTGACCTCCAGGCGCCGCCCCGTGCGCCTGACCAGCATCTCGGGCGAGGCGCCGATCAGCGACACCTCCGGCGATTCGAACAGCACCATGTACGGCGACGGATTGACCAGGCGCAACGCTCGGTAGACGGTCGCCGGCGGCACGTCGAGGTCGATCGCCCAGCGCCGGGCGAGCACGACCTGGAAGATGTCGCCCGCGGCGATGTACTCCTTCGCGGCGTTGACCGCCCGGCCGTGCTCCTCGTCGCTCAGGGTGGGGTCCGCCGTTTCCGCCTTGATCCCCCGGTCTTCGACGCGTGCCGCGATCGCCTCGCCCCGGCTTTCGAGTACGGCCTGCAGCGCATCGAGCCGCGCTTCCGCGTCGGCGGCCGTGCTCTCGCCCTCGATCTCGTTCGCCACCGCGACGATCCGCTGGCGGGCGTGGTCGAACACGAGGATGTCGTCGTAGCGCGCGAGGATGGCGACGGGCAGACCGAACGGGTCCGGCGGCCGGCCGGCCGCGTGGTCGACCAGGCACGGCTCGGCGAGCCGGATCGCGTCGAAGCCAAAGGCAAAGGTCCAGCCGCCGGCGAACGGCAGCGGCGGCGCGGCATCGGCGACCACGCCGTCGAGCAGGCGGCGCAGCTTCGGCAGCGGATCGCCGGTGTCGACGCGGACGCCGCCGCCGTTCCGGAGGTCCTCGGTCTCCAGCCGGTCGAGGTACACGCGGCAGACCTGGGACGGGCTGGCGCCAAGAAAGCTGTACCGGGAGACGTGCTCGCCGCCGGTGATGCTCTCGAGCAGAAAGCGCCGGGCGCGGGCATCGCCGTCCGCGGCCGCGGTGAGCTTGCGGTAGACGCCGAGCGGCGTGGACGTGTCGGCCAGGAACTCGCGCGTGTGGGCGATCGCGGCGGCGGGCCGGCTCATGACGGCGAATTCCCGAAATCCTGATGGCGGCGGCCGAGTTCGGCGGCCACGTCGGCAAGTTCTACGCCGGTTGCCTGCAGCAGGACGAGCAGGTGGTAGACGAGGTCGGCGGCTTCGGCCGCGAGATCGCCACGGCGCTCGGCGGACTTCGGTTCCGCGTCCGCGCGGACGCCGGCGATCACCGTCTCCCCCGCTTCCTCCGCGACCTTGCGGGCGATGCGGTCCACGCCCTGTTCGAGCAGGCGCGCGGTGTAGCTCTCCTCCGGCTGTGCTTCCGCCCGCTCGGCGAGCACGCGTCGCAGCCAGCCCAGCTCGAACTCGGCCGCGTTCGGCTCGAAGCAGCTCCGCGTGTAGAGGTGGCAGGCCGGCCCGGCCGGCAGCGCCCGCACAAGCAGGGCGTCCCGGTCGCAGTCCTGGAGCACCTCGACCACCGCCTGCGTGTTGCCCGAGGTCGCACCCTTGCGCCACAGCTCCTGGCGCGAACGGCTGAAGAAGTGGGCCTGACCCGTCGAGAGGGTCAGCTCCACCGCCTCCCGGTTCGCGTAGGCGAGCATCAGCACCGCGCCGGAGAGCACGTCCTGGACGATGACGGGCAACAGGCCCCGGTCGTCGTAGGTGAGGGCGGCCGGGTCGATGGCCGGAGATGTCATTTGGTCGTCCTTCATCGGTTTGTTGCCGGATGCCGGCGAGGACGCCGGCGCACCCAGTGGGCACGAGCGTTCCGGTGGTTCATGACACGCGCATCGGGTAGCGGCGATCGAGGTACTCCTTGACCGCGCCCACCGAGTAGGTCTCCTGGTGGAAGATCGAGGCGGCAAGAACCGCCGCGGCGCCCGTTTCCAGCGCGTCGGCGAGGTGGTCGAGGGTGCCGGCCCCGCCGGAGGCGATGACCGGTACCGGCGACAGCGCGGACGCCCGGCGCAGGAGTTCCAAGTCGTATCCCTCCTTCGTGCCGTCGCTGTCGATGCTGGTGAGCAGGATCTCGCCGGCGCCGCGCGCGATTCCCGCCTCGATCCACTCCAGCGCGTCGAGGCCGGTCGGCGTGCGGCCGCCGTGGGTGACGACCTCCCAGCTTTGGTCCCCGGCGCCGGCCGCCTCCCGCCGCTTCGCGTCGACCGAGAGCACGACGCACTGGCTCCCGAAACGCTCGGCGAGCCGGGTGAGCAGTTCCGGCTCGGCGACCGCGGCCGTGTTGATCCCGAGCTTGTCCGCGCCGGCCAGCAGCAGCTTGCGGCCGTCGTCCACGCTGCGCACGCCGCCGCCGACGCTGAGCGGAATGAACACCTGCTCGGCGGTACGGCGCACCCAGTCGAGGTCCGTGTCGCGACGTTCGGGCGCGGCCGTGATGTCGAGGAAGACGATCTCGTCGGCGCCCTCCTCGGCGTAGCGGGCCGCCGCTTCGGTCGGATCGCCGTGATCGGTCAGGTTCTTGAACTGGACGCCCTTGACCACCCGGCCGGCGGCGACGTCCAGGCACGGGATGATGCGGCGGGTGAGGCCGGTCGGCTCGATGGTGGCTCTCATGAAGCGCTCCCGCAGGCGGCGATCGCGTCGTCCAGGCTGAGCGAACCGTCGTAGAGCGCCCGGCCGACGATCGCGGCTTCGATCTCCGGCCGCCGTGCCGCGGCTTCCAGATCCGCCGCCGAACGCACACCGCCCGAGAGGATCGCCGGCGTGCCGGCCAAGTCGCCGATCCGGCAGGCGAGGTCGATGTTCGGCCCCTGCATCATCCCGTCGCGGGAGATGTCGGTCACCAGGACGGCGGCCACCGGCAGATCGGCGAGCTGGGCGCAGAGCGCGGCCGGCGAGCGGTCGGCCGATTCCGTCCAGCCGGCGAGCCGGACCTCGCCGCCGTCGATGTCGAGCGCCGCCACCATGCGTCCCGGGTACTGGCGGCAGAGATCGGCGAACACGTCGAAGTCGCGGACGATGAGCGAGGTCACGACGGCCCGCTCGCAGCCGGCAGCGAAGGCCCATTCGACCGCCTCGCGGTCGCGCAGGCCGCCGCCGAGCTGGATGCTGCCGCGGCCGTTCGGCAAGTCCTGCGCCTGCCGCGCCAGCGCCTGGACGACGCCACGCTGCGGCTGAGCACCGAACGCCGCGTCCAGGTCGACGACGTGGATGCGGGCGACTCCGGCTTCGCGGTAGCGGCGGAGCGCGTTGCCCGGATCGGCGTCGTAGACCGTGCGCCGCCGGTCGTCGCCGCGCACAAGACGCACGACCTGACCGCCTCGCAGATCAATGGCCGGCAGCAGTTGCATGTGTTCCTCCATGGCCCTCCGGGGCTCCTCCATCGGCCTCAGCGGCCAGGTCGCCGGCCCAGGCCAGGTAGTTACTCAGCAGCCGCAGGCCCGCGGCGCCGCTCTTCTCGGGGTGGAACTGGGTGCCGGCGATCCGACCGCGACCGGTGATCGCCGGGAAACTGCGACCGTGGCGGCAGCGCCCGAGCACCCACTCCTCCGGCACGTCCTGGGGAGCGAAGGAGTGGACGAAGTAGTAGTGGTCGTCGTTGGTCGCGCCCGCCATCAAGGGGTGGTCCGTGACCGCGAAGACGCGATTCCAGCCGATGTGAGGCAGCGGCACGCCGCCGGGCAGTTCGGTGACCCGTCCGGGGAGCAGGGCAAGGCCGTCCGTCGTCCCGAACTCCTCGCTGCTGTCGAACAGGAGCTGGTAGCCGATGCAGATGCCGAGCAGCGTGGCGCCATCCGCGAGAGTGGCGCGAAGTGCCTCCTCGGGCGCTCCGCGAAGGACCTCCCGAGGCGGCCGGAAGGCGCCGACCCCCGGCAGCACCAGGCAGCGGGAGGCACGAATCGTCGCCGGGTCGCAGGTGATCTCGACCTCGGCGCCCAGGTGCCGGAGAGCCCGCACCAGGTTGCCGATGTTGCCGACGCCGGCGTCGATCACGGTCGCTTCCGTGGCGGTCATGCGGTAAGGCTCCCCTTCGTGCTCGGCACTTCGGCGGCCGCTCCGGCCCGGAGCGACACCGCGTCCCGCAGGGCGAGCGCCACCGCCTTGAAGGCGGCCTCGGCCACATGGTGCGGGTTGCGGCCGCAGAGCACGTCCAGGTGGAGGGTCAACCGGCCGCGGTCCGCCAGGGCGCCGAAGAAGTCGCCGGCCAGGGTGAGCGGGAACTCGGTCGTCACCCAGGCCTGCTCGAGGTCCGCCGGCAGCCGGAAGTGAAAGGAGCCCCGGCCCGAGAGGTCGACCACGGCGCGGGCCAGGGCCTCGTCGAGCGGCGCGAAGCCGTGTGCGAAGCGGCGCACCCCGGCACGGTCCCCGAGCGCTTCGCGGAGGGCGTCGCCGAGCACGATCCCGGTGTCCTCCACCGTGTGGTGGAGGTCGATCTCGACATCGCCGCGAGCCACGAGATCGAGTCCCAGGCCGCCGTGACGCGTCAGCGCATCCAGCATGTGGCTGAAGAAGCCGTTCGGCGTATCGATCCGGCGATCGCCTCCGTCGAGCGACAGCTCGGCGCGGATCTCGGTTTCGGACGTCTTCCGTTCGATCGACGCTGTTCTCATCGTTTCCCTCCCCCGCCGGACGCCTGCGCGGCAGACACTGGGTGCGCCGTCGCCCCCGCCGGCATCCGGCGCGAAGCGCCGGCCTCTGGACCATCCCCCTCGTCAAGGACCCGCAACATCCCGGCCAGGGCACGCCGGGTCGCCCGCAACGCTGGGCCGGCGCCGATGCCGATCCTCATGCAACCGTTGAGGCCGGGGTAGCGGCTCACGTCCCGGACCAGCACGCCGGCCGCCGCCAGACCGTCGCGGATCTCGCTGCAGCGGGGGTGGCGAGCGAGCAGGAAGTTCGCCTCCGACTCGAAGACCTCGAAGCCGAACTCCCGGAGCATGGATGCCCACTGCTTCCGCCGCCCCCTGACAACCGCGACTCGGCGCGGGAAACGGTCGGCATGTTCAACTACGACCTCGCCGATTGTGGCCGCGGCGTGGCCGACGTTGTAGGCCAGCTTGACCTTGATCAACTGGGCAACGAGTTCGGGTGCGGCCAGCAGGTAGCCCAGACGGATACCGCCCAGGGACCAGGCCTTGGACAGGGTCCGGAACAGGATGACGTTCGGATTCGCGCGCACCAACGGCCGGTAGTCGTGGCGGCAGAACTCACCGTAGGCGTTGTCGAGCAGAAGGGCCGCGTCGAGGGAGCGCGCCAGGTGCTCGACAGCTTCAGGATCCGCCGCCGCGCCGGTCGGGTTGTTCGGCGTGCACAGGAGCACCGGCCGACGCGGGTCGCGCTCGACCTCGGCCTGGAGTTCGTCCATCTGCAGACCCAGGTCGGGAGCCGGCGGTAAATGCCGCGGCACGCCGGCGGCGCGGCCGACGAACGTCCTGTAGGGGCTGAAGCTCGGGTCGCAGATGAGTACCTCCTGGCCGGGACGGACGACCCCTTCGAGCACCGTCGTGATCAGTTCGCCGGAGCCGTTGCCGACCAGGACGCCCTCCATCGGCCAGCCGTGCAGCTCGCCGATCAGCCGGCGCAGCCGGTCGGCGTGAAAGTCCGGGTACTCCGACCAGGGCCGGTCCGCCAGCCGGGCCAGCGCCTCCCGCTTGAGCGACCGGGGGAGGTCCCAGGGCGCCTCGTTCTGGTCGAGCTTGTAGCGGGCATCGACCTGGTGCAACGAGTAGAGGGAGAGGTCGCGCACCTCCGGCCGCACGAGGGCGGCCGCTCTCTCGGCGCGGCCGGTCATGGCCTGTTCTCCCCGTCCACCGCCCGGATGCCGGCGGGGACGCCGGCGCACCCAGCGTCTTTCGGCCCGCGGCGCAGCCGGGCCGCCGCGGCGTGCGCGGACAGACCCTCCGTCGTCGCCAGCGTCTCGGCAGCGCCGGCCCAGACCGCGGCGGCCTCGGCCGAGAAGCGGACGGTGTGGCTGCGCCGCAGGAAGTCGTCCGTACCGAGGCCGGAGGCGAAGCGCGCGCTGCCGCCGGTGGGCAGAACATGACTGGGCCCGGCCACGTAGTCGCCGAACACGACCGGCGACGACGCGCCGACGAACAGCGCGCCGGCGTTGCGGACCTCGCCGGCCCTCTCCTCGGCTTCTTCGCCGATCAAGTGCAAGTGCTCCGGGGCGATGCGCTCGGCGAGCGCGACCGCCTCGTCCAGATCGGCGGCGACGAACGCCGCGCCGTGCTGCCCCAGAGCCGCCGCGGCCGTCTCAGCGGTCGGCAGGTCCGTGAGCCGCGAGTCGATCTCACCGCGGACGCTCTCCGCGAGTCCGGCGGAGTCGGTGACCAGGACGGCGACCGCCAGCGGATCGTGCTCCGCCTGGGCCAGCAGGTCGGCGGCGACGCACGCGGCCGGAGCGCCGGCAGACGCGACGATGACGACCTCGGACGGCCCGGCGTCCCGGTCGACGCCGACATCCGAGGCGACGTGCCGCTTGGCCGCCGCGACCCAGGCGTTGCCCGGCCCCGCGATCAGGTCGACGGGACAGATCGACTCCGTGCCGTAAGCGAGCGCCGCGACCGCGTGGGCCCCGCCCATGCCCCAGACCTCGTCCACCCCGACGATGTCCACAACGTGCCGCAGCACCGGACTGTCCCGGTACGCCCGGGGCGGCGTCGCGACGACGATCTCCTCCACGCCGGCGAGCCGGGCCGGCACCGCGGTCATCAGCACGGTCGACGGATAGGGGAAGCGGCCGCCCGGCACGTAGATGCCGACCCGGCGAACGGCAATGCGACGCTCCTCGATCCGAACCCCGTCCCGGTCGACTCGCTCGACTCCGGGCCCGCGCAGCAGGGCGCGGTGATACGCCTCGACGGCCTCCCGGGCGCGATCGATCGCCTCGGCCACCTGGGGGTCGACGGCGGGCGAGTCCGGATGCGGACTGGGAGCCAGTCGCAGCGCATCGGCCGAGAGCGCCTCGAAGCCGTCGAAACGGCGCACCGCCTGGAGCAGGGCCGCGTCGCCGCCGGCGCGGACGCTGTCCACGATCTCCGCGGCGGCCTGCCGGATCCCGGCCGCGACGCCGCCCCGGCCCCGCCGGTCGAGGAGCTCCAGATGTTCCCGCCCGGCGGAACTCCCGGCCGCGAGCACTCGCAACGCGCTGCCGCCGGCGTCAGTCACCGCCGGCCTCCGTCTCTTCGAGCGCGCCGAGCAGCTCGCCCAGTCGCCGGCGGTAAGCATGAAACGACGCCCGGTTGACGACGAAGGTCGGCGCGACCCGCGCCAGGATCTCGACCTCATGCAGGTCATGCGTGCGCAGCGTCGTGCCGGTCTGCACGATGTCGACCGCGACGTCGGTCAGGTCGAGCAGCGGTCCAAGCTCGATCGAGCTGGTCAGGTGGATCACCTCGACGTGGAAGTTGCGCTCGGCCAGCAACCGCGCCGCCCAGGCCGGGTAGCGGGTCGCCGCCCGGAGCTGGCCGCTACGCTTAGGCAGTTCGGGAGTCTCGGCGATAAGCGACAAGCGGCTCCTGCCGTCCTTCAACTGGAGCGGCCGGAAGACGTCGGGCTGCGTCTCCTCGAGCACGTCCGAGCCGATGATCGCGCAGTCGACGATCCCGTGCTCGACGTAGAGCGGCAGGTCCCAGTCCTTGAGCAGCAACACCTCGACCGGAGTCCCCAGCACGTTCCGGTCGGGGAACCGCTGGCGCAGCCGCGAGGAATCGAGGCCGTCGAGATGCAGTCCCGCGGCCGCGAGGGCGGCGCGCGCGGGGTCCAGGTTCCGCCCCTTGGGCAGACCGAACGTGATCATGACCGCGTCTCCGCGGCGCCGAGCTCCAGCAGCAGGTCGAGTCCGAGCGAGAAGCCGACCGCGGAACAACCGCCGCTGAGCGACCTGAACACCTTGTCGTAGCGGCCGCCGACGCCGAGGGCCAGGGCGGTCCCCGGCGCGTAGGCAGCGAACATCAGGCCGTCGTAGTAGCCGCGCGGGCCGTCGCCGACACCGATGCGCGGATCGAGGGCGGCGGCGGCGAACTCGGCGAGGTCGACCTCGACCTCGATGGCCGCGTCGCGATACGCGGAGGACAACCGGTCGCGCAGACCGAGCAACTTGGACACCGCCTCTCCCGCGCCGCCCAGCACCGAGAGGTCCGTCGGGTAGCCGCGTTCGACGACATCGGCCAGACCGGCCCGGCGCGCAGCGATCCGGTCGCGGCTGGCGATCCGCAGGGCGAGGTCGGAGGCTTTCCGGGCGCCGACGGCCGCCAGCAGAGCCTCGTCGAGCGCTCCGGCCACGCCGAGCACGACGCGCAGGGTGTGTTCCTCGCCGTCGCCGGGCGCGGGGGCCTCGCCGCGCGCCTGAGGCAACCCGTGGCGGACGTCGCGCTGCATTCGACGCGGACGTCCAGCACGGGCCGCCAGCAGCAGGTCGAAGAACAGGGTCAACATCTTCTCGTCCGCTTCGGCCTCGTCGCCGCCGAGGAGTTCCGCGCCCAATTGCGAGTACTCGCGCATCCGGCCGGGCCGCAGGGGCTGGTGACGAACGACATCGCCCCGGTAGTAGAGACGCAGCGGCAGCTCCAGCTCGTCGAGGTGGGGCGCGAGCAGCCGGGCCAGCATCGGTGTGAAGTCGCCCCGCAGAACGAGGAGTTGACCGTCCCGGTCGACGAAGCGGTAGAGCTGCTCCAGCCGCCGACCCGTCAGCAACGGACGGTAGGGCTCGAAGTAGTCGAGAATGGGCAGCAGGACCTCGGCGAAACCGCGCTCCTCCAGCAGCGCGGAAAGGCGCGCCTCCAGCCGGCGGCGCCGCCTGGCGCTGTCGAACAGGGAGGCCGACACCCCCGTCGGCAAGCCGGCGGAGATCTTCATCGTGCCGGCCCCAATCCCAGCGCCGCCGCTCCGACTTCGAAGGGCAGGGCCCTTCCGGTCATCGCCTCGAACTGGGCAAGTCCCTGGTGCAGGAGCACCTCGCGCCCGTCGACGACCACCAGGCCTCTGGCCGCGAGCGCACGGCTCCATGGCGTCGGACCGCCGCCGTAGACCAGATCGACCGCCGCCGCCGAGGAACCAAGCGCCGCCGGGTCGCAGGGCAACGGATCGTCGGCCCGGTGGCCGAGAGAAGTCGCGTTGACCACGATGTCGAAGGCACCCGGCTCCAGTTCTTCGAGCGGCACGAAGTCGACGCCGAGGGACTCGGCAGCATCCCGCCCGGTCGACTCCGTACGGTTGGCGAGTGCGACCACGGCGCCGGCCGCGGCCAGACCGAGAGCGGCGGCCCGACCGGCGCCGCCGGCGCCGATGACCACCGCCTCGCGGCCCCCCGGGTCGACGCCGCCTCGCCGGAGCGGGCCCGTGATCCCCTCCGGATCCGTGCTCTCCGCCCTCCATCGGGTGCGCGGGTCTTCTGACCCGCTGCCGCCGGAGGCGGCCAAGAAGTCGCGCCGCGAAGCGGCGACCTTCCTGCGCCGAGCCCCGGCGCCACTACCTTCCGGCAACAGCGTGTTTGCGCCCTGCGTCGCACGCGCCAGGTCCCCCGCCTCGCAGGCCGCCGCGAGCGCCGCCGCCTTGTGCGGCGCGGTCACGCTCAGGCCGGAGAGCGGCAAGCCGGCCCGGTCGAAGAAGTCCGAGAGCACGACCTCGCGCCAGAAGGCCTCGAAGTCCGGCGCGTCGAAGGCAACGTAGAGGGCCTCCTCGCCCCGGTCTCGGTAGCCGGCGTTGTGGAGCCTGGGCGACAGGCTGTGCGCCGCCGGGTGGCCGACGACGCCGAACAGCCGCGATGCCCGGTGGAGAGTCGGCAGGCCGTAGTCGACCCGCAACCGTTCGATGGACGGCTGGCCGGGCGCCGCGGCCAGCGGCCCGGCGGCGCCGTAGATCCACGGCGCGCCGAGACGCGGCGCCACCAGCCGGGTCCAGCTACCGATGGCGCCCATGGAGAAGGCGGCGACGTCGTTTCGGCGCGCACCGAGCAGCAGCTCGAGCGGCACGAGCTCATCACCCGAGCTCTGTGCTTCGGTCACCAGCTTGCAGAGCCGCGCCTCGACCCCGGAAACCTGTCTCAAGCGGCCGCGCAGGACCCTCAGGTTCCGCGCCCGGCCATGCCACGAGACGACACGGCGCCGGGGCTCGACGGCTTCCAGGACGGTCCTGCCAAGATCGCGGTCCGCCTCGATGTCGACCAGGTCATATCCCTGGGCCGCGGAGAGCAGCGCCGCCCGCCGCTCCGGCTCGACCGTTCCGCGGCCGCCCTCCGCCTCGCTCCGCAGCGTGTAGAGGAGTGTGCCCGCGAAACGCTCACGCAGCCACTCGACGCCGATGTCGCCGACCAGATCCGCGCGCACCTCAAGACAGTCCGCCTGCTCCGAGAGCGCGCGCAACTCGTCGCCGGACGCGCTGGGCGCCTCGGTCAACGACGCCACCAGGGTGGCGGTTCGGGGTTCGTCGGTTGTGGGGTTCAAACGGGAAGACCTCCTTCGATCCGGAAGGAGGTCTTCTCGCTCACCCTCGTCCCGGACCGTGCGTACCGGGACCTGGCCCGGGTTCAGCCCTTGCCGTGACCGTGAACCCACCAGGACGTCGCCACAACCCCGGTCGCCGGAGCGACGGAGGTAGCGACGAATGCGGAAGTGCTGGCCGGTGAGTTCATGACGCGGTGCGGGTGAAACGGGCCGGAATGGCTCCGGGAGGCCGGATACTGCACCGGAAGGTGCGGACTGTCAAGCAGCTTCCGCACGGCTTGCGTGGACCTGGCCGCCTACTGGGTGCGCGGGTCTTCTGACCCGCTGCCGCCGAAGGCGGCCAGGAAAACGGGCCGGCCGGAGGCCGGCTCCGCTTTGGCGACCAGTTCCATGCAGCCGGCTAGGCCTCCGAGGTGAGCTCGGCCCTGCCCCGGTACATCCCCAACCCGATGATGATCAAGAAGAGCGAACCGAACGCCTGCAGGCCGTTGTCGTTCGTGAGCAGCACCAGGGGCTCGATCCCCGAGACGTGCTGCAGGACCAGGAAGTTGATGACTGCCAGGACCCCCACGAGGACGAATCCGTAGGAGGCCAGCTTGAAGACGCTCACGGAGCCGAAGCGGGAGGAAAGGCCGATGCCGACCAGGATGGACCCGATGGGATAGACGGAAACCAGCGCAATGACGATGCCGGCCATCGACACGTAGGTGTTGAGAGCCAACGTCTCGAACATGGCCTGATCGGCGCCGGGCTCCATGCCGCGCTGCATCAGGTGGACGCTGAATTGCCGCATGCCCATCGCGACGACGTAGAGACTCCATCCGAACACGCTCACACATGCCCCTAGCCGCAGGCACAAACCGCCGGGCCCCTCCTCGGCCAGGCGAAGCCATGTGAAGGCAGCGTACCCGTAGAGGAACATCCCCATGATCGACAGCATGGACGCCAGATGCGCGAGACTGGCGTTCGCCGCCGCTGCCTCGAGCGCGGCCGAGAAGTCGGTCTGGTCCACCGGGTCCATGACGCCCCCGGGAAAGATGAGCGATGCGAGCACCGACAGGATCACACCGACGATCAGGGCCAACCCTCCCAGCCTGGTAACGGGGTTCGTTGCGGTCGATGCAGCCATGTCCATCTCCTTTCGCTCGTCCGGCAAACGACGAGTCGCGCGCCTGATCCGCCAGAGCGACCCGAACCAGATCGTTCCGTCCGGCGGCTACCGCCTCACGCACGGTTTGCCGTTGATCCGTTGAGAGACAATACCACTCCCGGTTCCGCCGGACGCAGGTCGTGATCGGGGCGCCGTTGGCGCCGCCGCTCCAGCGGCGGCCCTACCGGCATTCGAAGGCGGCGGTGTCGCTTCGCGGTTGGGCGGTCACACCGGCGTGGTTGCGGTGGGTCCAGCGTTGGCCGTCGGGATCGGTGACGACGAGATGGAAGGCGAGGTCGGTGGCGGGGG
>JAPOXA010000053.1 GCA_026707325.1 Acidobacteriota bacterium | reverse complement strand
GGATGGATGCACCACTTGCCGACGGCGCCGAGGGTGGCGGCGTAGGTGGCCTGCTTGAGGTAGGCCTTGTCGTTGCGGAAGTCGCCGAAGGGGCCGTCGATGGCGTCGATGCCGGCGGCGCGGCAGGCGGCGATCATGCGGACCCGATGGGCGGACCACATGTCGCCGGGGTAGCGGTAGTCCTTGTCGAGTTCGTGGCCGAAGCGCATGCCCATGCTGGCGGAGAGGTCGCCGAAGCCGAGGATGAGCGCTTCGAGGCGATCTGAGCAGGTGGCGATCGCTTCGACGTTGGCGAGGCCTTCGGCCTCCTCGATCAGCGCCTCGAGGCCGATCCTGCGGTCGAGCCCGAGCTTCTGCTCCAGGCCGTCGAGCATCGTCTCGAAGAACCAGATGTCGCGCGGCTCCTTGACCTTGGGCAGGATGATGATGTCGAGGTTCTCGCCGGCGCCTTCGACCACGCTGATCACGTCGTCGACGGCCCAGCGGGTGGTGTGGTCGTTGACGCGGACGGAGCGCACCTTGCCTGTCCAGTCGAGGTCGTTCAGGCCGTCGATGGCGATCTGGCGGGCGCCCTCCTTCCTGTCCGGCGCGACGGCGTCTTCGAGGTCGAGGAAGACGAGGTCGGCGTCGCTCGAGGCCGACTTCTCGACCATCCTGGGGTTGCTGGCGGGCACGGCCAGCTCGGAACGTCTCAGTCGCATGCGTGTTACTCCTTGATCCCGAACTGGGCGAGGATCTCGTCCCGGTGCTCGTCGAGCAGGGGCGCCCGGCGCCGCACGCCGGTCTTCGTCTCGGTGTACTTGATCGGGCAACCGACGATCCGGACCGGCTCGTTCTCGCCCGGCAGCTCGACTTCGGCGACCATCTCGCGGATCGCGGTATGGGGGCTCTCGAAGATGTCGGCCGCGGTCTGCACCGGGCCGCACGGGACCCGGCCGGCGAGCGCCTCGACGATCTCGTCGCGGGTGTGCGCGCCGGTCCACCCGGAGACGACCGCCTCCACGAACTCCCGGTTCTCGCGGCGCGACCAGAAGTTCTTCGTGCGCTCGTCCTCCACCAGGTCGGGCCGGCCCATCTCCTGGCAGAGGATCTCCCACTGCGCCGGCGTCGGCGCCGCGATCGCCACGCCGCCGTCCTTCGCGTCGTAGATGCCGAACGGGGAGAGGCTGTGGTGGTGCTTGCCGCGCGGCGGGAGCTGGTGGCGCAGGCTGGAGCCGTAGTTCGCGAACACGGACTCGCACAGCAGGTTGACGCCGTCGACCATGGCGACGTCCATGAACTGGCCCTCGCCGGTGCGCCGCGCGTGGTGGACCCCGGCGACGACGCCGAGCGCCATCAGCGTGCCGGGAAACAGGTCGCCGACGGAGGCGCCGCCGGGGTAGCCGCCGCCGGGACGGTCGTCGTCGCCCCGGGGGCCGTTGACGTGGGCGAAGCCGCCCATCGCCTGGGCCACGATGTCGAAGGCGGGCCAGTCGGAGTGGGGGCTTTCGCCGGTCCGCGGGTCGCCGAAGCCGCGCAGCGCCGCGTAGACGATCCGCGGGTTGCGCTCGCGGATCGTCTCGTAGCTCAGGCCGAGCCGGTCCATCACGCCGGCCCGCATGTTCTCGAGCACAGCGTCTGCCTGCTCGCACAGGCGGAGGAAGGTCTCGCGGTCGGCCTCGTCCTTCAGGTCGAGCGAGATGCTGCGCTTGTTCCGGTTGATGCTGCCGAAGTAGCCGCCGAAGTCGCAGCCGCCGTCGACCCCCGCCTTGCCCTGGGCCGGGTGGATGAAGTCCTCGGGGATGGGCGGCGAGGGGCGGGACATGTCGCCGGTCGGTGGCTCCACCTTGATCACGTCGGCGCCGAGGTCGGCGAGGATGGCCGAGCCGAACGGCCCGGCGAGCGCCATCGTGCAGTCGATGATGACGAGGTCGCTGAGCGGCCCGCGTGCCCGGGGATCCGGGCTCACTACGACCCCCAGTGCGAGCGGCGCTTGATCAGCACCTCGCGCTCGCCTTCGAAGACGATCGTGCCGTCCTGCTTCGTGCCCCAGTGTTTGAAGCGGACGACGCCGGCGTCGTCGCGTTCGGCGTCGCGGGTCTCGAGCACCTCGGTGTAGGCGGTCAGCGAGTCGCCGAGGAAGACGGGTGCCCGGAAGCGCAGCCTGTCGAGGCCGAGTTCGGCGAGGGCGTTCTCGGCTGTGTCCTGGGTGGTCAGGCCGATGACCGTCGAGCCGGTGACCAGGCCGAACACGAGCCGTTGGCCGAAGGGGGACGCCTTCATCTTGTGCTCGTCGAAGTGGCCGTCGGCGGTGTTCATGACGAGCTTGGTGAGGAGCTGGCTCTCGACTTCTTCGATGGTGGTGCCGCGGGCGTGCTGCATCTTCTGGCCGGCGGCGAAGTCCTCGAAGTAGGTGGAGGAGGAGGTGAGGGCGGTGGTCATGAGGCCGCCTCCCGCCGCTTGGCGACCAGGTTCGTGCGCTGGTAGCTCACGACCTTCTCGCCGTGCTGGTTGAAGGCCTCCGTCTCCCAGGTGACGATGCCGAAGTGGGGCCTGGAGCCGGACTCGCGGCGGCCCACTACGCGGCTTGTGCCGGTGATCGTGTCGCCGGGATAGACCGGGCGGTGGAACTTCACGTCGTTGACGCCGAGGAACGGCCCGCCGCCCTCGGAGAGGTCCTCGACCGACATGCCGACCACGGTGCAGAGCACGAGCAGCGGGTCGATGACGACCGAGTCGTGGCCGTGGGCGCGCGCGTACTCGGCGTTGAAGTAGAGCGGGGTGAACCGCATCGTCGCGGTGGCGAAGAGCGCGTTGTCCGCCTCGCTCAGTGTGCGGCCCCAGTGGTGCTGGAAGGTGCGGCCTTCCTCGAAGTCCTGGTAGCGGTTGCCCTTCTTCTGGAGCGGGAAGGTGGAGAAGTCCGGGTCGGGCATGCGGTGCAGGTTCTACCACGCAGTACGATGAGCCGCTGTTGAACCGAAGCTCCCCGGGAGGACCGATTGAGCGAAATGAAGCCCGCGGAGGTCAAGCCCGCAATCAGCATCGATGTCGTCAACCAGCTCGACGCTCGGGTCGGCACGATCGAGAGCGTCACGGATGTCGAGGGCTCCAGCAAGCTCGTCCGACTCAGGGTCGATTTCGGCGACCACAAGCGGACGATCCTCGCGGGGATGAAACAGGAGCGCGAAGACCCGACCGAGATCGCAGGTCAACAGGCGTTGTTCATCGTCAACCTGGAGCCGAGGAAGATGATGGGTGAGACCTCGGAGGGCATGATCTTCGACGTCGGCTACGAGGACGGGATTCAGCCGGCGTTGCTGCTCCCGGAGCGCCCGGTGCCCAACGGCGCCCGGGCGGGTTGAGTTTCGTCCGGCTCCACGACTTCGTAGCCTCTCTCTCGGAGTTGCGACAGGGGGCCGTTGGGCCGGAGCAGGTCGCCGAGCGGCAGGATGGCGAAGGTGGAGTCGTTGTCGGTCAAGGCTCGATCGACGTTTTCGAGCCAGAGCGCCCAGCTACGCGACTCGATCTGGCTCAGTACCTCCGGGTCGAAGGCGAGTGCAAAGGAATCGCAGGCCCAGGTGGGCGAGTCGCCTGGATGAGCTCTAAGCGTGGCTAGGTCACCTACGGCCCAGGCGGTTGCAAGACGCTTGTACTCTTCGAGCTGGGCATCGAGTCCCTGAAGACTTGCCTGGAGACAGGTTTGCTCCACAGCGGGCGACATCTCCTGCATGGAATCGAAGAGAGGCGACTCCTTGTAGCGCTCGGAAAGGTGCGCCGACACCTTCTTGACGCGGTGCTTCTTCGCTCGCTTCTCGATTGCCCGACCAATCGTGCGGCCCGACTCCAGGCCGGCGGACTGCGCCGCCGAATCGAAGAGTTCCTCGGCCGCGACGCTGGGCCGCAGTTCTTCGAGGTTGTCCCGCTTCGGTGCGTATCTGAGTCTGGTCTCCGAGAAGAGCTGGTACAGGTCCTCCGGCAGCACGCCCGCCAGGGTTCCCTGGTCCGGGATCCGTCGTATGCGCTTGATCAGCCGCCATGCTCTCACCGGGTTTGTCAGTGAGATGCCCAGGGATGGAGGCGGCAGGTACTCGCTGGAACGGGCCAACGCGTGTTCGACGGAGTCCGGGTGCCAGAGGAGATCGCTGGGCACGAGTCTGGGAGTCCCGAGGATCCACAGGACATGGTCATCCTTGGTGACCTTCCAGAGGGCGGCCCGGGGAGATCGCCCACGACCTGGATCTCTTCCTCGACGAGATCGACTGGGGTCGGCTGGGATTCGCCGACCTCTTGGGCGGTTGCTCCGGGCACGGCCGCTGAGGCGGCGAGTAGCAAGGCTCTCCAGATCATCGAGGGGCTCCCTTCGCTCTTTGAACGGTGGATCGCCGCCCTTTGTTCCACTCGTGTCGCCGTGAGTGGTCGCCGCTTCGCGGCGCGTCCTTCCGGAAAGCCGGCGGGGCCGCCGGCGCACCCGGTGTGGGGCGCACCCAATGTGGGGCGCTGTACGATTCCGGGATGATCCCCTGGGCCAACCTGAAATCGACCCTGGAACAGGACGCCGAGTTCCGGTACACGATCCGGCACTGGACGGCGAGCCTGCGGCTGAGCGTGGGCGACCGGCATCACGCGATCCGCTTCGAGGATGGCGCCGTGGCGTCGGTCGAGCCGTGTGAGGCGGACAGCCCTGCCGACGTCTTCATCGCTGGCCCGGAGGAGGAGTGGCGCGAGCTGCTGCGCGAGGTGCCGCGGCCCTTCTACCAGGACCCGTTCTTCGCCAGCGTGCATCACGGCATCGAGCTGAACCGCGAGCAGCTCGAGTACGCCGCCTACTACCCGGCGCTGCGCCGGCTGGTCGGGGTGCTGCGCGAGATGTCCAACCCAACCGAGGGAGCTTCCGCATGAACCTGTTCCGCCTGTTTCTCGGCGTCGTCTTTGGCGTGATCGTCGTCTACACCGTCGCCGTCGCGATGGAACACGGCCTGGGTCTGCTCGGCATCTTCTTCGGCGACATCGCCGCGATGACCTGGAACGGCCAGTTCAACCTCGACTTCATGGGATTCCTCACCCTGTCGGCGCTGTGGGTTGCCTGGCGCAACGGTTTCTCCCCGGGCGGCCTGCTGCTTGCCGTTGTCGCCCTCTTCTTCGGCGTGCCGTTCCTGACGCTCTACCTCTTCATCCTGAGCCAGCAAACGAACGGCGACGTGAAGCGGATGCTCCTGGGCGACCAGCGGGCAGCGGCCTGATGCCGACGTTCGCGCGGCGCGTCGGCCGCTACCTGGACCTCGAAGTCCAGGGCGTCTCCTACGAGGTCTACTTCGAGTCGGCCGGGAACCCGGACGGCATTCCGCTGGTGCTCCAGCACACCGCCGGCTCCGATGGTCGCCAGTGGCGCCACCAGCTTGAGGACGAGCGGATCGGTCGGCATTTCCACCTGCTGGCCTACGACCTGCCCTACCACGCCAAGTCCGTGCCGCCGGCGGGCGTCGAGTGGTGGAAGCAGGAGTACAGGCTGACGAAGAGCTTCCTGCTCGACTTCATGGCCGCCTTCGTGGGCGAGCTCCAGCTCGAAGACCCCGTCTACATGGGCAGTTCGATCGGCGGTCACCTGGCCCTCGACCTCGCGCTGCACCGGCCGGGCCTGTTCCAGGCGGTCATCGGGCTGGAGGCGGCGATCAAGTCGGACCCCGGCAACATCGACCTGCTCGACCACCCCGAGATCAACAACGGCTACAAGAGCGAGCTGATGATCGGCATCAC
>JAPOXA010000032.1 GCA_026707325.1 Acidobacteriota bacterium | reverse complement strand
TGCTCACCGCGATCGACTTCCCGACCGACGCGGACGTCTCCGCGATCGACCAGGAGATGGTCGACCGCCTGGGATGGCTCTACGGCCCGGTGCTCGCCTTTCTCTACCTCGCCGCCATCTTCGCCCTCCGCTACTACCGGCTGAGTCGCCACCGGCACCAGGAGAACCTCGCCATGCTCGCTGGGGCAGAGGATCAGGGTTGATTGAGCTAGATCAGAATCATGTGAAACGATACTTGCATCGTCTGAGACATCTATGTATCATTTCTCCAGTTCAAGGATCGAGCCGGAGAAACGCACATCATGCCGTCCGAATCACTCCACGACCGAAGTCGACGACGGGCGCACCCCTGGCTTGCCCTCCCGGTGCTGGTGATCGCGGCGGCCGCAGCCCCGGCGGCGGACTTCATCGCCTTCGAATACCCGGGCTGCGAGGCGGTGCCGTACGTGAACGGCAACGGCGACCAGCTCGTCTTCTCGCCGATGAAGGGGCCCATGTTCACGCAGACGATGCGGGGCATGTCGACGCACGGCCACATGCACTGGCGCGGCGACCGGGCCACCGGCTACTTCGGAAGCGACGATCAGAAGACCCTGGACGAGAAGTTCTCGTTCAAGAACTTCATCGTCGCCTTCGAGAGCCTGCTCGGACTGGACGTCGTGCTCACCGACTCCGCCGCGGCGGCCAAACCAGCCGACGTCATCCAGCTCGAGCGCGATGTGGACGAGTTCGCCGACTTCATGCTGGCGGTGCAGCTACCTCCGAATCCGATCAAGCCGCTCAACAGCGCCCACAGTCCGTCCGCCCGGATCGGAGATGCCTTCTTCGACGGACCACGCCGCGCCGACGGCGTCGACGCCGCCTACGACCTGCCCAACAACCGGAACGGTGCGGCCGTCGACGGGCGGAACTGCGCCGGCTACCATCGACACGATCCCTCCAGGGGTTTCTTCGGCACGGCGGGCGATGCGTCCCACGGCGGCGAGGTGCTGATTCTCAAGGTGCCACACCTGCGGAACCTCTACCAGAAGGTCGGAATGTTCGGCCTTCCGAACCGGGAGTACTTCCTGCCATCGACGACCGACGCCCACCAGGGCGACCAGATCCGCGGCTTCGGCTTTCTCCACGACGGGGCGACCGACAAGCTCTTCAACTTCCTTCAGGGCGCCGTCTTCGACGACGGCACGACCACCTGCGACGATCTCGGCCTGCCGGGTGCCCGCGGCTGGCGCGACGTGTTCGGCTGCGGTTTCAGCGATGGCATGGACATCGGCATCCCGGACGACGAAGTGCGCCAGGGCCTCGTCGACTACCTGATGGAGTTCGACACCGATCTGGCGCCGATCGTCGGACAGCAGGTCACACTCGGTGCCGCGAACGGCCCGGAGGCCAACCCGCGCGTCGACCTGCTGATGTATCGCGCGCGGGTCTCCTTCCAGTCGGCCGTCCTGGGCGGATCGGTCACGGAGCGCGACCTGATCGCCAAGGGAACCGTGGCGGGAAAACCGCGCGGATGGGTTCGACTTCCGAGCGGCAACTTCCTCGACGACGTAGGCGAGAGGTGGACGCCGTCGCGGCTGCGGACCCTCGCCACGGACACTACTCCCGTCACCTACACCTGCACGCCCCCCGGCTCGGGCAGACGGATGGGGATCGACCGCGATCGCGACACGATCCTCGACGGTCACGACAATTGCCCCGCCGTCTTCAACCGCAACCAGGGCGACGCCGACGCAGACGGTATCGGCGATGCCTGCGAGACGCTCTCATCGAGGTAGGCCATGAGATCAGCCCTGAATCCCAGCCCACGTCCAACCGCCCGCGACGCGATCATCGGCGCCGCAATCCGCCTCTGGTCGCGCAACCCCGGGGCGACCTTCAGCGAGGTCGCCCTTCATGCCGGAGTCGGGCGCGCGACCCTCCACCGGCACTTCAGGACCCGTGACGACTTGCTCACGGTACTGGCCGAGATTTGCATCGAGGAGACGAACGAAGCAGTGGCCGCGGCCATCGACCAGAGCGCGAGCGCCAGCCGGCAACTGCAACGCATGTTCGAGGCGGTCATTCCCCTCGGGGACCGCTACAGCTTTCTCTATCGCGCGGAGATCGGCGACGAACACACAACCGCCAGGTACCGTCGGCAACTCGACCGGGTCGGAACGCTGGTCGGCGAACTCAAGGCCGAGGGCGGCGTCGCGGCTGACGTGCCGACGGCCTGGGTCGTCGCGCAGATCGACCAACTCATCTGGACCGCCTGGAACGAAGTCGCCTCGGGCCGCGTCGCCGCGGCGGACGCGGCGAACCTGGCCACCAGGACCCTGCTGCACGGACTCGGAAAGGAGGAGCAGCCGTGAGTACACGCTTCGACCACCCCCGTCAACTCCTGCCGCCCGGGGCGTACTTCGATTCCGGTTGGCTGGACCGGGAGGTCGACCGCCTGTTCGACCGCTCCTGGGTCTGGGCCGCCACCGAGGAGGACCTGAAGGAACCCGGCGACTTCCGGGCCTGCCGCGTGATGAACCACTCCCTGTTCGTGCTCCGCGACGAGGCCGGGGAGCTCCAGGCCTTCCACAACGTCTGCCGCCACCGCGGCTGCGAGATCGTCGAAGGCAGCGGCAACCTGGGCAGCACGATCCGCTGCCCGTACCACCGCTGGACCTACGAGACGAACGGCGCCCTGCACGGCGTGCCCAACGAAGAGGAGTGCTTCGGCGCCGTACCCCGCGAGAGCTTCTCGCTCCATCGAGCCGCAGTCGGCGCCCACCGCGGCATGGTCTACGTCAATCCGGATCCGGAACCGCCCGAGCCATTCGGCCGCTGGATCGCGGGGCTCGACGAGCACGCCTGGCCGCATGACCTCGGCGACGGCACCTTGAGCTACGCCGGGGACGTGCGCTACGAGATGCACTGCAACTGGAAGGTCTTCTACGAGAACGCGGTCGACGGCTACCACCTCGGCTATCTCCACAACAAGACCCTGGGCAGCGTCTATCCCGACCGGAACCTCTGGCATCCGGTGGGCCGCCACACCGTCTGGTACTCGACCGAACGGGAAGGGGATCCGCAATCGTCCACCGTGCTGTCGGCCGAACTCGCGGACGGCGCGGGGGCAGCCCGCCTGCCGGGCCACGAGGAGAGTTTCTATCCGGGCGTGGTCATGCTCTTCCCGTTGACCATCCTGTCGCCGAGCCCCTGGGGCTTCCACGTCTCGTTGCTGGAACCGAAGACTCCGGACCTCACGACCATGTGGACGCAAAGCTGGACGACGTACGGATCCGCTTCACGCGCCGAAGCGGGTAAAGCGCCCGCGCTGATCAGCCTGGCGAACCAGGAAGGGCATCCGATGGAGTCGGGCAACTTCCAGCTCGAGGACATGTGGATTTGCGAGATGATCCAGCGCAACCTGCGCTCCCCGAAGTTCAGGGTCGGGCCGATGGCCGCCGGCTTCGGGGCCGAATCGCCCATCATGCACTTCCAGCAGAGCGTGCTCGACTACCTGAACGGCGACTCCTGGGAGAGCGGCCCCTGATGGAGTTCGTCATCCTCGCCATCCCCTACATGCGACGCCTCGGCGAGCGGGTCGGTCGCGCCGGCTCCGATCCGAACCGCTTCCAGGTCCTGATGGCGGACCTGAAGGAGCAGATGACGTTCGCCGAGTCGGTCGGCTACACCGGGTTCTGCATGACCGAGCAGCACCTCCAGGTGGAGGGCATCGAAACGACGACGAATCCGCTGTTCTGGGACTACTTCGTCGCCCAGCACACCGAGCGGATGCGCGTCGGCCAGCTCGGGATGAACCTGACCGCCGTCAATCCGATTCAACTGGCCGAGAACCTGGCGATGCTCGACCACTTCACCGGCGGCCGCATGTTCGCCGGCTTCACCCGGGGCAACACGCCGCGCTGGACCGGCACGTTCGGCCAGCACATCGGGATCACGGCGACCCACTCCGACAAGTCGGAGGTCGACGCCCGCAACCGGCGGGCTTTCGAGGAGAACTGGCGCCTCGTCAAGGCGCTCTGGACCCAGGAGGTCGTGAGTCTGTCCGGCGAGTTCTGGCAGGCGCCGCCGCCGATGGACTGGAGCTTCGGGCCCACGAGCCAATGGTCACCCGGCTCGGTGACAGCCGATGGGACGCTGAAGGAGATCGGCATCGTGCCGCGCCCGTTGCAGGACGACCCCCACCCACCCGTTTATGCACCCTTCAGCTACAGCATGGGAACCGCGAAGTTCTGGGCCCGCGAGGGCGGCAAGATGATGGGCATGTTCAACGAGTCGAAGGAGGAGTTCATCCCCCTGACGCTCGACATCTGCCTGGAGGAGGCTCTCAACCACGGCCGGATCATCGGCGCGAACGACATGCTGGCCCTCGGTGGGCACCTGATCATGGGCCGCAAACCCGCAGAAACGAGGAAGCTCTACGAGGGTTTCGAATGGCTGTTCAACTTCGCCTACAACGCACCGCCCTACCACGTCCCCATGGGACGGATGTGGATGGGCTCGCGCCAGGAGGTGCTCGACCACGTCGGTCGCCTGCACGAGACGTTCGGCATCGACGAGTTCTTCCTCTGGCACCACGTCGGCTGGTTCGAGCAGGACGAGGAACTGGCGATGCTGAACGAGTTCGCCGAGGGCGTCATCGCCCCGCTCTCGGCCTGACCGTCAGCGGCGGTCAGAGTTCAGCCGAGACCGGCGAACCGTCGCCCAGGCTGTCGCTCGGGTAGACGACGACCTGCTCGCCGGGGTCGAGACCGGCGAGAACCTGAGCTTCCTGGGCATTCCGCTCGCCCACCTCGATCGGCCTGAGCGCGGCGCGGCGGCCCTCGACCGCGAACACGGCCCAGTTCTCTTCGCGCCGGAAGAGCGCCCCGGTCGGCGCCTTTACCTCGTCGTCGCTCTCCCAGACGACGACGCGCGTCTCGACGCGGAATCCGTCGCCCAGGCCCGCCCAGTCGCTCGGCGCATCGACGAGGTCGATCACCACGTTCACCCGCTGCTCTTCGACGCCGAGCGCCGAGATCTTCGTGAAGCCCGAAGGCTCCACGCGCCGCACCCGGCCCTGCAGGGGGCGGTCGCCGCCCCAGCGATCGATCAGTACGCGCTGTCCCGAGCGCATCCGGACGGCGTCCTTCGAGAGATAGTCCGTCACGACTTCGATCTGGCCCGGATCGCCGACTTCGAGCAGGGCTTCGCCGGCGGGCACGATGGACTCGCTCTCCCGTACGCGGCGCAGAACGACGCCCGAAACCGGCGACACGATCCGAATCGTCGCCCCGTTCAGGTCCTCGGCGCTCTCGGCGCTGAACTGCAGCAGGCGGACCCGCGCCGCCTGCAACTCGCTCCGGGCCGTGCGCACCGCGTACTCGGCGGCCTCCAGCGCTTCCTGACGGGTGTCGAGGTCGAGCTGAGCGCTCTCCATCGCCTCGACCGAGACGATTCCCTCCTGGCTGAGCCGCAGGTATCGCCCCGCCTCGGAACGGGAGAAGGCGAGTTCCGCGGCCGCGCGCTCGTAGTGCGCCTCGGCCTGGCCGAGGGCGGCGGTCGCGGTCTCCACGACCGTCTCCGCCTCGGCCCGGCTGCGGGCGTCGAGCAGCACCGGTGCGGAAGGCAGAAAGATCGCGAGCACCGTCTCGCCCGCCACCACGGCGTCGCCGGGCTCCAGTTCGATCCGCAGGACCCGGCCGGCGAGCGGCGCCGAGATGACGAAGCGGTCCCGCACCCTCGTCTCACCCTCATCGTCGATCGTCACCGCCAGCGGTCCTCGCGTAACCTGGGCAATCTCCGCCGGCACCGGCTGTGGCCGCGTTCCGAGAATCACCGCGGCCGCGGCCACAGCCAACCCCACGCCCCAGAACATCCAGCGTCGCGTCTTCATCAGTTCGTTCTCCGCTACTCGCGGGTCTTGAGCACCGCGACCAGGTCGAGGTCGTGGAGCTTACGCCGGACCGTCCAGGCCGAGATCACCATCGAGCCGAGAACGGCCGCCGCGGAAACCACGAACGTGCTGGGATCGACCACGACCGGCAGCCGGAACAGCTCACTCTCGAAGGCACTCATCACGCCAGTGATCATGCCGTAGCCGAGGAGCAAACCGAGTGGAATCGCGGCCAGGGTGAGGATCCCGAGTTCGCCCAGCAGGATCGAGGAGATCTCGGCGCGAGTGAAGCCGATCACGCGCAGGCTGGCCAGCTCGCGGCTGGTCTCGGACAGCGAGATCCGGGCCGTGTTGTAGATCACGCCGAAGGCGATGATCAGGGCGAAGAACAGGTTGACGCTCATCATCATGGACATGTTGTCGAGCATGTAGGTCCGGATGCTCTGGAGCGCGGCGCTGCGCAGCGTCACCCCCGCCACCGCCGGCATCGCCTTCAGCAGACCGTACAACCGCTCCTCGGCCAGGCTGTCGATCCTGAGCATCGCCCCGTTCATCGTCTCGTCGCGCCGAACCAGCCGCTGCAGCGACTCCTGTTCCATGTAGGCGGTCACGCCGAGGAGGTCGTCGACGGTGTCCGTCAGCACGACCTCGCGCACCGGCCGGGCCGCCTCCATGACCTCCACCACGACCTCGTCTCCCGGCTCGACCTGCAACTGCTCGGCGAGCAACGTGGACAGGACGAGGCCGGGCCGATCGAGCTCGATCGCGCGATAGTCCACGTCCA
The DNA here is from genome assembly GCA_026707325.1 of Acidobacteriota bacterium. Classification (GTDB taxonomy): domain Bacteria; phylum Acidobacteriota; class Thermoanaerobaculia; order Multivoradales; family Multivoraceae; genus Multivorans. The sequence goes on along the minus strand of JAPOXA010000032.1, from coordinate 45,883 downwards.
CCACCCGCCGCAGTCTCGCGCCGGGCGCCAGGGCCTGGATCGCCGTCTGCTTCTGCCGGTGGCCGTTGCGCAACCGCGCCGCGACCGTGCCCGTCGGTTCCACTTGCATCACGCCCGGGAGGGCGGCGAGTTCGTGTACCGCGCTCCGCTCGACCGGCTCGAAGAAGCTCACCGACAGGTCCTGGCGCTGGATGATGTTGAACTGCACCTCGAGCAGTTCGTCCATCGAGTCCATCATCGCCCAGCCCACGACCATGATCGCCCCGGCGGAGGCGATGCCGACGATCGACAGAACCGCGCGCACCGGCCGCCGCGACAGGTTCCGCAGCACCATCCGCGCCGGCTGCGACAACCATCGCCGGGCGCCGAGCCGCTCGAACAGGGACACCCGGAAGTTCTCGGGTGGCGCCGGGCGCATCGCCTCGGCGGGCGGCAGCGAGACAACGCTGCGCACCGCGCCCAGCGCACCCACGGTCGCGGCGGCAAGACTCACCCCGACGGCGATCAGAATGCCCGATACCGACACCTTGTAGACCAGCAGCGGAAAGCGGAAGTACTCCATGTAGACGCCGAGCATCGCTTCGGCCAGCAACAGGCCGGCTACGATCCCGATCAAGGCGCCGAGGGCCACCACGACGACGGCCCACTGCACGTAGTGGGCGCCGAGACGAACGTTCGAGTAGCCGAGAGCTTTGAGCGCGGCGATCTGTTCGCGCTGCACGGCCACCGTTCGGCGGAGAACCACGTTGAGCAGGAACGTGGCGACGGCGAGGAAGATCAGGGGCACGAGGAGCCCCATGGTCTCAAGCTGGGACAACTCGTTCTGAAGGTACCAGTTCGAGGTCTGGTCCGCGCGCGGAATCGCGCCCAGACCGCCGTACGGATCGAGAATCGCGTCGAGTTCGACGATCGCCGCCCGCTCGAGGCTGGGCGACCGGTCGGTCAGCGTCAGGGCGACGTCGTTGAACCCGCCCTCCATCTCGAACGCGGTCGCCAGGTGCCGCCGAGTCATCCACAGAAAACCGAAGTGCTTCGGATCCGGGACCAGCTCTCCCGGGCCGATGCCGTAGACGAATTCCGGGCTGAGCGCGACGCCGACGATCTCCAGCGGCTGCCGGCGACCGTTGATGACCGCGAACAGGCGATCGCCCAGATCCAGGCCGTGAGCTTCCGCGAAGCGCTCGCCGACCAGGGCCTCCTCCGCCCGGTCCGGGTCCAGGAACCGCCCGCGGCGCAGCGCGACGTCATTCAGCGCCGGCCGGCCCCGCTCCGGCAGGGAGATCAGGCGTCCGTTGATCGGATCGCTGACTCCGGGCACGTCCAGCGAGACGGCCACGACGACCCGGGTCTGGACCTTCCCCACCCCCGGGATCGCGGCGATCCGCTGCTCGACCCAGTTCGGGACGCGCTTGGCGCCGGCGAACACGTCGGCGAAGGCGTAGCGGGTGTAATAGGCGTCGCGGGTGGTCAGGAGCGAGCCGAACACTCCCTGCGCCATGACCAGGAGCGCGATCCCCGACGAGACGACCAAGGCGATCGCCAGCACCTGGGACCGCACGTTCCACAGATCGCGCAGCAGCTTGCGGTCGAGGGCTCTCATCGTCCTACCACTCGATCGTGACCGCCGGCTGCTTCGTCGAGTTGCGCACGTCGCTCGTGATCAGGCCGTCTGCAAGCGAGATTACCCGATCCGCCATCGCCGAGATCGCCGCGTTGTGGGTAATCACGGCGGTCGTGGTGCCCAGTTCGGAGTTCACCTTCTCGAGCGCCCCCAGGACCGCGATGCCCGTGCTGATGTCGAGAGCTCCCGTCGGTTCGTCGCAGAGCAGCACGTCCGGACGCTTGGCGATGGCCCGGGCGATCGCCACGCGCTGCTGCTCGCCGCCCGACATCTGCGACGGGAAGTGGTCGAGGCGGTACTTCAGGCCGACCAGCGCCAGGGCGTCCTCGGGAGCGATCGGATCGCCGGCGATCTCGGTGACGAGCGCGACGTTCTCGCGCGCCGTGAGCGAGGGAATCAGGTTGTAGAACTGGAACACGAAGCCGACGTGCCGGCGCCGGTAGCGGGTCAGGGCCCGTTCTCCGGCCTCGCTCAGATCCCCTTCACGGTAGGTCACCTGGCCGGCGGTAGGCCGATCGAGCCCGCCCAGGATGTTCAGAAGGGTCGACTTGCCGCTTCCCGACGGGCCGAGCAGGACCGCGAACTCGCCTTCCTGGAGCTCCAGGTCGACTCCGCGCAGCGCGTGGACCTCGACCTCACCCATCACGTAGACCTTCGTCACGCCACGCATGGCGAAGACCGGGGCCGGATGCGACGCCAGGGCCTGGGCCGGCATCAAGGCAGCTCGATGTCGGGCGGCGCCGCGGACAGCTCGACGATCATCTCCGTGAACTCTCCCGGCACCGTATCGACCCGGATCATCCCGCCGTGCTCGCGCACTACATCGGCCGAGAGCGCCAGACCGAGGCCAGTTCCCTGGTCGGTCGGCTTGGTCGTGAAGAACGGATTGAAGATCTTGTCGACGATGTCCTGCGGAATGCCGTTGCCGTTGTCCCGGATCCGGACCTCGGCGCCGTCGTCCATCTTTCGCGTCGTCACCGTGAGCGTCGGTTCGTAGGACTCATCGTCCGTTGTGAGCCGCTTTTCGTTCGTGGCGTAGCAGGCGTTGCCGACCAGGTTGAGGAACACGCGGCCAACGTCCTGGGACACGACCTCCAGGGTGCCCAGATCCGGATCGAAGTCCTTCTCGATGGTCAGGTTGAAGTCCGAATCGGAAGCCCGGGCGCTGTGGTAGGCGAGCCCGATGTGCTCGTCGACCAGACGGTTGATGTCGGCTTCCTCGCGACCGGCTGCGCCTCGGCCCATCTTCAGCATGTCGGTGACGATCCGGTTGGCGCGCTCGCCGTGGTTCTGAATCAGCTTCAGGTTGCCGCTCAGGTCCTCGAAGATCTCCCCGATCTCCTTCCGCTGGTCCTCGTCCAGGCTGCCGTCCTCGTTCTCCTTCATGATCTCCTCGACCTCTTCGAGGAGTTCCGAGGAAACTTCCGAGAAGTTCTTGACGAAGTTGAGCGGGTTCTTGATCTCGTGGGCGACCCCGGCCGTCAGCTCGCCCAGCGCTGCGAGCTTCTCGCGCATGACGATCTGGTCCTGGGCCTTCTGCAGGTCGACCAGCACGACCTCCAGTTCCTCGTTCTTCTCCTTCAGTTCATCCGCCAGCTTCTCGACCAGGTTCAGCCGCTGCACCTCCAGCGCGTGCCGGCGGAAGACCTCGAGGGCGGCCGCCATGTCGGCGACCTCGTCCTTGCCGCCGATCCCGATCTCGGCTTCCAGATTGCCCCCCGCCATCTCCCGCATGCTGCTCGAGAGGGCCTCGAACCGGCGCACCAGCAGCCGTCCGACGAACAGCCAGCCGATGAAGACCGCCCCGGCGATGCTCACGATGTTGAGCGCCAGCAGCAACGCGCGCCCGGTGCGGATCGCCTGGGACGCGGCCTTGGTCGCCGCATCGGTGCGGGTCCGGGAAGCGGCGACCAGACTCTCGACGTCGCCACCGAGTTCGACCGCCAGATTCTGGTTCTCGTCCAGCAGCGCCTGCTGCCGGTCGAGCGCGTCGACTTCCTGTCGTCTCAGGTCGAAGGCGGTACGACTCTTCGCAAGCATCTCACCGAAGAGCGCCTCCAACCGATCCGAGGTCGCGGTTTCGTCGATCGCGCTGAGAGCGCGCTCGATACTCGTCGCCGCCGACTCGTACCGCTCCTCGACCGGCTCGATCAGCGGCCGGTCGGTCAGCACCGCCAGGCTGTTCAGGAGCTGGTCGATGATCGTGACGTCCTGCTGAAGGCCCACCAGCACCCGGTAGCGGTCGATCTCCGGTTCCGAGAAGTGGACCTCACGGGAGGCGGGCGGCTGCTCGAACGACCGAAAGCCGGTCATCGCGTAGAAGAGTTGATTGTCGAGAGCGGGCACCAGAAGCGCCTCGATCCGGGTGTGGAGCGACTCCAGTTCCGACCGCAGCGCCTCACTCTCCGCGCTCAGTTCGAAGCCCTCGGAAACCGACTCCTGGATCGCCGCGATGTTCCCGATGAGCTCCTCGCCACGAGCCTGGATGCTCAGGATCTCCGAGTCGCCGCCGAGTGACTCCTCGGACTCCGTCCCCCGGCTCATCAGGTCCTCAAGCTGGGCCTCGAAGGCACGTTGCGCCGGCAACATCTCGAACTCAGCCCGAGTCAGTTCGTCCTGGTTCGTCGTTGCGGTCAGCCTGGGGCCCGCGGCCACCAGTGTTCCGCTGCCCTGGGCGACGCCGAACGCCGCCGCCAGCTCCGGCACCGTTCCCTGGGTGACCCGGTTCTGCGAATCGCCGACCTGAGCGAAGGCGAACAGCGCCACCAGACTGGCCGCGAGAGTCAGGGCAGCCGCGCCGCCGATGCCGACGTAGAGCTGGGTGGCGATCCTGTAACGGGCCTCGGCCAGTCGTCGGAACCACGAGATCATCGGTTCACCGCGGCTTCAAGACGCGTCGCGGGCCGATACCGGCCCCGTTCGTCGATCACGGTCAGGAACACGGCGTCCGAACCCTGGTTGTCCCCGTCTCCGAACACGAGGCGGAAGCCGTTGAGGTCGATCGAACCGGCATCGCGCAGCGTCTGAATGAACCGGTCCCGATCGACCGCCGTCCCGCAGCGCTCGAGTGCCTCGATCACGAGACGTCCGGCGAGGTAGCCCTCGAACGAGACGAAACCGGGCTCGGCGCCGGGAGTATGGGCGCGCAGCGCGCGACGGTAGGCGGTGGCGACTCTGGAGGTTTGCGCGCTCGGAAACGGCACGACCTGGGTGACGTAGACGCCGGCGCCGCGTGGGCCGAGTTCTTCCGCGAGGGCATTGCTGCCCACGAAGGACAGGGTCATGAACACCGGATCGAGGCCGATGTGCCGGGCCCAGGAAATCAGGCTGGCCACCGGCTGGTAGGCGCCCACGATGATGACGGCCTCCGGACGCCCCACCTCGATGTCGACAATGGCCGTCTTGACGGCGGTCGTGTTGCGCGGATAGACGCCGATGGCGACCGCCTCCATGCCCCGTCTGTCGAACGCGGCACGAACGCCCGCCAGGCCGGCACGCCCGAAGGAGTCGTTCTGAATGACGACCGCGATCCGCTCGATGCCGAGATCCCTGGTCAGTCGCTCCACCATTTCCTCCGTCTCCTGGGCGTAGGAGGCGCGGAGGTTGATCACGTGCGGTTCGCCGCGGAGAAAGCCCGCGCCGGTGAACGGAGCGATGTACGGCACACCCGCCTCTTCGGCAACCGGTACCGCGGAGCGGGAGGTCGGCGTGCCGACGCCGCCGACCAGCGCAAACACGCCCTCGTCCTCGATCAGGCGGCGCGTGTTGCCGATCGCTGCCTCCGGCTCGTAGCCGTCGTCCACCGTAACCAGCTCCAGGCGCCGGCCGTGCACGCCGCCGCCATCGTTGGCCTCCTTGAACGCCGCCTGGATGCCGAGCCGCATTCCTCTCCCCAGTTCGGCCGCCGGACCGCTGAAGGCGGCGGACTGGCCGAACAGGATGCGCTCGGCCGAAACGCCCGGCGTCCCTTCCGGCTCAGTCGGCGACGCCGCCGGCTGAGCCGCCGACGGCGCCGCGGCGAGCAAGGCCACCGCGGCCCAGGCTGACACGGTCAGAGCAGCACATGCGCGCATCGCTCTCAGCAGTCCCGTGCCGCGGTTCAACTCCGGCGCTTGACCATGGACACGTGGTTGCGGCCGCCCTCGCGACTGTACGAAGTCTCGTCCATGAGGACCTTCACGAAGTGGACCCCCAAGCCGCCGATCTGCCGGTCCTGAACTTCCGCGTCGAGGTCCGGCTCGGGAGCCTCGTGGAACGGATCGAACGCCTTCCCGCTGTCGCGAACCTCGATCCGGACCTCGTCGTCGCTCGAGGTGACCTCGATCTCGATCTCGCTGCTGCCGGGCTCACTGCCGCCGTGACGCACGACGTTCGTCGCCACTTCCTCCAGACCGAGAACGATGGCGTAGGTCACGTCCTGCGTCCAACCCTCCTCCCGGCCGAGCGCCTCGACGGCCTCCGAGACACCCGGAAGCTCTTCGATCCGGTTCGGAACACGGAGGTGGAGGTTAGCGCTCACTCGTCGGCGACGCGCAAGGTCATGCAAGTCAGATCGTCGAACTGCGGCGCTTCGCCGGCAAAGTCCTGCACGGCCTGCAGGATCATCTCCGCGGCTTCCCGGGCGGTTGGAGTCCGGCCGTCGCCGAACAGACCCTGAAGCGACTCAAGGCCGAATTCCTCGTTCGCCACGTTGATCGCCTCGGTGACTCCGTCCGTGAAGAAGACGACGAGGTCTCCCGGGCTCAACCGGACGCTGGCCTGCCCGTACTCGAAGCCGGGAATCGCCCCGAGGGCGAGGCCGCCCGTCAGTTCGAGTTCCTCCGAACTCCCGTCGGGGTGAACCACCAGCGGAGGGTTGTGGCCGCCGTTGGAGAAGGTGAGCACCCTGGTCGACGGATCGTAGACGCCGTAGAACACGGTGACGAACATCGCCGCGTCGTTCGTCTCGTTCAGCAGGTCGTTCACTTCCCGGAGGACCGCCCCGGGATCCTCGACGCCGACTGCCGCCCCCTTGAGCAGCGTGCGGCTCGACATCATGAACAGGGCCGCCGGCACGCCCTTGTCCGACACGTCGGCTACCGCAAGCCCGATCCGTCCCGCGGCGAGGTTGATCACGTCGAAGAAGTCCCCTCCGACGTTGCGTGCCGCGTGCATGCAACCGTAGACCTCACACCCGTCTACATGGGGGAACTTGTCCGGCAGGATCGACTGCTGGATCTTCGTCGCCACAGCGAGCTCGTTCTGTATCGCCACCAGCTTGTCGCGCGAGGCGAGCGCGGCACGCCACTCGTCGAGATGTCGCAACGTCCGCTCGATCGTGACCTCAAGGTCGGTGAAGTCGATCGGCTTGGTGACGAAGTCGAAGGCGCCGCGGTTCATGGCGGTGCGGATGTTCTCCATATCGCCGTAGGCAGAGACGATGACCGAGCGGAGATCCGAGTTCACCTCCGGGATCTGCTGCAGGAGCGTCAGGCCGTCCATCTTCGGCATGTTGATGTCCGAGAGAACGATGTCGATGTCCTTCTTCTCCGTCAGGACCTGGAGCGCCTCGACGCCGTTGCCGGCGAACTCGAAACCGTACTTGCCTCGGCGGATGTGGCGCCGCATGCGCTGGCGAACCAGCCGCTCCAGATCCGGCTCGTCGTCGACAACCAGGATCTTGTAGTCGGGATTGTCCCGATCGCCCACCTGGACCGCCACCCCTTCCGCGCTCGAAAACCTCTACCCCGCCGCCGCCAGGGCGTCGGCCTGCGTGTCGTAGATCTGGATGATGCGGTTGAAGCCGCTGATCTCGAACACCGACTGAACGGGATGGCTCAACGCGCAGAGGGAGATGCTCACGTTGCGCTGGCCGAGGGTCTTTGCGACCAGCAGGACGACCCTCAGGCCGGCGCTGCTGATGTACGCGAGCTGACCGAGGTCGACGACCACCGCCTGGACGTCCTCGCCGATCGCCCCCTGCAACTGGCGTTCAAAGTCCTGGGAGTTCGAGCTGTCGACGCGCCCCTCGACTCTGGCCACAAGAACCTTGTCGTGATGATCCACCTGGACGTTCATACTCTCTGCCTCCCGTTGCCGTTTCTTCCGCCAAGTCGTGCGCTGTCAACTGCATTCACTATCACATCAACCACGATTTTCGCATCCCCGGCGCCCTGGAACACTCCCCTTGTGGGAGAAACGTCGGCATAGTCCCTGCCCGCGGCCACGCGGATGTGTCGCTGATCGCTGAACGTCGTGTTCGTTGGGTCGAAGCCGACCCAGCCGGCCCCTGGAAGCCAGCATTCTACCCACGCGTGACTGGCGCCCGCCGTCACGCGTTCGCCGGCTCGCCCCGTGTTGTGGAGATAGCCCGACACGTATCGGGAGGGGACGCCCCAGGAGCGGCCGATCGCGATCATCAGGTGGGCGTAGTCCTGGCACACGCCCCGACCCGATTCCAGCAGGTGCTCGATGGGCGAATCGGCCGCCGTGCTGCCCGGCTCGTACTCGAAGCGCTCGCGGATCCCGTCGGCCAGGCGGACCAGGCTCTCCATCGGACGTTCCTCCGGACGGAAGCCCTCGCTGCGGACGAAACGCCCGAGCGCCGGGGACGGCCGTGCGAGGACGCTGGGTTCCAGGAAGTGCCAGTACTCCGGCATCTGGCGAAGGCTCCGCAACTCCTCCCAACCCCCGACCGCTCCCCCGCTCGACGCCGCGACGAGTTCCGCCCGGAACCGGGACGTGATGACGAGTTCTTCGTGCCGCCGATGAACGTTGAGAACGTGGCGGCGATTGCCGAAGCAGTCCCGCTCCGGACTGAGGGAAGCGGCCGGGATCGTTTCGAGCTCGAATCGCCGCACCCTCTGACCCGATGTCCGGGCCGGCTGCAGGCAGAGCAGCAGAACGCAACCGCGGACGCTGTCCGAGTACTCGTAGCTCGTCCGATGCTCGACGTCGTAGCGGAGCGGGCGGGTAGATGTCACCGCAGCGGAGAGTCCTCGATCGCGTAGTCGACGAAGGCGCCGAGCACGGCGTCGTGCAGGTCGCGGGCGGACTGGTTGACCTGTTCGAGCAGTTCCTCGGGCGCTGACGCTTCCGGCCAATCGTAGAGGATGAGCGCCTCAGCCCGCCCGGCCAACCGCCGGGCGGCAGCGTCGGCTTCGACGCCGGGTCCGGCACCGAGGCCCTCGAGTTCCGCGGCAGCGGCCTGCACCGTGGCAAGCACGGAGCCAGGAAGTGACGGCTCGGCTACCAGCAGGTCCAGCACTCGGTCCGGCTTCATCTCGATCCCATGGACGCGGCCGTAGGCCTCCAGGGCGTGGTGGGTGCGCAGCATGCTCGCCCAGCCCAGCGTTCGCCTCTCCGTGCGCCGGCTGAGGTCGATCTGAGCCAGCAGCAGGGACACCGCGAGCTGCGCCCGCTCGATGGCCCGGCCGAGGCGCATGAACCGCCAGGCCGCGCCACGGTACATCGTCGCGTCCGCGACCCCGACGAAGTTGTGGATCTCGCTGCGAGTCTGCGCGTAGAAAACCTCCGGCGTCCTCCAGATATCGACGGCCTCGAGATCCCGAATCCGCAGCCAGGCGGAGTTCAGGCAGGTCCACATCTCGCCGCTGACGCAGTGACGCATCTGGCGGGCGTTCTCGCGCCCGCCCGCGATCGCGCTCCACACCGAATCCGGGTTCGAACGCTCGAAGGTCAGGTCGTCCGCCAGCGTGAACGCGTCCGCCAGGGCGAACTCGTCCGCTTCCGGCAGGAACGCCTCGCCCGGCGGCGGGAACCGCTTCATGCACCGGTAGATCCGCTTCCAGCCGAAGTGGATCTCCTCGACCGAACGGTCGACGAGAAACTGCACCTGCAGCTCCAGCAGGCGGCTCAGATAGCCGGCCCTGGCCAAGTAACGGGCCATCCAGTAGACGCCCTGGGCACTACGCGAGAGCATCAGAGGTCGACCACCCAGAGGTCCTTGCCGCCACCGCCCTGACTCGAATTCACGACCAGGCTGCCCCTGCGCAGAGCGACCCTGCAGAACGCCCCGGGCACGATGCGGGTCTCGTTCCCGGTCAGCACGAAGGGCCGGAGATCGACGTGGCGCGGTTCCGCGTGCCCGTCGATCAGGCAGGGCGACCGCGACAGCGCCAGGGTGGGCTGCGAAACGTAGTCCGCGGGATCGGCGCGGAGCGTCTTCGCGTACGCGTCACGCTCCTCCGGCGTCGAGTGCGGACCGACCAGCATGCCGTAGCCACCCGATTCGCCGACCCGCTTGACCACGAGGTGCTCCAGGTTGTCCAGCGTGTACTCGAGATCCTCGGGCCGCCGGCAGAGGCGGGTCTCCACGTTCTGGAGCAGCGGCTCCTCGCCCAGGTAGTAGCGCACCATCTCCGGCACGTAGGCGTAAACGCTCTTGTCGTCGGCGACGCCCGTTCCCGGAGCGTTGGCCAAGGCCACGTTGCCGCGCTTGAACGCGTTCATCAGGCCCGGAACGCCAAGCAGGGAATCCTCGCGGAAGACCAGCGGGTCGAGGAAGTCGTCGTCCACGCGACGGTAGATCACGTCGACGCGCCGCAGGCCGGAGGTCGTTCGCATGTAGACGAACCCGTCGTTGACCAGCAGATCCTGTCCTTCGACGAGCTCGGCGCCGATCTCGTGAGCCAGGAACATGTGCTCGTAGAACGCCGAGTTGTAGGTGCCGGGAGTGAGCAACGCCACGCACGGATCCGGGCGGCCGCCGGGCGACAACTCGCAGAGCGTCTGCCGCAACAGGCTGCCGTACTGCTCGACGTCCTGAACCCGGGACCGCCGGTACAGCAGGCGGAGACCGGCCTTCACCGCCTTGCGATTGGCGATCATGTAGGACACGCCGGAAGGCACGCGCAAGTTGTCCTCCAGCACCATGAAGCCCTCGTGCGTACGCACGATGTCCGTGCCGCAGATCGTCACCCAGACGTCGTTTGGCACGCCGACGCCACGCATCGCCAGCCGGTACTGCGGGCAGCCGAGGATGACGTCGGCGGGAATCACGCCGTCCTTGACGATGCGGCAGTCACCGTAAACATCGGCAAGAAACAGGTTGAGGGTCCGGATCCGCTGCACGAGGCCGGCTTCGAGTTCCCGCCACTCCGCCAGGGCGAGCAGGCGCGGCACGCAGTCGATCGGAATGATCCGCTCCTCCGCCTCTTCGTCGCCGTAGACGGTGAACGTGATCCCCTCCTGGGAGAACGAGCGCGTCACCCGTTCCTGGATCGTGTTCAGATCGTCGTCGGGCAGTTCCCTGAGCGCCTCGACGACTGCCCGGCAGTGCTCGCGCGGCTGCCCCTCCGCGACGAACATCTCGTCGTAGATCGCTGGATCGAAGTCGTAGAGGCTGAAGTCCACCGGACCCACTCGAGCGGATTGCCGAACGGGCGTATCCTACAGGTACAGAAAGAGTAAGCCCTCCTGCCGGAGGTTGCGGGCAGACTGCGGAGCCCGGCCGCTTGGACGCCGCGGCCCTCGGCCCCGTATCATCCTTGTAAGCCGCCGGCGACGCGCCCCACTGCGCCGCGGCCGGACCTGAACTTCAACCCAAGGAGCACGAAGATGACCGGAGCGCGCTCCCACAGCCGGCAAGCCGGCTTCACCCTGATCGAACTCCTGATCGTCGTGGCGATCATCGGCATCATCTCCGCGCTGCTGGTGCCGAACCTGATGACCGGGCTGCAGAACGCGAACCAGACCCGCACCCAGGCCGACATGAAGGCCGTGGGCTCCGCCTGGATGCAGTGGCTGACCGACCAAGTCAGCGCCGCGGCCGCCGGATCGAGCACGACCGCCACGTTCAGCTGGAGCGAGTTCACCTATCCCGACTTCTCCCACGCGGACCTCTCGGCCCTGCTCCGTCCGTCGAACACATTCTTCTACCTGCAGGACGTGCCCGAACGGGACGGCTGGAACAACCCCTACCGGTTCGGCTTCGCCGGCTCGGACCAGCTCCTGAGCACCCAGGTCATCGGCATCTGGAGCGGCGGCCGCGACGGCTCGAACACGGAGCAGCCGCAGTCCACCTACGAGATCGGCGCCTTCCGCGGTACCGACTTCAACGAGGACCTGGTCTGGGCCGACGGCTACTGGGTCCGCTGGCCCGGCAGCGCCGCGGAAGTCGACACGTCCGAGTAGCCGGCCGCGCGGCCGGCGAAGCGGCGACCCGTAGCCGTGGGTCTTCTGACCCACGGAGCGAAATCGCCGCCGCGAAGCGGCGACCTCTAGATCTGCGAAAACGCGGTCGGCCGCAGGAACACGTTCTCGATCCGCGAGACGGTTCCCTTGTAGTAGTCCATGTCGCGCATCCGGATCCACTCGGGATGGCCGCCGAACGCCTGCCAGTGTTCCCGGTGCGCCTCCATGTCGGGGGCGGACAGGATGTAGACGAGGGCCGGAACGTCCGCACCGACCAGGAGTTCAGCAAACAGGAGGGGCGCCATGTCGACATCCCGCATGATGTCGATCTCGCCGTTGTCGAACATGTGGACCTTGCGGCGGGCCGTCTCCTCGTTGTGGCTCTCGTACAGGCGCAGCTCGAAGATCCGGTCCTGCCCGGCCGCGGTCTGGGGCGGAAGCTCCATCGCCGGCATGCCCTTGAAGGCCCGCAGCAACCAGCTCTCCACGCGCTCGTAGATCGGCTCCTGCCTCGGCGTCGCGTACATCGGCGCGGCGGCTTCCAGGTACTCGGCGTCGGCTTCGAGCGTCGACTTCATCGCCGTGAAGTCCCCGACAGTCGGGAAGGCGATGATCGCCCACACGGAGAGCGAATCCACCGGGTCGACCGGCTCGTCCGCCTCGGCGGGCGGCTCGACTCCGAACACGCCCACCCTGTCGATCCCGGCCCGGTTGAGCGCCGGCACCAGGGCGTTTCCCAGGTAGGCGAGGACGGTCTGCCGGCTGTCCTCGTCGGCCAGGCGGTAGCGGCGGATCTCGTAGTACTCCCGCCCCGATTCGCTTTCCGCCGCGGCATGCTCGTCGCCCGCCGCATCCGCCACCGGTGCTTCGGCCGGTGCGCAGGCCAGCACCAGCGCGGCAGCCGCGGCGCCGGCCAGGAAGACGGGAAGCGAACGCCTGGATTGCTGGGTCATCGACATGCTGGATTCTCCTTGCGGCTGTGACGCTACTTCCTGGCCAGCAGCCAGGCGCGCATCGTGTCGGAAACGAGGTCGGCGGCCTCCAACTGGACCCAATGGCCAACCGTCGGCACCGTGACCAGGGTGTAGTCGCGGTCGACCCAGTCCCAGGTGTTCTTCAGCCCGTCCTTGTCCACCGCCGTGTCCTTGAGGCCGTGGAACTGGAGGACGGGCATCTTGAGGTTCGGTACCTCGCCGCCGGCCGCGACGCCGCCGTAGTTCGCCCGGTAGTAGTTCAGCATTCCGTCCCAGTAGGAACGGGAGAACGCCTCGCGGTAGTGGCCGGCCACCTTCTCGCCTTCGCTCTCGTAGCGGCCGAGCAGCCCCTCCGGCACCGGGCTGCCGTCCGGCTCGGACGAGGCGAAGTTCCGGGCGTACTGGACGTTGCGGCGCTGCTCCTCGGTCGCGTTCACGATCACGTTCGCATAGCCGCGGGGGTGGGTGAGGTTCATGATGATCAACCGCTTGACCTTGTCCGGATTTTCGATCGCGAACCGCCAGGCGATCGCCCCGCCCCAGTCGTGGCCGACCAGGTTGATCGGCGCGCCGAGGTCCTCGACCACGGCCGCCACGTCCGCGAGGAGATGCGGCATCGCGTAGTCCTCGACCCGCTTCGGCTGGCCGCTGCGGTTGTAGCCGCGGAGGTCCATCGCCGCGGCGCGGAAGTCCCCTTCGAGAGCGGCCATCTGGTGCCGGTAGCTGTACCAGATGTCGGGGAACCCGTGGATGAACAGCACCGGCTCGCCCTCGCCGAGGGTGACGTAGTGGATTCCGACATCGCCGTTCTTTACCGTGTGGTGTTCGACCCGGTCCCAGACATCCGCGATGGAATCGTCCGCGGCGAGACCTGCGGGGAGAATCGCGGCCGCGAGCAACAATGCCGCGCACCGGACCGAACGCTTGCGAGCTTCGATGGAGTTCATGCTCCGCCCTCCTGGGTTTGAGCGCGCCATCGTAGCAGCGTCGCCTGGCGGAACGGACCTAAGGCAGCCGTCCTTCTTCCGCAGGAGGCGCTTCTTCCGCGGCCGGAAGGGCCTCGGCCGGCGGATCGTCAAAGCGCTTGTAGTTCCTCCCGTAGTCCGGCCGCGTACGGCGATGGCATACGACGCAGGACATGTAGACCTGCTCGTTCAGGGCGATCAGCGCATCGAGGTCCTGCTCGAGGGCGGCCTCGTAGGCCGCGGCACCGGCGTCGAACATCAGCCGCGCGTCGCGCATCCACTCGTCGCGGTCGCCGACCACGCGACTCGGCATCATGATCAGGTTGGCCGACTCGGCGAGGATGAGCGCCTGCGCCTGCAGTTCGTTCCACTCGACTTCATTGGCCGGGGCACGGCTCTCGACGTAGAGGATCGCGTCCGACGCCGGGTACATGAGCTTGATCATCAGCTCGCTCATCGTGCCGATCGGTTCCGGCTCGGGAACCGGTCCTTCGTCCCCGGCGGCCACCGCGCCCGCGAGGCCGGCGACGAGCGCGGCGGTTGCAATCTTCCCCGGCATGAGGTCCCCCTTCGCGGCTATCATGGCATGATCCCGCCGGCCCCGGTAACGACCCGGAGACGAACCCCAGCCATGAAGCAACAGTTCCTCTTCACCTCGGTCTGCCTGCTCGCGCTTGCCGCCTGCGCGCAGGAGGACGCCACGCTCCGTCCTGGAGACAACGACCACCGGACGCTCCAGGAAGCGCTGCTGACGGCCGAGCCGGGAGCGCTCATCGAGCTCGCCGCCGGACGCTTCGAACTCGACGCTACCCTGTCCCTCGACGTCGAGGGCGTGACCCTGCGCGGCCAGGGGATGGACGAGACGATTCTCGACTTCTCGTTGCAGGCCCCGGGGACCGGAGGCGAAGGGATTCTCGCGACCGCCGACGACTTCACGGTCGAGAACCTCGCGGTCGAAAACACGAGGGGCGACGGCATCAAGGTGGAGGGCACGACCGGAGCCGCCTTCCGGAGCGTACGGGTCGAATGGACGAACGGGCCCGACACGAACAACGGCGCCTACGGGCTCTACCCGGTCCAGGTCACGAACGTCCTGATCGAGGACAGCCGCGTGCGCGGCGCGTCTGACGCCGGCATCTACGTCGGCCAGTCGGCCAACGTCGTCGTCCGTCGCAACGAAGCCTGGGAGAACGTGGCCGGCATCGAGATCGAGAACACGACCGGAGCCGACGTCTACGGCAACCGGGCCCACGGCAACACCGGCGGCCTGCTCGTCTTCTCGCTGCCGGAACTGCCCGTGAAGGATGGCCGCGACGCCCGCGTCTACGACAACGACATCACAGACAACAACCTGCCCAACTTCGGCAAGGAAGGCGCGATCGTGTCGACGATCCCGGCCGGCTCGGGGATCATCGTGATGGCCAGCGACAACGTCGAGCTGTTCGAGAACCGGATCCACCACAACCAGAACTCGAACCTGGCGGTCATCTCCTACCTCTCGACCGGTCGCACCTACAACGACCCCGGCTACGACCCGTACACCGAGGGCGTCTACATTCACGACAACGAGTTCATCGGCGGCGGCGAGAGCCCGAACGGCGACTTCGCCGACGCTTTCGTCGCCCTCGCGGGCGGCGCCTTCCCGGACATCGTCTGGGACGGCGTTTCGAACCCGGACAAGCTGGTCGAAGGCGAGGTCCCCGCGGACCTGCGGCTGTACATCGAGAACAACGGCGACGCCGACTTCGTGAACCTCGACCTCGGGTCCGTCTTCGCGGGCGGTGAGCCCGCCGTGAGCAGGGACCTGGCCGCTCACCAGGGCGCGCTGCCGGCGGTGCCCCAGCCGGTCGATCTCGGCGCGGCGACCGGTGGCGCTCCGTAGCGCGCCAACCGCGGCACTGGCGATCGCCGCGCTCGCGCTCGCGGGTTGCGGAGCCGGGGAGGGCAGTTCAGGGCAGGGGCCGTTCGCCCGCTACCCGGAGAAGCTCTCGAGCTGGGGCCTGTTCACGGGAGAACCCGCGAGCCACATCCCGGCCCCCGGCGTCGAACCCTACGACCTGAACACGGCGCTGTTTTCGGACTACGCGCTGAAGTTCCGCTTCGTGCGCCTGCCGGAAGGGGCTGACGGCGACGTCGAGCCCGCGCTGTACCGCGAGGAG
Organism: Acidobacteriota bacterium; assembly: GCA_026707325.1. Lineage (GTDB taxonomy): Bacteria > Acidobacteriota > Thermoanaerobaculia > Multivoradales > Multivoraceae > Multivorans. The sequence continues at coordinate 30,030 of JAPOXA010000032.1, read as the reverse complement.
GGCCCGTTCGAGTTCCCGGTCGGCACGGTCATCTCGAAGACCTTCGCCTACCCCGCGGACTTCCGGATTCCGGAGGACGGTCTGCGGCCGATGGAAACCAGGCTGCTGGTCCACGAGGAGGGCGGCTGGGTCGGCCTGCCGTACATCTGGAACGCCGAACTGACCGACGCTGAACTCGCCATCGTCGGCGGACCCCTCGAGGTGTCCTGGATCGATGCCGAAGGCGCGAGGATCGAGCACACGTACCGGGTGCCGAACGCGAACCAGTGCAAGACCTGCCACCGGACGGACGGCGAGCGGGTGCTGCCGATCGGTCCCCAGGCCGCGCAGTTGAACCGCAACTTCGTCTATGCCGAGACCGACGGCTCCACCCTCTCCGAGAACCAGCTCGAGCGATGGCGGCGACTGGGCTTCCTCGAGGGCGCGCCGCCGGCTGCCGAGACGCCCCGCGCACCGGTCTGGAACGTCGGGCTCTCCGGCAGCGTCGACGAGCGGGCGCGCACCTGGCTCGACATCAACTGCGCCCATTGCCACAACCTGAAGGGAAGCGGACGCACGTCGGGCCTCGACCTGCGCAAGGAACACCGGGACCGGACCAGGCTTGGCGTCTACAAGCACCCGGTAGCCGCCGGCCAGGGCACCGGCGACCGCCTGTACGGGGTCGTTCCCGGCAGGCCCGACGAATCGATCCTCGTCTACCGGATCGAATCGACGCACCCCGGCATCATGATGCCCGAGCTCGGCCGCGGTCTCGTCGACGTCGAGTCGGTGGCCCTGATCCGCCAGTGGATCCTGGAGATGGAGCCGCCGGGACAGCGGGAGCGGGCCGGATAAGGACGCCTGCCTGTGGCAGGCGACGTTCTCCCGGCCGCCTGCGGCGGCGGCCGGCGGGGACGCCGGCGTACCCAGTCGGCCCGTTCCCGCTGTCCCGGCCCTACTCCGCCAGGATCTGCCGGGTGCGGTGGAACACCTCGTCCAGCCCCACCGCGTCCGAGGCGTAGTAGCCGCGGACGCCGCCGTCACGATCGACGAGAGCCAGCCTTGCCGCGTGCGCGACGTCGACCAGACCGCCGGCGAGGTCCAGCCGCTCGCCCATGGGCAAGGCGAAACCGTCGACGACCACCGAACGCACCTCCTGCTCGGCGCCGGTGAGGAGACTCCAGCGCTCCAGGTCCAGGCTCCGGCTTCCGGCATAGTCGCGCAACCGCTCCGGCGTGTCGTGCTCCGGATCAACGGTGAAGCTCACCAGCCTCACGCCATCCACGCCTTCGTCGCGATAGCGCCGTTCCAACTGGCGCAGCGAGGCCGTCAGGCGCGGACAGACCGTGGCGCAGCGCGTGAACAGGAAGGAGGCAACGTAGGCCTCGCCCGCCACGTCGTCGCTGCCGAACGACTCACCGTTCTGATCGACCAGTCGCCAGTCGGGCAACTGCCGCAGGACCGGCGGTGGGTCGGGTTCGAACCGGAGCAGCGGCCGGAGCGCCGGGATCAGGACGAGGCCTGCCAGCGCCGCGAGAAACCAGGGGTTCAGCAAGCTCCGGCGAGGCTCCCGCGCGCCTCCATCGAGGCCGGAACGAGGGTCCTCGGACATGATCCGAGCCTATCCGGGCGCCGGGCTTTGACCGCCTCGATAGCACGCTGTACACTCCGCGCGATCTCGGAGGGGTGCAGGGCTCATACCCTGCTTCGGGGTACGGAGTTTTGGCACAGATCTTCCCCAAGTGGACTCTCAAGGTTCCGCTCTACGTGGCGCTTGCCCTGCCAGTGGGCGGCGGCGCCGTAGCGGGCGGCATCTGGTACTTCTTCTCGCCCGAGTACACCGATGTCGGCTACCGGCCGGCGCAGCCCGTGCCCTACAGCCACGCGCTCCACGTCGGCGAACTCGGCCTCGACTGCCGTTACTGCCACGCCTCGGTCGAGGAGTCGGCGGTGTCCAACGTCCCCCCGACCCAGGTCTGCATGAACTGCCACCACGTCGCCGTCCGGGACAGCGAGCTGCTGGAACCGATTCGCAAGAGCATCGAACAGGGTCGTCCGATGCGCTGGGTGCGCATCCACAACCTTCCCGACTACGCGTTCTTCGACCACAGCGTTCATGTCGGGGCCGGTGTCGGCTGCCGGACCTGCCACGGTCCGGTCCACGAGATGGAGGTCGTGTCCCAGGTGGAGCCTCTGAGCATGAGTTGGTGCCTCGACTGTCACCGCGACCCGGGTCCGCACCTGCGGCCGCTCGAAGCGGTGACCGACATGGAGTGGATTCCGACCGGAGACCACGAGGCCTTCGCCGAGCTGGCGATCGCGGAACGGGCGCTGGCGCCTCCTGAAGACTGCACGGCGTGCCACCGATGAGCGCGGGCAACGGCAAGCGGCCGGACAGAACCTACTGGCGCAGCCTGGAACAACTCCAGGGAGTTTCCGGGCCCGTCGCCCTCCGGCAGATCGACGGCCAGGAGCGTGAGTTCCCGGAGGGCGCGTCGGAAGCGCCGCCCGAACTGCTGCGGGACGGCGTCAGCCGCCGCAGCGTGCTCGCCATGCTGGGTGGTACGGCCTCGCTCGCCGGCCTGACCGGCTGCGACATCATCCGCCGCCCGGTCGAACACATCGTTCCCTACGTCGACGCCCCGGAGGGCATGGTCCCCGGCGTTCCGCTGGCCTATGCCACGACGATGCCGTTCGGCAGCCGCGCCCTCGGTCTGCTGGTGGAGAGCCACGAAGGTCGGCCGACCAAGGTCGAAGGCAACGAACTCCATCCGTTCTCGGAAGGCGCATCGAGCGTGTGGGCCCAGTCCTCGATGCTCGACCTGTACGACCCCGACCGGTCAAAGTCCGTACGTTTCGGCGACGAGGCGTCCTCCTGGGACGACTTCGTGGCCGCCTGGACCGAAGGTGACCTCGGCCCCGCGGCCGACGGCACGGGCTTCGCCATCCTGGCCGAGCCGTCCTCTTCGCCGACCCTGGTCCGGCTCAAGGAAGCGCTGCTCGACCGCTATCCGCAGGCGCGTTGGGTGACCTGGGAGCCGGTCAGCGAGGAGAACGCCGACCAGGGGACGGCGCTCGCCGCCGGAGACCACGTCCACGCGGTCTACCACGTGGACCGTGCGAAGGTCCTGCTGACCCTGGATTCCGACTTCCTCAGCACCGAGGGCGACAGCGTCCGCAACCTCCGGGGCTACGGCCGGGCACGGCGCGTGAACGAGGCCGGCGGCGGCAGCATGCTGCGCCACTACGCCGTCGACGGCGTCCACTCGGTGACCGCGGCGGGCGCGGACCACCGCCTGCGGGTGCAGAGCGGCCGGGTCGCGGCCCTTGTCGCCCGCCTTGGCAGCGCGCTCGCGGGTCACGGCCTGGAACTGCCGGTGGCTGCCGGAACGCCGGCCGGGGACATCGACGACGCCTGGGTCGACGCACTGGCGCAGGACCTCATCGCCCACCGGGGCGCCGGCCTGATCGTCGCCGGCAACCGCCAGCCGGCGGCCGTCCACGCCGCCGTCTACGTCCTGAACTCGGCGCTCGGCAACGCCGGCTCGACGGTGACCTACCACCGGACGCCCGACAGCGGCAGTTCGAGCGACGCGGACCTTGCTGCCCTGTCGTCGGCGATCCGCGAAGACGCGGTCGACCGTCTGCTGATCCTGGGCGCCAACCCGGCCTACAGCGCTCCCGCCGACCTCGATTTCCCGGCCGCCCTCGAGAGCCTGGGCGAAACGGGCGCGGTCATCCACGCCGGCGCCTACCGGGACGAAACGAGCCGCTTCGCGCGCTGGCACCTGCCGCTCGCCCACTATCTGGAGAGCTGGGGCGACGCCCGGGCCACCGACGGCACGGCGAGCGTCGTGCAGCCCCTGATCGAGCCGCTCTACGGCGCGAAGAGCCTGGTCGAGGTGCTCGCCCTGGCCGCAACGGGCGAGTCCCGCGACGGCCGCGATCTGGTTCGCGAGACCTGGTCCGGGATCCTCGGCCTGCCGCTTGAGGAGGACAGCGAGGAAAGCACGACCGCCGCGTCTGAGACCGAGGCGGAAGCCGAAGCGGCCGCGGAGGGCGACGGCGAAGAGGCCGAAGCGGCGGAAGAGGCCGTGCCGGTCGACCCGATGTCGCTGCCGTTCCCCGTCGCGCTCTCCGAGTTCGAAGTCGCCTGGCGCAAGGTGTTGCACGACGGCCTGCTGGACGGCAGCGCCGCGGCGGCGGCCGATCTCCCCGCCATCGCGCCCGAGGATGGCGCCGCCGCGGTTCGCGCCGCCGGCGAAGCCGCCCAACCGATCGCCGCGGGCGACGATCTGGAGATCGTCTTCCGGTGTTCCCCGGCGGTCCACGACGGTCGCTTCGCCAACAACGGCTGGCTTCAGGAGTTGCCGGACGCGATGACCAAGCTGACCTGGGACAACGCCGCCCTGATCAGCCCCGCCACCGCCGCCGCGCTGGGCCTCGAGAACGAGGACCTCGTCACGGTGGCCTCCGGCGGCCGGGAACTCGAGCTTCCCGTCTGGCAGGTGCCGGGACAGGCGGACAACACGGTGACGATCGACCTCGGCTACGGCCGCGACTTCACTGGCCGGATCGCGAGCGCCGCCAACCTCGAGGGCCACAGTCCGGGGCGCAACGCCTATCTGCTGCGCACCTCGGAGGCGCCCGACCTCGCCCGCGGCGCGCTCAGCCCGACCGGCGGCACCTACCCGCTGGCGCAGACCCAGGACCACCACTCGATGGAGGGCCGGCCGATCGTCCGCGAGGCCGATCTCGACTACTTCGAAGCACATCCCGACTTCGCGACCGCCCACAGCGAGAAGCCGCACGAGAACTCGATGTGGGACGAGTGGACCTACCAGGACTCGCCGCAGTGGGGCATGACGATCGACCTGAACGCCTGCGTCGGCTGCAACGCCTGCATGATCGCCTGCCAGAGCGAGAACAACGTACCGATCGTCGGCAAGGAGCAGGTGATGGAGGGCCGGGAGATGCACTGGCTCCGCATCGACCGCTACTTCTCCGACGAGGGAGAATCCGCCGGCATGCTCCGGGACCTCGTCCACGACCTCCCCAACGAGCCGCAGACGAGCTTCCAGCCGGTGCCCTGCATGCAGTGCGAGAACGCGCCCTGCGAGCAGGTCTGCCCGGTCGCGGCCACCGTGCACGACAGCGAAGGGCTGAACGCGATGGTCTACAACCGTTGCATCGGCACCCGCTACTGCTCGAACAACTGCCCCTACAAGGTGCGGCGCTTCAACTACTTCAACTTCACCAAGGACACTCCCGAGGTGATGAAGCTGGGCAAGAACCCGGACGTCACGATCCGTTCCCGGGGCGTCATGGAGAAGTGCACGTACTGCGTCCAGCGCATCAGCCGGGCGAAGGTCGACGCCAAGCAGGACGGCCGGCCCCTGGCCGACGGCGACGTGGTCACCGCCTGCCAGCAGGCCTGTCCGGCCGAGGCGATCCGCTTCGGCGACATCACGGATGCCGCCAGCGGCGTTTCCCAGGCGAAGGCCAGTCCCCGCAACTACAAGTTGCTCGACGACCTGCACACGAAGCCCCGGACGACCTACCTCGCGAAGATCCGCCACCCGAACCGGGAGATCACGCCGGCGCCGCCGCCTGCCGAAGACCACGACGGCGGCGACGACGCCGGCCACGGCGAGGACGCGCACTGATGCGGCTTGCCTGGAACTGGCCGCCCACTGGGTGCGCGGGTCTTCTGACCCGCTGCCGCCGCAGGCGGCCAGGAGAACGCGCCGGCCGTCAGGCCGGCTCCGTCCGGGCGGCCAGATCCATGCAAGCTCTGGCGGCCGTCCTGCTGCTGCTCGGCTGCCGGGGCATGCCGTCGCCCTTTCCGCCGATCCACCCCAACCCGAACATGGACTACCAGGAGCGCTACGACCCGCAGGAGGCGAGCGCCTTCTTCTACGACGGCATGGCGATGCGCCAGCCGGTCGCGGGCACGGTGGCGCGCGGGCAGCTCGACGTCGATCACCGCCTTCTGTTCGGCCGAGACGACGAGGGCTACTTCCTGGAGACCTCACCGATCACGGTTACCGGCGACGTCCTCACCCGCGGCGAGAACCGGTACGAGATCTACTGCCAGCCCTGCCACGACGAGCGCGGCACCGGTCAGGGCATCCTGTTCGAGCGCGCCAGCACCCCCACCGCCTCCCTCCACGATGAACGCATCGCCGCCTACAACGATGGCCGCCTGTACGACGTGATCACGAACGGCGTCGGGTTGATGGCGGGCTACCGCTATCCGCTGACGGTCGACGACCGCTGGGCGGTCGTCGCCTACGTCCGTGATCTGCAGCAGGAACGCCGAACGATGCAGGCGGAGCGGGAAGCACGCCAGTAGCGCCCGGGGAACAGATGACCAGAAACAGGATCCTCTTCGGCATCGGCGTTCTCGCCTTCGTGTCCGTGATCGTCACGGTGCGTCTGGGCGGTTTCCTGGTGGACAACGAGTACCGCCAGCCGGACCGGCAGGTCGCCGCCCAGGAAGAGCTGGGCGAGGCCGAACTCGTGCCACGCCAGCAGGGCATTGCCGACGAGCAGGCCGCGGACGAAGCCGAAGCGAGGGCGAGGCCCTACGAGGAGGCCGAGTACCGCACGGTGCCGTTCGTCGGCAGCCGGGTGACCGTGTGGGTGCTGGCGCAGCTCCATCTGCTGTTCGCGGCGTTCGTCCTCGCCGTGCCGCTGTTCGCCTTCATCATCGAGTTCGTCGGCTACGTCAAGAAGGAGGAGCGGTACAACAAGCTGGCGTACGAGTTCACGAAGCTTCTCTCCGTCTCGTTCTCGATGACCGCCACCTTCGGGGCGTTCCTGACCTTCGCGTTGATCATCCTCTACCCGAAGTTCACGAACTACCTGATGCACATCTTCTCGCCGACGTTCCTGCCCTACGTCCTGCTGTTCTTCCTGGAAGCGCTCTTCCTCTACAGCTACTACTACGGCTGGGGCAAGTTCGGGCCGAGAATGCACCTGTTCCTGGGCTTCATGCTGAACATCGTGGGCACCGCGATCATGTTCATCGCGAACGCCTGGCTGACCTTCATGATGTCGCCCGGCAAGCGCGACGACATCGATGGCGACGGCGTCCCGGACTTCGTCTCCGCAGTCTCGGAGAGCGGCGCACTCCTCAGCCTCCGAGACGCCTTCTTCAACTTCACCTGGATGCCGATCAACATCCACCGGATCATCGCGAACGTCGCCTTCGGCGGCTCGATCGCCGCCGCCTACGCCGCCTTCCGCTACCTGCAGGCGAAGTCCGACGAGGAGAGGGCCCACTTCGACTGGATGGGCTACGTCGGCAACTTCGTCGCCATCATCGCCTTCCTGCCCCTGCCGTTCGCGGGCTACTACCTGGCCGCCGAGATCTACGCCTTCAGCCAGACCCTGGGCATCCAGATGATGGGCGGCACGTTCTCCTGGCTGTTCGTCCTCCAGGCGGCCCTCATCGGTAACCTGTTCCTGGGCGCCAACTACTACCTCTGGCTGGGGATGGGCCGCATGGAGGGCGGCGTCCACTTCCAGAAGTTCATCAAGTGGCTGCTGATCGCGATCGCCCTCTGCTTCGCCGTCTGGGCAACGCCGCGCTACGCCATCTCTTCGGTCTCCGAGATCGCCGCGATGGGGGGCAGCAGCCACCCGCAGCTTTCCTACCTGGGGCAGATGTCGGCCAAGAACACGGCGGTCAACATCCTGATCCTCTCGACCTACATGAGCTTCCTGCTCTACCGGCGGACCGGCAGGCAATCGATCCATCCGCACAGGCAGCTCCTCACCCGCGCACAGGCGATCGTCTTCTCCTCCGCGGCGGCGCTGGTCATCTTCTACGGCGTCTACGGCTACTTCGTCGACTCGGCGACGCGCATCCGGTTCGCGATTCCGCAGGTCTACTCGGTGCTCGCGGCCCTGGTGGTGATCACGGTGATCGACCTGCCCCTGTACCGCAACGCCGCGCAGTCGGGCGAAACCAAATGGGGCCGAATCCCGGCCGTCTCGCAGTACGCCCTCATCTTCATTGCCCTCAGCTTCACCTGGCTGATGGGGCTGATGGGCTACGTCCGCTCCGGCCTGCGCCAGGAATGGCATGTGTACGGCGTGATCCTCGACACCTCCCCGGACGCCTACACGCCCAGCCTGGGCTTCGCGACGCAGGTCGTCTCCGTCACGGTTCTCATCTTCTTCGGCCTGATCGGCGTCGTCTTCTGGCTCAGCAGCCTGAGCGGCAAGAAGGACTACGCGCCGGGCGCTGCCGCTGAGGACGGCGGCCGGCTCGAAGGGGGCCAGGCGGCATGAAGCTCTCCGTTCCCATGCCGCTGCGGCTGGTCCTTCTCGTGCTGGGCACCACGGCCTTCTACATGTACCTGGGCCAGATCGTGCCGCAGAAGGAATCCCACCCACCGCCGCCGGTCCTGATCAACGCCGAGATGACGACGGAGGACCTGGTGACGGTCGGCGCGGAGCTGGCGAGCGGCAAGGGCCAGTGCCTCGTCGGATGTCACACGGTCGGCCAGAGCGGCCCCTTGCGCTATCCGGACCTGGACGGCATTGGCGGCCGCGCCGCCACCCAGGTGGACGGCCTGTCCGACCTGGAGTATCTCGCCCAGTCGCTCTACGAGCCGGCCGTGTTCATCGTCCCAGGGTTTGCCGACGGAATGCAGGCCATCAACCAGCCGCCGATCAACCTCTCCGACGACGAGATCAAGGCGGTGATCGCCTGGCTGCAGAGCCTGGGCGGTACGCCGAACGTGACCCTGGACACCGACCTCGGCTATTGACGTGAACTTTCAGAAATTTCTGAACAGATGAGGAACAACCTCCGGCCCGTCGCTGTTCTGAACGGTGACTGCCCCCAAAGCGGTCGACCTTCAGCCCCTCGAACCTGTCGGAACTGATCATGTTGGGACTCAACCTTCCCGTTGTCATCGTCCTGGCCGCGGTCGGCGGCGTGCTCGCCTGGCGCCGGGCCAACACTCTCACCTGGCTGCTCTACACCTGGGTCGCCCTGTGGGCCTTCTTCAAGTACGGCTTCGCCGTGCCGATCCCGCAGTCCGTGGCGACGATCTACCTCGGAATCACCGGGCTCGCGCTGGTCTGCTTCGCCTCCTCGAGCCGGGAACGGTTGTCGGAGACGGCCCAGCCGATCGTGCGGCTCATTCTCGAACCCCGTTACCGCCTGGCCCTCGCCGGGCTTCTCGTCGCCCTGCCGGCACTCGCCGCCTACAACGTCTACGCCGATCTGAACGTGCCGCTGGAGGCGCCCGGCTTCGGCCGGGAGGTCCATCCGCCGCCGCCCACGGAGATGACCGTCCACGACGAGACGGTCGACATGGCGACGGCCGAGAACCCGTACCTGCACTACAACCACGACGATCCGGAGCTCTACGGAGAGCACCTGGAGAACGGGCGGCGGATCTACTACGAGAACTGCTTCTGGTGCCACGGCGACGGCATGGGCGGAGACGGCATGTTCGCCCACGGCCTGAATCCCGTGCCCAGCAACTTCAACGATGTCGGCACGTTGCCGATCCTCCAGTCCTCCTTCGTCCACTGGCGGATTGCCAAGGGTGCTCCGGGCCTTCCCGGGGCGGGGACCCCCTGGGACAGCATGATGCCGGCCTGGGAGAAGTTCCTCACCACCGAGGAGATGTGGGACGTCAACCTCTTCATCTACGACTTCAACGGCTACGAGCCGCGCGCCCTGGGGCAGCACTGATGACCGTGCACGCCAGACGACGCGCTCGGGCCATGGCCACGTTGGCCGCTGCCGTCCTGCTCGTGGCCCTGCCGGCCGGCGGCCAGGTCGACCTCGGCACCGAGGAGCAGCGCGCGGCCGGAAAGATCGTCTACGACAAGTACTGCGGCCAGTGCCACGGCGACACGGGCGACGGCAACGGCTACGCCACGCCGCGCGTCAAGCCGAAGCCGCGCGACTTCACGACGGGCACCTACAAGTTCCGCACCACGCCGAACGGCATGCTGCCCACGGACGACGACCTGCGCCGCGTGATCGAGATCGGCGCCCCCTACACCTCGATGCCGGGCTGGCCGAACCTGACGAGCGCCGAGATCCAGAACGTCATCTACTACATCAAGTCCTTCTCGCCCGACTTCGAGAACCCCGACCGCTACGGCGAGCCGATCGAGATTCCCCGGCCGCTCGAATCGACCGAGGAGTCGATCGCCCGCGGCCGCGTGGTCTACGAGGAGCAGGGCTGCGCCGCCTGCCACGGCGAGGTCGGGCGGGGCGACGGCCCATCGGCGCCGACCCTGGTCAATGACAAGGGCGACCCGATCAAGGTCGCCGACCTCACCCAGCGCTGGACCTACCGCGGCGGTGCGACGAAGGAAGACATCTACCGCACCTTCTCCACCGGCCTGAACGGCACGCCCATGCCGTCCTACGCCGACTCGCTCGAGATCGAGGATCGCCAGCACCTGGTGAACTACGTCTACTCGCTGGGCGACGGAGACGATCCGAACTACGGCACGCTGATCACGGCGGTCTACTCGGAAGAGCCGATCGACCTGCAGGACGGAGAAACGCTCGACGCGCTGTTCGAGACCGCGCCGATGACCCGCTTCCCCCTCGTCGGCCAGATCAGCGAACCGGGACGCAACTTCTTCCCCTCCGTCACCTCGATCGAGGCCCAGGCGGTCTACAACCGCGACGAGATCGCGTTCCGGGTCCGCTGGCACGACCTCCGCGCCGACACCTCGGGCCGCAACAACCCGAGCCTGGAAGTGCCGATGTGGGACGAGGACAACGGCATCGGCGACGACGGCGGCGACTCCGACGATTTCTTCGGCGAGTTCGGCGGCGAGGAAGCGCCCGCGGAGGACGACTTCTTCGGCGATAGCGGCGGCGACGACTTCTTCGGTGACGGCGGCGACGACTTCTTCGGCGCCGCCGACGCAGGGCCCCCCGGCGCCGAGTTTTCCGACGCCGTGGCGCTGCAGTTCCCGGCCTCGCTGGCGCCTGAAGGAACTCCCGAACTCAAGCCGTACTTCCTCTACGGCGACTCCCAGAACCCGGTCGACCTCTGGTTCGTCAACCTGACGTACGGTGTTGCCGACACATTCCGGGGCCGCGGCAGCGAGTCGATCGAGCCCACCGAGGCCGACATCGTCGAAGCCGTGACTTCCTACGACCAGGGCCAATGGACCGTGACGTACAAGCGGCGGCGCTCGTCGCGCGCCGGCGTCAGCTTCGCCGAGCAGCAGTACACGCCGGTCGCCTTCAGCGTCTGGGACGGCTTCAACCGCGAACGCGGAAACAAGCGGGCGCTGTCGTCCTGGTTCTACGTCTACACCGAACCGAGCGTGCAGCCGGCGACGACGTTCCCCATCGTCCGGGCAGCCGTCATCGTGCTCGTGCTCGAACTGCTGGTCGTCTTCCTGGTTCGCCGCCGGGCCCGCCGGCAGGCGGCCGGCGAAGAGGCCGCGGGCGGGACCCTCGCCGCAACCGAGGCGCCCGCCGTCTGACCCGGAGCATCCCGGAAACAACACCCGACCCAGTACCGCACAGAACCGACACTTCCGTCAACCCGAGAGACATCACCATGTACAAGACCATCTACGTCCCCGTCGACAACTCGGACTACTCGAACCAGGCGATCGCCTCCGCGGTCGAGCTGGGCCGCGAGTTCGACTCCACGATGGTCGGCTGCCACGTCTACGCGGCCAGCATGCACGACTACCGCTTCAAGCAGATGGAGTACACCCTGCCGGACGAGTACCTCGAGGAGACGGAGCTCGACCGCCAGCGGAAGATCCACGACTCGCTCATCACGATGGGCCTGGAGCTCATCTCCGAGAGCTACCTCGAGCCGATGAAGGCCGTCTGCGACGACGCCGGCCTCGAGTTCGAGCCGAAGATGATGGACGGCAAGCACCACGTCGAGATCGTCCGCGACATCCGCGAGTCGGGCTACGACCTGACGGTGCTCGGAGTGATGGGGATCGGCCGCGTCCGCGACACCCAGATCGGCTCCGTCTGCGAACGCGTGGCCCGCACCGCCGACAGGGACGTCCTGGTCATCAAGCGGCTGCCCGCAGGGGCGACCGCGACGAACGGCAACGGCAACGGCAACCACGCCGAGGCTGACGGCCGCGACACGATCCTGGTCGGCGTCGACGGCTCGCCCCAGTCCTTCGGCGCGCTGATGACGGCGATCGACCTGGCGAAGACGTTCGGCAAGAAGGTCGAGGCGATCTCAGTCTACGACCCCTACCTCCACTACTCGGTGTTCAAGGGCGTGGTCAACGTGTTGACCGAGCGCGCGGCGAAGATCTTCCGCTTCGAGGAGCAGAACCAGCTCCACGAGGAGATCATCGACACCGGTCTGGCGCAGATCTACCAGTCCCACCTGGACGTCGCCGAAACGATGGCGACCGAGGTCGGCGTCGAACTGACGAAGACCCTTCTCGACGGCAAGGCCTTCCAGAAGGTCCTCGATCACGCCCGGAAGATCGACCCCTGGATGCTGGTCATCGGCCGCGTCGGCGTCCACAGCGACGAGAGCGAGACCGGCCTCGGCAGCAACGCGGAGAACCTGCTCCGCTCGTGCCCCTGCGACCTGCTGCTCACCACCCGCCTGGAGTACCCGGAACTCGACGTCAAGGCCGAGGAGAGCATCCGCTGGACGCCCGAGGCCGAGGAGCGCTTCAAGCGCGTCCCGGAGCAGGTGCGCGGCATCGCCCGCACCGCTCTCTACCGGCTGGCGGTCGAGCAGGGCCACAGCGTCATCTCGAGCGACGTCCTCGACGAGGCGATGGACCGCTACATGCCGAAGTACACGGCCCGCGAGACGGAGGCGCTCGCCGAACAGGTCGCCCTCCAGCTCGCGCGCAGCCGACCCACCTTCATCTGCCGCAAGTGCGGCGTCACCTCGGCCGAGCCCGATCCCGTCCGCTGCGGCGTCTGCGGCAGCGAGTCCTTCGAGCAGATCACGGAGGAGATGCTCGACCGGATCGCCGAAATGGAAGGCGGCCTCGAGGTCGAGACCACCTACGACGGCCGGAAGCTCAAGTGGACCGCGGACGCCCGCCTCGCGCTCAGGACGATCGAGGACGCCTACCGCCGCCGCCGCGCCAAGGCGCGGATCGAGAAGAAAGCGCGGATGAGCAAACTGCCGACCGTCACCTTCGAGTTCGCGCGGGTGATGATCGAGGAGGAGACGGGCGAGCCGGTGACGATCGAGGCCCGGGAAGGCGCCGCCGAGGCGAACGGCAACGGCGCCGCCGAGGCACCCGCGGACGAGCGGAAGCTGGTCGCCCGCGACGAGGACCGCGTGCCGCTGCTCTCGAACCACGAATGGACCGCAGAAGCGGTCGACCGCATTCTCCGGGTCCCCGCGGGCTTCATGCGGGACCGCACCCAGGAGCGCGTCGAGCTGGTGGCCCGTGAGAAGCATGTTCCACAGATCGGCATCAAGACGGTCGAGGAAGGCATCGCGCTCGGCCGCGAGCTGATGGAGCAGATGATCGCGGCCTACGAGATCGGCAAGACGGACGAGTCGCCGGCTGCCGACGTCGCCGAGGCGGAAGCAAAGGCCGCGACCGCCGCCGGCAGGTGCCCCTTCTCCGCTCTTGCCGAAGCCGGCGCCAGCGAGGCGCAGGTGGAAGCGGCCAAGGACGCGAAGGCCGGCACCTACCTGAACGAGGTCGGCCTCATGTCGGCCCTCGACGAGAAGCACAAGGGCGGCGAACCGGAAGCCTGAATGAACTCACCGCGGCGGTCATGGCGTCGGTCGGCTGTGCGCCGCGGTCTCGTCGCCGCGCCGCTCCTCGCGGCGGCGGCGTACGGAAGCAACGTCGACGAGGTCTCGGATGTCGTGCTCGCGCGACACGTCCACACCGACCTCTACGACGCATACCCGGGCATCCCGTCGCCTGCCGGCGATCGAGTCGTGTTCGCCGACTTCGCCGCGGGCGCCAGATCGCTGACGGTCTACGACGTCGCGACCGGGGTGGGCCGCGTGTTGACGACGACGCCGGCGGAACGGTTCCGGGTGACCTGGTCGCCCGACGGTTCGCAAGTCGTGTACGTCGACCGCCGGCCCGAAAGTCACGGGGTCTGGACGCTGGACCCGACCACCGGCCAGGAGTCGCGCATCGTGGACCCCGGGGACGCACGGGTCGACCATCCGCGATTGCTGCCGGACGGGACCGTGACCGCGCTTCGACGCGACCGCGTCGATGCCGAGGGGGGCGCCGATACCGCCTGGGTCGCGTATGCGCCGGGACAGGACCACGCGACAGTGCTCGTGGACGGCGCCACGGGTTGGGCCGCGCCCGTGCGCTCTCCAGACGGGCGATCGGTCGCGCACCTTCAGGTCGCGGGCGGGTACCGCGCGGACCTGGCCGTGACGGAGATCGCGACGGGCGAGACGCGCACGCTCGCGGTTACGATGCGCGAGGCCGCCATCGAGGTCATCGTACTCGCCGCCGCGAACACAGACGCCAATCCGGATCCGGACCAGGAGCGAAGATGAGCAGACCCAGAGACATCGGCGTCGTCGATCTGTTCCTCGACATTCCGGCCGGCGGCGCCGGCATGGGCATGGAGGCCGTGCGCAGGCTCAGCCGTGACCGCGGGACGGAGGACTTCTCCCACCATCCGGCCCAGTACCTCTTCAAGGATGCCGGGCGGCGCATGGACAAGGCCTGGACAGCGGCCGACGTCGTCGCGATGATGGACGCGTTCGGCGTCCGGATCGCCCAGATCGGCGTCAGCGCCCAGAACCCGGAACCGGCGCTCGAGGTGTTCGAAGAGTTCCCCGGGCGCTTCTTCGGCGCCGTGGGCGTCGATCCGAACGCCGGCATGGACGGCGTCCGCGCCCTCGAGGCGACGGTCAACCTGCACCCCGCCATCCGCGCCGCTTCCGCCGCGCCGTGTCTCGCGTATCCCCAGGTGCCGATCGACGACAAGCGCTTCTACCCGATCTACGCCAAGTGCGTCGAACTCGACATCCCGATCAACATGCTGGTCGGCGTACCGGGGCCCCGGGTCCCCTACAAGTGCCAGTATCCCGGCCTGCTCGACGAAGTCGCCTGGTTCTTCCCGGAACTCCGCGTCGTCATGCGCCACGGCGGCGATCCCTGGACCGACCTCTGCGTCAAGCTGATGCTCAAGTGGCCGAACCTCTACTACTCGCCTTCGGCCTGGGCGCCCAAGCACTATCCCCGCAACGTGATCGAGTTCGCCAACAAGCGGGGACCGAACAAGTTCATGTACGCGGGCTACTTCCCGGGCCTCTCCTACGAGCGGATCTTCACCGAGATGGACGATCTGCCGCTCCGCGACCACGTCTGGCCGAAGTTCCTGCGCGAGAACGCGGCGGAGGTCTTCAAGCTGGACGAGCTGCTGAGGCAAGCCGCCAGCTAGTCGATGGCCAGGCGCTCGTCGCTTCGCGCCGAGCGCCCGGAGCGCGGGCCGGAAAGCCCGCGCGACGACCATGACGTGGACGCCCCCCGCCAGCGCCCCCTTCCACGGTTGGAAGATCATCTTCGTCTCCTTCCTGGCGCTTTTCGTCTCCGTCGGCTTCGGCTTCTACTCCTTCAGCGCCTTCTTCGTCGCCCTGACCTCCGAGTTCGGCGGCGGCCGCACCGGCGTCGGCATCGGCGTGGCCGTCTTCGGCATGACGAACGGCCTGGTGGCGCCGTTCCTGGGCCACGCCCTGGACCAGGGTCACGCGAAACGGATCATGACCGCGGGCACCTGGCTGCTGGCCCTGGGCCTGCTGTTGACCGCGGCGGTCCAGAATCTGATCCAGTTCTACCTCGTCCTCGGCACCTTCCTGGCCCTGGGAGCGGCGCTGATCGGTGGCGTGACCGCCTCCACCCTGGTCGCCAACTGGTACGTCCGGCGTCGCGCCATGGCTCTCGGCATCGCCACGATGGGCATCTCCCTCTCGGGCGTCGTCATGGCGCCGGTTGCGACACGGCTGATCGACCTGATCGGCTGGCGCGGCACGTTCGTGCTCTATGGCGCGCTGACCCTTCTCTTCGTTCTGCCGGCCATCCGGCGCTGGGTGATCGACCGGCCCGAGGACATAGGCCTGCACCCCGACGGGGCAGCGACTTCGCTGGCCGGCGAGTGGACGGCGGCGCCGGCGGCCGGGGAGGGGCCGGCGGGCGTCGAACCTGTCGCACCCCTGCCCACTGCTGGCGGCGCACCGCCCAGACGCCCACGTCTGGAGTGGACGCAGCCGCTGGCAAACCGCAATTTCTGGGTCATCGTCGCTGTCGTGTCGATGTGCTTCTGCGCCAACTCCGCCATCCTCACCCACATCATCGCCCACGCGACGGACCTGGGCTTTCCGCCCGTCGAGGCGGCCTTCTGCCTGTCCACGATCGCGGCCATGGGAGTGCTGGGCAAGGTCGTGTTCGGCTGGATCAGCGACCGGCTGAGCAGCCGCGGCGCCATGTGGCTGGCGGTTGGCCTGATGGGCTCCGGCACCGGCGGCCTTCTGCGGGCCGAGAGCTATCCGGCTGTTCTCGCCGCCGTCGCCGTCTTCGGCCTCGGCATGGGAGGCATCATGCCGTTGTGGGGAACGCTGATCGGGGCCTGCTTCGGCCGCCGCTCCTTCGGCCGCGTGATGGGCCTGATGAGTCCCATGCTGCTGCCGATCCAGGTAGTCGGCGTCCCCTTCGCGGGCTACGTCCACGATCGTTTCCACAGCTACGACCTGGCATTCACCACCTTCGTCGGCCTGTACGCCTTCTCGATGGTGGCCCTCCTGCTTCTCCGCATACCCGAACGGGAGCCGAGCGGCTCCGCGGCTTCCCCTGCGGGGCTGACGACCGCGACGGTCACGCGGACGGAGTAACCGGGTGACCGCCTACCGTTTCTGCCGTTCGGACGACGTGCCCCTCATCGTCGACGCGTACGAACGCTGCAACGTCGGCGCCGGCGCTCGACCCTGGAGCCTGACGGTGGACCACATGAAGCGGCTGGGCCGGGAGATGAACCTCTGGACCAGCAGCTGCATGGTCGCCTTCGAGGGTTCCGACCCGATCGGCGTCCTCATCGCCGCCAAGCGGGAGCCGATCGCCAGCCTGGTGCTCCACGTCGCCGTCCACCCGGATCACCGCCGCCGGGGTCACGGCCGCCACATGATGACCTCGCTGAGCCAGAAGATGGCGATCCTCGAACCGACGCTGATGCTCGTCGAACTACCGGAAGGCGACGCCCTCGGCCGCCGCTTCTTCGAAGCTTGCGGATTCGTGGAGCGGGACGTCCTGACCGACTACTCCTGCGCGGGCGAGGCGCCGGCCGGCGGCGTCGACCCGGTCGGTGGCGTCGACCTGGTCGCCGATGTCGCCTCCGCCGAGCTTGTCTCGCAAGAGGACTTCGAGGCCGTCCCGGAGCTCGACCGCTGCTGGCAGCGCGCTCCTCAGAGCATCCGGAACCTCCGTGACCGGCCGCAAGGTCTTGCGATCGCCACCGATCGGGACTTCGAGGCCTACCTGCTCCACCGGGGCGACGGCGACGCGGATAATCCCCTGCCCTTCCTGGCGACCCCGCCGCCGGGGACACCGCTTGAGGTGCTCGCCCTCGGCGGCAAGATGCCCGTTCCCGCGCTGGTGCGCCCGCTGCTCGCCGTCGCCTCGGACCATACCGGGCGGCCGCTCCACCTGCCGCGGGTCCATCCGTCGGAGGTCCCTGCCGGCCGCCTCGAGGAGTACGGCTTCAGGCCCGGCGCCAAGACGATTCGCTACGAGAACGACGCGGCTCCGGCTTGAGGACTTGGTACTCTCGCACCCGCGATGAAGAGCTACTTCGACCTGATCGACGACGGCGGTTCCGACATCGTCGGCCAGGTCGGCCGGCAGCGGGAACGCATCGCCGAGGCCCTGGTCGGCGTCGAGCACATCGTCGCCATCGGCTCCGGCAAGGGAGGCGTCGGCAAGAGCACCCTGACCATGCAACTAGCCCTGGCCATGGAGCGCCGCGGCCGCCGCTGCGCCGTCCTCGACGCCGACCTGAACGGCCCGTGCCAGGCGCGTCTCGCCGGCCTCGAGAACGCGGCCCTGCTTCCAGGCGGCCGCGGCATGGCGCTGCCCCGCACGTCGACCGGACTCGGCGTCGTATCGATGGGTTCCGCGGTGCCGGAATCGGAAGACCTGGACTTCGCCAGCGTCGCCCGCGGCGACTCCCACGTCTGGCGCGCCACCCGCGAGTTCAACCTGTTCCAGCAGCTGCTCGGTCTGGTCGACTGGGGACGTCTCGACGTGCTTCTCGTCGACCTGCCGCCCGGAGCCGAGCGCACGCTCCAGTACGCCGAGGTCCTGGGACCGGGGGCCCGTTTCGTCCTCGTCTCGATTCCGACCGCCCTGGCGCGAGGCGTCGTGGCGCGCTCGGCCGCCGCTCTGCGGCGAACCCGGAACGTGACGCTCGGCGTGATCGAGAACATGAGCGGCTACTACTGCGAAGGCTGCGACGATGTCCGGCCTCTGTTCGACGGCTCGGACGACACGGCCCCCGAGCTTGGACTCCCCGTGCTCGCTTCGATACCGTTCGATCCGCGGCTGGCCGTGGCCTCCGACGCCGGAGACCCGGAGCTGCCGCCGGGACCGGCGGTCCGCACGATCGAAGCCGCCGCCGACTCCATCCTGAGCGGCCTCGCCGAGCGGCGGGCCGGCTGATCCGGAGACCTGATGAAGTTCCTCTGCGTACCCTGCGACGAGCAGATGAAGCTCAAGCACGCGATCGGCCCCGAGGGCGGCTCGGTCGCCCTGGTCTATGCCTGCCCCACCTGTTCGGCCGAGATGGCGATGATGACGAACCCGCACGAGACCCAGGTCGTCGGTTCGCTCGGAGTGAAGATCGGCGCCGCGGAAGATCCCGAGGCGGCCGCGGCCGCCTCGAAGTGCCCGTTCACCGGCATGCTGGCCGACATGGGCGTTCCGGTGACCGGAACGCGCGCCGCGGAGAACGCCAACCCGGTCGCGAGCGGCAATGGCGGCCCCGGGTGCATTCCCTGGACCGCCGAGGCCCGCGAGCGACTCGCCAACATCCCGGACATCGTCCGCACCTCGGCTGTCGCGGGGATCGAGAAGTTCGCCGAGGACCACGGCTACGAAGAAGTCAACGCGGCCGTCCTGGAACGCGCCCGCGCGTTCTTCGGTCTCGCCTGACCGCCCGGAGCCAGCGATGACGGTGTCACCCCTGGAGCGGCAGGCGAGCGTGAATCCGGCCGCCTTCGCGCGGCCGTACGTCATTTCCTGGAACCTGACTTACCGCTGCAACCTGGCTTGCGAGCACTGCTACCTCGACGCAGGCGGCAAGCCCCTCGTCCGGACGGAGAACTTCGCCGACCGCTCGGAGCTCTCGACCGACCAGTGCCGCAAGGTGATCGACGACATCTGCGAGTTCGCTCCTGAAGCCCTGGTCATCCTCACCGGCGGCGAGCCGCTGCTGCGCCGGGACATCCTGGAGATCGTGCGCTACGCGGCGGAACGGGAACTCTGGGTCGTCGTCGGCAGCAACGGCGTCCGCATCACCGAGAACCTGGCCCGCATTCTGGCCGGCGAGGGAGTCCGCGGTCTCGCCCTGTCGCTCGACGCGCTCGACGCCGAGGTTCACGACGGCTTCCGGCGGGTTCGCGGCGCCTGGCAGAACACGGTCGACGGTGCCGGGCACCTCGCCACGGCAGGGTTGCCCTTCATCATCCAGACCACGGCCGGGGCTCACAATCGGGGTCAGCTCGAGGAGATCGCCGAGTTCGCCTACAGCGAACTCAAGGCACGGGTCTGGAACCTGTACTTCCTGGTTCCGACCGGCCGGGGCCAGTTCGTCTCCGACCTGTCGCCGTCCGACTACGACGACGTGCTGGCCGCCCTCACGTCCATCCAGCGAAACTACCGCGGGCGCATGGTCGTCAACGCGAAGTGCGCGCCCCACTACGTCCGCCAACTACTGGAGGGGGACCCCGACTCGCCCTTCCTCAAGGCGTACGACGGCGGCGCCGGCGGCTGCCCGGCCGGAACCCACTACATGGGGATCCGACCCAACGGCGACGTCACGCCCTGCCCCTACCTGCCGGTGTTCGGCGGCAACCTGAAACGGTCGACGCTCTCGGATCTCTGGAACGACTCCGACCTCTTCCAGTCGATCCGGCGCCGTAACGATCTCGGCGGCCGCTGCGGCTCCTGCGAGCTGTCGACGGTCTGCGGCGGCTGCCGGGCCCGGGCCTTCGGGATGACGGGCGACCTGATGGCGGAGGATCCGCTCTGCACCCACGAGCCCGGCACCTTCACTGCCGACCGGCTCCAGGCGTTCGGCGACCGCACGGGGCTGGCCTCGCTCGCCCGCTACGGCGAAGACAGCTCGACCAGCATCGCCTGGGAACCCGAAGCCGAAGCGCGCATGAAGCGGGTGCCGGCTTTCGTCCGCGGCATGGTCGTGCGCTCGGTCGAGTCCCACTGCCGCAAGAACGGGATCTCGACCGTGACCGTCGCCGAACTCGAGTCGATTCGCGCCCGGATGCCGACGCCGAAGGTGTTCGGCAGCCGCCCCTCCTGAACGGCGCAGGCAGCCTGGAGTACTGGTCGTGGCCAGCAGCAGCCCGCTGCCCCGCTCCTACGCCCACGTCCCACGCACGATCCTCTGGCTCGTGCCGGGCGGCGAGGGCCTGATCGACGGACGAACGGTGACGGTCGAGCCCTTCTATCTCAGCAAGTGGCCGGTGACGAACGAGCAGTTCGAGGCCTTCGACCCCGACCACCGGCGATCCCCCCTCTCTTCCGGTGACCGGGATCTCGCCGTCGGTGTCAGTTGGAACCAGGCCCACGCCTACTGCCGCTGGTACGCCGAAGTGTCACGCAAACCGATGAGACTGCCGACCCGAACGGAGTGGCTCTACGCCTGCCGGGGTTCCTCTGCGCCGGACGAAGAGCCCACCTGGACCGCTGACTCGGAAGCCGTCGACAGCCACTGCTGGCACGCGGGCAACTCAGGCGGCCGCGTCCAGCACCCCGAGCACAGGCAGGCGAACGACTTCGGACTTCACGGGATGCTGGGCAGCGTCTGGGAGTGGGTCGCCGATGGCCCCCACACCAACGACCAACGCACGCTCTGCGGCGGCTCCTTCCGCCTACCGCCACAAGAACTCAACCCCGCCCCGACAAGGCACGAGGCACCCGGTTTCGCCTCCGACGAAACAGGCTTCCGGGTCGCCCGCTCTTTCCGTATCCGAGGCTAGGCGTCGGCGAATGCCGGCGAGGACGCCACCGCCCCCCTTCAGCGCCCCCTCGAGGCGCTGAAGTGCTGGGTCTCCCCACATGCCCAGAACCCGAAGGCTAGTGGCGAATGTTAGGGACAAGCGACTCCCGACGACATCCCCTCCAACACCGCCCTAACGGAGCGCAGGCGACCGAAGCGAACCCCATCCCCACATCCACCAAGCGGGGGTGAGCGGCCGGCCGGGACCCCCTCGCCCTGCCCCCACGCGGGCGGGTGACATCCGACCGCCCGAAGACGGCCGCTCGGACTGTGACGCGGGTGGCGCGAGAACGCGCCACCCGGGTTCGACCTCAGCGCGTACCGCGGACGACCGGCGTCGGCGGGTCTTCGCCGCGGTGCAGAGCGAGGACGTTGTCCACGGCAAGCTGGGCCATGGCCAGGCGGGTCGGGATCGAGGCGCTGGCGATGTGGGGCAGCAGGACCGCGTTGTCGAGGTCGAGAAGGTCCGGGTGAACCTCCGGTTCGCGTTCGAAGACGTCCAGGCCGGCGGCCCAGATGGCGCCCGAGCGGAGCGCCGCCGCCAGCGCCGCTTCGTCGACGATCGGCCCGCGGGCCGTGTTCACGAGCACCGCGCTCGGCTTCATCCGGGCGAGTTCGTCCGGGCCGATCAGGCCGGTCGTTCCTTCGGTGAGCGGCAGGTGGATGGAGACGAAGTCGGCTACGCCGAGCAACTCGTTCAGGTCGGTGCGCCGGGCGCCCAGCTCGCGCTCCAGCTCCGGTCGGCCCCGTTCGTCCCAGTACAGGATCTCCATGCCGAAGCCGAGCCGGGCGCGGCGGGCGACCGCCTCGCCGATGCGACCCATGCCGAGGATGCCGAGCGTCCGGCCGTGGACCTCCTGGCCGGTCAGCAGCATCGGCCCCCAGCGCCGGTAGCGACCGGCGCGCAGAAACCGCTCGGCTTCCGGCAATCGACGGGCCGCCGCGAGCAGCAGCGCCATCGCCAGGTCCGCGGTGGCGCCGTCGAGCACGCCCGGCGTGTTCGTGACCCAGATGCCGCGGGCCTCCGCCGCCGCGATGTCGACGTTGTCGAAGCCGACCGCCATGTTCGCCACCATGCGCAGGCTGCTCGCGCGGTCGAAGAGCTCCGCGTCCATCCGCTCCGTGAGCAGCGCCACGATCACGTCGGCTTCGGACGCGGCGTCGAGCAGCGCCGCGCGGTCCAGAGCCGCGTCCTCCTCGAGCATCCGCGTCTCGGTCGCCGGCTCCGCCCGCAGTCGTTCGACCGCCGGTTCCGGAATCGGCCTTGTAACGAGCACTTTCATGAATCGCCCTCCCCAGGGTGGCCTGCTGGTTCCCCATCGAGTTCCCACTCGTGCGGCACGTCGAAGAGGCTCGGCTCGAAGCGTCCGGCCTCGATCTCCAGCACGTTCGCCTCCACCTTGCGGTCGTAGACATGGAGCGACTCCTCGTCCAGCAGGAACACGCAGGCCGAGTAGTCCCCCTTCGTCATCGGAAGCTTCGGCACCGTCACCACTGCCCGGTGGCTGCCTCTGCCCCTGACCGGCGGAAGGCCGGCGCGCTCCGTCGTGAACGCGCAGACCTGAACGCCGTCCGCGGTGTCGAGGCCCACCGCCAGGTGGAAGCCCAGGTCCTCTTCCCGGCTCTCCCACTCGACCTCGAGGGCCCAGGGCTCCGAGGCCCGCCGTCGGGTGGCGCCGTGGGGCCGGATGGCGACGATTCGCGCCAGGACACTTGCCGGATCGGCGCCTCCGTCGCTTTCCCGGGCACTCTCGCCACTCTTGGCCATCAGGAACCGTTCGTACTCGCCGATGACGCTGAGCGCTGGCCCCGAGGCGGCCACTTCGCCCCGTCGGAGCCACAGCGCCTGCTGGCAGAACGCGGAGACGTAGTACATCGCGTGCGAGCAGAACAGCAGGGTGCCGCCGCCGGCGACGAAGCCCTGGAGCCGGTCCATGCACTTCTTCTGGAAGTAGCCGTCGCCGACCGAGAGCGCCTCGTCGACGACCAGGATGTCCGGCTCGACCTGGACGGCAATCGAGAAGCCGAGTCGCATCGTCATTCCGGTCGAGTACGAGCGGACCGGCTGGTCGATCGCCGGCCCCAGCTCGCTGAACTCGACGATGTCGGCGGTCCTCTCCCTGAGCTCGCGTTCGTCCAGTCCCACGATCGCGGCGCTCAGGCGGATGTTCTGGCGGCCCGTGAACTCGTGGTGAAACCCCGAACCGAGCTCCAGGATCGAGGCGATCCGGCCCTGGACATCGAGTGCGCCGGAGGTCGGCCGCGTGACCCCCGCGATGATCTTGAGCAGGGTGCTCTTGCCGGCGCCGTTCTCCCCCACCACGCCCAGGCCTTCGCCGGCCGGCAGTTCGAAGCTGACGTCGTCGAGCGCCCGAAACGGCATGTGCGCCGGCCGTCTGGTCACCGCCTCCCGCAGCCGCCCCCACGGGCTGGCGTAGACTCTGTAGACCTTGGTCAGACGGTCTGCCGTGACCGCGGCTGCGGCAGCCGTCATCGCCTCACCCGGCGCCGTTCTCGCCCGAAGCCGCGATCATCGCCGCCACCTGTTCGGGCCGCACCCGCGTCAGCAGCGGCTCGAAGGGACCGATCTCGCGGTCAAGCAGCGGCGTGTGAACGTCCTCCCAGACCAGGGGAGCCGTTCGCAGAAAGGTCTCGGCCCGGCCGGCGATCGCCGGCACCACCGGCTTCAGGAACACGACCAACTGGCGGAACAGCTCGAGGCCCGTGGTGCAGACGGCCTGTACTTCCGCGGCGCGTTCCGGGTCCCGCGCCGCCTCCCAGGGACGCCGCTCGTCGATGTAGCGATTGGCGCGGTCGGCGAGCGCGATGACGCGGCGGAGCGCCTGGTTGTAGTCGCGGCCTTCGTAGAGTTCGGCGATCTCCTCCGCCTCCGCGGCCGCCGCCGCCACCAGTTCGGGCGCGTCGAGCGACGCCGCCAGCCGGCCGTCGAACTGCCGGTGCAGGAAACCGGCGCAGCGGCTGGCAATGTTCACCACCTTGCCGACGAGATCGGAGTTCACCCGCAGGACGAAGTCCTCCAGGTTGAGGTCGATGTCGGCGAGGCCGTTGCTGAACTTGGCTGCGATGTAGTAGCGGAAGGCTTCCGGATCGAGGTGCTCCAGGTAGGTACGCGCCATGACGAAGGTGCCGCGCGACTTCGACATCTTGCCCCCGTCGACGGTCAGGAAGCCGTGAACGAAGACCGACGAAGGCGTGCGGTAACCGCCGCCGTGCAGCATGGCGGGCCAGAACAGGCAGTGGAAGTAGAGGATGTCCTTGCCGATGAAGTGGTACAGCTCGGCGTCGCTTTCCGGTCCCCAGAAATCCTCGAAGCCGAGTCCGTTCCGGTCGCAGTACTGGCGGAAGCTGGCCATGTAGCCGATCGGCGCGTCGACCCACACGTAGAAGTACTTGTTCGGCGCATCCGGAATCTCGAACCCGAAGTACGGGGCATCGCGGGAGATGTCCCAGTCGCGCAGGCCGTCGTCGAACCACTCGCGGAGCTTGTTGACGACCTCGCTCTGCAGGCGACCGTCGCCGACCCACTCCTCGAGGAGCTGGCGGTAGTCGGAGAGGCGCAGAAAGAGGTGCTCCGACTCCTTCTCGACCGGCAGGGCGCCGGTCACGATGGAACGGGGGTCGATCAGGTCTGCAGGCTCGTAGGTCGAACCGCACTCGTCGCAACTGTCGCCGTTCTGGTCCTTCGCCCCGCAGCGCGGACAGGTGCCCTTGATGAAGCGGTCCGGCAGGAACATCTCCCGCTCCGGGTCGTAGAACTGGCGCACCGTCCGCCGGTCGATCGATCCACGGTCGCGCAACCGCTTGTAGATTCCCTCGACCAGCTTGCGGTTCTCGGGCGAGTGCGTCGTGTAGTAGTTGTCGAAGTGGATCGAGAACGCCCGGTAGTCCTCCAGGTGCTCGTCCGCCAGCCGGACGATCAGTTCTTCCGGAGAGATCCCCTCCCGCTCGGCGCGCAGCATGATCGGCGTGCCGTGGGCGTCCTCGGCGCAGACGTAGTAGCACTCGTGTCCGCGCATGCGCTGCAACCGGCACCAGATGTCCGTCTGCACCGCCTCCACCAGGTGGCCCATGTGGATCGGGCCGTTGGCGTAGGGCAGGCCGCTCGTGACCAGAATGCGTCGTCGTTCGGGCATGGCGATCCCCCGGGCACGGGACAGGCCCGTCGGAGACGGGGAGGTTCGGACGGTGGATTATGCAGGATCCACGGGCGCCCACAGGAAACTTCGCTCGGGCATCATGCGTCTTCCTGATCAGAGAACGATGGCCTCCAAGCGACAGCCGCAAGAACCCAACCCCGACCTGTTCCTCGCCCGGCGCGCCGCCGCCGGCCACGCCGACGCCTGGGCCGAGCTGATCGAACGGTACGGCCGGCGCATCTACAACATCTCCTTCCAGTTCGCCGGCAACAGGGCCGAGGCCGAGGACCTGACCCAGGAGATCTTCCTGCGTCTCTACCGCAACCTCGGTCGCTACCGCGGCGATGTGCCGCTCGCCGGCTGGACCCTCCGCCTGTCCCGCAACCTCTGCATCGACCACTACCGGCGGACCCGGACCGAGCGGCGGACCGTCGTGGTTTCGGAAGAGATTCTGAAGCATCAGGCCAGCGGCAGCGATCCGGCCGCCCGGGCGGAACGAAGGGAGAAGCTGCGCCTGGTCTACGGGGCCATCGAGGAGATGCCGGAGCCCTTCGCCGAGATCCTGACGCTTCGCGATCTGCAGGGCCTGAGCTACGCGGACATCTGCGCGTTTCTCGACCTGCCGGAGGGGACGATGAAGTCCAGATTGCGGCGCGCTCGCCTGGAGCTCATCCGCCGGATCGACCGCAAGCGGCAGGCCCTCGGCGATTCCACGCCGACTCGCGGCGGAGCCTACCGGTGAGCCGCAGGCGCCAACATACGGCGACCTCTCCGGCCGCGGCGTCCCCGGATCGGATGCCGGGCATCGAAGAGCTTGCCGCCGACCTGCCGGTCCCCGCCGAACTTCAGGCCGGACTGCTCGAGATCGCCGTCGGCGCACCGCTTCACCGAGATGGCGAGGCGCGCGCCGCGGAACTCGAATCGCTGCTCGGATCCGAACTCGAGCCGCCGCCGGCTCTGATACGGCGGTTGCGAGCGATCCCGGCGCGCAACCCGGCTCACCGGCCCGCGGTTCCCGGCGCGCCGCCTCGGACCGCGACGGCGGTCGCCGCCAGCTACGTGCTCGCGGTTGCCCTGACCCTGCTTCCCGGCGACCCGGTGGCCGCCGGCCGCAAGGCCGCCGCGAACCTCGGCGCCGCGGCCGGCGAACACGTGCTCGAGCCCGTCGCCGAAGCCGGCTCCTCCATGCAGGCGGGGGTCGCGCAGCGTCTCGGCGCCGTCCAGAATCTCCGCCCCCCGGTCGGCTTCTTCACCGACCCCCTGGTCCTGGCCACCGACCGCGTGAGCGCCTGGTTTCAGAGCGCGGTCGACTCGTCGTCCGAGGCCGCCAGCAAACTGGGCGGCCTGTGGCCATGGAGCGATATCGGCAATGACGACGGTCCTCCGCCCACGAGCGGAGACCGTCCACAAACCGCGAGGGAGGGAACTTCCGCATGAGTACCGAGAGCGCACACGACCCGTCGCAGACCGACCGCACCGACACCGCCGGCCATGAACAGGCCCCCGTGGCGGAGGCTCCGCCGCCACCCCAGGCAAGCGCCGACCAGGCGCCGCCACCACCGCCGCCGACGCCCGCCCAGGCAAGTCTCACGACCCGCCACGTGATCAGCGTCATCCTCGCCCTCTTCCCCGGGCTGGGCCACATCTACAACGGCCTCTACCAGCGGGGCATCGTGCTCTTCCTGCTCGCCGTCGGCTCCATCTATCTCGCCACCGAGGAGGGCGTGATGGGCATGGTCGTGGCCTTCGTGTGGCTCTTCAACATCATCGACGCCTACCGGCAGGCCTCGCTGATCGAGCGCGGCTTCGCCACGGACCTCGGGCTGCAGGACGCCCCGAAACCGCCCGCCAACGGGCAACTGGGCCTGCTGGCCGGCGCCGGCCTCTTCGTCATCGGCTTCCTGGCCCTGCTCGACTACACCTTCGGCTACGACATCGACCGCGTGTGGGAGTTCTGGCCCCTGGGCCTGCTCGCGGCCGGCGCCTGGCTGATGATCGGCGCCTACAGACAGTGGCTGCGCAACCGCGACGAGGCGAGGGCGGCTTCGGAGTAGGACTAGCCCAGCTCGGCCCGCAGCTTGCCGTGCAGCGCGTCCGCGCCGTCGATCATCGCGTCGACCGTCCGGGCGCCGGCCAGGAACAGGCCGGTCAGGTTCAGCGCCACGCCGTCGAACCCCATCTCGCCGAGCTTCGCGGCGGCCGCGGCGACACGGTCGGGCTCCGTGTAGAAGGTCCGGTCGCTCTCGTTGCCGGGCCGCGGCGGCGGGGACACCTGAGCCTGGAACTCGAGCGCCGAAGGATCCCGGCCGGCCTCCTCGGCGTACCGGCGCACCGCGGCGATGGCCTGATCGCCGTTCTCGAAGAGCTCGGCCGAGGCGACCCCCATCCAGCCTTCGCCGAGCCGTCCGGCCCGGCGAAAGGCGGCCTCGCTGTGACCGCCGATCCAGATCGGCAGCGCTTCGCCACGCGGCGGTTTGGGTTCCATCGCCATCGCCTCGAGCCGGTAGAACTCGCCGTCGAAGTCGATCGGGTCCTGGCTCCAGCAGGCGCGGAGCACCGCGATCGCCTCGTCCATGCGCCGGCCGCGGTTCCTGAAGTCGTGGCCCAGGGCCTCGTACTCCGACTCCTGCCAGCCAACCCCGAGGCCCAACCGCAGGCGGCCGCCGGACAAGGTGTCCAGGGTCGCCGCCTGCTTGGCGGTCAGCACCGGGTCGCGCTGCGGCAGCACGAGAACCTCGGTGCCAAGCCCGATCCGGGAGGTGCATGCCGCCATGTAGCCGAGGGTGGCGAACGCCTCCATGATCGGCATCTTGGCCGGATAGCGGTTCTTCTCCCGACCCTCCGTGTCGTGGCCCATGACCACGTGGTCGAAGATGTCGAGCTGATCGAAGCCGATCTCGTCCATCGCGCCGGCAAGGCGAGCGATGGCCTCCGGCCCCTCGCGGTACACGACACTCGGAAACTCAAGGGCAAGCTTCATTCTCGGTGCTCCTGGGAAGGTGGGGGCGGCGCTTACGCGCCGGCCAGGAAGCGCTCACGCAGCCGTCTCATGCCGTTGAGCCAGCGGTCGTAGTCGGCCGTCTTGCGGCGCATGTACTCCTGGACCTGCGGGTGCGGCAGGATGAGGAAGCGTTCCTGGTCGATCGCCCGAACGACGATGTCGGCTACGTCTTCCGCTTCCATCATTCCGTCGACGCCGGCCACGCCGGGGCCCCTCGCGGTCATCGCCGTGCGCACCGCCTGCGGACAGAGGACGGAGACCCGAATGCCGTCGTTGCCGTGGGTGATCGCGATCCACTCGGCCAGCGCCACGGCTGCGTGCTTGGTCACAGCGTAGGGCGCCGAACCGATCTGCGACAGGAGGCCGGCCGCCGAGGCCGTGCTCGCGATGTAGCCCTCGCCACGCTCGATCATCTTCGGCAGCACGGCGCGGGCCGCGTAGATGTGGGACATCACGTTGATCTCCCAGATGTTCTGCCAACCCTCGTCGCTCACCTCGACGCCGCCTCCGGTGCCGATGCCCGCGTTGGAGAAGATGAGATCGACTTCGCCGAAGGCGGCCTCCGCGCGGGCGACCATGTCCTGGACCTCACTCTCTACCGCCACGTCGACCGTCACGGCGGTCGCTCCGGCGCCGATCTCCTCCGCCACGGCCGCCGCGCCGTCGCCGTCGCGGTCGGCGACCACGACTCCCCGCGCGCCGTCGGCGGCGAACCGCCGGCAGAGCGCCCTGCCGATTCCGCTGGCGCCGCCGGTGACGACGCAGTTCCTGCCCTGTATCTCCATGGGCGACGATCGTAGCAATTGCTCGAACGAGCCGCAGGATGCGGCTAGAATCGCCCTCTGACCGGCGCCGCAGCTAGATGACCGCAGACCAACTATCGCTGCACCGGCAGTTACTGAAGGGCCTCGAAGAGGAGGTCTACACCGGCACCGCGGACGGCCACGTGCTGCCGCTCTCGGCCCACGTCAAGGCAGCGATGGACGGCTACACGACCGAGCCGGACGGCCGCAACGTCGAGTTCACGACGGCGCCCTACCGCAGCTACCAGGTCCTGATCGACCGCCTGATGGCGAAGCGCTGCGCCCTGCGCCGCTACCTGGAAGCCGAGCACGGCTGCACGCTGGTACCCGGCGGCGCGCTCTCCCTGGCCGACCCCGATTCCTTCCACTTCTCCGACCCGGACAACCCTTACTACCGCTACATAAGGGACACGTACGGCAACCGGGTCGTCACCGCGTCGACCCACATCAACCTCGGCATCGACGAACCGGACGAGCTGCTCCGCGCCTACCGGGTGTTGCGGCTCGAGGCGGCGATCTTCCTGGCCCTGACCGCGGCATCGCCCTTTCTGGCCGGCAAGCCGACCGGCCAGCATTCCAGCCGCTGGCTTCGCTTCCCCCTGACCCCGGAGCGGGTGCCGTTCTTCCCCGACGCCGCCACGTTCGCGGTCTGGATGGACGAACAGCTCGAGAGCGGAACGATGCAGAACCAGCGCCACCTGTGGCTCGGCATCCGACCGAACGGACCGGCGACGCCCAGGGTCCTGGATCGCCTGGAGCTTCGCATCTGCGACCGGATCAGCGATCCCCACATCCTGCAGGCGGTCACGGCGCTCTACGAGGCCCGGGTCTGGCAGGTGCTGGAACAGCCCGACC
>JAPOXA010000084.1 GCA_026707325.1 Acidobacteriota bacterium | reverse complement strand
GCGACGTTCCAACTCCCCAACGCACCACGCACCACCGTGAACCGCCAACAACCCTATTCTTCAGCAAGCCCCTAGAGGTCTCCTTCCGGAGGCTAGCGACATCGGCGTTTCCTTCGTCAAGATGCGGGCCCGGCGAGATCGGCGCTACGGAAGGCCGGTGACACCGCCTGGCGTGGCTGCGTCAGCAGCGCAAGCGGAGGCGCGCGAGTTGTGACGTTGCCTCGTGGCCGGCAAGCACTCCGCTTGACGTCTATGTATCCGGATCGTCGAGCAGACTCCCCTCGATGAAGCCGATAAGAGCGTTTCTCCCCGTCACGGCGTAGTCGGGCCGGGTCTTCATGTCGGCAAGCGACGCCTCGCCGACCAGGACCACGGTGCCGGGACGCAGCCCCGCTAGCTCGGCCAGGTGTCCGACGAGCGTCTCCAGCGGCGCACGAAGCTGATTCTCCGGCGCACCGCTTGCCACGGGGTTCGAGAGCTTGGCTCTGGCTTCGCGGCCAAACGCGAAAACCGCCTTCTGAAGTGACATGTCGCGCTCAGCGAGCCTCGGGTGAGTCGCCATGGAAGTAGAAGCCCGGTACAACAAGTAGCCGCAAGAGGTCAGCCTTTCCTGTCGCTTACGTCCCCGCTGCCGGGACGTCCCGACTGGAACTCGACCCAAACCCGAGCCGCTCGGGACTCCAGACATGCTCGCAAATCTGGCGGTACAAGTCTTGGCGTTCCTCGATGTCAGACTTCCTGAACCCATCGGTGTATGGCTTGAATGGAAGGCCTGAACGCGTGATGAGGTTGACGAACGACGGATTTCGCTCATACGCCGTTGGGTTCAGGGATGCGGCCAAGAGGTTCTGACCGAGGTAGTTTGGCAGCTTCTCTCGGTACTCTGAAGAGCCAAAGCTGGCGTTGAAGTCCTTCGGCAGAAGCAAAAGAGCGCCGAACTGGTTGCGATGATCCTCGAACTCGTACTGATGGTCGAACTCGTCTCTGTGGCGCTCGGGTTTGTTCGCCAAAATGTGCTCGACCTCGAACGGATGCTTGCGCTGCCGATTCGCGTACTCTGTGAAGCCGACACCGATGCCACACTCGTCCTCGATCCACGCCGTCATTCGTGCGAGGAGGTAACGGATGTGACGGCGATTGCGCTGGTTGAGGCGGTAGGACCTCACGCCATCGAATGACTCCCCCATCTCGGCTATGCGGCCGGACAACACGGAGCGCAAGGACTCTAAGTCGCAGTCCCTTACGTCCTTTGCCAGATTGAACATGGTGTAGACGACGGTCGAATAGCCGAAGTTACGGTAGTTCACCATACGACGTGCAACGAAGATGTCCAGGAACCTGGCGACGAGTTCCGCTTTGAGACGGAACTCGTCGTCGTCGTCCCCCGGTGTGACTGCGGCCATGATGAGCAGGTGCTGCAGTGTGAACCCTGTGACTGCGTTGTAGTACAGGTGTTCCAGGCCGTCGGTCATTTGGCGGCTGGCGCGAAGAACCTGCATGTACCGGTTGCTCATGCGCTTGAAGTCGTAGTTCACGAACCGCGCGTAGTCGGCGGGTCGGTCCAGTTCGATAGTCGCGGTCCTGTCCCGCACCCACTTGTGAAAAGCCGTCCCGATCAGATCGAAGTCTTGCGGTGCGGCGTGTTTCCTGCGTTCCCGAATCGTCTGGGCGTACTTGCCTCGGAGCCAGTGCTTGAGGAACTCGGAGTCGGCGTTCTTGTCGAGGTCGGTGAGTTCGGTGATGCGGCTGCGCCACAGGCTATTGGCCTCTTGTATGCCCTCGGAATCCCTGATTCGCGCCAAGAGGAAGCCCTTCAGCATGTCGGTGTTGGACAGCCTGAGCCCTCGGTCGTTCATCGACTCGAAGATCTCCAGGGCCATGTCCTGGTCGGTTGTACCGATCTCGACGAGAACGACGCGTTCGAGTAGCCAGTCGCAGAAGTAGGGTAGCGCCCGTTCCGTGAGATCATCGGGGTAGAGGGCAACGACGTCCTGATAACGATGCCAGATCGTCCGGACGGAATCGGATGCCTTTGTGGGATCGAAGTCCGTACCGTTCAGGATCGCGTCCATGACGGCGCTGCGTTCAAGGACATCGAGGTTAAAGGTGTTTGCGCCGTATTGTTGGGAGTACACGAGGGGCGTGAGATTCTCGGTGCCGTCCACCTTTCGCGAGAGGTGGGTCAGGTGGATGAGAAGCAGGGTCAGCGATGTGAGTCGTTGTTGGCCGTCAACAAGGAACCGAGTTCCTCCCACGGAACTGGTGACTATGGGGCCGAGGAAGTAGGGGCGATAGGAGGCGACCTGTTTGCGTGCGTCTTGCTCGTCGTATTCGTCGAGGAAGGTCGTCGCGAGATCGTCGATCAGTTCGGCCACGTTGGCCTTGGTCCAGGTGTACTCGCGCTGGTAGTAGTCGAGGCCGTACTTCCTACCGGTAAACAGTACTCGGACTGTGCGGGCTGTTCCGTCGATGAGTTTGTGGTCGATCTGGTCCGTCATTGGTGCTTGCACAGATGTCGCGCTGGAGTCGGGGAGGAGCGTTGCGGCTGTTTGTTGACGTGTTGACGCGGCGTTGCGCGGCTCACCTTTGCGGAAAGCCCCACGCCACGAGCACCTCGTCGCGGACGGAGTGGAGACGGATCAGCTTGGGGCGCGGTATGGCGTCGTCGAAGTAGCAGTCGACGGCCTCCTTGACGTTGCTGCGGATCTCCTTGAGGGAGTCGCCTTGGGTGTGGATGCCATGGCCGAGTGCGCTGGCGGAGTACCCGCCATCGACCTCGTCTTCCGTGACTTCGAAGATGATCTCGGTCATACGTCGCCTTACGTCAGTGGCCCGCTCTCGGGTCCAGGCAGGAGAATACTCGGCCTGGCAGGGATGATCTGCGAGGGCGAGCCGCTCCCTAAGCCGTCCCGCGTCTCCGCGGTTTCAGTCGGCGCTGCCGCCGGTGCTACCGGCTTTCGCCGCCGCCACGTCGGCCTCGAGAATGCGCGCGCCGCGCAGCGTGTTCCCCATCGCGTAGTTGCCCTCGTGGCAGGCGTACTCGTAGACGAGTTCCGGACGGTTCCTCCAGATGTACTCGCCGGACCAAGGCGTCTCCCAGGTGGCCGGATCGTCCATCGTGAACTGGTAGAGGATGTCGCCGTTCGGCTGCAGGGTCAGGCGCTCCGTGACGTGGAGCTCCTGGGTCGATCCGCGCAGGAACGTGCGGGGGTGGAAGTTGACCGAGTCGATGACCAGGGTGTCGCCCTCCCACCAGCCGACCGAGTCGCCGAGCCACTTGCGCTCTTCGGGGCTGGGGTGCTCGTCGTTCAGGCGCACGATCCGGGCGTCGTGGTTCATCTCGATCAGGATCATGATGTGGTCTTCGGTCTGCACGACGCGCTTGTAGTTGTTGTAGGCGCTCGGAAGCGTCGGCGTGGCGCCGGTGAAGCCGACGATGCAGCGTTCGGTGATCGGCAGCGACTCGGGGCCGTCGTAGGGGCCGGGGCCGTCGATGTCGAGCCACCAGGCGGAGCCGTCGTTCGGCCGGCGCAGCTTGTCGCGCTCCGCCCTTCTCGCCTTCGCCACGGGGGTCGTCTCCGGCATACGCCCGTTCGGCGGGTCGACGATGATCGACGTGCGGAACTTGCCGTCCACCGAGAAAGCCTCGGTGCCGATGTCGAGCCAGAAGAAGTTGTAGCCGCCGACGTTGCCGGCGCCGCCGCCTGAGCCGTCGCCGCCGACTGGCGGTGGCTCGCGGTCCGGGTCGCTGACCTGGTGGCGGTCGGCCCGGCGCTTGGCCGCGTCGGCCTCGATCTTCTCGGCTTCTTCCCTGCTCAGGAACAGGTTGTCGCCGTACTTCTCGGGCCGCTGCAGCGGAGTCAACGTGGCCGCGTCGTAGTTGCCGTGCAGGTCGGGCCGGCCGTTGGGCATGCGCTTGATGTCGTCCTGGGCTTCGGCGACGGGCGCCGTGATCAGCAGCAGGACGATGGCGGTCAGGGCCGCGGGGAATCTCATTCTCTTTCCTCCAGGGTTCGATCAGTCGCCGCTGCCGGCGTCGGTGCTCGCGGCCTTGGCGGCCAGAGCGTCGGCTTCGAGCACCCGCGCCCCGCGCAGCGTGCCGCCCATCGAGTAGTTGCCTTCGTGGCAGGCGTACTCGTAGACGTCCACGGGGCTGCGCTTCCAGATGTACTCGCCGGACCAGGGGACATCCCAGGTTGCCGGGTCGTCGATCGTGAACTGGTAGAGGATGTTCCCGTCCGGCTGCAGCGTGAGGTGCTCCGTGACGTGGGACTCCTGGGTGGCGCCGCGCAGGACCGCCTTCGGGTGGAAGTTCCGCGAGTCGATGACCAGGGTGTCGCCTTCCCACCAGCCGATGGAGTGGCCGAGCCACTTCCGTTCCTCGGGACTCGGGTGCTTGGCGTTCAGGCGCACGATGCGTGCGTCGTGGACCATCTCGATCAGGATCATGATGTGGTCTTCGGTCTGGACCACGCGCTTGAAGTTGTTGTAGAGGCTCGGGAAGGTCGGCGTGGCGCCGGTGAAGCCGACGATGCAGCGCTCGGTCACCGGAAGCGTCTCCGGACCGTCGTACGGGCCATGACCCTCGATGTCGAGCCACCAGGCGGAGCCGTCGTTCGGCCGCCGGAGCCGGGCGCGCTCGGCGGCCCTCGCCTTGCCGGCCTCGGTCATCTCCGGAATGCGGCCGTTCGGCGGATCGAAGATGATCGAGGTGCGGAACTTGCCGTCGACCGCGAACGTCTCGGTGCCGGTCTCGACCCAGAACCGGTTGTAGCCGCCGACGTTGCCGGCGCCGCCCGTCGTCCCGTCGCCGCCGACTGGCGGCGGCTTGCGGTTCGGGTCGGAGACCTGGTGCCGGTCGGCGGCGTACTTGGCCGCGTCGGCCTCGATCTTCGCCGCGTCCTCGGGGCTCAGGAAGAGGTTCTCGCCGTACCTCTCGGGCCTCTGGAGCGGGGTCAGCGTGCCGGCGTCGAAGGTGCCGGTCAGGTCGGGCTTGCCGTTGGCGGCGCGCTTGACGTCGGCCTGGGCGGTCAGCGCAGGGGCCGCGATCAGCAGCGCGAGGATGGCGATCAGCGCCGCGGGGACTCGGACTCTCATCTTTAGGTCCTCCGGATGACGGTGGGGTAGGCGGAGTGTAGCGGAGTCAGGAGCCTTCGACTCGTTGCCGCTGACGGTCCGTCACAGGATGATGCTCACGGCGCCGTGCCAGGAGAGGTCCTCCATATCCAGCACCGCGCGCCGGTAGGCGATTCGGAGATCCTCGCCATCTCTCCTCAGGACGTACTCGACGCTGCCGACGTAGGGCGCTCCTTCGCCGCTCCGGAACCGGTAGACGAGAACGTTTGCGGAGACCGACAGTTGTCCGTCTTCGGTTTCTTCAACCCGCACGTTGGAAACGAACCGGCGGGTCCGCGACCGCGGATTCTCGCGGTGGGAGTGGCGGCTGTTCAATCGCGCCACCCGAGCGCGTAAACGCATGATGTCGTCGTCGATGAACACCAGGTCGCGCCCGGGATCCCCTTCCGGCAGATCCGTGGAGGGAACCATGTACCGAGCGTCGTGCGTGAACAGATCGACCCATTCATCCAGCCTCCAGTCATCCAGAAGCGCCGCTTCCCTGAACAGGAACTCCTCCACCATTCCTCGTAGCGCGGGGGTGCTGGTGGCGGTCATCGCGCGCCAGCCCGGTGCCGAAGATCGTCAGCTTCCGAGTCAGCCGCTGCGGCCTGCGATTCCGAAGGCTGCCCGTCCTGCACGTTGGTCGTGTCCTGGCCCAGCATGTTCGCGTGCCACTGTCGCCAGAATCCCCGCATCTGGAGTTCATC
>JAPOXA010000191.1 GCA_026707325.1 Acidobacteriota bacterium | reverse complement strand
TGCTCCGGGTGCCCGGCTGCGCGTAGCCGATGACCGGCTGGTACTGCGGCGCCGTGATGTGAACCGAAGTGTGGCGGTTCTCCCAGGCGTAGCCGAACTCGCCCCAGGGCTCGAGCGTGGCTTCAAGGCCGAACTCCTCCAGGGTGTCGCGAGCCCACGACGCGGCACCGTCGTACGAAGGAGAGTTCGCGTACCGGGGGCCGTAGAGGTCCGTCAGGACGTGGGCGAACTCCATGACCCGGGAGCGATTGAAGCCCTCGTCGCGGAGTTCGGCGACGACATCCAGGTCGACCGTCTCGATTGGGACGGCGCCGCCGGCGCTCTCTTCGCCGGCCGGGACCCCGCACGCCGCCAGCGTCGCTGCGAAAGCAGCGAGTGCGGGCATCCGGTTGGCACCGCGTGCGATCACCGTGTCTTCGAACCTCCGCGATTTTGCTGACCGTTCGGCACTATACAGGCGGTGCCGCGAGGATTCCGGCACTACACTGCCGCCGTGTCCGCGATCGGCATCGCCGTTCTCCTCTTCGTCGCCCTCACACTGTTCATAGGGGTCCGGACCTACGCGAAGATCCGCGGCCGGGCGACGAACTACTACGTCGCCGGCAACGCGATGCCGGTCGGCGTCGTCGGCATCACTCTCTGCGCCCAGGCGTTCGACGCGAACGGCTCAGTCGGCAACGCGTCGCTCGTCCACTCGGGCGGCTTCTGGGCCGGCGCCGTGATCCCGATCGGTCTGGCGCTGTGCCTGTTCGTCGCCGGCACCTGGTTCGCCGAACCGCTGCACCGCATGCGGCTGATGACCCTTGCCGACTTCTACCGGCGCCGGTACAGCGTCTCCACCGAGACGCTGGCCGCGTGCCTGATGCTGCTGAGCAACGTCGTCCTGGTGGCGGGCAACCTGGCGGGCCTCGGCCTGCTGTTCGAACTCGTCTTCGGGGCGCCCTACCTCGCCATGCTCGTCGCCGTCGCGCTCTGCATCCTCGCCTACGCGGTCTCGGGCGGTCTCTACGCGACGATCGCGACCAGCGTGCTCCAGGTCTCGATCTTCATCGTCAGCATCGCCG
This sequence comes from Acidobacteriota bacterium, assembly GCA_026707325.1. Lineage (GTDB taxonomy): Bacteria > Acidobacteriota > Thermoanaerobaculia > Multivoradales > Multivoraceae > Multivorans. The sequence continues at coordinate 4,839 of JAPOXA010000191.1, read as the reverse complement.
TTGCCTTCGTCTGGCTCGGCGGCAGCCACGGCTGGGGCACGCTGCTGAGCGCCGCCCCCGAAGGCGCCATGAGCTTCGCGGGCCTCTTTTCGCGGGAGAGCGGCGCCCTCGTCAATTGGGCGGCGCTGGGGTCGCTGGCGCTGGGCGACATCGTCGCCATCGACTTCATCCAGCGGATGATCTCGGCCGATTCGGGCCGCTCGGCGAAGCGCGGCTGCTACGTCGCCGGCGGGCTGACCCTCGTCGTCGGCCTGACGGTCTCGCTGATCGGTCTGTCGGCCCACTACTTCGGCCGCGACGCGAGCTCCTCCCTGCTCGTCGATCTGGCGCTGACCGACCTGCCGCTGCTGATCGGAGGCGCTGTGCTGCTGGGCATCATCGCGGCCAGCATGTCGACCGCGAGCGGCGTCGTGCTCGACCTGGCGAACGTGATCACCCGCAACCTGGTCCAGCGTCACAGCCGGTCGACCTGGGACGACGAGCGGATGCTCCGCTTCTCCCGCTGGATCGCCCTGCCGACGATGGCCGGCGCCGTTGTCTTCGCCTACGTCCGGCCCGAGCCGGGCGTCCTGCTGATCCTCGCCTTCGACATCGTCCTCGCCGGCTGCTTCGTGCCCCTTCTGCTCGGCCTGTTCTGGCGCAAGGCGAACACGACAGGCGCGCTGGCCGGTGTGATCGCCGGCAGCGCCGCGCGGCTAGCGCTTCACTTCGCCGTCACGGACGCCTGGCGCGGCCTGGACACGCTGCTGGCCCCGTTGTTCAGCCTGGCCGCGATGGTTGTGGTGTCGTTGATGACCCAGAAGACCCACCGGCCCAAGCACGAGGAACTCCGGCGCGTCCCATCCGAGCGCGACCTTGTGGCGGGTCTCGACGGCTGAAGGGCGGACGCCAGGCTTCGCCAAGACCAACGCAGACACCGTGGTTGGCCCCAGGCACCGACGTCCAGCCCAGTCGGGTCAGGAGGGGTCGGCGCGCAGGTGCCTCTGAACGAGCGACGGCCAACGCCTTCTCGGAAGTCGACGCCGAACCGGAGCGAGTGAAGCGGAGCGAGCGCAACCCCTTCGCATCTCCTCTCAAGCGCGAGCGTCACCTGGGCGCCGACCCCTCCTGACCCAGGACGGGCGGGTAAGTCCGACGCCGCTGCGGCGCAGCCCCGCTAGTCCTTCAATGCCTGCCAGACCGCCTTTGCGATCTGAATGTCCTGGACCGCGACACCGGTCAGATCCGCGATGGTGATCTCGTCCTCGTTCGAGCGCCCCCTGGCCCTGCCGGCGATGATGTCGCCCAGTTCGACGAGACCGGTTTCGGTCACGTGGCCGCCCGCTACCGCATAGTGCGACTCACCGTGGTCGATGCACTGCGACAGTGAATCGACGGCACAGACATCGGCTCTTGCGAACAACGCCGGGTCCAGTTCCTGTTTGCCGGGAGCGTCGCTTCCCATGGCGGTGACGTGAGTGCCCGGCCGGATCCACTCGCTGCGGACAAGAGCAGTCCTCGCCGCCGTGGCGGTGACGATCAGGTTGCTGTTCTCGCAGAGGTCCTGAAGGGTCTCGGCTATCTCGACATCGAAGCCGGAATCCGACAGCTCGCTCCGGTACGCGGCGGACTGTTCGGGGCGTCGCGCCCAGACCCGGACCCGGTTGCAGTCGCGCGCATGGCGCAGGTACTGCAGTTGCATGCGGGCCTGCATGCCCGCACCGACGATGCCGATGCACTCGACCACGTCGGGCGCGAGATAGCGGGCCGCAATGCAGCCCGCAATGGCGGTTCGCACATCGGTCAGGTAGCCCGAGTCGTCCAGCAAGGCCAACGTCTCGCCGGTCTCCGCCGACATGACGATCATCATTCCGTGGCCCGTGGGAAGACCGCGCGAAGCGTTCTCACAAAAGCCGGTGGCGATCTTGACGACGAAGACCTCATCGCCGTGGATGTGACCGTACTTGATGTGGCAGTCGCCCGGCGGCGTGTCGAAGCCCAGATAGCCGACGGGAGGAACCGTCGCCGCACCGCCGGACAGCGCCACGAACCCGGCTTCGATCAACTCGATGGCGGCGGGTACGTCGAGAACGGATCTGATCTCGTCAAGGCCTGCCGATCGCATTCCGAAAATACTATGTTGGGAACGACGCCATGAAAGACCACCCGACACTCGGTGACATCGTCCGGGCGCAGCAGCGCCTGAGGGATCATCTGCGGCCGACACCGCTCGAAGATGCTGCCGATCTCGGCGCCGGGACATTCCTGAAACTCGAGAACGCCAATCGGACACACTCGTTCAAGATACGAGGAGCGCTGAACGCCATGCTGTCGCTGAACGACGAGGCGCTGGCCCAGGGCATCATCGCCGCATCCTCGGGCAACTTCGCGATGGCGGTCGCTTACGCCGCGCGTCTTTGCGGTGCATCGGCACAGATCTTGATGCCCGTCGCCACGCCGAAGAAGAAGGTAAGCGGAGTACGCCGCTACGGCGCCGGTGCTGCCGAAGCGGTGCTCTTCGGCGACGATTTCGATCAGGCCGAGGCCGAAGCCCTGCGCCGCGCCCAGGGCGGCTTGACCTGGTTGTCGCCCTACAACGACAGTCGGGTGATCGCCGGGGCCGGCACCATCGGCGTCGAGATCGTCTCCGGGTTGCCCCGGGTCGAAAGGGTGCTGGTCCCCGTGGGCGGCGGCGGCCTGATTGCCGGCGTTGCCACCGCTCTCAAGGAGCTCAACCCCGCGGTCGAGGTGATCGGCGTGAGTTCCGAATCGACGCCGGCGATGTTCAACGTCTTCCACGACAGCGACAGGCCACAAGTCTGGAACACCCTTGCCGAGGCGCTCTCGGGCGATATCGAGCCGGGCTCGATGACGGTGCCGATCTGCAAGCGCTACCTGGACGATGTGGTGCTTGTTGCCGAGGAACAGATCGCATCGGCGATGCGTTTCCTGGTCGATGTGCAGGGCTGGGTGGTCGAAGGCGGCGGCGCGGTCGGTGTCGCGGCCCTCTTGCAGGGCGCGATACCGCGCGACGGCAAGATCACCGCGGTGGTCGTCAGCGGCGGCAATGTCGACGGAGAGACGTTGCGGCGGGTTCTCCAGGTTCCGGAACGCGCGTAGCCGTGCCCGGTGACGTTCTCCGGCGCCTGGGAGATCTCCTCCGGCGTGAACTCGAGGCGGAGGGCCTTCACGTGGAGACCGCCGCTGAGGACGGCGAGCCGGTCCTGGTCGTCGGCGAGATGAAGGTCTACCCTCGGCGCCTGCTCGAAGGCCAGGTGGCCGAAGCCGGCGATGTCGGTGCCGTTGACCTCGACTGGCTGGCCAGGTCACACCGTGCGTACTTCCGCAACCTCCGCCGGTTTCATCCGAGTCTGGTCACTCAGTCGGATTCCTGACGCGACGTACACTTGGCGGCCGATGCGGAACGCCCTGGGCCGTCGATCTATTGAGCCCGCGGCAGTGGGTCACCATCTTGTTGATCTGCGTCGCGGCTACGTGGCAATCCTGCTTGCGCTCGCGGCGGCCGCGGCCGTGGCGGGCTGCGGTGGCGACGGAAGAACGCCGCTCGTCGTGTACTCGCCGCATGGCAGGGATCTGCTGACGGTCGTCGAGCAGGCGTACGAGGAGGCGCGGCCCGACGTCGATGTCCGCTGGCTCGACATGGGTTCGCAGGAGGTCTACGACCGGATCCGCTCGGAGCGGGCGAATCCACAGGCCGATATCTGGTTCGGCGGCCCGGCGACGATCCTGGCGCGGGGCGCCGCCGAGGGCCTGCTGGCGCCGTCCGAGCCGTCCTGGGCCGCGGCCCTCGATCCGGCGGAACGACATCCGGAGGGCCTCTACTACACGCTGTACCAGACGCCGACGATCATCGTCTACAACAGGGACGCGATCAGCGAGGAGGAGGCGCCCGCCGACTGGGACGATCTCCTCGACGAGCGCTGGCACGACGAGGTCGTGATCCGCGATCCGCTGGCCAGCGGCACGATGCGGACGATCTTCGGCAAGATCCTGGCCGACTCGGTGACCGAGACCGGCAGCACGGAGGCCGGCTTCGACTGGCTGCGGCAGCTTGACGGCCAGACCCGGGAGTACGTCCACAGTCCGGCCGTCCTGCACGAGAAGCTGACCCGCCAGGAAGGCGTGCTCACGCTCTGGGAGATGACCGACACGCTTTCCCTGATCGATCGCGGCGCGCCGATCGCCTACCGTTTTCCAGCGAGCGGCACGGCGGTGATCCAGGACTCCGTCGGCGTCGTCGCTGGCTCGGGTCAGCCGGCCGAGGCGGAGGCGTTCCTCGACTGGCTCGGTTCGCCCGAAGCGCTCGGGCTGGCGGTCCGGGAGGCCTTCCGGCTGCCTGCGCGATCTGACCTCGACGCCGGCGCCCTGGCGCCCTGGGTCGCGGACGTGCAGGCGCGACTCCGGCGGGCGGAGGTCGACTGGCGGATGATCGAAGAGAACGGCGCCCAATGGATGGCGGAGTGGGACCGCGCCGTTCGCGGCCAGGGCGGAGGATGACCCGCAGTAGGAGACGCCCCGCGGGCGTCGGGCGCACCTCGCGGTGACCGCGTCCGGGGTTTCCGTCCGCTTCGACGACGTCTTCAAGGCGTTCGACGAGACGGTCGTTCTCGCCGGCGTTTCGCTGACCGTCGACCCGGGCGAGATCTTCGCTCTGCTGGGGCCGAGCGGCAGCGGCAAGACGACGATGCTCCGTCTGCTGGCGGGTTTCGAGCAACTCGACCGGGGACGTCTGCTGATCGCGGACGAGACCGTCGAACACCTGCCGCCGGCGCGCCGCGGTGTCGGCATGCTGTTCCAGAGCTACGCGCTCTTCCCGCACCTGAGCGTGGCCGAGAACGT
>JAPOXA010000196.1 GCA_026707325.1 Acidobacteriota bacterium | reverse complement strand
AGTTGGGCCGGATCCTCGATCTGGGCGATCGCCTCGGCCTGGGACATGAGAGCCGTCCGCGTCTCGGCCGGCAACGCTTCGAGCTCGGCCGGCGTCTCCGTCGCCTCGGTTCCCTCCTTCCGGTAGTACAGGCTGACCAGCCGCTTTGAAGGTTCGAAGTACTTCGCCGCCACGCGCTGTACGTCCTCCGCGGTGACCTCGTTCGTGCGCTCCGCCACCGTGTTGAGGTAACGCCAGTCGCCGAGCGCATCCATGATGGCCAACTGGATCATCAGGAAGAACGGATCCCGGAGTTGCCGGTAGGTATCGGCCGACACCCGGTTCTTCACCTTGGCCAGTTCATCCTCCGGCACCGGCTCGGCGACCAGTTCCGCGACGATCCCGTCCCAGGCGGCGAGAAGCTGCTCGGGGGTGGCATCGCCCTTCGTCTCGGCCTGCAGATTGAAAACGCCCGCATACTTGCGCGCCTCGTAGAAGGCGCCCGCGCTGGAGGCGAAGTCCGCACCTTCCACGAGCTGCTCGTAGAGACGCCCGGTGCGGCCGTTCAGCACGCCCGCGACGACGTCGAGCGCGTAGCCGTCGCCGTGACCGAACGGCACGGCGTGATAGCGCACCTGGAGCTGGGGCTGGCAGTCGCACTCGGCCGTCATCCGCTTCTCGGCCAGTTGCTCGGCCTCGAGCGTGACGACGTCGGGCGCCGGCCGCTCGGCCCCCTCCAGACGGCCGAAGTAGCGCTCCGCGAGGCTCCGTACCTCGGCCGGATCGAAGTTCCCGACCAGCACCGCGCTCAGGTTGGTCGGCGCGTAGTAGGTGGCGAAGAACTCGTCGGCCTGGGCCTTGCTGAGCACCTCCAGGTCGGACGCCCAGCCGATGACCGGCCAACTGTAGGGGTGGGACTGCCAGAACATGGCGTCCGCCTGCTCGTCGTAGCGGCCGGTCGGCGTCGACTCCGTACGCAGGCGGCGTTCCTCGTAGACGACGTCGCGCTCGGCGTAGAACTCGCGGAACACCGGGTTCAGCAGCCGGTCCGACTCGAGCCAGAACCAGAGCTCCAGCCGGTTCGCGGGCAACTGGTTGATGTAGACGGTGAAGTCGTAGCTCGTGAAGGCGTTCAGGCTCGTGCCGCCGCCGTCCGTGTAGACCTTGTCCAGCTCGTCCTTGACCATGAGTTCCCGCTGCTCTTCCACGAGTTCCTGGAACTCCGCGCGCAGGGCGTTCAGGGTGTCGGTGCGGTGGTCGGGATCGTACGGGTCGTCGATCTCACCCAGGCGCCAGCGCCGCCGCTGCTCGCGGAGTTCGGCGCGAATCCGCTCCTGGACAGCCTCCTGCTCCGCGATGATCTCCAGGTCGCGCTCGATGTCCTTCGTTCCGATCGTGTGCGTCCCCTTGAACATCATGTGCTCGAAGAAGTGGGCAAGGCCGGTGATCCCCGGCCGCTCGTCGGCGGAGCCGACGTGGGCCACCCAGGCCGCAGACACCGTCGTCAGTTCGGGGCGGTTCACGAGCAGGAAGCGCATGCCGTTGTCGAGTTCGAACTCCTCGACCGGCACCGCGGCAGCCGTTGGCGCACTCTGGGCCGTGCCGCCGGCCGGCCAGGCGAGCGCCGCCGCCAGCGCGGCGAGCGGAGCGATCCACATCGCCGCGGCGCCGCCCCTTCTTCCTTCCCGAGGGGCACTGCTTCGTTGAGGCCAGATCACAGACGAAATCTCCTTTCCGGTCCCCTGCACCGGAGACCGCGTCAGCGGGACCGGGAGACTCTACCGCCTGCGCCGCACGCCCGCCGCGCACCGAACGTCCTGGACCTGTCATGGACTGTTGACATTCGGGCCGCCGTGTTTCTATTGTTAGCACTCGATCGGGCCGAGTGCTAACAGTGGCTTCGTCCCGACCGCAACAACCACATCCACCGACACCAACCCCAGAGGAGGAGATCGCTGGTGAGTGTACGTCCGCTTCATGACCGGGTGCTCGTCAAGAGGCTCGAGGAGGAGGAGCAGGTCCGGGGAGGCATCATCATCCCGGACGCTGCGAAGGAGAAGCCGCAGGAGGCCGAGGTTGTCGCCGTCGGTCCCGGCAAGATGCAGGACAACGGCGAGCGTTCCGCGCTCGACGTCAGCGTCGGTGACCGCGTACTGATCGGAAAGTACTCGGGCAGCGACATCAAGATCGACGACGAAGACATGGTCATCCTGCGCGAGGACGAGATCCTCGCGGTCGTGGGATAGGCCGGAACTGGAGAGCAGATTCATGGCAAAGCAGATCGTCTACTCCGAGGACGCGCGCGGCGCGGTCCTGCGCGGAGTCAACAAGCTCGCCGACGCGGTCAAGGTGACGCTCGGCCCCAAGGGCCGCAACGTCGTCCTCGAGAAGTCGTTCGGCTCCCCCACGATCACCAAGGACGGCGTGACCGTCGCCAAGGAGATCGAACTGAAGGACGGCCTCGAGAACATGGGCGCGCAGATGGTGCGCGAGGTGGCCTCGAAGACATCCGATGTGGCCGGTGACGGCACCACCACCGCGACCGTCCTGGCGCAGGCGATCCTGCGCGAGGGCGCGAAGAACGTGACCGCCGGCGCCAATCCGATGGAGCTCAAGCGCGGCATCGAGATCGCGGTCGGCGCCGCCGTCGACGCCATTCACGCCCTCGCCAAGGACGTCAAGGACAGCGAGGAGATCGCCAACGTCGGCACGATTTCCGCGAACAACGACGCCGAGATCGGCCAGATCATCGCCGAGGCGATGGACAAGGTCGGCAAGGACGGCGTGATCACGGTCGAGGAGGCCAAGGGCCTGCAGACCGAGCTCGAGGTCGTCGAGGGCATGCAGTTCGACCGCGGCTACCTGTCGCCCTACTTCGTCAGCGACGCCGACCGCATGGAGTGCGTGCTCGAGAACTGCGTCGTGCTCCTGCACGAGAAGAAGATCAGCTCGATGAAGGACCTGCTGCCCGTCCTCGAGCAGGTCGCCAAGCAGGGTAAGCCGATGCTGATCGTCGCCGAGGACGTCGAGGGCGAGGCGCTGGCCACCCTGGTCGTCAACAAGCTGCGCGGCACGCTGCAGGCGGCCGCGGTCAAGGCGCCGGGCTTCGGCGATCGCCGCAAGGCGATGCTCGAGGACATCGCGATCCTCACCGGCGGCCGGGTGATCACCGAGGATCTCGGCATCAAGCTGGAGAACGTCCAGTGGCAGGACCTCGGCGAGGCGAAGAAGGTCGTCCTCTCCAAGGACGACACGACGATTGTCACCGAGTCGGGCGACACCGGCCGCCAGGCCGCGATCGCCGGTCGGGTCAAGCAGATCCGCAACCAGATCGAGGAGACGACCTCCGACTACGACCGCGAGAAGCTCCAGGAGCGGCTGGCGAAGCTGGTCGGCGGCGTCGCCGTGATCCGGGTGGGCGCCGCGACCGAAACCGAGATGAAGGAGAAGAAGGCCCGGGTCGAGGACGCGATGCACGCGACCAAGGCCGCGGTCGAGGAAGGCGTCGTGCCGGGAGGCGGCGTGGCCCTGCTGCGCGCGATCGACGCGGTCGGCGGGCTGAGCGACAACGGCGACGTGGGCATCGGCATCGCGATCGTCAAGCGCGCGCTCGAGGAGCCGACCCGGCAGATCGCCGAGAACGCCGGCGTCGAGGGTTCGGTCATCGTCCGCGACGCGAAGGCGCAGACCGGTTCGACCGGCTACAACGCGGCCAACGGCGAGATGGAGGACCTGATCGCCGCAGGCGTCATCGACCCGGCGAAGGTCACCACGACGGCGCTGCAGAACGCCGCGTCGATCGCCGGTCTCATGCTGACCACGGAGGCTCTCGTCTCCGAGATCAAGGAAGAGAAGCCGGACGCCCCGCCCGCTCCCGACATGGGCGGCATGGGCGGCATGATGTAGGCGATCGACCCTTCAGGTCGACAGTCTGCGGAACGAGTCAGGGCGGCCTTTCGGGGCCGCCCTTTTTTCGTCAAGGTGTGCATCGGAGCCCGTTCCCTCAACTCTCCGCGGCTGCGGCGAGCCGGCCGCGAGATCGCCTCTTCCGCGCCTTCTCGGGCGCCGGCGCAACCTCGACCGGCAATCGGAGGAGGGAAGTCTCCCCGCTGGTCTCGTCGCGAACGCCGACCGCCACGTCGTACTCGGAGCGGGCGAGCTTCATGGACACGTTGAACCAATAGACGCCGCCCTTGGCGGTCACGCCGCGGCGGCCCAGGGTCACGACCTTCTCCCGTGCTGCCGTACGAACGCCGTTCTTCCGGTCCAGCGCGAGGAGCCAGAGGCGCAGTTCGGCCCGCTTCCGGCCCGGCCCTGGCAGCAACAGGATGGACTCCTCGGGCACGACGACGTTGACGCCGAGCTTGAACCGCTTCCGACCGATTCTGTTCGGTGGATCGAAGCCGACCTTGATCGAGAGCGGATTGTCGAGATCGCCAAGGTACGTCGTGGCGAGCAGCCGGTCCGCCAGCCGTTCCGACAGCCGCTTGTCCCGGTAGCCCGCTCGGTGCTGGACTCTCCTGCCCTCGGCCGCGTGCGGAGCGAGTTTGACCCGAATCTCCCGCGCCTTGCCGGGACGCCGTTCCGCCGGCATGAAACCGAGCGAGTAGGCCGCCTCCAGCTGCTCCGACGCTTCCCGCAGTAGCTCGACCAGATCGTTCGAGTTCGCCAGCAGCTTGCCTCCGGTCTCGGCTGCGATCGCGTGCATGCCGCTCTGAGCGCTCAGCCGGTGTACGGAGTCGTTTTCGAACAGGGAAGACGAAATGCCCAAGGGCAGCGACGCGTCGGCTGCCAACCCGGCGCGTACACCGGCGGCGTCCACGCCGTAGAACGTGACCCGGTTCGCGTTGGCGTGGCGCGTCAGCAGATCGAAACGCCTGCTCTCGTCGGAACCGGCAAGCTCCGACATGAGTCGCGAGGTCGCCCGGCGGTCGTTCGCGCAGTGCTGATGCGCCAGATAGCTCCACACCGCCTCTCCCGGTTGCCGAGGCAGACTGTCGCTCACGTAGAGGACCGCCTTCTTGCCCGGAACGCCTCCGAGGACGCTCACCAGATCGGCGAGCCCGGCCACCGCGGCAGCAACGCGGTTCGCTTCCTCCGCCGCATGCCGACGCGCGATCGCCATGTACGGCCCATCGCATGCCGGATCGGTCGCGACGATCTCCAGGATGGCTCTTCGTCTCGCCACGTGCTGCGCCAGGCCGCTCGTCGTTCCCCGGCGCCGACGCGAGGCCGCCTCCAGAACCCGGTCCAGATCAAGCGTCGGCGGCGTCACGATCTCCAGACGGTCGCGGAACGTCGCCAGCATGTAGCGAGCGCCCCAGTCTCGCCAGGGCGTCACCGCCTCGGCAAGCCGTCTGAGCGCCCGTGTCCGATGCGGACCGTGGAGATTCGCGCCGTCGAGGTAGAGCACGACCGTCAGGTTGCTTGCGACGCCGGTGGACACCGCGCCGGAACTCCCGGAACGCGAGTCCCCGGGAGGTTTCGCGCCCAGAATCGACTCGAATTCCGCGAAGTTGCTGATCTCGACCCGCTCGCCGTCGGCGTAGAGCTCGAAGTCGTCCCGGCCGAGTCCGCGCACCGGCCGGCCCTTGCGGTCCGTCACGACGACGTCGACCTCGATCACCTCGACGTCGACGGACTCCACGAAGGCCCGGTCCGGCGTCTGACCGTAAGCCGCCATGGCGCAGAGGAGCCACGCAAGAACCGGAACCAGCCCTCTCGCTGTTCGAGGGCCTTCGGGAGTCACGTCAGAGCGTCGCACTGTAGTCCTCTGGGCAGTAGGACTCGCCTTCGTCCATATCCGGCGGCGTAGGTTCCATTCATACTACTGAGCGGACGAGGAGAAGTCCGGCCAACATAAGACGAGTTTCGGTCAAGTGGATACAAGAACCGGCCAGAAGTACGGGCCAGGCAGCGAGCAGCACGGCGAAGCGTCAAGAGGCGCCGAGCAACACGGACCGTAGAATCGCCGCCACCGTGCCGCCAACCACGTCCCGAACTCCGCGCAATCAGCCCGTGTGGCTCTGGTGGACCGGCGGCAAGGACTCGGCCTGGACGCTGCACACGCTTCGGATCGATCCGAGGTGGGAAGTGCGCGGGCTCGTGACCCAGGTCAATCGGCACAACGGCCGGGTGGCCATGCA
>JAPOXA010000028.1 GCA_026707325.1 Acidobacteriota bacterium | reverse complement strand
GGCGATGTTGCGCACAGGCGGTCAGGCCCAGCTCAGGTCGTGCCTCGAGATCGGCAGCGAGCGGATCCGCTTGCCGGTCACGGCGAAGATCGCGTTGCACAGGGCCGGCGGCACCGGCGGCAGCGCGGGCTCACCCAGGCCGGTGGGCTGGTTGTCGCTCATCACCCAGTGGACCTCCACCGGCGGCGCCTGGTCGATGCGGAGCAGCTTGAAGTTGTGGAAGTTGCTCTCGTTCGTGCGGCCGCCGTCGAAGGTGATCTCCTGGTCGAGCGCCTGGCCGAGGCCGTCGAGCGCCGAACCCTGGACCTGGTTGACGGCGTTGCTCGGGTTGACGAGCTGCCTGCCGACGTCGCCGGCGACCCAGATCCTGTCGACGCCGAGTTCGCCCTCCTTGCTGACCGTGGCCTGGACGACTTCGGCGAAGTAGCCGCGGTGGCTGAAGTGGAAGGCGACGCCCTGGGCGGTGCCCTCGGGAAGGTCCGCCTTGCCCCATTCCGACTTGTCCCGGACGAGTTCGAGCACGGCCTTCATGCGCTTCGGATCGAACGCGGTCCTGGTGCCGGCGGGAACCGAGTCGAGCAGGTCGAGCCGGAACTTAAGCGGGTCCTTGCCGGCCTCGGCCGCGAGTTCGTCGATGAAGGACTGGACGACGAACGAGATCGCGTTGCTGGTCGGGGCGCGCAGCGCCCCGGTCGGGACGCCGAGGGGCATCTTCGACGCCTGGAGGGCGAAGTTCGGTACGAAGCCCTGCGGGAACTCGTTCGGCATCATCTCGGCGCTCGCCGCGAAGCGCGGGCCTTCGCCGAACGACACGAAGTGGTCGCGCCAGGCTACGAGGTTCCCGGCTCCGTCGAGACCGCCCTTCAGATAGTGGTAGCCGCCGGGACGGAAGTAGTCGAAGCGCGTGTCGTCCTCGCGGGTCCACACCAGCTTGACCGGAACTCCCGCCTGCCGCGCGATCAGCGCCGCCTCGAGCATGTAGTCCCAGTACAGGCGCCTGCCGAAGCCCCCTCCCATCCGGGTCAGGTGGATCGTGATCCGGTCTTCGGGAATGCCCAGCGCCTTGGCCAGGTCGCCGCGCGCGAACTGCGGAGTCTGGATCGGCGCCCACATCTCGAGCCCGCCATCGTGGACGTGCGCCGTCGTGTTCTGCGGTTCGAGCGGCGCGTGGGCGAGGAAGGGGTACTGGTAGGCCACCTCGAGCGTCTTCGCCGCGGAGGCCAGGGCCCCGGCCGCGTCGCCGTCGTTCCTGAGATCCTGTTCCGGCGGTTGCTTCGAGAGTTCCTCGGCCTGCCGGTCGAAGGCCGCGGTGCTCTGAGACGCGGCCGGGCCCTCGTCCCAGGTGACCTCGAGCTTGCTCCGCGCCTCGTTGACCAGCCACCAGGAGTCGCCGACGATGGCGATGCCGTTGGGCGGCGCGACCTGGAACATCGAGAACGAGGGCGCGGCGCTCCCGGCCTGGGCGGTCGCGTCGACGATGAAGGCGTCGGTCACGCCGGGCGCCGCCTTGACGGCGTCGAGATTGGCGGTCTTCACCTTGCCGCCGTGGACCCGGCACTTCTCGAACACGGCGTACTTCATGCCGGGCACGGTCACGTCGATGCCGAAGAGCGGCTCGCCGGTGACGATCTTCGGGTTGTCGACGCCGCCGATCTCCTGGCCGATGATCCCGAAGTCCTTGGGGTCCTTGAGCGGGACGGTCCGGGGATTGGGCGGCTCGATCTCCGCCGCGGCGGTCGCCAGCTCGCCGTAGGTGAGCGACTTCTTCTTGAAGTGGACGACGCCGGCCTCGGTCGTGCAGTTCTCCGGCTTCGTCTTCCACTGCTGGGCCGCGGCCGCGACGAGCATGGCGCGGGCGGCGGCGCCCACGCGGCGCATCGACTGGTAGTGCATTGGCGTCGCCATGCTGCCGCCAGCCATCTGGCCGCGGTACTTCGTCGAATCGAAGTCCGCCTGCTCGACGCGCACCTGGCTCCACGGGATGTCGAGCTCCTCGGCGATGAGCATCGGCAGCATCGTCTTGACGCCCTGACCGATCTCGGGGTTCTGGGCCATGATCGTCGCGATGCCGTCCGGCGTCAGGCGGATAAAGGCGTTGAGGGTCGTCCCGACGCCGGCGGTGGCGGCGGCGGCGCCGCGCGCGCCGTCCAGCGAGAAGCGGGCACCGATCAGCATGCCGCCGCCCGCCAGGGCGGTGACGTGGAGGAAGCCGCGGCGGGAGAGGTTGCCTGTCTTGTCTACCGCGTTCATGCCTCACTCCCTCCCGCGCCCGTGGCCGTTTCGTGACTGGTGGCCGATGGAGCCTGGGCGATGTCCGCGGCGCGATGGATGGCCGCCCGGATGCGGCTGTAGGTCGCGCAGCGGCAGATGTTGCCGCTCATCGCTTCGTCGATGTCGCCGTCAGTGGGCGCCGGGTTGCTCGCGAGGAGCGCCGAAGCCGACATGATCTGGCCGGCCTGGCAGTAGCCGCACTGGGGTACGTCGATCTCCTGCCAGGCGAGCTGCACGGGGTGGGCGCCGTCCTCGGACAGCCCCTCGATCGTCGTGATCTCCTTGCCCTCGGCCCGCGAGACCGGCATGCGGCAACTGCGCTCCGGCTCGCCGTCGACATGCACGGTGCAGGCCCCGCAGAAGGACCGGCCGCAGCCGAACTTGGTGCCCTTGAGGTCGAGTTCGTCGCGGAGTACCCAGAGCAGGGGCATCTCCGGCGGCGCGTCGACCGTCGTCGACTTGCCGTTCAGCGTGAAGGCGATTGCCATGTTCGTTCTCCTCGAGGGCCGTTGCGGGGCGGCGACTTGCTGGCTGGTCATACAGTGAATGAAACGGGGGGTGAGGTCAAGGGGTCGCCCGCGATGCAGCGCTCAGTCCTGAAGTGCCTCCAGCTTCTCCCTGAGGGACCGGCAGAGGCGGGAACCGTCATCGCCCGTCTCGAAGACGTACCAATCGGGCCGAATCAACACGCTGGACGCGTCGTTTCGACCAAGCCAGCGGGTGAGCTCGCCGTTCGCGTCGGACAGGTCGCGGCCAAGCTGGAGGACGGTGCCGCCGAGGACGTCCCTGAACCAGTCCATGTCGGCGCCGGCGGTCGGGGAGCTCACGACGAGTGAGAACTCCGGACCCAGCAGGTCGTCGAGCCAGGTTTCGCCGCCGGCAGTCGTCACGCGGGGCCTGATCATGCGTGCACCGGAGGCCTCCGAGCTCCCGATCAGCCCCCGTTGGTAGGGCTGCCGGTTCGTCATGCGCCGCATCAGGGAGAAGCCGGCCTTTCTCTTCCTGCGGCCGCGGAAGAAGGAGTAGTTGCGGTTCGCGATGGCGAGCGGAGTCGAGGCGCTGATCATCCGCCCCCGCTTCGATGCGCCCTCGATCAGGCGCGCGCAGTGGTCCCAGCACTCCTGCTGGTAGGTGTCCAGAAGCGCCGGTCCGGCGAGCCCCCGAAACAGGAGTTCGAACTTGAAGGCCAGGTTCACGGCGTCGCGGATGCCCATGTTGAGGCCCTGGCCGGAGAAGGGCGGCGGTTGATGGGCGGCATCTCCGGCCAGCAGCAGTCGACCGGCGCGCCACGCCTTCGACATCGAGCCATGGAAGAGGAATGGCTGAGTACGGAGGATCTCGCACGAAGACGGGTCGAAGTACTCGGAGATCGTCTCGAGGGCATCTTCGGCGGTGAAGTTCCGGGCGAGCGCTTCACCGGCTTCGAAGTCGAACCGGACGTGCTTGTGGTGGCCCTTGAAGTACACGACGGAACGGTTGGGCCGGCACCTGATCTCGGAGCCGTCCGGAAGGGAATCGAAGAGCTTCTGGTCGTGGACGACGAGGTCGACGACGATCCACTGGCGCCGGTAGCCGAATTTGACCCGCTCCGAACCCATCGCCGAGCGGCAGAAACTGCCGCCGCCGTCAGCTCCGACGGCGTAACGTCCGGTGAACTCATGGTGCTCGCCCGTGTCGCGGTTCGTCGCGACCACTTTCGCAGCTTCGCCCGTGCCGTCGACCGCGCGCACCTCGTAGCCGAGAAATGCGTCGACGGCGACGCCCTTCGCGAAGTCGTCGCGCAGCAGCCGCTCGAGCGCTGGCTGGTGGAACACCATGCCGCCCATCGGGAACCCGAACCGCCTCGGAGCCCGCAGAAAGTCGAGCGTCATGAGCGGCCGGCGTCTCCCGTCGACGAACTCGTTCCGCGCGTAGGGCGAGGCGTCCTCGGGGATCAGCCTCTGGAGGATCCCCATGGCCTTGTAGATGCGGCAGCTCTCCGGATCGAGGACCATCGCCCGTGGCGTGGGATAGACGTCCGGCTCGCGGTCGAAGATCGCGACCGAGCGGTCGCGCGCCCGAAGCAGGTTGGCAAGCGTGGCGCCGGTCGGCCCGCAGCCGATGATCAGTACGTCGTACTTGTTGTTCTCGCTCACGACGCGGCGCCAGCAGCCCGAAAGCGGGGCAGGCTAGCAGAGGGAAGACGGGGCCGGCGCGAGAGAGACGGTAGGCTTCGTCCGCGCGCGACGATATGAGCAGCTTCCAGCAGATCGCCGACTTCCGGGACGAGTGCGACTGCCTCACCGAGGTCCTGGAGCCGCTCGCGGACGCGGACTTCGAGCGGGCCACCCTCTTCAAGGGGTGGACGCTCCACGACGTCGTCGCGCATCTCCACATCTTCAACTACGCGGCCGACGCCTCGTACCACGATCAGTCCGCCTTCGACGGCTTCAAGCAGTTCATGGCCGAGCGCCGCGGCCGGCTCAACCTGCGCGAGCTGACGGACGAGTGGTTCGAGGGCAAGCGCAACCGCGCCGTCTACGACGTCTGGCGCGAGTACTACCCGCGGATGTGCGAACGGCTCGAAGGGGTCGATCCCCGCAAGCGCGTGGAGTGGTTCGGGCCGCCGATGAGCGTGCGCAGCTCGGTCACCGCTCGGCAGATGGAGACCTGGGCCCACGGCCAGGAGGTCTTCGACGTGCTGGGACTCGACCGCGACGAGTCAGACCGGATCAGGAACATCGTCTTTCTGGGATTCAACACCTTCGGCTGGACCTACGCGGTGCGCGGACTCGAAGTGCCGGGCGTCGTTCCGGCACTCGAGTTGACCGCTCCGTCCGGCCAGGTCTGGACCTGGAACGCGGACGAGGCGACCAACCGGATCACCGGCGCCGCGGTCGAGTTCGCCCAGGTGGTCACCCAGGTCCGCAACATCGCGGACACGTCGCTCGAGGTAGTGGGGCCGGTCGCCACCGAGTGGATGGGTATGGCGCAGTGCTTCGCCGGCGGGCCCGAGACGCCGCCGGCGCCGGGCACGCGGCACAAGGCGTAGCGCCACCGACGGACAACACCGTCGCCCCGGTCGGGCGTGTCGCGTCCGCCGGGTGGTATATTGCAACGCTGTATACCTTTTCAGGGAGGTTCGTAGTGCCCAAGACTGCCAAGCTGTTCTGGTCCGGCCGCTCACAGGCGGTGCGGTTGCCGAAGGAGTTCCGAATGGAGGGTGACGAGGTTCGGATTCGCAAGCGCGGAGCAGCCGTCATCCTTGAGCCCGTCGCGTCGGACTGGGCGTGGCTCGACGAGATCGCGGGGAAGTTCTCGGACGACTTCTTCGCCGAAGGGAGATGCCAGCCCGAGATGCCGTCCCGGCCGGCGTTGGACGACTTGTTCGACTGATGCGCTACCTGCTGGACGCGAACATCTGCATCGCCCTGCTCAACTGCACGTCGCCAGCGGCCCGCGAACGCCTGGGCCGCTATGGCCCTGAGGATGTAGGTGTACCCGCGCCGGTTGCGTATGAGTTGTACTTCGGGGCCTTCAAAAGTCGCCGGACCCGGGAGAACCTCGCCCTGCTCGACACCTTCGGCTTCGAGGTTCCGCCCTTCGACGTCGAGGATGCCCGAGTAGCAGGAAAGGTCCGAAGCGAGCTGGAGGCAGTCGGACGGCCCCTTGGCCCGTACGATGTGTTGATAGCCGGCCAGGCGTTGGCGCGTGGTCTCGTACTCGTGACGGCGAACCGGCGCGAGTTCGACCGTGTGACGGGCCTGACCTGCGAAGACTGGACCAGACCCGACCAGAACTGAAGGTGTAGCGCCGGCATCTTCGGCGTAGCCGGCGGACAATCGCCGCCGTTCGCGGTAAACTGCGCGGCTTGGCCCCTACCGCTGGGAGGTCGTCTAACGGTAGGACATGCGGCTCTGGACCGTAGAATCGGGGTTCGAATCCCTGCCTCCCAGCCA
>JAPOXA010000143.1 GCA_026707325.1 Acidobacteriota bacterium | reverse complement strand
CACCTGCTGCGCGCCGACGAATTCGACGCCCAGCGCGCACTCGCTCTCGGCTTCGCGCAGGAGGTCGTGCCCGCCGGCGACCAGATCGACCGGGCCCTGGAGCTTGCGGAGGAGATCTGCGAGTGCGCCCCGCTCGCCGTTCGGGAGATCAAGCGGGCGGCGCAGGTCTATCTCGAAGAGGGCGAGCAGGCCGCGTACCGGGAGATCCCTGCCATGCGCGCAAGGACGGCGAACTCGGCGGACTTCGCGGAGGGGATCGCTTCGTTTGTGCAGCGTCGCAAAGCGAAGTTCCAGGGGCGTTGACCGGGGCCGTCGCCCGCGGCACGGGCCGCGAGCGCCGCGCTGCCAGGCTACATCGTGGGCGCGAGCGACTCGCTGCGCTCGATCTGGGAGGACCGCGCCGCTTTAGCGGACAAGCCGGCGCTCATTCTCTGCGGCCTGAAGGACATCGCGTCTCGGAGGAAGGAACTGGAGCGATGGAAGTCGGCGCTTCGGGATGTCGAGGTGCGCGAGTTCGAGGATTCCGGGCACTTTCTGGCGAAGGAGGCGCCGGGGAGACCGGTAGGCGTGATTCGGGGCTTGATGGGCACGTCGTAGCCTCGCCGCTGGCGCCGCGCCGGTCTGCGTGACCACTCGCCGAGCTACTCGTGGCCGCGTCCATTGACTCCGGATGCTCGGGGCCGCCCTCGACGCCATCCGCAGAACCTCTTCCGACTTCTGCAACGACGAGGGTCGCTTCCACCAAGCCACCCGCCCCGCCGTCATCCGTTCCGGCTGAAGGTGGACCATCGCCCCAAACCAAATCGCGCCCGGCCCGAACCATGCGCCTGGTCCCTAAACCTCTTCCTCGAGAAGCTCGCCGTGCTCCTTCAGCCAGCCACGCGCCTTCTCCATGGCAGGTGCCTGTGTCTTCACTATGCTCCAGAATCGGGGCGTGTGGTTCGGCTCCAGAAGGTGCGCAAGCTCATGAGCGATAACGTAGTCGATCACAAACATCGGCGCCTTGATCAACCGCCAGTTCAGATTGATGTTGTCACGCACCGTGCATGATCCCCACCGATATCGATTGTCGACAATGCGCGCATGTCCGAACGAAACGCCAAGCTCCCGAGCCCGCTCCACAACTCGTGGCAGGATCTTCTTCTTCGCTCGCGCGATGTACCATTCTCGCATCGCACCCTTCTTGCGCGACCCACGCGATGCCGGAACCAGGAACCTCTGATCGAAACGGACACATGCCGCCTCCCCTTCCACCACTTCGATGCGGTAACGTCGCCCAAGGTATAGCACAGACTCGCCGCTGACGAGCTCTTTACCCGGTGGATGTGGCCGGCGCGTGTACTTCTGTCTATTCCGCCTTTTCTCATAGATCCACTGCCGCTTGGCTTCGACTACCCGGGCAATCGCTTCATCGGACGCATGACTCGGGGCATGCACAACCACCGTCCTGTCGCGCTCAATGGTGATGGTTACCTTCGCTCGTTTGGACGACCTTCTGACGGAGTACTTGGTATCCATCGTCACCAGTCCGCGTAGAGAATGATGTCATTGTTCCTCTCAGCTATCTCCAGAGCGCGGCTAATGAGGTGGCTGCGCTTCTGAATGACGGCGGGAAGTCCGGAGAATTCGGGCGCGAGCAAGATCTGTTGGATCTCCGCTTTCAACTTGTTCCGGGCAGGAAGACTCTCCCAGAAACCTGTCAACTTCAGCTCTCTCTCAACGACAAGATACACCTTCTGCGTCAGATCAACGAGATAGCTGATTCGGTCCTCGTCCACAGGACCGTGGACAAAGCGCGTCTCAGCCACCTCCGAGGACTCCGCACTAGGCCTGTCCCTATCGGGCAGTTCGCGCTGGAACATGCGGAAGAAAGGCATCTGTTTCTTTCGATGCAAGCCGTAGGTCGGCTCGTCGGCGGCCTTGACGATTCTCTTTCTTAGCTGTTCTAGCTCGTCATAGATCTTGTTCCAGTTGTCGCGGAACTGCTCGAATATCGCAACTAGGGCCTCAGTGAACGAAGCACGCAGGTCGGGGTCATCGTCCAGGTCAACGTCAAGGTGGTGGCGGATCGCGTGTTCGATCGCGGCCGCCTTGGTCTTCGTACGGCTGTGCCTTCTGACGCCCTTCTCGAAGTCCTCGTCGAGGATCGAGATTGGTGGAACTCTGACATCAATGCCCCGGGACTCGAGATGAGCATCGGTGATTGTGCGCAGTTTCGCCGGAATCCCCTTCATGCTTAGCCGCTGGTCACGGAAGTGCTTTCCGGCGAGTACATTGATCTCGGCGAGCGTCTTGTAGTCACTCATGAACTTAAGGGCCTCGCGAGCGGGGAACAGGAGGTTGAGCGACTTCGTCAGTCGCTTGAACGCCAGCATGTAGTCAAAGCGAAGATCCTCATCGTAGAACACATCGTAGAAGGCGTCGAGGTCGTTCAGGTCCGTGAGGCCGTGTCTCTGGAGCAGGGCCCTTACAGTCGCGTGAGCGTCTTCGAGTTCCCGCAACTCCTCGTCGGGGAAGCTCAGGGAGTCGATGATCTCATTCTGCTCCCTCTCGTCGTAGGCGTCGATCGCTTTCTTGAGGTGGTGGCCAATGCCTACGTAGTCCACCACGAAGCCCTTGTCCTTGGATTCGCCAGCCACGCGGTTGACACGGGCAATGGCCTGCAGCAGGTTGTGGGCAACCACGACCTTGTCCAAATACATCACCTGCTCGACCGGCGCATTGAAGCCGGTCAGCAGCATGTTGTTGACGATGAGGATTCCCACGTCACCGTCGACACCGTTTTCTTCACTACCGAACGCCAGTTTGAAGCTCTTGATGCTCACCTTGTGCCGTGACGGGTGGGAGTACTCTCTGAGGTGGGGCAGGTCGTTGTGGCGGCCGGAGATCACGACGTCCGTCCTCATCGCCTTGAGGCGATCCAGGCTCAGCTTGCCAGTGTCGGCCTGGTCCAGCTCTGCGACTGCCGCCGCGAGCGCTGCGTCCAAGTGCTTCTTGTAGCGCACGGCAGCTTCTCTTGAGGTAGCCACAACCTGCGCCTTGTAGCCGTTGGGGAACACATGGTGGAGGTAGTGGCGCACCATGTCCTGGGCCTTGGCCTCGATCGTCGCCTCTGCTTCGAGATACGCGTCTCGCGACCCGTACCCGAGGATGTCCAGCCGCTGCTGGACGTTGTAGTCGCTGAACACATCCTCGAACGCCGTGTCCATCTCGGCTTGGTTGGGTACTTCCGCGTTGTGCGTGCGCCCCTCATAGACGATCTCCAAGGTCACGCCGTCCACGATGGACTGGCGCATGGTGTACTTGTCGATGTAGTCGCCGAAGACCTGCTCGGTCTTGTCGATCGGTGTACCTGTGTAGCCAATCTTGGCGGCGTTTGGGATGCCCTTGTCGAGATTAGCTCCAAGCAGCTTGTATTGCGATCGGTGGGCCTCGTCTGTCATGACGAGGACGTTGGAGCTAGCGTTCAGCTCGGGGAAGGTCTCGGTCAGGTCCGCCTCGCGGAACTTGTGGATCATCGCCATCACGAGGTCGGAAGTGTCGGCGCTGAGCAGTTCCTTGAGCTTCTTGATGCTGTCGGCCAGCTTCACCGTGAAGCCGACGCTCTGACTGGTCTCGGTCAACTGCTGTTCCAGCTGCGTGCGGTCGGTGATGAAGACAACCTTCCAGTCGGAGAGCTGTGCATGACGGTACATCTCCCGAACCATGAACATCATGGTGAGTGACTTGCCGGAGCCCTGGGTGTGCCAGATGATCCCGCTGCGCTCCCTGGGATTGCGGCCTTCGAGCAGCCGTCTCACCGCCAGCTTCACGGCGCGGAACTGCTGGTAGCGACCGACGATCTTGATCGTCTGGCCCTTGTCATTCGTGGAGAACAGCGTGAAGGTCCGAATCAGGTCGAGCAGGTTGTTTCGGTCGAGCATGCCGGCCACGAGACGCTGCTGGTCATTGGGGCTGCCCAAGCCGTGGTCCATGTCATCTACGGTTCGTGGATACGGGTCAGCCCAGCGGTAGAAGTACTTCTCGGTGTGCGTCGAGATCGTGCCGAACTTGGCTTCTTGCCGGCAAGTCGCCACGACAAACTGGCAGTAGTAGAAGAGCCGCGCATTACCTTCCCGCTTTGCGCCGCGCTGCTCGCTGTAGCGGAGAAGCTGGTCGATGGCCTCGGGAATCGCATCCTTGACCTTAGGCGACTTGCACTCGATCACGACCACTGGCAGGCCGTTTAGGAACAGCACGACATCCGGGATGATGTGGTGCTCGGTGCCGAGGACTCGGACCTTGAACTGGCAAACTGCGATGAAGCGGTTGTTCTCGCGGGTCGCAAAGTCCGCGAAGCGGACCGTCGGGCTCCTCTCGCCGCTGTGGCGGTTCTCGCTGACGCTGGTGTTCTCCAGCAGCAGATGCCACACGTACTTGTTGTTCTCCAGCAACCCCGTGCTAGGAAAGCTCCCGGTGAGTCGCTTCACGACCTCTTCGACCTGATCGTCTTCGAGCCAGGGGTTGATGACCTTGAGTCGCTCGCGCAACACCGGGGTCATCACGACCTGAGTGAAGCTCGTCCGATAGCTCTCGGCCGGGGTCTGCCTCCTGTCCGTCAGGTCGATGACCTCCCAGCCGAGGCCCGACAGCTGATCAAGCAGCGGCTTCTCGACGTGGTGACGTTCGTCCAGCTTGATTCGCTGCCGCCGCGTGGCCCTCATGCTCTCATCCTAGAGCCACATCGTTGTTCGCTGGCTTCGGCTCTAGCATCGACTTCGTCCCGACTTTGAAGCCCCACTCCACCCACGTCCCTAGGTGCTTCTCGTAGTGTCCCTTCGGTAACCCGACGACGAGAAGGTGGCGAGCTCGCGTCATGGCCACATAGGCCAGCCGCCTTTCTTCCGTGCTCTCGCCACTTCCTACCGCCGTCATCACGGAGTTCCAGAACCGGGTCCCGCCAATGACCAGTACCGCGTCAATACTCTCGCCTTTCACTTGGTGAATCGTGTCGTGCCGCACTTCCGGAAAGTCCTGGACCGGCTCGAAGAGCGGCAGAGTCTTCTGGGCCGTCGACAGTCCGGTCGTCCTGATCTGGCGCCCGAGCGCCGACTCACACTGCAAGCCGGTCTCCTCGATAAGGTTCCCCAACTGTTCCCGCATGGACGGAATCCAGCTATTGCCAATCCTAGATACCGGTTCTAGACGTTTCGGGTCCTTAACGAACCTCCATATCGCCAATGACACTGCCATGCGCTCTAGCGATCTCGGGTCCCTATCGATGCGCTCCCAAAGAGGGTCATCGCCTGTTAGTTCGCGCAGGACTCGTTCGAGGGTCTGAGATGCGGAACGGTAGTCCCGTCTCGAATCACGAAGGAAGGCGGCCTTAGCCAACCGCTTTGCCTTGCCTTCGAGCTTAGTGTAGTTCGCCTTGCCACGCACCGCCTGCAATTGACCATGACCTCGGCAGACGACTGCGGCATCCTGAAGGCTCACTCCAGCTTTGGAAACGAGGCCCTGAAACGCCGTCAGGCAATCCGAAAACGTGCTCGACGTTTCCCTAACCACAAACGCCCGATGCCATTCGGTTTCTCCGTCACGGTCACCGCTCAAGTCAGCGTTGCTGCCGACGTTGCGGACAGCTGCGGCGATCTCCTTGTTGCAACGGAACGACCGGTTCAGGGGCTTCTCGGGAATCGACCACTTCTTCTTGAGCTTAGGCAACGAGGTCGCATCCGCCATACTGAACTCGAAGATGCACTGGTCCGGGTCACCGATTAGTGTGATCTTCGCTCCCTTCTCGCGCACGAGATTCAAGAGAATCACGAGCCAGGCATTCGTATCCTGTGCTTCATCCACGATGATCTCGGGGAACCGGGCCGCTAGCAGCTCCGCGATGTACGGCCTCTCCCTCAAGAGCTTCCACGCCCAGAAGATCCGTTGGGCATGGCTGTAGAATCCTAGCGACAGGAGTTTGTTGACGGGCGCCGCGCCCGAACCGATCGGCCTACTTCCAAAAGTACTTGACGTCTTGAAGCCGATCTTCCTGCCATCCGGAAAGGGTATGACTTCCCAGGCCGGGACTGGGACCCTGCGCCCATCCTTGCCTTTCGTCCACGCTTTCAGCTCCTTGTTCTTCCAGTCCCCTGGACGTGGGCCCGGGAAGAGCTTCGGCCGCCTGTCTGAACCCGTAAGCAGGTGTCCAAACGGTGCGAGAAGGTAACGTTCAACGAACGAATCAAACGTACCGACGTAGTTCGGATCGGAGAGAAGGTCTCTTCGCCCCAAGTCGATGGTGGCTGCCTTGAACTCGCGGATAGCGGCGTTCGTGAACGACAGGAGAGCCAGCCCCCCAACGGGGTAAGGCCAGTTGGCCGCTCTCCAGATAAAGCGCCGGCAAGATGTCCAGGTCTTTCCGCTTCCGGGAGCGGCACGTAGGAGAAATTCCAACTGCGGAGCAAAGATGGCGTCCCTTTGCTGACATGTCGGATCCTGCGCGAGAATCGCCTCTCGGAGTTGATCAACTGTCGCCATCGCGTCTCGCCCCACCTATGACTCCCAGCTCCCTGAGCGCGTCGGCGATGTAGGTCGGTACGGAGTTGGCCCCGACACTAGATACCGCCAAGTGCCCTGTGAGTTCCTGCGCGAAACGCCCTTTCGAGACCGACTTCTCGACGAAGACCTCCAAGAACTTGGTTGCCTTCTCCTCGGCAGTCGACGCCCTCCCAAGCTCGGCCTCGAGGGTTGCTCCAATCCTGGGGTGTAGTGCCTGGAGCGCGGCCAGCATGTGCGGTAGCAGCGCCTCGGATCGAGCGAGCTCATGCTCGAAAGTTCTCTCGGACATCTCAACATTGAGGTTCGGGATTTCCGCTGCCCGCTTCTTCAGGCCTGACGCAGCCGCCGACACCTCTCCGCCGACCTCCTTCGCATCGCCATCCGTCAGAATCACGACTGGCAACTCAAGTCCTTCCGCTCCAAACAAAGGGATAAAGGCGTTGAAGTTGATGCCATCCGCGTTCACGACAGTCACCGCCGCCTCCCTCAGACTGCCACCGGCGATTCTGGCCAACACAGGGAGTAGCAACGCCTCCGCGATCCCTTCCACCATCAAGATGCGTCGAGCGAAGAAGAGTTCCCCACGCGTCGCGTCCAAATACCGCTCGAGCTTTCTCTTGGTCTTCTCGTCAATCTCTACGGAGCAGATCGAGACGGCGCCGACCCTGTCGTCGACCTCATGAACGAATACGATGGAGTCGATCGGAGCTTGACTCGCCAGAATGGGGGAGTGGCTGGTCGCAATGACCTGCACCTCGCTGGGGCCGTGCTTGCTGGCGACATCAGCCAAATGCCTGAGAAGGAGCCTCTGCAACTGCGGGTGGAGGTGCGCTTCGGGTTCCTCCACCAGAATTGAGCGAAACGAGAATTCCGGACTCCGCCGCAGTGTGCCCAAAGTCGCGGACGTGAAGATCAAGTTGTTGTAGCCAAGCCCGTTGAGGGCGAACGGCAGCTCGTCGATCTCAGGCTGTAGACCCGCTATGATGCGACGAAACGTCGAGTCCGTGAAGATCAGTTCCGCGGTCTGGGCCAACTCGCTACCTGCGATCGCTACCATCTGTGAGTTGATTTCTCCCTTCGCATCTTTGACCGGCTCCAGGACTCGGATCTGGTCATTTGCGTCATCGGCGATCGCCTCGAACGCAGCGCGCTGATCTTCCTTCGTCAGGCGGTCGATAAGGCGGGACACCTGAGAACGCTGGCCGGGCCGCAAACCGCGCTCGGGGTCCCGTAACGGCTGTAAGTAGATCGTCGAGAGTTGATCGTAGTAGTCCGATGGAAGCGAGCCGCCTTCCGTCTCCCCGCCCCACATCTTGACGTTGCAACGACTCGTCGCCTCGTTGAATTCAACCCGGGCGTTGAATTGCATCTCAAACTCGCCGTCACCGATGTCGACTAGGCACTCTTGAAAACGCACTTCGTCCTTTGACTCAAGTCCGGTGAACCTTCCGGTGATCTCGATCGGTGCGTGCTCGGTTCCCGTGCGGAAGTCATCCTCGGTCAGCCGGAGGGAGCCATAGTCCCGGCTTGGAAATAGGATGAGACGCAGCGCATCGATGATCGTCGTCTTGCCCGAGTTGTTCTCCCCGACTAACACTGTCAGACCACGCGGGAACGTCAGTGTAAGCGCGTCGATCTTCCGGAAGTTGCGGATTTGTAGCTCACGGAGCCACATCTTCATGGCCTCCGTTCCCGGCGCACCTGCTCACGTCGCAACCCCTTCGCGTGGTTCGAGCAGTGGGGTCACGCGGCGGTTGCCCGTGAGCAAGTCTTGCATGAGGCCTACCTTCACCCGCCGGAGCTTCTTAAGCGAGGAGCGCGTCGCGCCCAGGTTTCTCTCAGCGCCTTCAAGTCGCAGCGCGATCTCGTCTTGCTCTCCAGGCGGCGGAACTGCTACTGACAGTTCGCGTAGCACTTTGATCGAGAGCTCCGCTCGAGTCGTACCCACTTCAGCGTTAAGCAAGTAGCGCTGGTAGGAACTCGAGAGAAGCTGAAACCGTAGGAAGTGCGGATTCACCATGGGCCCGGGCCGAATACGAGCGATCTCGCGGCTAATGTTGCCTTGGACGTTTGGCGGGACGACACCAACGCGCCCGGTAGACCCTTTGATCGACATGAGCACATCGCCGGAGCGAATGCGGCTACGTTGATAGGCCGCCTCGATCGCCGAAGATGACATGTGCCAGCGCTGAAATCCGCTGTTGATGGTATAGATCCCAGCCACTCGGACGCCGCTCGGGTCGTAGGCGCCCGGCTGTACTATGCCGTAGCCAATCGGCGCATCCGCCGGAGTGAGTTGATTGAGAGTAGTTACAGTCCAGCTCGCTGGGACTCGTCCAAGCGGCGAGTTCCTAAACGTCTGGGTCTGTTCGGAGCGGACATGGCCGTGCTCGTCGATGCCTCGGGTGAGCAGGTCCTGCATGAGGCCGGTCTTGAGGCGCTGCTGTTTGGCTCTGAGCGCCTCCGTTTCCTCGATCGCGCGATCGACGGTCGAGAGAACGCGTACAATCATTGACTGCTCGCAGAGGTCATCGGGGATTTCGACATTGACACCCTTAGTGAAGCCGATCTTGAGGCCTGGCTGCGCGGAGCCCGACACTTGCAGGCGTATCTGCGCCTGCCCCACGTGAGACAAGAGCGAGTAATAGAGGTACCCCTGCGTTATCCGGGCAGGATCGCCGCGCAGAAGGAATACGTGTTCATTGATGCATGCAATGAGATCGCGGCCAGCACGATACCAGCCCACCTTTCCTGTCTGGGCGCCGTCCTTGTTGATCAGAACATCATCACCACGCAGGCGCCCCTTGGTCATCTTGTTGAAGAAGGCGATCGGCACGCGCTTTACGTCCTCGAGCGTAACTCCCCCGGACTGCAGGATGTTCTCGCCTCCGATGCTTAACACGTCGCCGCCGTGAGTGGATACACCGCCCGCGGGGCGGGAGCCACTCTCCAGCGTGGCGATCACGCTCTCCAGCGCTTTGTTCGACCAAGTCATGACAGTACTTCAAAGTAACCGAGGCCGACAAGATAGCCGTTTAGGGTCTTCATCGTCTCAGCGCGATGCGAGTCCAGCAGCTGAGTGCTAGTCGAGTACTTCTCCCACAGGTTCTCGGCGGCGCCCAGGAGCATCCGCTTCTCCGCAGCGAGGTAACGGTCCAACTCAGCGCGGATGACGTCGTAGATCTTCTTCAGGATCAGGTGACGAGCACCGGCCTCGTTGAGCCGGCCTCCGATCGCCTTGAGCACTGCCTCGACTTGGGCGGCGCGTGCGCGGAGGGCCTCCTGGTCCTTGGCGAGCGCGGTGAAGGTTTTCCTGTCGGCCTTGCTCCTCGGGTCCAGGGCGGCAAGGCGAGCCGCCGTCTGAGCGATCAGCACCTGGGTCTCGACCTGGAAGTCCGCTGCCCCGAGGCGCTTGAGGTTGAGCTTGAACTCCAGTTCGGCGGCCTTCTCCTTGAGCCTCGCCCTGGCCGCTCTGATGCGCTTCTCGACCGCCTTGATGGCCTTATCCTGGTCCACGAGATTCCTGAGTTCTTTCCGAGCGGAAGCGCTGCCGCTGTCCCTCAGGTCGTCAATGAGCACCTTGAGAGCCTTCTTGATGACGGCAGCGGTGACCTTCTTGTCGTCGTCGGGCTCGTAGCCGCTCACCTCCTGGGCGGTCTCGACCGCCTCGGACAGCTCGCCCCGCGCTTCGGCGATGGCCGTTTCCAGCGCCTCGACGGCGTCAGCCTCAGTCTGGAAGTACTCGGTGATGAGGTAGCCATCGGGGATGAGTGTGTGGTGCCAGCCGGTGGACACGATGGTCTTGAGGTCGTAGCGGATCTGCTGCCACCAGTTGACAAAGATGCCAGCACTCTTGAACTCGTCGAGTACGCCGAGCGGCACGAGGTTGGCCTTGAGGCTGGTGAGCAACTCTTGGCGAACCTCGGGCATCTTCTTACCACCATTGCCCGCATGCTGGAGTCGGGCGAAGTCCTCCC
Organism: Acidobacteriota bacterium; assembly: GCA_026707325.1. Lineage (GTDB taxonomy): Bacteria > Acidobacteriota > Thermoanaerobaculia > Multivoradales > Multivoraceae > Multivorans. The sequence continues at coordinate 46,039 of JAPOXA010000143.1, read as the reverse complement.
TAGCGACAGTCCACCAAGATTCAAGCACGGCGTGGTGCCGACCTACGGTATCCAGCGCAGCCGGGTCCGCTTCGAGCCTGGACTTGATCACTGACTTGGTGTTGATGGACTCGCGAAAGGCGAGATAGGCAGGACGTTCAGGCTCGAAAAGTGAGGCCGGGTCAACACCGAACTTGGCGAAGTCGCCCGTGAGCGCGGCCACCTCCAGCTCCGGAACTCCGCCGATGAGGTGCGCCTGGACATCCTCCGGCTCGGGGTCGGGTGCGTTGTCCACATAGCGTCGGATGTTGAGGTTGTAGTCGTGTGTGTCCACGATCTCGGACTTAGGCACGAGGCGCGAGTACCTGGGCTGCTCGCGCTTATGCGTGAAGACGAAATCGATCTTCTCGATGTCCTCTGGGCGAAGACGGTTCTGGTTCTTGCCCTCTGCGTACTCACGCTCGGCGTTGATGAAGAGGACCTTGTCCTTGAATGCGTCAGGTTTGCTCTTGTTGCAGACCAGCACGCAGGCGGGGATGCCCGTGCCGTAGAAGAGACCTGGCGGCAGGCTGACAATCGCTTCGATGCAGTCGTCCCTGATCAGTAGCTCCCGAATGAGCTTCTCCTTACCGCCACGGAACAGAACACCGTGCGGCATGATCGTCGCCATCCGACCGTTGGGCCTAAGGCTCGCCAGCATGTGCTGCACGAACATGAGGTCTGCCTTCTTGCCAGACTCCGGGCACCACTCGCGGAAACGACTGGTGAACTTCATCCCGGCGCGGCTGTAGTTCTGCGAGAACGGCGGATTGGCGAGCACTCGGTCGAACTTGCGGATCTGGCCGTTGTCGAGGATGAGCGGGTCCTCTAGCGTGTCCCCGTTCTCGATAGTCGATCGGGTGATGTTGTGGAGAATCATGTTCATGATGCAGATCGACCAGACCGTGCCGTTGGAGTCTTGCCCGTACAGGGCCAGATCGTCGGCGTTCTGTCCCTGCTCTTCCACATACTGGTGGGCCTGAATGAGAAAGCCGCCGGATCCGACCGCCGGGTCGTAGATGGTGTTGCCGGCCTCCGGCTGGGTGAGCTGCACAAGCAGGCGGACGACCTCGCCGGGGGTATAGAACTCGCCGCCCTTCTTGCCGGCGCTGTCGGCGAAGAACTTGATGAGGTACTCGTAGGCGGCCCCCAGCAGGTCGGGAAACTCGAAATTGTCGTTGACGAGGATGAACCCGGGCTGGCTAAAGTGGTCGAGCAGGTCCTTCCACTTCTGGTCCGAAATCCTGGTCTTGCCCTTCACCGCGTTGAAGTCGATGTTGTTCTTTAGCACGCCGTCGAGCGCATCGTTCTCGTCTTCGATGGCCGCAATGGCCTTGTTGAGCATGTTGCCGATGTCGTGCTTGAGATCCTTCATGGCCGGCACAAGATCGCCGTTCTCGTCTTGCCAGGGCGCGTCCCATCGGGCTCTGGCCGGAACAAAGAAGGTCTCCCCATAGGATGTCTTCTCCTCGAGCAGCTCGGCGACGAGGTCAGGCTGGTCTCTGAGGTGCGCGAAGGTATCGTTGCGAAGTTGCTCGCGCTTTCGGTCGAATTCGTCGGAGAGCCGCTTCAGGAACAGCATGCCGAAGATGAACTCCTTGAACTCCGAGGCGTCCATCTTGCCGCGCAAGATATCGGCAGCCTTCAGGAGGAAGGACTCGAGCTGAGCGAGGGTGATCGTCTCTTGTTTCATCTTCTGACCCTTTTAACACTTCCGTTTCCGAGTTCCCGATTCACTTCTCGAGCGCTTGCCGTCCCCTTCCCACGGCCACGGTTCGGGCGTGGCGGACGCCGGCTCTGGCTACGACCTCAATTCCAAGAATGTCAAGCCGAAGAAGCGGATCGAACGGTGGTCCTCGCCACCCCCCTTGTGAGTGCCTCAAGCTCGAGTCTCCTCGAGTTCTCGGTGGTGCCGTCCACCGGGTTGAGTCGCCGCCAGAACCGCTACGCATCTGGTGTTCCATCTCCAGTCACGGATCGTGAATCCGGTTTGTCCTCCTGGCGTGAGCCAGCACCAAAGATAACTCAACGGTGACGGAGGTGCGGCCCTAGAGCCGGCGGTCTCTCCTCTCCCCCTTTCTAGCCGAGGTCTTGGCGGTATGGGTCCTTGGGAGGTAGCCGCTCCACGCGGCCCACACGAAGTGACGCCTAGGTGATGCACAGGCCGGCACACCCCAACCACAAACCGCCATCGCCTTCAGGTAAGTGCCGGCGCCCGGCGAGAGCGACTTCCGCGACCTCCCGTTGGCTAAGCATGCGCCCATGCAAACGTCAGAGTCGATGGTTCCCGCTAGGTCCCGCCGCTCGGGCAGTTTGCTTCGCGACCGCCACCAGAGACAGCGTAGCGGACGGGCTCGGCGTGCTCCAGGTCTCAAGTCGTTACAGCGCGACGCAGCGGTCTCAGCTACGCGTGGAACTTCTCATGCGCCTCGCTGAAGCGCGTGAACACGGTTGAGGCTCGTGCTGTGAAGTCCATCGTGCCCGTAGTCTTGCGATCGGTCCAGTACTTCGCCGTCAGCGTGCTGGGTCGGCGCATTGGCCCATGCGTATCGATAATGATGGCTCCTTGGTGGATCTCACTGGTGCATTCGTTTCTGAGATGTACGTTCGGCTCATTTGTGTACACGCCCACAACCCGATAGCTGCCGCCCGCCGAGGTTGTTACGCGATCGGCGACAAACCACGATTCCGACTCCGGCGTCATCAAGTGCATTTCAAGAGTCGACAACGTCTGCTTCACCCCCATGTAGCAGACGATCATTGGAGCACGCTCGTTCGTGCCCGGGTCAATGTAACTGGACTGAAGCTCGACTCGCCAAGTACCTCGCAGGTCCGGCCGCTTGACGAACCAACCGTGCAGAAGGGGGTGTCGCCAGCCGTAGTGCTCCAAGAGCAGACCGAGCGAGACCAAGGCTCCGACAACGCTCGAAAAGGGCGCGGCGTGGTCCCAACTCACGGGTGTACCGCGAGCCACCAGGACGCCGAACCACACGATCGCCGAGATTCCAAGGCACACCGTGATGTGGAGACGCTCCAGCCTCACGACTGCGCTCCCAAGTACGCCCAAGTCGCACCAATGAAATCGCGCGCCTGCCGAAGCGTCCACGGCTGAGCCTGAGTGAAGAGCGGCTTGATCCCATCTACTTCACACCATCCCTGCCAGCCTGTCCCGGTGTCGATCTGGGCTCCAAGATAGCCCAAGACCGCCCCCACGCGCGGATACCAACCGTAGCGATCGAAACAGCTGTCGGGCGCGTTCCAGGTCAAGCACTCAAGCAAGTAACCTGGAATGGCTCGAGCCGCAGGACTCCCGCCGTCTTCCATCTGGTTGCGCAACTTCTTCAGTATACGCACTAGACCTCGGTAGCGTCGGCGTGTGCGTTCGTGCTTGTCGAGCCCATTCTCATAGTGCTCCTTCGGCCACCATGAGAACAGCGCCTCAGGGTAGTTGACTACCGGCAAGGAGCTCTTGTCGGGACGAAGCGCCACGCCTGGAACGTAGCTGCCGGGTGCGGAGTACATGCGATGCTCGAAGAATGGGGTTACATCCGCCTCCACATGATAAGAGGTTTCGCGGATCTTGATGGACTTGTTGCCTCTAGCGACCATCGACGAGCCGAGATACTCGCTTAGGGCCTGCTGTAAGTCGGTCTTGAACTGTCCGTAGCGGTAGGCGGCGGCGGGGATACCCCAAGACTCTCCGTCCGAGCCGTGCGGGTACGTTCCGAAGAAGGAGCCCGTGTAGAGGGCGCCGACGTCCACATCACTGTCCGCTCGAACGTTCACACGGTTGCGATAGGAACCCTGGACGAACACTCGGATGCTGTGCGAACGCAACATCGCGCCGAGTACGTTGTGTTGGCCGATCGCGTTTCTAATGACTCCAACAGCGTTGTCGCAGCGGGTTTGCTCGCTTTGGCTAGGCGACTGAGCCCAATACGTGAAGGTGGCTTCCAAGTCAGTCATCCTTACAACGGTCCCGTGTAGATGGCCAGGGACTGTCGCGTACCTGACTAGCGCGGTCCATAAACCCAAACACACCACACCAGCCAGTCACGCTCGGTGGACGCGCTGATCTGGCCGTGAGGCAGGGCGCCCACGAAGCCTGTCCGAACGTGTCCTCGGCGCGGGAGACTACGATCGCTGCTGGACACGGTCAAGCGAGTTCGCTTTGCAGAAGTGGTGGCTCGACTTCTCGTATCGCCTGGCTCGTTGGTGGCGCCGTCCGTGGGACCTGAACTTCGCGCTTCCGAGAGGCTCGATCCCTGCTGGTCTTGCGATTCAAGGGAGCGCCCTGGTTACACACCCAGCTAGTCGAGCAAGGCTTTGCTGTCGCCTAGTATCTCAACGGTCTGGCACCTTGTGCTCCTTAGGGCCAACCAAACTAGTTGAGAGTCCCACCCGCCGAAGCGCTACCAAGGCATCCTCCGCCCACTGTACTCCCGCCCCACCTCCGCCGAATCCTCCCGCCGACCCGCACCAATCATCACCCCCCGGTCAATCTGCGCCGCCACATTCCCCGGCAACACATTGTCCAGGAAGAACATCCCCCGCTCCTTCGTCAGCTCCAGCACCATGTCGCCGGCGGCGACGACCTCGGGCGGCAGCGGCGGGTCGGCCCGGCCTTCCAGGTAGCCGTACGACAGGCCCAGGTCCCGCGGGCCGTGCTCGGCGAAAGCCAGGCCGGGGACGGAGAGCGTCTCGGCGGCCCGGTCCAGGGCCTGCTGGTCTTCCAGCTTGACGCCGAGCATGATCTCGCCTTCGGGGTTGAGGGGCCAGACGTCGGCTTTCTGGAGGTACTCCGGGACGCTGAGGCCCCAGACCCAGGCGGCGAAGGTGTGGCTGCCCCAGCCGCGGAGGCCAACGCCTGTTATGTCGATGGCCTGCTTGTGGATCGGGTAGCGGGCGGCCTGGACGAAGCGCTTGACGCCCTCGGGGTCGCGGGCGCGGGCGAGGTGGACGCCGTGGACGCCCTGGGCGAGGGCCTGCTGGACCATCCAGCCGCCGGCGGTGACGGTCGGTTCGTCGAGGCCCAAGAGGGGCAGGGAAACGATGACGGTGGGCGTCCGGTGGCCGCTCGGGGTGGGGCCGGCGTCGACGAGGCCGCGCATGAACTCGCGGAGCGCCGCGAAGTCGAGCGCCACGTGCTCGACGTTGTAGATGATGTAGTCGCCCCAGGTGCCGGCCATCTGCACGCCTTCCTCGTAGCCGCCGGTGGAGGCGTCGTAGTAGATGGGCTGACCGCGCTCGAGGAGCTCGATGGACTTGTTGACGCGCTGCGGCTCGTAGTCGGAGACGGCGCGGGCGGCGTCGAAGCCCTTGCCGAAGCCGGGTGACGAGGAAGTCTGGCGGTAGGTCGGCAGCAGGCGGAGCTCGGTGGCGGAACGGAGGTCGCCCCAGAGGGTGAGGTGGCGGCCGGAGGCCGAGTGGACGACGCCCCAGTCGCCGCCGCTGACGGCGACGCGGTTGGCGAGGTCGGCGACGGGAAGCGGCGCCGCCACGATGACGTGGGTCTGCTGACTGGCCGCGGAGAAGGAGGCGCCGAGCACCTGGAGTTCCCGGCCGTCGTCGAGGAACTCGGGCAGTCCCGCCTCGTTCCCTTCGTCGTGGAAGCCGTCGCGGGCCAGCGACCCCGTGCCGACGGCGGTGCCGTCGCTCTGAAGCGACCCGGTGACGATGTTGTTGTTGAAGCGCGTGGGCTCGAGCCCCTCCTTGGTCTCGATGAGCAGGGTGTCTTCGAGGATCGTGTTGTCCACGACCTCCAGCTCGCTCCGCTGGAGGTAGAAGCCGCCGTTGAGCGCGGCGACGTTGCCCTCGACCCGGCCGCGGCTCTCCATCGTGATGCGCAGGGCGCCGGAGTTGCCGGAGGGGTTCGAGTTGCCGAAGAAGCGGTTGCCGGTCACTTCGACGAAGAAGTCCGCAGGCGTAGGCATCGGGTCGAACGGCCGGTCGTAGCGGTGTTCCTGGCCGCCCACGAACAGGCCGCCGCCGTCGTCTCCGCCCTGGTTGGCGACGATGACGTTGTCGCGGACCCTGGCCGAGGACCAGTAGGCGACGAAGATGCCGCCGCCGTCGTTGTTGTTGAGCGCCCAGTTGCCGAGGACGACGTTGCCGCTGATCTCGGGCGAGGACCAGTTGAAGATGGAGATGCCGCCGCCGTCGCTGCTGCGGTAGTTGTCGCTGCCGCCGGCGATGTTGCCGATGATGGCGTTGTCCGCGATCAGGCCGTTGCAGCGGTGGTCGAAGGCGATGCCGGCGCCGCGGCCGGTCTCGGTGGCGTTCTCGGCGATCAGGTTGTTGCGGATCTCGGGCGCGCCGCGGTTGCGGCAGTAGATGGCGCCGCCATCGTGGGCGGTTTCGTGGAGGTACTTGGGGGCCCAGCCTTCGGGGCGGCGCGCCGCGTTGCCGGTGAAGACGTTGTTGGTGAGGACGGGTGAGGCGCCGTCGATGAGGATGCCGCCGCCGGGGCCGTGGACGAGGCCACCGCGGATGTGGAGGCCGTCTATGCGGTTGGTGGCGTTGGCGGTGCTGGCGGACGTGGCGGTGGCGGCGATGGTGAGGACGCGGTGTTCGCCCTGGGCGTCGAGGATGGTTGGGTGGGCCTGGATGTCGCGGTTGTGGGTCCAGTCGTCGGTGGAGGTGGGGTCGAAGCCGCCGTAGAGGTCGGTGTTGGGGGGGAGGGTGAGGTTGTGGGTTGGGTAGGTGCCGGCGGCTATGAGGATGGCTGTCTTGGCGTTGGTGTTGGCCGCGGCCAGGGCGGCGGTGAGGGTGGCGTACGGAGTGGCTGCGGAGCCGGTGGCGGTGCCGTCGTCGCCGGTGGTGGTGGAGACGTGGAGGATCTGGGTGTAGGCGTTGAGGTCGATGGGGGTGGTTTGGGGGCCGACCGTCCCGAACACCCCGGCGGTGAGGGTTAGGAAAAGGAGGGCGGCCAGGGCGACGATGGGTGCTCTGGGTGCGCGGGTCTTCTGACCCGCTTCCGGGCGAAGCCGCGAAGCGGCGCAGCCCGGAACAAAGCGGCCGCCGGCCAAGGGCCGGCGACAATTCTCCCGCCGCCTTCGGCGGCAGCCGGCGGGGACGCCGGCGCACCCAGTGTGTGTCTTCTTGCTGAGCATTCCTACCCTCCTTCCACGAACTGCATCGCGTAGAGCTTCGCACCTCGCATGCGGAACACCACCTGCACGGTGCGACCGGCCAGCGGCGATACATCGGCGCCGGTCTCCAGCCAGTCGACTTCCTTCGCGATGAAGTCGCCGTTGACGTAGACGCAGTCGTCGACGGTGTAGCCCTCGATCGGTTGTCCCTGCTCGTCCAGGAAGCCGACCTGCAGGTAGCCGACGGCGTCGGTGTCGACGTTGAGTTGCAGGCGGTCGCCCTCGAACACGAGCGGCCTTGTGACGACGGTCGTCTCGTGGCCGTACGGACTGTCGAGCGAGATGAAGCCGTCGAGGCGCTGGACGAGCCGGTAGACGCCGCGGCCGTCCGGGTCCTGGGTGTGGGGCGAGTGGTAGTGCGTCTCGCCGAAGTAGTACTGCCAGAGTTCCTCGCCGCGGCGGATCATGCCGTGGCCGATGTAGGCGGTGACCACGTCGCGGCCCTGGTGGCGGCCGATGCCCACGTAGGCCGGCTCCGGGTGGCGCTTCCAGTCGAGTCCGTTGCGGCTGACGGCGATCTGGGATTCGAGCGGGCCGGAGCCGAGGCCGCGCTCCTCCAGACCCAGCACCCTACGCGCCTCCGGGCCGTCGCCGTAGTAGTGGAAGTACCCCACCGGGAAGGCGAGGTAGGTGTCCGGGGCGTAGGGGTACTTCATCGCCTTGGTGAGGTAGAAGTCGGTGCCCACCGGGTCCTCGGGCGTCGGGTCGAAGAGGTGCGGGTACTCCATGCCGAACCCGCCCGGCGTCAGCGGGCCGTTGTCCACCCACCACGGCAGCGGGTCGCGGAGCGGGTACTCGGCGCGCAGGTCGAGGTACTCCTGCTGCGTCAGCGGCTTGAACGGCTGGGTCACGCGCAGGTCCTCGTGCTCCGTGACCACCGAACTGCGCTGCGTCACGCCGCCGGGCGTGTGGAAGATGCCGGAGCGGTGGTAGGACATGTAGACCTGCCGCTGGTCGTCGTAGTAGGTGCTGCTCTGGGTGCCGGACCGGAACGGCAGGACGATGTTGCGCCGCCGCGTCCAGTTGTAGCCGTCGGCCGAGGTGTAGAGGTAGAGGCCGCGCCGCTGGTAGTCGGTCAGGTACTTCCAGCGCTCGTCGGGCGGCGCCTGCGGGTCCCAGAAGGGGTTGCCGAGGCCGCCCACCATGTCGGGGATGACGATGTTGCGGTGGCCGTTGATCTCGCCGCGCCCCTGGTCGGGCCGGTCGAAGTGGACGCCGTCGGTCGAGGTGTAGACGGCGAGGTGGTCCTCTTCCCTCGAGTTGTAGATGCGGATGACGCCGTCGTCGCCGGAGACGACGGTGAGGTGCTTGCGGAACGTGCCCTTGATGTTGTCGATGACGCGCTCGGCGCGGCGTGGCGGGTTGACGGTGAAGGTGGCGTCGCCGGTGTCGGCGAGGAGGGCGGCGTCGATGAAGAGGTGTTTGCGGGTGGCTAGGTTGAGGGGGGTGGGGGCGGCGTTGGTGGGGTCGGTGGTGGTGTTGGTGGCGGAGGTGTCGGCGGAGTCGCCGGTGGAATCGGAGGCGAAGAGGAGCGGGGGGCCTTTGGTGAGCTCGACGGGCTCGGGGGTAGTGGCGAAGGTTGCGGGGGGGTCGAAGTCGGTTGTGTAGACGAGGCCGCGGGTGACGCGGAACTCATCGAGGAGGCCGGTGAGGCGGCGGTTCCAGAGGGCGTCGGTGCCGAGGGTGAAGTAGGCCTCTTCGCCTTCGGGGAGGACTTCGAGGGTAGTGGGTGGTGGGAGCGGCTGGAGGGTGCCGTCGACGTAGTGGTGGAGTTGGTCGGTGGTGGCGTCGTAGGTGAAGGCGTAGTGGCGCCAGGTGGTCGTGGCCGTGGAGTCGGCAGCGGCGCCGGGTGCGTCGGCGTTGGCCCCGGCGGCGGCGGTCGGGATGTCGATGGAGGCGCCGGCGGGCTGGTTGACGAGGATGAAGTGGGAGCGGTCGGCGGACCAGGTGAGCTGGGTGACGATGTCGTTCTCGCCGCGCGGGCCGGTGCCGATCTCGAAGATGACGGCTTCGCCTGCGGTCGGGGCGTCGGCGGCGGGCGAGGCGTCGGCGGGCGGGGCGTCGGTGCGCCGGCCTTCTGGCCGGCTCCCGCCGAAGGCGGCATCGCCCGGGGAGTGCCAGAACTCCACCGTCCAATCGAAGTCGCCAAGGTTGAGCCCGCTGCTCGTCGGGTTCTTGTGACCGACCTGCTTGCGAAGGTGGTTCTCGCCGGAAGTCATGAGCGCCGCGAAGTGGGCGGTGAACCAGCTCAGCGGCTCGACGGTGCGGCCTTCGGGCACCGGCAGGCGGGCGAGACCGAACTCACCGGGCTTCTCTTCGGCCGGTGGCACCTCCAGCGGCGGATCAAGCGGCGCGAGGAGCAGGGCGTTGCCGTAGTGGCCGGGCGCGATCTGGGCGCCGAGGCCGAGGGTGAGGACCATGTCGTTGTCGGACATGTCGTCGAGGGTGTGGCTCGGGTAGAGGCCGGCGGGTTCGTCGAAGAGCCAGAGGGCGGTGGTTTGGGCGGCGGTGCTGGTGCCGTCGTCGGGAGGCGGGCTGCAGGCCGCGAGGCCGAGGAGAAGAAGGAAGGCGGCTGCAACGGCGGTGCTCTGGGTGCGCGGGTCTTCTGACCCGCCTGCCGGGCGGAGCCGCGGAGCGGCGGAGACCGGCGACAACAAGGTCGCCGGCTTCGCCGGCGGCGATTCTCCGCCGCTTTCGGCGGCAGCGGGTCGGAAGACCCGCGCACCCAGAGGTACGACGGTACCCGCAGCGCGGCTCATGACTGCTCCCCTTCTTCACCGGTGACAGCAAGGTCGGAATGGGGAATCACCAAGGTCTCGATGAGTTCATCATCAATCGAGTAGATCCGGTACGTCACCCGCGGCTCCTCACGCGCAGTCTCAAACGTCAGCAAACCAAACGAGTCCTTCAGGTTGTAGCTGAACAACGCACCCGGTTCCACCGGGTGCGTATGAATGTTCGTCAACTGCCCGCTCAGGAGATCGTGAAAGGCGTAGCCGCTCTCCCGCTCGATCGCCCAGGCCTCGGACCGGTGACGGTCGGACGAGAGCAGGACCACGCCGGTGACGCCGTTCTCCTCAACGAAGCGGAAGATCTCCTCGCGCTCCTCCGGGAAGCCCGACCACGTATCGCGGCTGCCGGGCTTGGCGCCGTCGGCCCAGGCGACGGGGCTGGCGATCACCTTGAACGTGGCTTCGGAACCACGCAGCCCGTCGAGCAACCAGGCCTTCTGCTCCGGGCCCAGCATGGTGCGCTCTTCGACGAACGGGTTCGTCCGGTAGGTGCGGCCGTCGAGCAGGAAGAAGTCGACGTCGCCGAGCGAGAACCGGAACCAGACGCCGGGGTGCGACGCCGACCCGGACGCCGGGTTGTTCCAGTTGCGCCGGAAGTGCTCGACCATCGGCTGCTTCCAGTCCGGTCGGTCGACGTAGGGGCCGAGCCAGATGTCGTCGACGGCCGCGTCGTGGTCGTCCCAGACGGCGTACACCGGCGTCGCGCTCACCAGGCGCCGGAACTCGGGGCGCGACTGGCGCTGGTAGTAGGTGTAGTCGTGGAACGGGCCGGGCTGCTCCGGCAGGTCGACGTAGACGTTGTCGCCGAGCAGGAGCAGGGCCTGCGGGGAGTGGGCGGCGATCGTGTCCCACATGCGCTCGTTGGCGGGTGTGTAGCCGGCGCAGCCGCCGAAGGCGATGGTGAAGGTGCCGGGGGCGCCGGGGGGAGGCGACGTTCGGAGGGTGTAGCTGGGCGAGTGCGACGGCGGCTGGGACGGCGCCTGGGACGCCGGCTGGGACTGCGGCTTGGGCTCCGGCGGCGTGCCGGCGTCGACGAGGACCTGGTAGCTGTAGGTGGTGTCCGGTGAGAGGCCGGCGAGGGTGGCCGTGCCGGTGTAGTCCTGATCGACGGTCGTGGTGCCGGAAGCGGTGTGGCGTTCGCCGTCGGCTGTGGCGACGACTTCGAAGGAGGTTTCTTCGGCGGTACGGACCCAGACGCCGGCGGTCGTGTCGGTGACGGTGCCCAGCATGGGGCCGTGGACGATCTCGTTGTTCGGGCTCGCCGCGTGCAGCGCGAAGGTCGCGGTTTCGGCGAGCGGGGCGAGCAGGTCGCGCGGACCGGCCAGCAAGCGGCCGAACGGCATGCCGGCCTTGAGAGCCGCTTGCATGGCTGCCTCCGCTTCGTCGATCTGGTCGAGCTGGGTCAGGGCTACTGCGCGGATGAAGTGCGATTCGGCGTCACCGGGGTCGTTGGCGAGTCGGGCGTCGGCCAGCTCGATGGCCCTGGCCGGGTTGCCGTCGAGGATCTCGAGAAGTTGCCGCTGGCCGCGGCGCTTGTAGTAGAGGTCGGCGGAGCGCTCGTCGAACATGCGGCGGCTCCACTCGTTCTCGGCGCCGTAGAACGGGTGCGGCGAGTCGCCTTCGTAGGCGTCCGGTGGGCCGAACTCGCCGTAGTTCTCGCCGCCGGGGTTGCCGGCTTCGCGGGCGGCTAGTTCGGTGGTGCGGTCGGGGGCCGGCGCCGAGCAGCCGACCACTGCCGCCAGCAGGGCGGCCGAGAGTTCACCGATCCACGAACGCGCCATCTTCCGTCGTCAGGGTGCTCCAGTTCTTCGGCTCGTACGGGAACTTCGCGGCGACTTCCTCGTCGAGGTCGATGCCGAGGCCGGGGCGGCTGGGGAGCTTGGCGAAGCCGCGTTCGTAGGAGAAGTGGCCGCCGTGGAAGAGGTCCTGCCAGAACGGGTCCTGGCCGCTGCCGATCTCAAGGATGGTGCAGTTCGGGGTGCAGGCGCAGACGTGCATGGAGGCGAGCGTGCTGACCTCGCTCTGCGGGTTGTGCGGCGACACGTCGACGCGGAAGCCCTCGGCCATGATCGCGATCTTGCGCAGCTCGGAGATGCCGCCGACGTGGACGACATCCGGCATGATGACGTCGACGAGCCGTTCCGAGCACAGCGGCGCGAAGTGGTAGCGCGAGGTGAGGCGCTCGCCGGTCGCCAGCGGCACGCGGGTCTGGGCGCGGATCTGGCGGACCTCCTCGATCACCTCGTTCTCGAGCTGGGTGACCTCCTCGACCCAGAACGGCCGGAACTCCTCCACCCGGTTGCAGAACTCGACGGCGGAGAGCGGCGTCGGCTTGCCGTGCGCCTCGACGATGATGTCGAAGTCCGGCCCGACGATCTCCCGCACCCGGGCGAGGTGCTCGACGCCGCGGCGGATGGACACGCGGTGGTTGATCGGCCGGCCGCCCGGGTAGAAGCCGCCCTTGACGCAGGTCCAGCCGGCTTCCTTCTTCTGGCGCCAGAGGTCGAGTTCCTCCTCGTAGTCGGCGGCGCGGCGCTTCTGGCGGTGGCTGATCCGTTCGAGGTAGCCCTCGTGGCAGTAGAGCCGCACCCTGTCGCGGGCCTTGCCGCCGAGGAGCTGCCAGATCGGCTGGCCGAGGGCCTGGCCGAGGATGTCCCACATGGCGATCTCGACCGCGGAGAGCGCCGACATGAGCACCGGGCCGCCGCGGTAGCGCGGGCCGATGAACATGCCGCGCCAGTGACGCTCGATCTCGGTCGGGTCCTTGCCGACGAGGTAGCGCTTGTGGTTCTCGATGGCGGCCGCGACGACTTCGCCCTTGTTGGCGAGCGTGCCTTCGCCGAGGCCGGTGATCCCCTGGTTGGTGTAGAGCTTGACGAAGACGAAGTTCTCGTCGTTGCCGGCGTCGACGAGGAAGGTCTTGAGGTCGGTGATCTTGAGGTTGAGGGGTTTGGCGTCTTCGAAGGTTCGTTCGAGGGGGCCGGGTTGTTGCTGCTGGCCGCGGAGAGGGCGGGTGGCGGCGGAGCCGGCGAGGCCGAGGGCGGCTGCGAGCAGGGTTCTTCGGTCGAGGTCAGTCATGCGGGTTGGCCTTCGGGCTCGCCAACTGCGGCAGGGAAACCCGCCATGCCGGCGGCTGTGCTCTGGGTGCGCGGGTCTTCTGACCCGCCTGCGGGCGGAGCCGCGGAGCGGCGTAGCCCGGGGAAAGTGGTCGCCGGCTTCGCCGGCGGCGATTCTGTCGCCGCCTTCGGCGGCAGCGGGTCAGAAGACCCGCGCACCCAGCGGAGTTCATCTGGCGTCGCCTCCGTGTTCGTCAACAAAGCGCCAGTCGTGGCGTGCCTTCTCGTAGCCGGGGTTGATCGTCATCTCGCCGGCGCCGATCTCCTGGCGCCAGGTGGCGAGTTGCTGGAGGAGGCTGTCGGCCAGCTCGGGCTTCTCCGCCGAGAGGTCGTTCGTTTCGCCGGGGTCCTTCTTCACGTTGAAGAGGCTGACTGCGGGGCCGATGCCGGCGATCGTGCCTTCGAACCACTCGATCAGCTTGTAGTCGCCCTGGCGGATGGCGCCGGCCGGCATGTAGCCGAGGTGGTGGTAGTGCGGGTAGTGGAAGTAGAGCGTGTCGCGGTCGAGCGAGCCGCTTCCGTCGAGCACGGGCAGGAGGCTCAGGCCGTCGATGTCGGCGGGCAGTTCGTCGACGCCGAGGATGCCGGCGATCGTCGGGAAGAAGTCGTCCGAGGTGATCAGTTCGTCGTTCGTGCTGCCGGGTTCCACGACGCCCGGCCACTTGACGGCCAGCGGCACGCGGATGCCGCCTTCCCAGATCATCGCCTTGCCGCCGCGAAAGGGGTCCTGCGCCTGGAGTTGCTCGAAGCCGCCGTTGTCGGAGTAGAAGATGACGATCGTGCGCTCGGTCAGTCCGTGCTCCTCGATGCGGTCGAGGATCTCCCCGAAGCCGGTGTCCATCGTCTCGATCATCGCGCCCATGACCGGGTTGTTCACCGGGTCGTCGGCGCCCGGCTTCGCCTCGTACTTCGCGATCAGCTTCGGGTCCTCCAGCAGCGGCCGGTGGACGACGTGGTGGGTGACGTAGAGGAAGAACGGGTTGTCGCGGTTGGCGTCGAGGAAGACGAGCGACCGATCGGTGATCTCGCGGGCGTGGTGGGCGTCGGCCAGCGGGTCGTCCTCGTACTCCGGCTTGACCGTGGTCAGGATGTCGTCGAAGCCCTGGGATTCGGGGTCCATCGGGCGGCCGGGCACGTACTCCTTGTCGACGTTCAGGTGCCACTTGCCGAAGTGGCCGGTGGCGTAGCCCTGGGACTTGAAGAGTTCGGCGATGGTGACTTCCTCGAGCGGCAGGCCGGGCACCTCGGCGGGTCTGAGGAGACGGGCGTACGGGTACGGGCTGCCGGGGATGTAGTCGGTGATCTGGAGCCGCGCGGGGTTCTTGCCGGTCATCAGGCTGGCGCGGGTCGGCGAGCAGACGGGGTTGGCCGAGTAGGCGTTGGAGAACGCCATGCCGGCGGCGGCGACGGCGTCTATGGTCGGGGTCTCGTAGAAGGTCGTGCCGTGGTAGCCGACCTGGTTCCAGGCGAGGTCGTCGGCGAGGAAGAGGACGACGTTCCAGGGGGTTTCGGGGGTCGTAGGTTCTGGAGCGGGAGCGCAAGCCGCTACGAGGAGGATGGACAGGGCTGCAGTAGAGAAACGGGCTACGCCGACGGCCGTTCTCTGGGTGCGCGGACCTTCTGGTCCGCTCTCGGGCGGAGCCGCGGAGCGGCGCAGCCCGGAGGATGCGGTCGCCGGCTTCGCCGGCGGCGATTCTGGAGCCGCCTTCGGCGGCAAGCGGACCAGAAGGTCCGCGCACCCAGAGAACGGGCGTTGCAGGCGGCGGGGTTCTCTACGCCATTGATGAGTCATCGCCTTGTCACCTCCCGACCTCCTCAAGCCTCGCTTCTCTTCCGGTCCTTCCAACCAGCATAGGTCAGGTTCCTGTCCACGTCCCGCGCGGGGAAGAAGTAGCTCGCCGCCCAGGCGACGCCGAACAGGACGATGTGGCTGTAGACGCCGAGCATGTAGTTGTGCTGCGTGTAGTTGAGCGGACCCAGGTCGAGCCAGATGCGCGGTTCGCCGCCGAGGCTGAACTCGGTGGACGTGAGCAGGGCCACGGCGGTGAACAGCACGCAGACGCCGATGCCGATGTAGAGCCCCTCCTTGTTCACGCGCGGGACGAAGATGCCGAGCAGGAACATCCCCGCGATGCCGCCCGAGAAGATCGCATAGAGCGCGAACACGGTCGCCAGCACACCCGCGTCGCCGGCGGCGACGTAGATCAGCGCGACGACGATCGAGCCGAGGCCCGACAGCGTGACGACAATCTTCCCCACGCGCACCCGCTGGAGCTCGCTGCTCCGCGGCCGCAGCTTCTTGTAGTAGTCGTCGACGGCGACGGCCGCCAGGCAGTTGAGATCCGAGTCGAGCGACGAGATCGCGGCGGCCAGCAGCGCCGCGATGATCAGCCCGACGACGCCCGCCGGCATCTCGTTCAGGATGAAGTGCGGGAACACGGCGTCGGCGCGCAGGCCGTCGGGCAGCGACGCCTGGCCCTGGTAGAAGGCGTAGAGCGCCGTGCCGATGAACATGAACAGCACCCACACCGGCACCACCATCAGGACGCCGCCGATCGAGGCCCGGATCGCTTCCTTGTCCGACCTGGCCGTCAGGTAGCGCTGCACCATCGTCTGGTCGGTGCCGTACTTCTGGACGGCGTAGAAGATGCCGTTGATCGCCATCACCCAGAAGGTCAGCTCCACCAGGTTCCAGTCGAACGAGCCGAGGCTCACCTTGTTCTCGGCGGCCGCGATCGTGAACACCTGGCCCAGGCCGCCGTCGATCTTGACCGCGATGACGAGCAGCGCGACGAGCCCGCCCAGGATGAGCAGCACCCCCTGGATCACGTCGAGCCAGATGACCGCCTCCATCCCGCCCACGAGGGTCACGACGGTCACCACCAGGCCGAGGACCAGGATCACCATCACGACGCCGATGCCGGTCATGCTGGAGACCGCCAGCGCCAGCAGGAAGAACACCGAGCCCATGCCGGCGAACTGCGCGAGCACGAACGCCAGCGATGCGTAGAGCCGGGCGAGGTAGCCGAAGCGACGCTCGAAGTACTCGTAGGCGCTGAGGCCGATGACCTTGCGGTACATCGGCACGATGAAGCCGATGCCGAGCAGCACGACGATCGGCACCATCAGCCCCTGCACCAGGCGCACCCAGTTGCCGGCGAAGCCGTCGCCCGGGTAGGCGAGGAACGTGATGCTGCTGATCAGCGTCGCGAAGATCGACAGGCCGATCGCCCACACCGGCACGTTGCGGCCGGCGGCGAAGTACTTCGACGTCGTCGACTGGGCCTTCGCGAAGCGGACGCCGACCCCGACCGACAGGACGAGGCTCGCCCCGATGATCAGGTAGTCGACGAAGTGGAGGGACGGCGCGTCCACTCCCTAGCGCAACCTAGAACGACCAGCGCATGCCGGCGTTGAAGGTCCGGCCGGTGATGTCCTGCTGCGAAGCCCGGCTCGCGATACCCCGGTAGAGATAGACGATCTCTTCCGTCAGGTTGTTGGCCTGCAGGAACAACTCGAGACCGTTCTCGAAGAGATAGGTGAACGAGTAGTCGAGGTACATCGCCGAGTCGGCCCACTCGTCGGTGCCGGCCTCGTCGCCCACCTCGCTCAGCCACCGGTCGCTCATGTTGAGGGCAAGCCGGGTCAGGATCCGGTTCTTCTCGTAGATGAGCGCCAGGTTGCCCACGTTCTCCCTCTGTTCGGGCAGCACGTTGATGTCGTCCCGGTCGGTCTGTTCACCCAGGTCGATGCTCATCACGTCGGTGTACGTGTAGTTCGCGTAGATGCCGAAACCCGAATCCCAATGCTGCTGCCAGGCGACTTCGATGCCCATCAGGTCCGCGTTGCCGCCGTTGACCGGTTCCTCCACGTCGAAGCCGTCGAACTCGCCGCCGCGCTGCGTCGTCGCGGTGACGAAGTTGAAGTCGTCGACGCTCTTGAAGAACACGCCGCCGGAGATGATGCCGACGTTGTCCAGGAACCGTTCGACCAGGAAGTCGAGGTTGTTGGCCAGCGCCGGATCGAGATACGGATTGCCGCGGATGATCTCCTCGTCGTCCGTGTGGGTGTACGAGAACGGCATCGAATCCCAGAAGTTGGGCCGCGCCATGCTGCGCGTGAACGCGGCTCGCACGAGGGTTTCGTCCGACACGGCGTAGCGGAACTGCAGGTTGGGATAAACGAAGTCGTAGGACCGCGACACGCTTTCCTGCGTGTTTCTGAGCACGTCGTCGTCGTTGACCACGAGGTTCGCTGCCGAGTAGTCGAGGTCGTTGAACTCGGCCCGCACGCCCAGCAGCATCGTCAGCTTTCCGTACTCCTGGGTGGTCATCGCGTAGACGCTGTTGATGTCCTCCTCGGCGTTGTACGGCTCGCCCAGGTTGACGTCGTTGCGCACTTCCTCGACGAACCCGTTCGGGCCCTGGTTGCCGTAGAAGAAGGAGCGGAAACCCGAGCGGTTGTACTGCTGGCCGAGGTTGTAGCCGCCCTCGGTGAGGTTCGTGCCGCCAGCCTCGAACTGGTCGAGGAACAGGTTGTCGCCCTTCCACTTCCACTTCGAGCGGAGGTCGGCGCGATCCTTCTGCAGCGCGCGGACCTTCACGCCCAGCTTGAACTCACCAGTATCGCTGCCCCACTGCATCGGCCGGGTCAGATCGACCTTGGCGGTGTCGATCGTGCTGGTCGTGTTTTCGAACTTCTCGTCCACGGCGTCGAACTCGAAGATGCCGCTGTTGTGAATGTCCTGCCTGGTCGAATCCCAACCCGGCGCCTTGCCGCCGATGTCGGTCACGTTCAGGTCGAACCCGCGAGCCTGGAACTCCGGCTTGAGCTGCCCTTCCGGCTTCTTGGTGAAGGCGGAACTCGTGGACAGGCTGAAGTCGAGCACGGACAGCCCCAACCGGTGCTCCCCGCTCACGCTGTAGGCCGTGATCTCCTGCTCCTCGAGACGATCGTGCAGGGACTTCACAAGCCGCAAGCCCTCGACCTCCGTCGGGCTGATGTACTTGCCCTTGTCCCAGCGAATCCGCGTGATCTGCCGGTCCTGGTCGTCTTCGCGGTAGTTCTGGACCACGGCGAAGTCGAGCTTGTGGTTGTCGTTGATCCGCACCTCGAGGCGCGCGTTGGCGCCGTAGCGGTCGCGGTCGTTGGCCGAGAACTGCGCCTCCGTGTTGGTCAGCGCGTAGGGGATCTCGACGCCGCCGACGGTGTCCTCGCTCCCCCACTTGTGCTCGTTGTTGTGGCGTTCGGCCGCGGTGCGCGCGAAGTTGACGCCGATCGAGAACCCGAGGTTGTCGTTCGCACCCCCCACGGTCGAGTAGTTGAACGCCGAGCGCGAGTGCGTGCCGTCGGCGATCGAGTTGTCGCCGAAGCCCAAGGTGAAGTTGGTCACGCCGTCCGGCTGGTCGAACGCGCTCCGCGTCTTCAGGTTGACCGCTCCGCCGACCGAGTCGGCGTCCATGTCCGGCGTCAGGACCTTGGTCACCTCGATGCCGGTCAACTGCGCGGCCGAGATGACGTCGAGCTCGACCATGCGATTCGCGCTGTTCGAGTACGCCACCTGCTGGCCGTTGATCGTGATGTTCGTCATCGCCGACGGCGTGCCGCGCATGGAGACAAACCGGCCTTCACCGTTGTCCCGCTGAATGGCGACGCCGCTGACGCGCTGCAGGACTTCCGCCGTGTTCAGATCCGGGAAGCTCTGGATCTGCTCTTCGGACAGAACGGTCTTGATGTTGATCGCCTGCTTCTGCTCGTTGAGCGCCTTGCTCTGCCCGAACCGGACCGCCTGAACGACGATCTCCTCGGCGAACTCGTAGCGGGCGTCCAGCTCGATCGCCAGGGAGACCGTCTCCCCGGCCGCGACCGTGACGCTGGCCTCGAAGTCCTCGAAACCGACGTAGTTCACGTCGAGCGTGTAGTCGCCGGCCGCCACGCCGTCGAGCCTGTAGCGGCCGTCACTGCCCGACAGGGTGCGGTGGGGAGTGTCTCGGAGCGACACCTCCGCGCCCGGGAGCAGGGCTCCGGATTCCTTCTCGGTGATCGTCCCCTGGACGGACGGTCCGTTCTGCGCCCAGGCGGCCCCGGCGCAGAGGAGGACAGCCAGGGCCGCGACACCGGTGTACGTCAAGCGAACCGTGGATCTCTGTCTCATGGCGCAATCTCCCTCCGAGATGGTGAAAAGAACACTCACCCGCACGCTTGGAAGCGGGTGCGAATCGGCTTTGGAGGGGCGCTACCTATGAGGAGGCCACAACGTCTAACGCTGTTCCAACAAGCTAGCACACGGCCCCGTCCCGGGTGCCGGGAAGGCGCTGGGATCCAACGGGCTGGATACTGGCGGGTGTTCTTGAAGCCGCGGATTCAGGGAGCGAGCGACCTCGCGACGCGGAAGCCGATGAAGTAGCTGCGGAACTGTGAGTAGATCTTCAGCCGCATCGCCGAGCGCAGGTAGGCGGGGCCGCCGTTGTAGGCGCCGCCGCGGGTCACCCGGCCCACGCAGTCGCCGTCGAGCCAGGCGCTGCCGTCGTTCGGGGCGCCCTCGTAGCTCTCGTTCCAGCAGTCGGCGGTCCACTCCCAGACGTTGCCGTGCGCGTCGTACAGCCCGAACGGGTTCGCCGCGAACGAGCCGGTCGGCGCCGTGTAGCGGTGACCGTCGTCGGGCCAGCCGTGGTCCTGCTCCCCGTTGGCGTGCGCGGCGCTCGGTTCGTCGCCCCAGCTATAGCGGGTGGACGTCCCGCCGCGGGCGGCGTACTCCCACTCGGCTTCACTGGGCAGGCGGTAGGCATGGCCGGTCACGGCCGTCAGCCAGAACACGTAGGCGCGCGCGTTGTCCCAGTTCGCGTTGAGCACGGGCCTGCCGCCGCGGCCGCGGCCCTCGTCGCCGGCATCGTAGCCCTCGCAGCCGCCCGCCGCGACGCAAGCGTCCCATTCCTCGAAGGTCACCTCGCGGACGCCGATGGCGAAGGGTGCGGCGATCGTCACCTCGTGCGCCGGGCCTTCGTCCTCGTAGCGGCCGGGTTCGTCCGCCGGCGAGCCCATGACGAAGGAGCCGGCCGGCACGACGACCATCTCGGGGCAGACGTCGCAGTCGCGGAAGGTGGTGCCGGGGTCGGGTTGGGCCTGGGCTGTGACCATTGGACAGCCTGCGGTCAACGCCGCTGCCACAAACAGAAGGTTACCAATTGACTTAGTCATGGACTTAGTCTATCTTCCCTCGTCATGAAGCAGGTGACCGTACACGCAGCGAAGACGCACCTCTCGCGGCTTCTCCGGGAAGTAGCCGCCGGCCAGGACGTTGTGATCACGCGCTCCGGTCAACCGGTCGCGAAGCTCGTCAGCATGGAGGAAGAGCGGCCGATCTTCGGCATCGACAAGGGTCGGTTCGTCGTGCCGGACGACTTCGACGCCCCTCTCGATGAGGACCTGCTGCGCGCGTTCGAAGGCCGGAGCTAAGGCGCCACCAAGTCGCCAGTGAACTACCTCCTCGACACACACTGCTGGCTCTGGATGCAGACCGAACCGGAGCGCTTCGACGCCCACCTCCTCGCCGCCTTGGAGTCGTCCGCGTCGTCGAAGTTCCTGTCTGCCGCCAGCGCATGGGAGATCGCCATCAAGTACGCAATCGGAAGGCTACCTCTGCCAGAACCGCCGGCTGAGTACGTACCGGAGCGAATGCGTCTGAACCAGGTGAGAGCTCTCCCCATCACGCCATCTCATGCCTTGGCGGTAGCCGCGCTTCCAATGCACCACAGGGATCCGTTCGACCGCATCCTCGTGGCCCAGGCTCGAATCGAGGGCCTGACGCTGATTACCGCCGACAGGGTCCTCGAACAGTACGACGCGCCCGTTCTTCGCGTCGGAGCTTGAACATGTCGATCAAGTCCTTCGCCTCGAAGCAGTTCTCCACCCATCTCCTCGACGAGCGCAGGCGCGACAAGGCCAGGGCGCGCGCGGAGCGGGAACGCAGGCGCAAGGGGGAGCCACACCGGATCGAGTTCTTCCACCAGGTCGACGATCCGTACTCGCATCTGCTGGCGCAGGCGCTGGTGAAGGTCCAGGACCGCTACGACGTGGAGGTGGTGACCTGGTTGGTCGAGCCGCCGGAGGACTGGGCGGCGCCGGCGCGGGCGCTGCTGGAGTCGTATTCGCTCGTGGACGCGCGGCGGTTGGCTGAGAAGGCGGAACTGCATCCCAGTTCGGAGACGCGGCCAGAGGCGGAGGCGGTGCTCGACGTGCAGGAGAGGCTGGCGGCGACGCTGTCGTCGCCTGACGGACCAGGTTCAGAGGCGACGCTCGAGGCCGCTGTGGCGTTGGGGCGGGGGCTGTGGGAGAGCGAGTCGGATGGGACAGAGCTTTCCGGAAGCCGGCGGGAACCCAGGTGGCGCGGATCCGGGCCACCTGTGAACCAGTCCGTGCGCCCGTCATCGGGCGCACGGATGACACGCCGGCGCACCCAGTGTGCGGCGTCGGCGCGGACTGCGCTTGGCGCCGGTACAGCGCGACGGGCGGAGCTTGGCCACTACCTCGGCGGCACCTGCTTCTACGGCGGCGAGTGGACCTGGGGGATTGACCGGCTTGCGTACCTGGAGGAGCGGCTTGCCGATCTGGGGGCGCGCACAGAGGCTTCCGAGAGCGACGCGCCGATCTACGAGCAGCCGCGGCTGCTCGAGGAGCCGGTTCCGGTCGACGGTCTCGAAGCAGCGAACCTTCCCGACCTCCACTTCTTCGCTTCCTTCCGGAGCCCGTACACCTGGATCTCGACCGAGCGTGTGATTCGCCTGGCCGAGGCATTCGGCGTCAACCTGCGGATCCGCTTCGTCCTGCCGATGGTCATGCGCGGCTTGCCGGTGAAGCGGTCGAAGCGCGTCTACATCCTGCTCGACGCGGCGCGCGAGGCGCGGCGGAACGGCGTTCCGTTCGGTCCCATCTCCGACCCGGTCGGCAAGCCGGTTGAGCGCGGCTACTCGCTGCTGCCTTGGGCGATCGAGCAGGGGCGGGGGATCGAGTACTTCCGGTCGTTCATGACGCTGGTGTTCTCGCAGGCGGTGGATGCGGGGTCGGACCGGGGGTTGCGACGGGTCGTTGAAGAGGCCGGGCTCGATTGGGCCGAGGGCCGCGGCTACCTGGACGATCCGGCGTGGCGGGAGGAGGCGGAGCGGAACCGGGAGGAGTTGTTCGATCTTGGGCTGTGGGGCGTGCCGTCGTTTCGAGTTGGTTCGGTCGCGGCCTGGGGGCAGGACCGGCTGTGGGTTCTGGAGGATGAGTATCGGCGGCTCGCGCTTCGCCGCGAGTAGTGGAGGCTCGCGCTCGCCGCTTCGCGCCATCGCGCTTGATGCGGACCAGAAGGTCCGCGCACCCAGAGAACGGGCGTGGGGTTCTGCGGGATGCCCTGCTGCAGTTGGGTTGCGCCCGCAGCGGCGTCATGTCAACCGCATGTAGAGAAGCGAGCCACACCGAAGCGGCTCTCTGGGTGCGCGGACCTTCTGGTCCGCTTGCCGCCGAAGGCGGCCAGAACACGCCGCCGGCCAACGGCCGGCGACCGCTACCGACCCCACCTATAGTTCAACCGGGCGTAGTAGTAACCGCCACTCAGCCCCCACGGCGTCACCGGGCTGTACCGCGAACCCAGCACGTCGACCAGCGGTGCCGGCGCGGACGCCAGGACATCGAACATGTTCTGAGCGCCGACGGAAACAGTCGTGTCCGCGGCGACCGGGATCGTGGCCTCGAAGTCGAAGATGAAGGCCGAATCCTGCACCGGCGGCGCCGCGTCGGCCCACAGCCGCGTGTAGTAGTAGTCGATCCAGGAGCCGTAGTAGCTCAGCCGTCCCAGCAGGCCGACCGGGCCCACCTGCTGGCCGACCGCGACGTTCCAGCGCAGGCGTGGCACGCCGCGTTCGATGGAGACCACGTCGGCGGGGCTCAGCAGGTCGGAGTCCTTCGTCACCTCGGTGTCGGTGTAGTTCAGGGTGAAGCTGAACTCGGTGTCGCCGTCGAAGGCGACCGGAATCCAGGTCGAGACGAGGTCGATGCCCTGCGTGCGGGTCGAGAAGTCGTTGATGAAGAAGCGGAAGAAGGACAGGTTCCGCGCCGAGGTGATGCCCTGCGAGAGCAGCAGTTCGCGCTCGTCCTCGGTGAGCGTGAGGACCTGCGAGAGCGACAGTCGGTCGTCGATGTCGACGTTGAACAGGTCGGCGGTCAGCGTGAACGGTCCGTTGTCGATCACCAGGCCGGCCGTCGCGTGTACGGACTCCTCGGGCTCGAGCGGCTTGCCTCCCCGCAGCTCCGCCGCGATGAAGGTGGAGGGCACCGTGGCGCTGTCGACGAGTTCGAGGGTCACCGAATCGATCGTCGTCTGCACGTTGAGCGCGTTCTGCTGCCCCGGCGTCGGCGCGCGGAAGCCGGTGCTGACGCCGCCGCGGATCGCGGCGGTTTCGCTCAGTTCCCGGCGAAACGACAGCTTGCCGTTCGTCGTGTTGCCGAAGACGTCGTAGTCCTCGACACGGAGGGCGGCGCCGAGGCCCCACTGGTCGTCCTCGCCGTGCAGCTCGACGTCGCCGTAGACGGCCACGTTCTCGCGGCTCCAGGTTCCGGCCGTGTAGTCGGGGAAACCGGGGAAACCGTTCGAGGCGGGAATGAAGCCCTGCTCCGCGTAGGGACCGACCTCCCAGGACGGCCTCCCCCCGGCGCCGACGGTGAAGCGCTCGTCGCGCCACTCGGCGCCGGCGGCGACGCTGAGCCGGTGCGACACGGAGTAGGAGACGTCGAAGTTCAGGTTGACGTCTTCCTGTTCGTACAGGCCGGGGTCGAAGTCGCGCGGCGTGTTCGGGCCGAGCGACGCGTTGACGGTGTTCATGAAGAAGAAGTCCGACTCGTGCGAGCCGAGGCTGGCGGAGAGATCCCAGGTGAAGCCGTTGTCCAGCTCCTTCCGGAAGCCCGCGACGATCGAACCGTCCGTGATCCAGCCGCCAAACTGCGGAGTGAAGCCGCCCGGAGCGATCTCCTGGAAGGAGAAGCAGTTCGGGTCGGCAAAGACCTGGGCGAGGGCGGCCGGGTCGGGCACGTTGTTCGTCA
Source organism: Acidobacteriota bacterium (assembly GCA_026707325.1). Taxonomy (GTDB): domain Bacteria; phylum Acidobacteriota; class Thermoanaerobaculia; order Multivoradales; family Multivoraceae; genus Multivorans. The sequence goes on along the minus strand of JAPOXA010000143.1, from coordinate 21,886 downwards.
CCGTGACCGTCGGGCAGTTCGCCGAGCCCATGCCGTTGGCGCGGAGGACGTCGCCGATCAGCAGCGTCTCGCCGCCGTCGAGGCTGTAGATGCTCTGCCGCGAGTTCGGGTTGCGGAAGAAGAAGCCCTCGGTCATCTTCTTCTCGGCGTAGTTGGCGAAGCCGTAGAACTCCAGGCCGCCGCCGGAGCGGTGGCCGAGGTTGGCGAACAGCTTCACGTCGTCCTCGATCTCGGGGTTGCCCCAGATCTGCACCGGCTGCCGGACGTCGTGGTTGCCGGCGGCGATCAGCGCGGCCGCGTCCTGGCGCTGGACGCTGCGGCTGGTCGGGTCCGCCTCGCCGTACTCGAAGCTCAGGTTGGCGAAGCCGTTCTCGCCCATGGGCAGGCCGAAGTTGCCGGCCACGCTGTAGCCCGCGCCGTCGCCGGCGATGTAGCTGCCGCTGTTCAGCTCGATGCCGCCGCCCGAGGCGTCGTCCTTGAGCAGGAAGTTGATGACGCCCGCGATCGCGTCCGAGCCGTACTGGGCCGACGCGCCGTCGCGCAGCACCTCGACGCGCTGCAGGGCGATCGCCGGGATGGTCGAGATGTCGGGCCCCTGCGCCCCGTCCGTCACGCCACCGAACCAGGCGACGACCGACGACCGGTGGCGGCGCTTGCCGTTGACCAGGATCAGCGTGTGGTCGTGCGCGAGGTTGCGCAGGCTGGACGGCCGCACCAGGGTCGCCGCGTCGCTGATCGGGTGGGTCGCCACGTTGAAGGAGGGAATCAGGTTCCGCAACTGGTAGTCGAGCGCCGCGGCGCCCTGGCGCGTGATGTCCTCGACCGGGATCGCGTCGATGGGGACCTGGGATTCGGTTACCGAGCGGGCGTGCGCGCGGCTGCCGAGGACGACGATCTCCTCGTCGAACTCGTGCTCATGCGCCTCGCCCTCGTCGTGGGATTCGTGCTCGTGGTCCTCCTCCTGGCCGAGCGCGGCGGCCGGCGCGAGCAGGATGAAGGCCGCAACGGCAGCCCCGGCCAGCGACGGATATCTCTTCGTCCAAGTCACGGATGCGCTCCTTTCGCGGGCGAGATGCTACGCGAACCAAGGCCGCAGTACATCGAGCCGGCACGCTCGACCTTTCCACTCTTGAACACTTGACAGCATCCATATAGAGCATCATGATGCCTCCATGCGAACAACCGTTACGCTCGACGCCGATACGGAGTCACTGCTACGCGAGGCGATGCGCCAGCGGGGGCAGACCTTCAAGCAGACCCTGAACGACGCCGTGCGCCAGGGACTCGCCGGAATCGCGGGAGATCCGGAGCGTCCGCCCTTCGTCCAACGGACCTACCCCATGGGCGTAAGGGCCGGATACGACCTCGGGAAGCTCTCCGCCCTGGAGGCGGAGATGGACACGGAGGCGTTCCTCGAAGTGACCCGTCGCCTGGTCGACGAGGACGCCGGGCGCGAATCGGGATGATCGTCCCGGACGCGAATCTCCTCCTGTACGCGGTCGATTCGACAAGCCCGTTCCATGCTCGGGCAGCGAAGTGGTGGGGCGGCTGCCTGAGCGGCACGGTGCCGGTCGGCCTCTGCCAACCCGTTCTTCTTGCTTTCCTGCGAGTCAGCACGAATCGGCGCGCCTTCCGGGAGCCGCTCCCGCTCGAAGCCGCGGGCGGTCTGGTGGCCGAGTGGACGGACCACCCCGTCACGCGGCTCCTGCTTCCCGGTGAAGACCATGTGCGGCAGGTCGTCGAGTTGCTGGCCGACGCTGGATCCACCGGCGGGGACCTGGTCACGGACGCGCAGATCGCGGCCCTCGCGCGCGCTCACCGAGGCGAGGTCCACACCGCCGACCACGACTTCCGGCGCTTCCGCGGCGTGACCTGCCACTACCCGCTGGCCCCGTAAGCGGCAAGGGCCGGGCTCCTACGCCGGAAGAGTCCTGCCCAGGTCCAGGGCGGCATTCATCAGCGCCTGCGTGTACGGCTCGCACGGCGCTTCGAAGAGTTGGGCGGCCGGCCCCTGCTCGACGATGCGGCCGTCCTTCATCACGAGGATCTCGTCGCACAGCGCACGCACGACCTTGAGGTCGTGGCTGATGAAGAGGTAGGTCAGACCGTGGCGCTGCTGGAGGTCGAGCAGCAACTCCACGATCTGCGCCTGCACCGTCATGTCGAGCGAGGAGGTCGGCTCGTCCAGCACGACGAAGCGGGGCCGGAGGATCATCGCGCGGGCGACGGCGATCCGCTGGCGCTGGCCGCCGGAGAACTCGTGCGGATAGCGGCGCCCGATCTCCGGGTCGAGGCCGACCTCGGTCAGGACTTCGGCGACCCGGTCGCGTCGCTCGCCCGCGCTCATGCCCGGTTCGTGGATGGCCAGCCCCTCGGAGACGATCTCCTCGACACTCAGGCGGGGCGACAGGCTGCCGTACGGGTCCTGGAAGACGATCTGCATCGACCGGCGGAGCGGCTTGAGCTGCCTGAAGCCCAGCTCGTGGATGGACTCGCCGTCGAAGACGATGCCGCCGCGGCTCGAGATCAGCCGGACCATCGCCATCGCCAGGGTCGTCTTGCCGCTGCCCGATTCGCCGACGACGCCGAGGCTGTGTCCCCGCCGCACGCTGAGGCACACGTCGTCGACGGCCACCAGGGTCTTCTTCCGCGGCCAGCCCCGCAGCGGGAACTCGACCGTCAGGTTCTTCGTTTCGACCAGCGGCGACGCTTCGTCCTCAGCAATCGGGCTGACGCTTCCCGGCTCGGCGTCGATCAGCTTGCGAGTGTAGGCGTGCCGCGGCCGCTCGAAGACCTTGGCCGTCGGGCCGTCCTCGACGACCCGCCCCTGCTCCATCACGTACACACGATCCGCCATGAAGCGGACGATCCCGAGGTCGTGGGTGATCAGCAGCAGCGCCATCCCGAGCCGCTCCTGCAGCTCCTTGATCAGGGCCAGCATCTGGGCCTGGACGGTGACGTCGAGCGCCGTCGTCGGCTCGTCGGCGATCAGCAGGTCCGGGTCGCCCGCGATCGCCATCGCGATCATCACCCGCTGCCGCTGGCCGCCGGAGAGCTGGTGCGGGTAGGAGTCCAGCCGCTCGCGTGCTTCCTGCAGGCCCACGAGTTCGAGCAGTTCCACGGTGCGTTCCCTAGCGGCGGGTCCGCTCAGACCCGCATGCACCGCCAGCACCTCCTCGACCTGCTTCCTGATCGTGTGGAGCGGATTCAGCGAGGTCATCGGCTCCTGAAAGACCATGGAGATCCGGCCGCCGCGGAGTGGACGCATGTCCTTCTCGTCGGCACCGACGACTTCTTCGCCGTCCACGAGGATCGAGCCGGTCGGATGCGACGCACGCGGGTAGGAGAGCAACTGGAGGACCGACAACGCCGTGACCGACTTGCCCGAACCGGACTCGCCGACCAGCGCGACGGACTCGCCCCGGTCGAGGCGCAGGTCGAGCCCGTGGACGACCTGTACGCCGTCGAAGGCGACGGAGAGGTCGGAGATTCCGAGAAGGGGCGCCGGCGCCGTCACGACGCAGTCCCGGTCCTTCGCGGGTCGAAGGCGTCGCGCAGCGCTTCGCCGATGAAGATGACGAGCGTCAGCAGGGTCGCCAGGGTGAAGAAAGACATCAGCCCCAGCCACGGGGCGTGCAGGTTGGCGCGGCCCTGGGCGAGCAGCCGGCCGAGCGAAGGCGCGTCGGCGGGCAGGCCGAAGCCGAGGAAGTCGAGCGACGTCAGCAGCGTGATCGACCCGGTCAGGATGAAGGGCAGGAAGGTGAACGTTGCGACCATCGCGTTGGGCAGGACATGCCGTCGGACGATCCGCCGGTCCCCGGCTCCCAGGGCCCGCGCGGCCGTCACGTACTGGAAGTTTCGGGCGCGCAGCACCTCAGCCCGCACCACGCCCACCAGCGCCATCCAACTGAACGCGACCAGGATGCCGAGCAGCCAGAAGACGTTGGACTCCACGATGCTGGAGAGGATGATCAGCACGAAGAGGATCGGCAGCCCGGCCCAGATCTCGATCAGGCGCTGGCCGAACAGGTCCACCTTGCCCCCCAGGTAGCCCTGGACCGCGCCCGCGAGCACGCCGATGATCGAGCTCAGGGCCGTCAGCACCAGGCCGAACAGGAAAGACAGCCGGATGCCGTAGATGAGGCCCGCGAGCACGTCCTTGCCGACGTCGTCGGTGCCCAGCCAGTGCCGAGCCGACGGCGGGTAGGGGGCCGGCCCCGGAAGCTCGTAGTCGATCGTGTCGTGGGCGTAGGGAATCGGCGGCCAGATCATCCAGCCGCCGCCGTCGCGGATGAGATCCTTGACGAACGGTTCCCGATAGTCGGCCTCCGTCTCGAACACGCCGCCGAACTCGGTCTCCGCGTACGTCGCCACGATCGAGAAGTAGAAGCGGCCCTCGTGGCGGACGACCAGGGGCTTGTCGTTGGCGAGCACCTCGGCGAACAGGGTGGCGCCGAAGATGACGAGGAAGATCCGGAGCGACCAGTAGCCCCGCCGGTTCGCCTTGAAGGCGGCCCATCGCCTCTGCCCCAGGGTGGAGACCGCCGCGAACACTAGGTGCGCCGGCGTCCCCGCCGGCATCCGGCGCGAAGCGCCGGCCTCCGGAAGTTCCGCCGCGCCGACGGAGTCGGACCCGCTCACACGTCCCGCCTCTCGAAGTCGATCCGTGGATCCGTCAACGTATACGTCACGTCCGTCAGAAGCTGCAGCACGAGCGCCAGCAGGGTCGAGATGTACAACGTCCCGAAGATGATCGGGTAGTCACGGGTGACGATCGCCTCGAAGCCGAGGAGGCCCAGACCGTCGAGCGAGAAGATGATCTCGGCGAGCAGCACGCCGGTGAACAGCGCCCCGACCAGCGCCCTCGGGAAACCGGCGATGACGATCAGCATCGCGTTGCGGAACACGTGGCCGTAGAGGACGCGGCGCGTCCGCAGGCCCTTCGCCTTGGCCGTCAGCACGTACTGCTTGTGGATCTCGTCCAGGAACGAGTTCTTGGTCAGCATGGTGAGGGTGGCGAAGCTCCCGGCGACCAGGGCCGAGATCGGCAGCACCAGGTGCCAGAAGTAGTCCTTCACCTGGGCCCAGAGACCCAGATCGGCGAAGTCCTCGGACACCAGGCCGCGCAGCGGGAAGTACTCGATCATCCCGCCGCGCGCGAAGAGCACGATCAGCAGCACGGCCAGGATGAAGGCGGGGATCGCGTAGCCGACGAGGATCACGACGCTCGTCCAGATGTCGAACGGCGAACCGTCGGCGGTCGCCTTGCGGATGCCGAGCGGGATCGACACCGAGTACACGATGAGCAGGGTCCAGAGCCCGAGGGACATGGACACCGGCAGCCGGTTCAGGACGAGGTCGATGACCGGCACGTCCTGGTAGAAGCTCTCGCCCAGGTCGAAGCGCAGGTAGTCGCGCAGCATGATGAAGAAACGGATGTGCGCCGGCTTGTCGAAGCCGAACTGCCTCTCGAGCTCCTCGATCAGCGCCGGGTCGATGCCACCGGTGGCGGTGAGCTCGGTCTCCAGGGTCGCGCCCGCTCCGCCGCCCAGGAGCCCGACTCCCGCGTCGAGGCCGGTGCCCTGCAGCCGGGCGATCGCCTGGTCGACCGGGCCGCCCGGCGCCGCCTGGATGATGACGAAGTTGACCAGCAGCACGCCGACCAGCGTCGGCACCATGAGGAGAATGCGGCGCAGGACGTAGAGGAGCACTGTCTAACGGTCGCCGGCCTCCGGCCGGCGCTCTCTCTTCCCCGGGTCAGAAGACCCGCGCACCGACAGAGACCGCGTTCCCAGGGCAGCCACTACCGGGTTTCGCCCAGGGCGGCGTCGACCCGGGCGCTCTTCTCCGCGTCGAACCACCAGAGGTGCGGGAAGCCGGTCCAGTTCATGTGCTCGCGCCCGAGTGGGGGGTGGCCGTACCGATCCCAGTACAGGAGGTGACGTCCCTTGGGGGCGCCTTCGGGGATGACGTAGAAGCTCCACAGCAGCACCCGGTCGAGCGCCCGCCCCGCAATGTTCATCTCCTCTTCCGTCTCGGCCGCGATCACCTTCTCCACCAGGGCGTCCACGGCCGGATTGTCGATCCCCGCGTAGTTGAGCAGGTTCGGCAGCTCGGCGCCGTCCGACCGCATGAGGTTGCGCATGAGCGTCGGCCGCGGGACGCGGTGCGTGTAGATCTTCTGCATCGTCATGTCGAACTCGTAGCGCCGCGCGCGATTCGTGTAGATGTTCGCCTCGACGCGGCGGACCGTCGCCTCGATGCCGAGCCGCTTCAGGTTCTCCACGTAGGGCACCAGCATGCGCTCGTGCTCCCTCAACTGGACCATGATCTCGAACCGGAGCCGCTCTCCCGTCGCCGCGTTGACGCGCCGGAAGTCGCGCACGACCCAGCCGGCCTCGTCGAGCAGTTCTCCGGCACGCAGGAGCGCCTCCCGGTTGCGGCCGTAGCCGTCGCCTTCGGGCAGGGTGAACTCCTGCGTGAACGCGCGCTCGGGGACATGGTCCCGTAGCGGCTCGAGCAGCGCGAGCTCCTCGGGCGACGGCAGACCGCGCGCCGCCATCCCGGAGCCCAGGAAGAACGTGCTGTTGCGGCGCAGGGCGCCGTACTGAAGGGTGCGGTTGCCCCAGTCGAAGTTGTAGGCGAGGGTCAGCGCTTCGCGGACGCGAATGTCCGCAAACAGCGGCAGGCGGGAGTTGAAGACGACCGACCAGTGCATCCCGTAGGTCTCCGCCATCCGGTAGGTCTCCTTGTTGAAGAGCCCCATGTCGACCTCGGGGAAGTCGTAGGCGGTGGCGAACTCCCGCTCGTCCTGGTCGCGGTAGTAGTCGACCACGCGGGCCTTGAGCGCCTGGATGCCCGCCTTGATGTCGCGAAAGTAGAGGACGCCGAAGCGATCGAAGTTGTCGTAGCCGCGCCTGAAGTTGAGGTCCTTCGCCCAGTAGTCGGGGACCCGCTCGAAGACGATGCGCCGGCCCGTGTCGACCTCGCCGATGCGGTAGGCGCCGTTGCCGAGCGGCGGCTCCATGGTGGTCGCCGTGAAGTCCCGGTCCTGCCAGTAGTGCTTCGGCATCGGGAAGAAGGCGGCCGCCTCCATCACCGACCTGCGGCTTCTCCTGTCGGCTGCGATGAGAAAACGAAACGAGCGCTCCCCCAACGCTTCGATGCCCTCCACGTGGCGCCAGGTGGCCTTGAAGCTGACCGTGCCGTCGACCTTGAGCGTCTCGAAGGTCCAGACGACATCGTCGACCGTGACCGGCATGCCGTCGTGCCATCGCGCCGCGGGCCGGAGGGTGAAGGCGACCCAACTGTAGTCCTCCGCGACTTCGACCGTCTCGCACAGCAGACAGTAGAGGGTCGAGAGTTCGTCCTCGGAGGCAATCATCAGCCGATCGAGGGTGATCGTCGAGCGCCGCCACCAGTTGAAGAGCTCGGGGCGTCCCTTGTCCGAGTACGGGTGCAGGTTGTTGAACGTGCCCGGGAGAAAGAGCCGCACTTCGCCGCCCTTGGGCGCATCCGGGTTGACGTAGTCGAAGTGCGGAACGTCCGCGGGGTACTTCGGTTCGCCGAAGTAGGCGATCGCGTGGGTCGGGCCTTCCTGGGCCGGAAGCACGGCGGTGCTCAGAAAGCAAAGGGCCCCGAGAAGCGCCATCGCGACCGGACCCGCGGCGGCGACGCAAGTCCGTGAGCCGGTCGAGGCGGAACAGGCTCCGTGCACGGCTCGCCACGATAGCGAAGCCAGGCCACCCGCCGGCACCGCGCGGGTCAACGCCGTTCGAGGAGGAGCGCCAGCAGGGCGTCGCGGACCTGGTTACGGAAGTCGAGCTCGTTCTGGTTGAACTGGACGGCGACGGCCAGCCGTGCGTCCCGGTGGTAGTACATCGTGGAGCGCCAGCCGGGGAACCAGCCGCCGTGACCGATGAGCTCGCCGTGCGGGCTGTCGGCCAGGTAGACGCCGAGGCCGTACGTGGCGCGGGCGTCTTCGCCGCGGTAGCCGGAGTTCAGCATCTCCTCCAGGTACGGTCCGTCGAGGGCGCGCTCCTCGTAGAGGATCTTGGCCCAGCGGGCCAGGTCGCGGGAGTTGGAGACGTAGCCGCCGCCGGTCCACTCGGTTTGCGGGCTGAAGGCCATCACGTCGCCCTCGGCGGTCTTGGCCGGAAGCGAGAACGGGTTGTCTTCACCGACGTGGCCGGGGGCTAGATCGGGGAACGTGCGGCCGATCTGCTCCACCGTGCGCGGCAGGTCGTGACGGTCCAGGACGCGACGCCTGGCCTCGTCGTAGTACGCGCCGCCGGAGGCCGCCTCCAACATCAGCCCCGCGACGAGGAACCCGGTGTCGGTGTAGGCATAGCCCTCGCCGGCCGGGAACAGGGGCTCCCTGTCGAGCACGTACTGGACCAGCTCCCGCGGCTCGAACCAGGCGTCGGGGTCGCCGGCCGGGCCGCGCCGGGACCGGGCCTCGCGCCGCCAGGCTTCGTCGTAGACGTGATCGGTCAGTCCGCTCGAGTGGCTGAGCAGGTGCCGGAGGGTCATCGTCTCGTGGTTGGGGAGGCGGGTCCACCAAGGTTCGTCGCCGAGCCAGCGCGAGGCCAGGTCGTCGAGGCCGAGAAGTCCCTCGTTCACCATGCTGAGCGCGGTGGTGGCGGCGATCGTCTTGCCGATGCTGCCGGCCGGCATGCGGTTCTCGGGGCGCATCGGCAGGTCGTTGTCGGGATCGGCGTAGCCGGTGGCGGCGACGCCTTCGCTGCCGTCCGGGAGGACGAAGGCGGCGGTGGCGCCGATGAACCCGAGTTCGGCGCGGAGTTCGTCGAGGCGCGCCTGGAACAGCCGCTCGGTTTCGGTCGAGGTCGTGTCGGGGGCCGGTGGTGCGGCGCAGGCGAGGGTCAGGAGCGTTGCGATTGCGGTCGGAAAGAGGAGCCGGCCTAACGGCCGGCGCAGTCCGAAGGCCGCCTGCGGCGGCAGCCGGCGGGGACGCCGGCGCACCCGGTGTGTGACGTTGCTACTCCCAGCCGTAGGCCGCCCGGATTCGGGCCGGCAGCTCGACGAAGACGACCGGGTTGGCGACGCTGCCAGTGGCCAGAATGACATAGCCGTTGCCTCCTTCGAGCGATCCGACGAAGTTCCCGCGGAAGCCCCAGTTGCCGCCGGTGTGTCCGAAGTAGCGATCCGCTTCTCCGGGCGGCGCGGGGCGGTGCGGAGTTTCGGCGCCGGTAGTGAAGCCGAGAGCGTAGTGGCCCACGCCTCCGGGTGTGACCATCTTGTGGGTGAACCCGGTCGTGAGGACGCGGTTGGAGCGCCCCTCCAGCGAGAGCTGGACCTCGATCAGGAACTTCGCCAGGTCCGTCGGCGTCGTCCACAGGCCCGCGGCGTAAAGCTCCGGGTAGACGTGCCAGGGAGCGCGTGGCTTGCTGCCCTTCGCGGCGCTGCCGGTCACCGACCCGCCGGCCCGGGCGGCGCTGCCGTGAAGCGCGGCTGGCAACGGCTGACAGAAGCAACTGCGGGTCATGCTGAGCGGATCGAGAACCGTCTCCTGGAGGATCTGCTCGAACGGCCTGGCCTGCACGTCGCTCAGGGCCAGCTGCAGGATGGTCGAGCCGCCTCCCGAGTACTCGTAACGGGTGCCGGGCTGCCAGCCCACGACGACCGGCTTGGTGTTGGCGGGCGTCTCTTCACCCGTGCGGCCGAGGACCTCGGGAACTGTCGGCAGTTCGACGTCGGGCTTGTAGCCGGGAAATCCCGAAACCGTCGTGCCGGCCGTCATGCTCAGCAGCATCCGCGGCGTCACCGGCGTCTCCGCGAGCAGCTCGGCTTCGTCCCGGAGCTTCCAGGAGCGGAGGATCGAGTTGATGTCGTCGTCCAGGTCGAAGAGTCCGTCCTGCACTGCCCGGAGTACGGCCATCGCCGACACCGTCTTGCTGATGGACGCCGCCTGGAAGAGCGTGTTCGCGTCGGCCGGTGCGCCGCTCGCTTCGTCCGCTACGCCCCAGGCCTTGGCCCAGTGCAGCCGGTAGTCCTCGACGACGGCGACGCTGAGCGCGGAGATGCCGTGCTTCTCCATCAGCTCCGCGAGGCTCTTGCCGGCGTCGTCGCTCGACCCCGCATCACGCGGCGCCTCGATCCTCGCGATCAGCTCCGCCGGGTCGTCCGTCGCCGCGCCGGGCGGCTGCGCCTGGAGGGGTGCGGCGAGAAGGCAAGCCAGCAGGAGGCCGGCGTTCCAACCGGGTAGAAGGCGATTCACACGCGGCAGGTTAGCTAAACCGGGCGCCGCAGAGGTCCGGAAGCCGGCGCTGCGCGCCGGATGCCGGCCAGAACCCGGCTGGCGCGTCCTCGCGCCAGCCGCGTCACAGTCCGAGCGCCCGTCAGCGGGCGGTCGGATGTCAGGCCGGCGCACCGACAGATCCCAAGTTGAGACACTGTTACAAGTTCGGTACACTGGCGGCCGGAACAGGGAGGATCGGATGGAGCTTCGAGCGATCTCTTCATGGGCCGTCGCGGCCGCGCTTCTCTCGGTTTTGGCGCAGCCCGCAATGGTGGCCCAGGACGCCTGCGTGCCGGGCGGCAAGGCGCAGACGATGCCGGAGAAGGCGTCCGAGTACGCCGCGATGTGCCTGCCGCACGTCGGCGTGCCGCCGACGGTCGACTGCGGCACGGGCGTGCGCATCCCGATCCACGTCGACGGGGTCGAGGTCTTCGAGAGCCCTGGCTACCGCCAGTGCGACACACCTGACTTCAAGGGCAACTGCAACGTCGGCTCGCGGATCGGCAGGGCGCAGGGCAAGGCCGCCGACGGCAGCCCGCTGGACGACGTCGTATGGGCCTGGTTCTGCCGCTCCGCCGGCCGGGAGCTCTTCGCAAGGGGCATCTCCTCCGTCCAGATGATCGGACACAACAAGACGACGGGCGCGACCTGCTTCTTCGAGTCGCCGGACGGGAAGGGCGACCTCATACAGGCCAGGGAGTACCTTCACATGGACGACCGGGGCCTGCTGGCCGGGAAACTGCCCGGTCCCGAGGACGACGAGTTCGACCGTGCCTGGATTCCGCCGCCGCCCGGCGTCCAGTGCGCCCAGTGCCACCAGAACAACGCCTTCCTGCACGACCCCTGGATCGACGGCGCCAGGCTGCCGTCCAACCCCAGTGAAGCCGTCCTTCCGGGATGGGTGGATCCTGAAGCGCCCTACTGGGTAGTCGGCGGAACGCACTGGGACCTGCGGACGCCGTACATCGAAGGCAACGCCTGTCTCGACTGCCACCGGGCTCCGACCCGGACGGCCCGGCTGTTCGAAGCGGGCCAGGTCCACGTCAACGGCTTCATGCCGCCGCGCCGGCCGGGCAGCCTGAAGGACGACTACGCGGCCCTGCTCGCCTGCCACGACCAGGGGCCGGCCAACACGCCGGGCTGCGACTGGCTGATCCCGCCGGGCGGCGGCTGCGAGTCGCGCATCGTTCCCGGAACGCCCGGAGACGGCGCGGGCAGCGGCATCCCGACTGGACGTGTGAAGGAATGAGCAAGCTCGACCTGACGGATCGCGTGGCCATCGTCACCGGCGGCGCCGGAGGCATCGGCACCTGCATCGCCAGGACCTACGCCGAGGCCGGCGCCAGGGTCGTCGTCGCGTCGCGCAAGAAGGAGAACCTGGACGGCGTCGTCGGCGAGATCGAGTCCGGCGGCGGAACCGCCATGGCGGTCGGTTGCGACATCACGGTTCCCGACCAGGTGGACGGGCTGATCGCCGAGACCGTCGGCGCATTCGGCCGGCTCGACGTCATGGTCAACAACGCCGGCGGGGGCGCCACGCCGCGCATGCCCGAGGACACGCCCTACGACGAGTGGCAGCGCATCGTCGACCTGAACCTGACCGGCACCTGGCTGTGCTGCATCGCCGCCGGGAAGCAGATGATCGAGCAGCAGAGCGGCAACATCATCAACATCTCGTCGGTGGCGGGCACCAAAGGCCACCCCGGCATGCTCCACTACTCGGCGGCCAAGGCGGGCGTGATCAGCCTGAGCAACAACCTGGCCTTCCAGTGGGCGAAGCACAACATCCGGGTCAACTGCGTGGCGCCCGGGCTGATCGCAACGCCCGCGATGGTGAAGTGGGGCGTCATCCAGCCCGCCGAGAAGGAGGACGGCACGCCCGTGCCCCGCCTGGAGCGACCGCCCGACCCCGAAGACGTCGCCGACCTCTGCCTCTTCCTCGCCTCGCCGGCGTCCGACCTGCTCACCGGCGAGGTGATTCCGATCCGGTCCTGGACGCGGCTGGACCGGTTCTGGAACTGAGATCGATGGACCAGCCTTCCGCTGCGACCACGACGTTCGTTCGGCCGCTCGATACCCGCGACGACGACCTGGACCTCCTGGGCGGCAAGGGCCGCTCGCTGGCGCGGGCGGCGAACGCCGGCTTTGCGGTGCCCGGCGGCTTCCACGTCACGACGGCCGCCTACCGGTCCTCTGTCGCGACGAACGATCTGCAGCAACGGATCGTGGAGCTGGCGAAGCCCGAACTCGTGAACGGCGCCGTTTCGTTCGACCGGGCATCGGCGGCGATCCAGAAACTCCTGGCCGCGCCGGCACTTTCCGACCTCGTGGCCGCCGAGATCGCCGCGGCATACCGGGCGCTCAAGCCCGCGAACCCTCCGGTGGCGGTGCGCTCCTCCGCCAACGCCGAGGACCTACCGGAAGCGTCCTTCGCCGGCCAGCAGGACACCTACCTCAACGTCCGCGGCGAGGACGCCGTGGTCGCGGCGGTGCGCGACTGCTGGGCGTCGCTGTGGACGCCGCGCGCGATCGCCTACCGCCACCAGATGGGCATCGACCAGGGCAAGGTGGCGATGGCCGTCGTCGTGCAGATCATGGTGCCGTCGGAGGTCTCGGGCATCCTGTTCACCGCCAATCCGGCGACCGGCGAACGCTCCGAGGCGATCGTCAACGCCAGCTTCGGCCTCGGCGAGGCGGTCGTCGGCGGCCAGGTGACGCCCGACACCTACGTGGTCGACCCCGCGACCGGCGAAGCCACCGAGACGATCATCGGCGCCAAGGAGCAGCGGATCGTCCAGGACGGCGACCAGGGCACCCGTCTCGAGGAGATCGACGAGGCCGACCGGGGCCGTTCGTCCCTGTCGCCGGAGGCCATCCGCGAGCTCGTCGAGCTGGGCGGCCAGGTCGAGGCTCAGTTCGACGGCGTGCCCCAGGACATCGAGTGGGCGATCTCCGGCGGCAAGCTGTACCTGCTGCAGTCGCGGCCGATCACGAACCTGCCCCCGCAGCCGATCGAGGTCGAGTGGGTGCCGACTCCTCCAGCCCGGATCCTGACGCGCCGCCAGATCGTCGAGAACATCCCCGACCCGATCTGCCCGCTGTTCGAAGAGCTCTACCTGACCGTAGGCCTCGAGAAGGCCCGCAAGGGCAAGAGCATGATGGTTGGCGGCGGCCCGGTCTTCGTCACGATGCACGGCTTCGCCTACCAGCGCGGCGACTGGCAAATGCTCTTCCCGGACGGCAACAACAGGGAGATCAGCAAGCCGACCGAGGACGAACTGGAGGCCGCCGAACGGGCCATGGCCGAGCGGCGCAAGGACTCCCCCGCGGAGAACCTGGAGATGGCGGAGCACGACCTGAAGCTGTTTCGGAATGCGCTCAGCGACGAGGACGGCCGCGCCTTCGACGCCTGGGCAGCCTCGGCCAAACTGGGCGATTCCCTGGCGCAGCGGGTGACCATGCCCGAGAGCAGGAACCCGACCTACATCGCCTTCAATCGCACCCAGTGGAACGAGGGCGTGCTCAGGAAGTGGCGGGAAAAGACGGTGCCGCGCCTGCTCCGAATCACCGGCCAATGGCGCGAAGTCGATCCGGCCATGGCGTCCGACGAGACCCTGCTCGAGGGCATCGTCGACCTGGGCATCGCCGAGGGCGACTACTGGTCGAACGACACCGGGCACACCTTCGGGGTCGCCAAGTCGACGGACGACCAGCTCCAGTGCTTCCTGCGCGAGACGCTGCCCGACCACCACTTCACGAGCGGCCAGTTCCTGAGCGGCTTCAAGTCGAAGACGATGGAAGCGAACGACGCGATCTACGAGGTCGCCAGGCGCATCCGGGCCGACGAGTCGCTGTGGGAACTCGTGATGGTGACCCCGGCCTCACGCCTCATGGCCGCGCTCGAGGAGCATCCGGCGAGCGGCCCGGCGCTCGAGGCGATCGACGACTACCTCCAGACCTTCGGGCACCAGGGCTACACGCTCGACTTCGTGGAGCCGCCGCAGAGCGAGGATCCGACCGCCTTCTTCGCCACGCTGAAGACGATGGTCGCCAACCGCGACTACAGCCCGGAGCGGCACGACATCGATGCGCGCCGCAAGAAGGAAGAGGCGCTCGCCCGGATCGAAGAGCTGCTCGACGGCCTGGAGTACTGGCAGTTCCGCTTCCGCCTCTGGTTTACCTACCTCTTCTACCCGATCCGCGAGGAGACGATGTTCTACCTCGGCAGCGCCTGGCCCGTGCTGCGCCCGCTGGCGGCGGAGCTGGGGCGGCGCCTGGTCGAGGCCGGTACCTTCACGCGGCCGGACGACATCTACTTCTGCGTCACGGACGAGATCCGCGAGGCGATCGAGGCCCGCGCGCGCAGCGAAGCCAGGCCCGATCTCGGCGCGCTCGCCGCCGAACGCCGGGAGCTTCGGGAAGCGCGTAAGCGTCTTCACCCGCCGGGCACCGTGCCGCCGGAGGCGAGCGAGCATCCGTCGATCGCCTTCAAGGAGACCCAGGCCCGCAACGACCCGAACAGCTCCACGCTGCGCGGCGTCCCCGTGAGTCCCGGCACCGTCACCGCGCCGGCGAGCCTGATCAAGTCGCCGCCCGAGTTCGACCGGATGCGATCCGGCTCCATCCTCGTGTGCCCGATGACGAACCCCGCCTGGACGCCGCTGTTCGCTCACGCCTCGGGCCTGGTCACCGACATCGGCGGCATTCTGGGGCATGGCTCGATCGTCGCGCGGGAGTACGGCATTCCGGCGGTTGTGGGGACGGGCAACATCACCCAGCGGGTGGCACCTGGGCAGGAGATCAGCGTCGATGGCGATGCGGGGGTCGTGACGCTGCACGAGGAGAGCTGAGGGTCTAGAGCGGTCGCCGCTTCGAAGCTGTGCCCGCGCCTCAAGGCGGTGCCGGCCTTTGGCCGGCCGATCTTTCTGGCCGCCTTCGGCGGCGAGCGGACCAGAAGGTCCGCGCACCCAGAGAGCCGCCCCGATCTCGTGGACTTCTCTACATGCGGATGACATGGCGTCACTGCGAACAATGGGCCTGCAGTAGAGAGTCCCCCACCGGGCAAGGCCGTGCTCTGGGTGCGCGGACCTTCTGGTCCGCTTCCGAGAGACACTGCCGCCGGCCAAAGGCCGGCGACGACCCAGCGATACGCTTCGCCGGATGAAACGTCCTGCCACCCTCGGCGTGCTCTTCCTGCTACTCCCCGTGGCCAGCGCCGCGCACGCACGACAGGAGCCCGCGCCCGACACCTTTGCCGAGACGATCGACGTGCGCGTCGTCAACGTCGACGTGTGGGTGTCCGATCGCGACGGCAATCCGGTGACGGGCCTGACGGCCGACGACTTCGAGGTGCGGGAGGACGGTCGCCCGGTGGAGCTGTCTAACTTCTACGAGTTCACGGACGGCCTGGATGCGACCGCGCGGGAGCAGGCGGCTTCGGCCCGCCGGGACGCTCGGCCAAGCGACCTGGACCGCTTCATCCCGGCCGAGCCACCGCCGCCGGAGCACCGGCTGAGCCTGATGGTCTACGTCGACAACAACAACCTGACGCCGACGGACCGCAACCGGCTGCTGCCCTTCCTGCGCAACTTCCTGAGCGTCCAGCTCAGCCCTTACGACCGCGCGATGCTCGCCGTCTACGACGCGGGCAGGTTCGAGGTCGCGCTCCCCTTCACCACCGAGGCCTGGCGCGTTGCAGAGGCGACCCACGAGGTCGCGAGGGTCGTCGGCAGCCGCGACCGCATCGAATCGCAGCGCCTGGACATCCTGCGCGAACTCAACCGGGACGACAAGGTTCCGCCCCGCTACAGCGCGGTGGTGGAGCTGATCCGCGACTTCGCCGCGATGATCAGAAGCGAGGTCGACGCCTCGATCGTGAACCTGGAGAACGCGATCCGGACGATGGCGGGCCTGCCGGGGCGCAAGGCCATCCTGTACATCAGCAACGGTTTGCCCATGCGGCCGGCGGAGGATCTGTTCCGGGCGGTCGAGGAGCGGTTCAACGATACGCGCGGCAGGTGGCGGAACAGGTCGTCCATCTCGGAAAACTCGCCCTTCGCCAACCCGAGAAGCATCGACGCCGCGAACGCCTCCCTCGAGGCCTACCAGTACGACCTCTCCCGGCGATTCGACGAGCTCGCCTCCCTCGCCAACGCCAACGGCGTCACCTTCCACAGCGTCGCCGCGGCCGGAGCGCGCATAAGCGGCATGAACACCGCGGACCTCCGCTTCTCCACCAGCATCGAGTTCACCCGCGCCGCCAATCTCGAGGAGCCGCTGCTCCGCCTCGCCGATCGCACCGGCGGCCGGGCGATCGTCAACACCCGCAACTTCGCGGGCGGCCTCGACCGCATCGCGAGCGACCTCCAGAACCGCTACTCGCTCGGTTACTCGGCGACCCACATCGAGAGGGGCGGCACCCACCGGATCGAAGTCGAGCTGACCGACGAGGCGAAGCGGCGCTATCGCCGCCGCCTGACGCTTCGCCACCGCGACAGCTATGTCGACAAGTCGATCTCAGCCGAGATGGCGGACCTGACCCTGGCGGCCCTTGCGATGGAAGAGGCCGCGAACCCGATGGGGATCCGCATCGCGCCCGTCCGCGGCACGGGCAGCCAGGTCGAGCTGGACAGCGGCGACATCCAGTCGAGGATGCTGGTCGCGATCCCCATCGGTCCGCTGACGCTGGCCCCGGCGGCCGGCGGCCACGAGGCCCGGGTCCGCCTGTGGATCCAGGTGATGGACGAGGAGGCGCGCCTCTCCGAAGTGACGGAGCATCCCGTCCCTGTCCTGGTGCAGGAGGGGGAGATCGAGGACGCACGGGAACTCTCGTGGCCGTTCGCGGTCGACGTGGTCACCGCGCCCGGGCCGCATCGCGTCGCGGTTGGCGTGCGCGACGATCTTGCCGCCACGACCTCCGTCGTCACGTTCGACCTGGACGCGGCCAGTGGCCCGGCCGCCGCAACAGCACCCGACGCCAGAAGTGTCGTCTCTTCGTCAGGCGCCACGAACGCAGCCACCGAGGCACCGTCCCCGCCGGACACCGCCGAACAGTGGCTCGCCGAGGCCGCGGCCCACTACCAGCGGTCCGAGCTCGAAGCGATGGCCAACGCCGCCCGCCGGGCGCTGGAACTGACCGATGACATCCGCTTGCAGACACGTGCCTACAACGCGCTCGGCGTGGCCCTCTTCGACAAGCCTGGCCGCACGGAGCAGGATGTGCTCGAGGCCGAGGACGCCTTTCGCCGGGTGATCGCCGTCATGGACGACGAGGCGTCCGTGGCACCGCGCTACAGTCTCGCGCGGCTGCTGGTGGACTCGGGCCGCCCGGAAGCAGGCGTCGCCGAGGCGAGAGGCATCCTGGTCATGTCGCCGGAAGGGCCGATCCCGGACCGGGCGCGGATCCTCGTCTGTCACTCGCGGGGGGTGGCAGGGGAGGAGGCCACGAACCCGCAGGCGGACGCCGTCGGCGACTCAGACCGCAGGCCGGGCGAGATGATCTACCGGGTCGCCCACGAGTACACGGACGAAGCGATACAGGCCGGCGTCGAGGGCGTGGTTGGCCTCGGCGTCCGCATCGACGGGGAAGGTTGCGTCGTCGCTGTCGAGGTGCTGGAGAGTTTGCCGCATGGACTGACCGAGAACGCCGTCGCGGCGATGCGGCGGGCCGTCTTTCGGCCGGTCGTGGAGGACGGCGAGCCGGTGGGGGCTACGTACCGGACGGCGGTGCGGTTCTCGCTGGACGCTGATCCCTGACGGCGAGGAGCGCGAGGAAGCGCCGCTTCTGCTCGTCCGTCATCGCCTCGAAGTCCGGGACGGCCATGTCGGTCGTGGGAAGGTCCGCGAACTCGGGCGAGGGCATCTGCAGGCTCGCGGCGATGTTGTGGAGACCACCGCCTTCTTCCATGCCCTTGCCCAGCGCCATGCCGACTTCCCGCGGCCAGACGTGCTTGGGGCCGCCGCCCAGGCCGAGGGGATTCGGCCGCCCGACGTACTCCTCGATCTGCTGGAACATGACCTTCTCCTGGCCAGAGCGCCGCATCTGACCCTCGCGGCCGTACCTTGTGCGCGACTGGTTGCAGATCGAGGCCCAGGGGAGCTTGACGTGGAATCCCGGCAGCGCCCGGCACTCCTCCGGGGCGCCGTCGCCACCGGTGATCCGGCCGTCCTTGACCATCAGGTAGTACGCCGCCATCTCGCGGCCATTCTCCAGCAACCGCTCCGGCGCATGGGTGTAGATCTCGGTGAATCCCCAGGCGGTGTCCGCCGGCAGATCGCCGTCTTCGAGGAGCTGCACGCCGTACCTGGCGCAGGCCTCGCACCAGGCTTTCGAGCCGAACTCCCCGACCGGCTTCTGTTCGGCTACGTTGATATCGGCCACTCTCGTTCTCCCTGGCTTCCCGCCGCCATCGCCGCAAACTTGAAACAGTGTAACGTGTTCGGGCGGGCCGACAGACGCGCGTATCATCTCCGGAACTGCCAGACATGACGAACCCTGAAGCCAAGAATCCCCGGGCCGGCGCAACCATGGGCCGGCGCGAGGCCAACGTGGCGGCGCGGCGCCAGCGCATCCTGGAGTCCGCCCGCTCCCTCCTCCAGGAAGCGGGACCCGAGGGCCTGTCCATGCGCAAGCTGGCCCGTCAGGCCGGACTAAGCGTGACCACCCTCTACAACCTCCTGGGATCCCGCGAGCAGATCCTGCAGGCGTTGATCAAGGACTCGGTGCAGCGTCTCGAGGAACCTGCTCCCGATGCTCGCGCTACCCGCGACCCTCTGCGGCGCGCCGTGAGGGCCATGGAGGGCATTCTCCAGTACGTCATCGACAACGGTGACCTGCTGCGGCCGCTCATCGTGGCCGACTTCAGGACCGGCTCCTGGTCGAGACTCGCCCAGCAGGACGAGGCAGCGCACTTCAAGTCGTCCAAGGAAGCGGTCCGCGCCGCGATCACCGAGGCGCTGCACAACGGTCAACTACGGAACGTGGTTGGCCTGGAGTTCCTCGAGGTGCAGCTCCACGTGGGCTGGGAACTGGCCCTCGATCTGTGGGCATTCGGCGTTCTCGACGACGAGGCCTTCCGGCTCAAGAGCCTCAGCGGCTTCTACGTGACCCTGCTCGCCTTCGCCGAGCCGCATGTGCGCCCTGGCATCGAGAAAGAGCTTCGTCGTCTCGAACGCAAGCACTCCTCGGTGGGCGCGCGCCGCAAGCCCGGCGAGTAGCCAGGTTGCCGGGTAGACAGGTTTGAAAGGCCGCCTGGACGTCGTCGGCCTATGGAAGAAGAACTGTTCCTGCGGCGGATACGGGAGGAGTTCCCCGACGTCACCTGGACATCGCACCGCTACCTGACGCACGGCTGGGACCATACCGTCCTCGTCCTCGACGAGGCGCTTGTCTTTCGGGCGCCCAAGGCCCAGGCGTACCGGGATGCGCTGGCGAACGAAATCAGGCTCCTTCGCTACCTCCGGCCGGGGGTCGACGTCGGCATTCCCGACTACGTCTACGAGTCCGCGGACGGCTCCTTCGCCGGCTACCCGCTTCTCGCCGGCCGCGAGCTCGACGTCGACACCTTCGGCGGCCTCTCCGACACGGAGAGAGAACGGATAGCGGAACAGCTCGCCACGTTCCTCATCGCGATCCACGAGACCCCGAAGTCGGTCGTCCGCGAGTGTGGCGTGTCCCTGCAGGACCCGCAGAAGGACCTCGAAGACCTCCGTCGCGACACCGAGGCGCTCGTACTACCGCGCCTTGCGCCGCGCGAAGTCCGAGTCGTCAGAGCATTCCTCGCCGAACTGGCCGACGAACTGCGGTCAACGCCTCCGACGTGCCTCGTCCATGGAGACCTGAGCGGAGAACACATTCTCTGGGACGCGGAGAGCCAGCAGGTCAACATCATCGACTTCAGCGACCGCTCCATCGGGGACCACGCCCTCGATTTCGTTGGACCGATGGGGTACGGGCACGACTTCGCCGGACGCGTGCTGGAGCTGTATCGCGGGCGGAAGGACGACGGGTTGCTGAGAAGAGCGCACCTGTACTTCCGCCGCGGGCCACTGGAGACGATGGCCGACGCACTCCAGGGCTATCCGTGCACGTTCGACGAGGGCTACGCGGAGTTCAGGGCGCGGTTCAACATGGAAGACTGACCCCCTTTGTCGAAGGAGGAATCGCGGTCGAGGAGTTGTAGCTACACGTAGCCCTCTCGCGCAAACCGCGTCCACGGCTCCCGTTCGCCGATCCCGTAGCCGCTGAGCAACGCCTTCTTCAGCCACTCCCGGAACTCCGGAAACCCGTCGAGCGGCCGGATGCCGTCGAGCGCTTCGAGCCACGGGCCCGGGTCGTAGTCCACCTGGCAGTGCCGGAAGACGCCGTTCTCGATCAACCCGTAGCAGGCCACCCGCCGGCCGCAGCGCGGCTGGCCGACGCTGCCGGGGTTGATGAACTCCTGGCCACCGATCGACCGGCAGAACTGGATGTGGGAGTGACCGAAGAGCACCATCGGGCAATCCGTGCCCCCTGCCAGGGCGCCCAACCGCTCGTCGGGGGTGTCGGGCAGCGCCTGCCGGGGCTCGTCGGGTAGCACGCCGTGGTGCAGGAACACCCGTTGGCCGCCGACTTCGTACTCACCCTCGGACTTCAGACCACGGAGCAGCTCCCAACCCGCCGGTTCCAGCGTGTCGAGAATCCAGTTCGTGTAGGCCCGCCAAGGAGCCGGCCAGCCCTCGAAGCGCTCCGGCTCGAACATCTCCACGTCGTGATTGCCCTCGATGAGGATCCCGTCGAGATCCGCGAGCAGCGCCATCGTCTCGTTCGGCTGCGGGCCTGAGAGCACGGTGTCGCCGAGGAAGATCGTCGCGTCAACGTCGCTTTCCTTCTCGAGCACCGCCGCGAGCGCCTCGGCGTTCCCGTGCACGTCGGCGAAGACCAGGATCTTCAGGGGCTGTACCAGATCGGCGACGACCAGGCCCGCTCCTGGATCGTGGACGGCATGTCCCGGCGCGGCTCGACGCCCTCTCGCAGCGCATCCCAGGTCGACCAGCGGCAGGTCGGGTTCTCGAGCACCCGCACATAGTAGAAGGCCCGGTGCGCCGGGTTGAAGTCGGGGTCGGTCCACACGCCCCTGAGTTCGTTGGCCCCGACGTCCGCGCTGATGGCGCAGGTGGCGAGATCGACGCTCGCCCCGTTGTCCGGGCAGCGGTGGGTGGCGGGGTCGACGGCCGCGCCGTCCGAACAGGCGACGTCGTAGACCATCTCCTCGCTGTTGCCATCCTCCGACCATCCCTTGATGATCTGCAGCCGGTCGAGCGGAGCGGCGAGAGGATCGCGCAGCGCCCAGGCCGCGAAGGTTGGTGCGGCCCCGTTCGGGGTGGACAGGTCGCCACCCATCGGTACGCCTTCCGCGTAGGCCCTGGTGAGGAAGTCGGGATCCTCGAGATCGGCGCTCGTGGTCCCCGCCCGGGAGAAGAAGCGCACCCGAATGCGCGGACCCGATGTGGCGAAGACCTCCTTGCGCCGAAGGGCCTGGAAGATCGCCTCGCGCGTGTTCTCCTCCGCCCAGACGCCGGCAAGACCCGACGCGCCCCAGGTGTGGTAGTAGGTGTCGCGGTAGGTCCGGCCGGAGCCGTCGCTGGTGC
>JAPOXA010000054.1 GCA_026707325.1 Acidobacteriota bacterium | reverse complement strand
GCCGACACGCTTCTCCGGCCCGAAGCTCAGGACCGGGCCGCCGAAGATGTCCTGGTAGTCGTCTATCGACTCGATCGCGGCGACCAGCGAATCGACGGTGAGGTCCGGTCCGGCGTCGCGTAGAGCACGGACAGTGAAGTCGGCGACCAACCAGCCCAGGAGCGAGCCGGTGTTGGGCTCCCGGCCGTAGCGTTCCTCGTAGTCGGCAACGAAGTCGCGGACCTCCTGGCGGGGATGATCGGCGTAGGGAAACTCGAACGACGTCATCGCGTAGAAGCCATTGGTCACACCGCCCTCCGCCTCCGCGACCTCGGACTCGAACGCCGCGATCGGGCCGACGAAGTCGACCTCCCAGTCGATCCCCCGCGCCGCCGAGATCGCCAGGATCGTGTCGCCGATGATCGTTCCGAGCACGATCAGGTCGCAGTCGGCCTGTCGGAGCTTGAGGATCGCCGCGCTGAAATCGGTGTCGAGAGGCTTGTGGGCGGTCGAGTCGATGACCTCCCGCCCCATCTCGCCGAGCTGATCGTTCGCCGCGTCGGTCATCTCCGTTCCGTAGTCGGTGTCCTGGGTCATGGTGCAGATGCGCTCCTTGCCCCTTTCCTCGACGAAGTACCTGATCGCGGCGCGCATCTGGTCGTAGTAGGTGGAGACACCGGCGAACTTCAGCCGATGCAGCGGTTCCGCCATCGAACGCGCGCCCGAGAGCGGGAAGATGTTCGGAACCCCTGCCTCGAACTGGCTGGTCATGACGGCGTTGTTCATCGGCGTCCCGAGGGCGCCCACCATGGCGAAGATCCTGTCGCGGTGGATCAGCTTGTTGGCCGCCTGGACCGCGCGAGGCACCTGGTACTGATTGTCCTCGACGACGAAGCGGATCTGGCGGCCGTGGATGCCACCGTCCTCGTTCACGCGATCGAAGATCATTCGCGCCGCGTTGATGCTGCCGACACCGATGGCCGCGGCCGGACCCGACAGGTCGGTGTAGGTGCCGAGCACGATCTCCCCGGCCGATTCCGAGGTCTCGGGATCGGAGCTCCCGCATCCCGCCAGGACGGCGCCGGCAACCAGGCAGGCGAAAGTGAGGGAACGGTGTCTATCGGTCATGCCTGCTGTCCTCCGTACATCGAATCGATCAGGGGGCGGTACTTCTCGTTCACGAACTTGCGCTTGAGCTTCATCGTCGGCGTGAGCTCGTCGTCCTCGGGGGTCAGCTCCTGGTCGATCAGGCGGAACTTCTTCACCTGCTCGACGCGCGCGAACTTCGCGTTGACGGCCTCCACCTGAGCCTGGATCAGCTCGACGATCTCCTCCGCCGCACACAGGCTCTGGTAGTTGGTGAAGGGCACGTGATGATCCTGAGCGTACTTGACGACGTTGTCGTGGTCGATCATCACGAGACACGTCAGGAACTTGCGCTTGTCGCCGATCACCACCGCGTCGGCGATGTAGGGCGAGAACTTGAGCTGGTTCTCGATCTCGCTCGGCGTGATGTTCTTGCCGCCGGCCGTGATGATGATGTCCTTCATGCGGTCGGTGATCTTGAGGAAGCCCTCGTCGTCGACCTCGCCGACGTCGCCGGTGTGGAGCCACCCGTCACGAATCGTCTCGGCCGTCTTCTCCGGCTGGTTGAGGTAACCCATGAAGACGAACTCTCCGCGGATCAGGATCTCGCCCTCCCCGGAGATCCTGATTTCGCCGTAGGGAACGGAGCGGCCGACGGTGCCGGGCCTGATCTCGCCCGGCTCCAGAATGGAGGCGATGCCGGTGTTCTCGGTCTGGCCGTAGCCCTCCACCATGTCGATGCCGAGTGCGAGATACCAGCGGATCAGGTCGGGTGAGATCGGCGCGGCCCCGGTGCCGATCCAGCGACAGCGGTCGAGGCCCAGGAACTTGCGGATGTTGCGCAGCACGAGCGCATCGCCGACGCGGTAGGCGAGCTCCAGGACCGCCCCCGGCTTCTCGCCCGCGAGGCGTTTGTCCGCCCGTTTGAACCCGATCCCTATCGCCTTTCCGTACGCCCATCGCTGCAGGAAGGTGGCGTCGGAGAGGGCGATGCTGATGGCCGAGTAGAACTTCTCCCACACGCGCGGCACCGAGAAGAACAGCGTCGGCTGGATCTCCTGAGCGTTCTCGGGCACCGTTTCCGGATTCTCGACGAAGTTGAGCTTCGTGCCCGTGTAGAGGGAGCCGTAGACGAAGATCCGCTCGGCGATGTGGCACAGCGGCAGGAAGGCCATGCGCTCGTCGTCCTCGTTCTGCGAGAGGACGTGCGGGGCGTTGACGCACTGGAACACGAGGTTGTGGTGGCTGATCATCGCCCCCTTCGGAGGCCCGGTGGTGCCGGAGGTGTAGACGAGGATGGCGAGGTCCTCGGGCTTCGCCAGCTCCAGGCACTCGGCCCAGGCCTCGGGGTGGAGCTCGTCCTGTTCGCGGCCGAGCGCGAGCAGGTCGTCGTAGCTCATGGCCCGCGAATCTTCGAAGTCCCGCAGGCCCTCCATGTCGAAGATGACGATCTGCTCGAGCGTCGGGCACTTCTCGCGCACCTCGAGCACCTTGTCGAGCTGCTCCTCGTCTTCGACGAACATCACCTTGCAGCCCGAGTCGTTGACCAGGTAGTCCACCTGCTCGGCCGCATCCGTCGGGTAGATCCCGGCGCACACGCCGCCGGCGCCGAGCACCCCCATGTCGGCGAACATCCACTCGGTGATCGTGTTGGAGAGGATGCAGGCGACGTCGCCCGTGCCGAAGCCGAGCGACCGCAGCGCCAGCCCCGTATGGCGCGCCTTCTCGCCGAAGGTGCGCCAGGAGACGTCCTGCCAGATGCCGAAGTCCTTCTCCCGCATGGCGATGCGATCGCCGTACTTCTCGACGCGGCTCCAGAACATCGTCGGTACGGTGCCGGCGAAGCTGGTGTCGCGCCAGAACACCAGCTCGCGGCCGTCGTCGGCCGTGCGCGTCTCACGCACCAGATCGGGGTTCGATTCGAGGCCGCCCATGCTCACCTCCAGGTCTTGCGCTTCTTCCACCGGCGGACCCCCCTCGGCATCTGGTCCTTCATGCCGAGATAGAACTCCTGGATGTCCGGCGAACTCTCGAGCTTCTCGCACGTGTCGTCCATGACCACCCTTCCGTTCTCGAGCACGTAGCCGTAGTGCGAGTGTCGCAGCGCGACGTGGGCGTTCTGCTCGACGACGAGGATCGTCATGCCCTGCTCCTCGTTGATGCGGTTGATGATCTCGAAGATCTGGTGGACGAGGATCGGAGACAGCCCGAGCGACGGCTCGTCGAGCAGCAGCATCCTCGGATGCGCCATCAGGGCACGTCCGATGGCGAGCATCTGCTGCTCGCCGCCGGAGAGCTGGCTCGCCTGTTGCGAGCCCCGGTCGGCGAGCGCCGGGAAGTAGTCGTAGACGCGCTCTAAATCGCCGGCGATGCGCTCGCGGTCGCGGCGACTGTAGGCGCCCATTCGCAGGTTCTCGTTCACCGAGAGGAAGGGAAAGACCTCCCGGCCCTCCGGCACGTGGCTCAGGCCGAGGCGCATGACGGCGTCGGGATCGCGGCGCGCGATGTCCTCGCCGGCGAAGAGGATCTCGCCCTTCTGGGGATCCATCACGCCGGAGATCGTACGGAGGATGGTCGTCTTGCCCGCGCCGTTGGCGCCCAGCACGGCGACGATCCGGCCCTCGGGCACGGCGAGGCTGACGCCGCGGATCGCCATGATGGGACCGTAGTAGGTCTCGACGTTCTTGAGCTCGAGCAGCACCTCCGCGGCGGGCTCCTTCTGAGTTTGCGGTTCCACCATGCCGGCCTCAGTCCGCTCCCAGGTAGGCGTCGACGACGGCGGGGTTCTTCTGCACGTCCGCGGGGCTGCCCTCCGCGATCACGCGACCTTCGTTGAGCGCGAGCACCCGCCCCGCCACCCGGCTCACGAGCCCCATGTCGTGCGCCACCATGACGACCGTGACGCCGAGGTCGCGGTTGATGTCCTCGATCCAGAATCCCATGTCCTCGCTCTCCTCGGGGTTCAGCCCGGCGGTCGGCTCGTCGAGCAGCAGCAGCTTCGGCTCCAGGCAGAGCGCGCGGCCCACCTCCACGACCTTGCGCACCCCGTAGGGCAGGTTGGCGATCCTCTGCTCGCGGTAGTGGGCGAGCTCGAGGAGGTCGATGACGTCTTCCACGCGGCGCCGGTGCTCTAGCTCCTCTCGCCTCACCGCGGGGAGGAACAGGAGATGGGACAGCGCGGAGGAGCGCCGGTGGACATGACGGCCGATGAGGAGGTTCTGCAGAACGGTGGCGTGCTCGAAGAGCTCGATGTTCTGGAAGGTGCGCGCGAGGCCGAGCGGTGCGATGCGATGCGCCGGCAGCGAGGTGATGTCGCGGCCCGCGAACCGAACGCTCCCGCCGTCTGGGAAGTAGATGCCGCTCACCAGGTTGAAGAGCGTCGTCTTGCCGGCTCCGTTCGGTCCGATGATGGCGAACACCTCGCCCTCCTCGACGTCGAAGCTCACGTGGTCGACGGCCCGGATGCCCCCGAAGCTGATCGACAGGTCCTCGACGGCGAGGTAGCTCACCTCAGTCGCTCCGTGCGCAGGTAGGTCTTCTGGCGCCGGTGCGTCGCCCCGCGATAGAGCGGGAACAACTGGAAGTAGCTCTTGATCTTGAGCCAACGGCCGAAGATGCCCTGGGGCTCGAACAGGATCACCAGCACGAGGATGAGGCCGAAGATGCCCGGCTCGAGGCCGGGAGCCTGAGCGATCTGCGGCGGCAGCGTGTCGCGGGCGATGGCGAGGAGCTGAGGCAGGAAGCCGATGAAGAGCGCGCCGTAGATGACGCCCCGCATCGAGCCGACCCCGCCGACCACCACCATCAGGAGGAGCTGCAGCGAGATGAGGAACGTGAAGGCGTCGGGCGAGAGGTAGCCGAGGCGATGCGCGAAGAGAGCGCCGGCGAGGCCGGTGATGCCGGCGCTGAGAGCGAAGGCGAAGGTCTTGTAGACGGCCAGGTTGATGCCGACGCTCTCCGCCGAGATCTCCGAGTCACGGATGGCGACCATGGCTCTTCCCGTCGAGGACCGCAGGATGTTCAGCGCCGCGAAGAGCGTCACGACGAGGAGCGCGAGCGTCAGGTAGTAGCGCTGCCAGCCCTGCGTGAGCGGCATCCCGAAGAGGCTCGGCTGCGGCACGGCGAGGCCGCGAAAGCCCCCGGTGAGCCACTCGGCGCGCGAGATCGTCTGCTCGGTGAGCATGGCGAAGGCCAGGGTGGCGATGGCGAGATAGATGCCCGTCATCCGGAGCGCGATCCACCCCACGCCGGCGCCGACCAGCGCCGAGACCAGGACCGCCGCGACGATCGAGAGGAGGAACGGCAGACCGGCGCCCAGAAGGAGCGAGTGGGTATAGGCGCCGATCGCCAGAAACGCCGCGTGGCCCAGGCTCACCTGGCCGGTGTAGCCGACGAGCAGCATCAGACCGACGCCGGCGATGGCGTAGATCATCACCAGGTTGAGCTCGCCCAGATAGAAGGTGCCGAGCGCCGCCGGCGCCGCGGCGGCCAGCACCAGGAGCAGGCCGTACCAGAACCGGTCCCCACCGTGCTTGAAGTGGTCGATGTCCTGGTTGTAGTGGGTCTTGAAGAGGAACCGCATTCGATGCTCGCTGGCGTCAGACTTTCTTTCGCTGAATCTGTGCGAACAGACCCTGGGGCCGCAGGATCAAGGCCAGAATGAGAATGCCGTAGGCGGCCATCTCCTGGAAACCGGCGGGCAGGTAGACCCCCGCGACCTGTTCGGCGACGCCGATGATCCAGCCGCCGAGCAGCGCGCCGGGGATCGAACCGAAGCCGCCGATCACCGCGGCCGCGAAGGCCTTGATCCCGATGAATCCCATCCCGGGCTGGACGAGCGAGACCGGCGCCAGAAGGATCCCGGCGACGGCGGCGACTCCGGCGGAGATCGCCCACACCAGGGAGAAGACCCGCTTGACCGGGATGCCGACGTAGTAGGCCGCGAGCTGGTTCTGCGACGTGGCCTGCATGGCGATGCCGAGCCGCGTGCGGCGGAAGAACAGGAAGAGCACGACGCAGAGGACGAGGGTGCCCAGCAGGATCGCAAAGTTCTCGTAGCTCACGACGACTTCGCCGACACGCAGCGACTTGCCGGTGTACGGAGTGGGAAAGCTCTGCGGGTCGTAGCCCCACACCAGTCCCGCCACGGCGCGGAAGATGAAGCCCAGCCCGATCGTCAGCATCACGATGGCGAACTGCGGTTCGCCCAGAACGCGGCGCAGCACGAAGGCGTCGAGCAGATAGCCGAAGACCGCCAGCGCCAGGACCGACAGCAACAACCCCAGCGCCCAGGGCAGACCGAAGTCGCCGATCAGGGTCACCGCCATGAAGGCGCCCAGCATCATCAGATCGCCCTGGGCGAAGTTCACCATCTCGGTCGCCTTGTAGACGAGGACGAAGCCGAGAGCGATCAG
>JAPOXA010000147.1 GCA_026707325.1 Acidobacteriota bacterium | reverse complement strand
TCTCGTCGTGAAACAGGTCCATCACGCCGTCGAGGTCGTGCTCGTTCCAGGCGGCACCCCATTTGGCGAAGGCGCTGGACATCTCGTCTCGTGTCAGCATGGTCTTCCTCCTTGGTGACGGCAACGGACGGTTTGCCGCGCGGGGAGTGTAGTTGACCGGCCTAGCGCTCGACGCCGCCCTCCCTCGAGCTCCGCGACCAAGTCCTCTGCGGGTGGGTCAGCCGGAACTCGAGGCGCCAGCCGGTGCCGACCGGGACAGGTCGACCTTCACGGTAACCCTGGCGTTGGCGTCCAAAGCCGCCAACATCCTCATCAGCCGATCCAGCGTCAAGCGCCCGAGATCGACGTTGCGGATGCGGGAGAAGTCCGCCGCCGCAAACCCGGTGAGACTCGCCGCCCCAGTCTGCACACCGTGAACTCCCTGGCCTAGGGCCTCCTGGGTGTACGGCTACTCCGCAGACTCGCAAGGACTCAGAGTTACCGACCGCTGATGCCCGACGTAGCACAGCTTCATCATTCTCAGCAGGTCGTTTCCGATCAAGGCCATGGCGTCGTACTTCGCCAAGTGGAGACCAAGAGCGGTTCGGCGATAGGTACCGAGATTCAGAATCTCTATCTGGACGCCGAAGAGCGGCGTGTCGGTCTTCTCGTTCTCGTCGTCGTAGCGGTCCATCGTCGTCCCGCCCATCGGGTCGAGGTCAAGGTCCTCAGCGACCACTCTGTCGATCGCGCTGTGTGACGCGCCGGTACCGATGATCCCGAGCCCCCTCCTCCGCTTGGTTGGGTCGGCCGGATGCACCAACTCGACCATCACGACCGGTACGCCGCGATGGAAGTCAGCCTCTAACAAGAACCGGGGCCACCAGGGTGTCTTCTCGAGTCCCGCTCTTCCGCACCAATGCCCCGCCCTTGATGCCCTTCGCGTAGACGGCGCGTATGGCCTCGTCGCAGCTTGGGTAGGCGCCGACGACCCGCTGGCCGCGAATCACCAAGTGCTGGTCGGGGTACCGGCGCCTGAGCTGGTCGAAGTTCTCGTCGTAGTAGTCCCGTTCCTCCTTGAGCACAGTCCTCACGACGTCGTCCCCCGTCGCACACCTTGGCTCCATTGCCAACAGCAGTTGCTCTCGCGCCGGATGCTAGCAGCGCACTCCGGAAGCCCGAGGAGCTACTACTCGCGCAACCTCCCCATTCCGAACCAGACGCCCACGGCCCCGACCACCGGGTTGAGCCAGAGGAACCAAGCCGGCTGACGAGCCCCCGCGATCGCCTCCATCATCGACACGTCGTCGGGGCGCGGTCCCGCCGCCATCTCCGGCGGAATCAGGGCATTCACCACTCCCATCACGATCACCAGGCCGATCAGAATCGTGCCGCCTTTGGCATCGTGCGCCACCCTGGCGCAGACCTGTCCGCCAATGTACGCGCCCACGAGCCCGAGGACGAGCTGGACGACGGCCCAGCCGACGGGCACTTCCCAGGAACCCGGCTCAAAGGCGCGCGACGGCCCCACGGTCAGCCACAGAAGCGAGAACAGTATGAAGAGCACGGCGGCCATGGCGATGTAGCCGACGATGGCGGCGAGGATGTTCCGTGCGATCGTCACGGTTGAGCCTTCTCCTCCTGGATCTGGATCAAGTTGCCGCACGTATCGTCGAAGACCGCGGTAACAACAGTCCCAAGGTCCGTAGGCGGCTGAACGAAGCGCACACCTCTCGCCACGAGACGCTCGTACTCAGCTTCGACATCATCGACGGCGAAGCTGGCACAGGGGATCCCGTCCTCCACCAACGCCGCCCTGTATGGACCGACGGCAGGGTGTGCAGCGGGCTCAAGCAGCAACTCCGTCCCGTCCGGGGCTTCCGCGGATACAACCGTGATCCAGGCGTGTTCTCCCAGAGGGATGTCGTGCTTCACCTGAAAGCCGAGCGTTTCGGTGTAGAAGCGAAGTGCCTTCCGCTGGTCGTCCACGAAGACGCCGGTCAGGTGGATTCTCATTCCTCGATGCCCTCATCCGTTGAGTAGGAAGTGTCCCCGTCTGTTGAGACCGGCCACCGCTCCCTGATTGCCTTCAGCGGGGCGCCCTCGAACCAGTGGAGCTTTGACCTCCCCTCGCGTCGCGTGCGGATCAACCCGACGGCTTCCAGGACGCCCAGGTGTTGCGAGATCGCCTGCCGCGAGGAGTTGATGCCGTGCTTCATGGTCAGGCGCCCGCACAGTTCGAAGAGCGATTGACCCGACCGATCGACGAGCTCATCCAGGATGGCCCGCCTGGTTGGGTCAGCGATCGCGCGGTAGATGTCCACATGTCTGGGATCGGTCTGCGGGCCGAGGCTTGACGTTATGCAAGCACGGGCTTGCACGTCAACCGCGAGCGTCGCCACGCCCACGGCCCCGATCAGCGGATTGAGGCTGGGCCGTACTCAGCGATCACCGGAACGCCGCCGTAGCGGCCACCCAGGTAGCCGCGGTCGAGCGGTTCCCGCCGACGCGGCCTGAAGGCGCTGAGCGGCGTCAGGCTGGACGCTTCCGTCGCGGCGTCCTTGTCGACGAGCCAGATCTGGTCACGGTCCAATGCGCCCTTCATCGGCGAGGTGTCGTGGAGCGTTGCAACGAGTTGAGACCGTCTGTCTTCGCCCCCCAAGGGGCGGCTGTTGATCCGACGAATCAGGGCCTCGGTCAAGTGGGAGTGCATGCTGGAGTCCAGTTCATCGACGACCACCACGAGGTCGTTGTCGAGGACGCTGAGCCACGGACCGGCGAGTGCAAAGAGCCGTTGCGTGCCGTCCGACTCTTCGTCCAGGTCCAGAAAGAAGGTCTCTGAACACCCTTCAGGCCGGTGACCGAGGTCGGCCTCCCAGAGATTCAACGTGGTGTGGCCAGCTTCCCTGAACTCTCTCAGCATCACCGCTGGGGGGCTGGGGCGCAGATCGTCCAATCCGATCGACTCTTTCCGCGTTCGCAGGGAGGAAACAGCGATGTCGGCGTCGCGGAGCATCTTCAGGACCCTGTCCGTGGCGCGCTCGTTGCCGTCGATCATCGCGATCGTTCCAGCAGGAAGGAGAAGACCTCCCGTCGACACGACGCGGAGAGTCCGCTGAAACCACTCGACGACGGGCGCGAAGACCTCGCTGTTCAACTGCGCCGCGGTGGAGACGAGCAGCGTGTCGGGCCTGGTGCTCGCCTGCCATGCCCGCTTCTCACCCCGGACCGAGGCGCCGAACGTCCAGGACTCTTCGCCGGTTGCGGGGTCGTGCTCTCGGTCGAGCAGCATTCTCTGCCGTCCCCCGGCCGGCCACTGCAGAAGCCACTCCTCCTGGACCCGTTCGCCGTCCACCGCGAAGCCGTACTCGTAGAGGGATCCCGCCTGGACGAACGAGATCTCGAAGGTCGTGGGACGCGCCCGGCACTCGGCGTCGAACCGGAACGGCTCGTGAGGAATCGGCTCCCCCGTCTGGCGGCGCGCCGAGGAGCCGATGACGAACGAATCGACGAAGGCGAGTGCCTGGATGAGCCGTGACTTGCCGCTGGCGTTCGCGCCGTACAGGGCAGCGGCGCGGTGGAGACGGGGAACCCGCGGCACGCCGGTGTCGAACGAGAACTCGTCGTCGTCTGTCTTGCGAGGCGGCACCAAGGTGAGCTCCTGGCGGTCCTTGAAGCAGGCGTAGTTCGTGACGGCGAATGAGATAAGCACGTTGGGCCTCCGCGTATCCGAATAAGCGGTCCATTGTGGCGGATACCGCCTCGATCGTCAATCTAATCGTCGAGACAGGTGTCTCTACGACGCGGTTTGGGCTGACGCCGGGTCACGCGTGCGGTCGGCAGCACCACCTCGGGACCGGTCTGACATCAAGATGGCATCCCATTGACATCCTGACGCCCCCTTCCTAGCATCACGACCATGAGAACGACTCTGACGCTCGAAGACGATGTCGCAACCAAGGTGCGCAACGAGATGCTGCGTACCGGCGCCCCGATGAAGCAGATCGTCAACGCCACCCTCCGGAGGGGTTTCGAGTCGCCAGGCGAGGAAGAACTCGCTACCCCCTTCACGGTAGAGGCACGTCCCATGGGGCTCCGGCCGGGGTTCGACCTGGACGACATCGGCGGTCTGCTCGACGTTCTGGACGGTCCAACCCGCCGGTGACACTCATCGACGCCAATGTGCTGCTCTACGCCTACGACTCCGAGAGTCCGTTCCAGAAGGCGTCGGCGCGATGGCTCGAGACCGAGCTTTCGTCAGGCCGCTCCGTCAGCTTCGCGCTCGTCACTTTGCTCGCCTTCGTCCGCATCGCTTCGGATCGCCGCGTCTTCTCCCGTCCTCTGACGCCGGCCGAAGCCTGCTCCCTGATTGAAGGGTGGCTGGCCCTGCCGAACGCCAGGCTGCTGCAACCGGGGCCGCGGACCTGGAAGATCCTGAGCGAAGTCTGCGGCAGCGGTCAGGCCAGGGGCCCGATGGTGATGGACGCGCACCTCGCCGCGCTGGCGCTCGAGCACGGCGCCTCGATCGCCACCACCGACCGGGACTTCACGCGGTTCCCGGGTATCGACCTCATGGACCCGACCGAAGCGACCTCGCACCAGGCGTGAACCAGTTCGAGCCCGCGTCGGGTCGTGCCGCCAGCCCTGGGACCGTCAAGGTCTCGTCAGGATGATCTCGTACTCCCGGAGCGCCTCGTGGAAGTCGACGCTATCCATGAGGGGAACCACCATCGTGGCCGTCAACTTCTCGATCGCCCGATCGAACACGGCAAGGCAGACGTCCCCGGTGAACCGCGAGTCGTAGAGGAAGCCGTCCGCCTCATCGACCTCGGCGTACACGAACGCCGAAAGAGACCGGCCGGCGGCGTGGTTCGCATCGTGCGCCACCGCGGTGGGAGCACCGATCCTGATGGGACCGTCTCTGCGAAGATCGACCAGGTTCAGGTCGCTCAACGAGTCGATCCACACGATCGATCTGGCTTGGACTTCTTCCGCAGGGATCTCCCTGTCCCGGCGGCGGTCGAACCGACTTCGAAGAACCGCCTCCACGAAGCTGGTCCGGACGTTCCGGGCGGCATAGAGCACTCCATACCGGCCATCGGGGTCGCTGAATCTACTGTCCGCGGGCGTCGCGTCCAGCGGGCCGCCTGCGCGTCGAGCCCGGATCACCCGGCACACCTGTTCGATCGAGAGCGGGCGAAGCCGGGTTCGGATGCGCCCGGCCGCGTAGCCGCGCGTCATCCAAAATCGCCCTGCGCGTACCCCCGGGCGGCAGACTCGACGCGGGCAACGTCGTTCCGCCGCAGAAGATCGATCGGCCTTGCGCCGTCCAAAGCACCGTTCCGGTCCCTGAGCCAGCACCAGGCGGAATAGCGGCCTTCAAAGTGCGGCACCACGCCGCCGAGACCGTTCAGCGGGCGGCCGCGCTCATCCAACTGCTCGGCGGGGAACACGAATCCTCGTTTTGCGCCTTCCCACCCGACGATGCGTCCCTTTCTGAGCCAGTTGTGGACGGATTGGCGGCTCCGTGCCCCGGCTCGCCGGGCGAACTCCTCCGTAGTCAGCAGCTCGCCGTCTTCGTTCTGGACCGCGCGGGTCCTTCGAGAGAGTCGTCGCTCGGCTTCCGCGTGGTCCAGCAGAGCCGCCGGCGGACCGGCGACGGTCTCCACTTCTTCAGCCAGCGGTTCATCCAGGTGGACCCGAACTGCCGTCGCGAGGGCCGATCGGATCGTGTCCGGATGCGCCAGGAGCGTGGTAACGGCGGTCGGGCCCAGGGCAGCGACAGACTCGTGGAGCCGGCTGACCAACTCCGCTTCCCGCCGGTTGCTGGTCTCCGGTTCCGGGTGCGCCTCCCTGGCGGGGCCTTGGCGGGACCGTCGGCCCTTCCTTGGCCGAACCTTGTCCTCGGGCTCAGTTGTGGGCAACGGTTGCGTCTCGGGTGCAGGCATGCAACGAGACTTGTCCATTTCGTCCAATCTGTCAAGACCATGGGAGAGCGCCGCCCGCCCACGTCTGCCCTAGTCCCGCGTGGAACGAGGGAGCCCTAGAATGACCCGCATGAAGAACCCAGCCCACCCAGGCAGGCTCGTCGCGAGCGCCATCGAGGCCGAGGGCTGGACAATCACGCACGCCGCCGAGCGGCTCGGCGTCACCCGCGCGTTCCTGTCGCGCATCCTCCACGGACACGCCTGCATCACCGCAGCCACCGCGTTGGGGCTCGAAGCGCTCGGCTGGTCCGACGCGAAACACTGGATGCGGATGCAGGCGAGCCACGACCTCGCCCGGGAACGGCGGCGCTCCGTCGCCATCGCCTGATCCGTCCCCGCGCACTACTTCACACCCGCGCAAGCGGCCGTGCTGTGCACGGGCGGCCGGCGAGTCGAGTTCGGGCTGAGGAAACGGAGAAAGACAATGACTGAAGCAACGCCCATCACAACCACCCTCGCCGGGCATGTCCTGCGAATCCACGTGGACCGCGAGAAGAAGCTCAACAGCTTCACTCCCGAGATGTTCGGGCAACTCTCCGGC
>JAPOXA010000134.1 GCA_026707325.1 Acidobacteriota bacterium | reverse complement strand
GCCGAGATCGCCTACGCGTTCGACAACCTGGACAAGCTGGACTACGAGTACGCGGAGGAGGACCACGAACTCGCCGAGGCGATGTCCGGTTACTGGGTCGCCTTCGCTTCGACCGGCGATCCGAATCCGCCGGGCAACCCCGATCTGCCGGCGTGGCCGGAGTTCAAGCCGGACAAGGCCCGGCACCTCGAGTTCGGTTCCACCGTCGAGGCCGGCAGCCACCTCCACCGGGACCGCATGGCATTATGGGACCGTTTCTTCGAGGTGACCCAGCCATGAATCGACGCGCTCCCGTTGCGATCGCCATCGCCTTCCTCCTCTCACTCCCCGCCGTAGCCCCGGCGCAGCAGCGGGGCGACGCTCCGCCGCCGCTGAACATCATCGGCCTGACCGGCCTTTCGTTCGGCGCCTGGGTCAAGGCCGACACGAAGATGGAGGACTGGGTCCAGATGGCCAGGTTCGTCTGCCAGGCCGAGGAGTTCTGCAAGATCAACGTCTTCGACGGCCCGGAACTCGCCACCCACGTCGACCCGGTACCCGAAGAGAACCGCAAGGCCCTGAAGTACGTCTTCACGTACCAGCAGGGCGAGACCCCGCCGATCGTCGTCCGCGAGGCTCAGCCCGAAGAGGGCAAGGAGCCCCAGGAGTGGACCTTCGACTAGCTCCCCGGCGTCTACCGGAAGTCGACTACGTCCAGCCTGCTTGGGTCCGCTGGGGACCCTCCCCCCGGACCCAAGTGGACGGGTGCGCGGCTAGCGATTCCGCGGGAATCCCAGATCCACTTGGCTCTCCGCCGGGTCCGGCCACCGCGCCGTGACCACCTTCGCCTTCGTGTAGAAGTGGACGCCCTCCGGGCCGTACATGTGGGTGTCGCCGAACAGGGACTGCTTCCAGCCGCCGAAGGAGTGATAGCCGACGGGCACCGGGATCGGCACGTTGACGCCGACCATGCCGGCGTCGGCGTCCTCCTGGAATTGGCGGGCGGCGCCGCCGTCGCGGGTGAAGATCGCGGTGCCGTTGCCCCAGGGGTTCTGTTCGACGAGCTCGACCGCCTCCTGGTAGGTGTCGGCGCGGACGACGCATAGGACGGGCCCGAAGATCTCGTCGCGGTAGACCGTCATGTCGGGCGTGACGTTGTCGAGCAGCGAGACGCCGAGGAAGAAGCCGTCGCCTTCGAAGGTCGCGTTGCGGCCGTCGACGACCACAGTGGCGCCCTCTTCCGCGCCGGCGCCGATGTAGCCGGCCACCCGGTCGCGGTGGTCGCGGGTGATCAGCGGGCCCATCTCCGACTTCCCGTCCATGCCGGGGCCGATCGTGAGTTCGCCCATCCGGTCCTGGATCGCCCCGACCAGGGGATCGCCGACGCCGCCGACCGCGACGACCACCGAAACCGCCATGCAGCGCTCGCCGGCCGAGCCGTAGGCGGCGGAGACCGCGGCGTCGGCGGCCAGGTCGACGTCGGCGTCGGGCAACACGACCATGTGGTTCTTGGCCCCGCCCAGCGCCTGGACCCGCTTGCCGGCGCCGGTACCCGTCTCGTAGACGTAGCGGGCAATCGGCGTCGAGCCGACGAAGCTCACCGCCGCGATGTCCGGATGCGTCAGCAGGCGGTCGACCGCCACCTTGTCGCCGTTGACGACGTTGAACACACCGGGCGGGAAGCCCGCCTGGTCGAACAGTTCCGCCAGCAGCAGCGGCGCCGACGGGTCGCGCTCCGACGGCTTGAGCACGAACGTGTTGCCGCAGGCGACCGCGTTCGGGAACATCCACAGCGGCACCATGGCCGGGAAGTTGAACGGCGTGATGCCGGCCACGACGCCGAGCGGCTCACGCACCGAGTAGACGTCGACGCCGGTAGAAGCCTGGGAGTTGTAGCTCCCCTTCAGCAGGTCGGCGAGTCCGCAGGCGTACTCGATGTTCTCGATCCCTCGCGCTACCTCGCCGGCGGCGTCGGAGAGCACCTTGCCGTGCTCGGCGGTCAGCAGTCGGGCGAGCTCGTCCGTGTGCGCCTCGACCAGGTTCCGGAAGGCGTACATCAGCTTCGTCCGCACGGCGAGCGAGGTACGCCGCCAGTCGCTGAAGGCGTTCCTGGCCGCGACCACCGCGGCGTCGACTTCGTCCGTGCTCGCCAAGCCGACCGCCGCGGTCTGCTCGCCGGTGGCCGGGTTGAAGACCGGATGGGTCCTGCCGGAGCCGGCGGCGAGGTGGCTTCCGTTGACGTGATGCTCGATCGTTCTCATGTCCATGTCTCCCGCAGTCCAGCCTACTCGCAGTCGTCGTAGCGCCAGTGCCAGGGTTCCCAGTCGAAGCCGCCGGCGTTGCCCAGCGGGTAGCTCTCGGTGAAGCAGAAGTCCGCGGCGTGTTGGCGCAGCCACTGGTACGCGGGCGTGTCCTTGAAGTCGGCGTCGCTGGGCACGAAGTCGAGGGCGCGGCCGGTGATGTGCTCGGAGTAGCCCGGCGGTGCGGTCCAGCGGACGGCGTTGAGGAACGGCCGGCCGTCCACCAGGAGGCCTTCCAGCACCCTCTTCTGAAAGCCGTAGCTGCGGAAGCCGGAGTCGACTTCCAGCAGGATTCCGTGCTCCCCGGCTACCGCCGCCATCGCGACGACGGCGTCGCGCGTTTCCGGGGTGACGTAGATACCGAGTTCTCCGGTCAGCTCGGAGGGCACCTTCACGAGTTCCGCCGGGTCGGCGGCGTCCTCGATGCGGTTGCCCCGCCACGGCGGCGGGACGTCGTAGACGACGCCGTTCAGCTCGACTTGCTCGGGCGCCGGGTCTTCCGGTTGGGCCGTGGCAGGGACTGCTGTGAGCAGAAGGCAGAGGCCGACCGGTGCTAGGATTCCAGTCCCTTCACGCATCCGGCCCATTCTCTCCGAACAAGGACTACAAGCCATGCGCAAGCTCACTCTCGCCTCGCTCGCCCTGTTTCTCATCGCTCTGCCGGCTCTCGCCGCGGAGGGAGACGGCATCAAGCGGATGCCGAACGGCAAGCCCGATCTGTCGGGCGTCTACGACGCCGGCACGGTCACGCCGGTCGATCGCCCGCCGCAGTACGGCGACAACCTGTACCTGACGACCGAGCAGGCGCAGGCGATGGAAGAGGAGAGGGAGAGACTCTGGCGATCCCTCGAAGAGGACCGGAAGGGCGGCGGCGCCGATCGGACCGCGCCCAAGAAGGGCGGCGACGGCGACAACCGCTTCGGCGGCGGCGGCGTCGGCGGCTACAACGCGTTCTGGATCGACCCCGGCTCCGAGGCGGTCGTCGTCGACGGCAAGTTCCGCACCTCGATCATCTACGAGCCGAAGAACGGCCGGCGGCCCGCGATGACCCCCGCGGCGATGCGCCGGATGGCGACGAACTTCGCGTCATTCATCCACAACAACGACGGCACCGCCTCCTGGCTCGACCAGGACGGCCCCGGGCCGTTCGACGGTCCCGAGACGCTGGCGCTGGCCGAGCGCTGCCTGCTCGGTTTCGTCGGCGGACCGCCGCTGCTGCCCAGCCTGTACAACAACTACGCGCGGATCATGCAGACCGAGAACCACGTCGTCATCATGGCCGAGATGGTCCACGACGCCCGGATCGTCCGCATCGACGACGAGCACAGCCCCGACGAGATCGACTGGTGGCTCGGCGACGGCGTCGGCCACTGGGATGGCGACACCCTGGTCGTCACCAGCCGCAACTTCCGCAACGAGACCGGCCTCCCCGGAGGCAGCGAGACGATGGTCGTGGAGGAGCGCTTCACCCGCACCAAGGACGGCAACCTGCTCTACCACTTCCGCGTGGACGATCCCAACTCGTGGACGGCGCCCTGGGCCGGCGAGTACACCTGGCAGGCGAAGGACAGCCGGGTCTACGAGTACGCCTGCCACGAAGGCAACTACGCCATGGGCAACGTCCTGCGCGGCGCCCGCCTGCTCGAATCGGAGTACGACCAGCCCCAGAGTTCCGGCGGAGAGTAGGTCATTCCCACCGGAACGCCCACACGGCGAGCCCGAAGCAGAGGACGGCCCATACCGCCAGTCCCAGGATCGGGCCGTCCTGGCTGAACAGCGTCTCGCCGCTGTTCACCATCGCTCGCATCGCGTCCGCCAGGAAGGTCAGGGGCAGCCACTTCGCGAATCCGAGCAGCCAGTCGGGCAGCGCGGTCTGGGGGAAGAACACGCCGGACAGGAACATCAGCGGCAGCGACACGATGTTCGCGAGGGGCGCCGCGGTGTTCTCCGTCTTCGCGATGCCGGAGATCGCCAGACCCAATGAGGCGAACACGAGGCCGCCGAGGAAGATCAGCGGGATGACCTCCAGCCAGAACAGCGGGTAGCCCGGGGCCACGTCGACCCGCGAGACGAGGATGCCGACGAGCAGGAGCACGTTCGTCTGCATCACGAGCAGCAGGAGCCTGGTCGTCAGCGAGCCCACCAGGAAGTGATTCGGGCCGATCGGCGTCGCGTAGAGGCGCTTGAGTACGCCCTGGTTGCGCAGCCGCACCAGCGTGAAGACGACGCCGAAGAGCGCGCTCTGCATGATCGCCAGCGAGACGATCCCCGGGACGATGAAGCCCTTGTAGCCCTGGCCGCGGCCCGCGACTTCGGTGGTGGAGATCGTCGCCCAGTTCTCGACCCGGTACTCGGCCGGAATGTTGGCGACGGACTTGAAGACGCCTTCGAGCACCTGGCCGAGGATGGACCGGGCGGCCTCCGCCTCCTGGGCCTTCCTGCCGTCGAAGGTGAGGTCGATGATCGAGGAGGCGCCGAGTTCGCCGAAGCCCTCCGGGATCACCATGACCGCCGTGATGTCGCCGGCCAGGACCTCCGCGCGCAGGACCTCGGCGTCGCCGGATTCCGGGACGTTGAAGAGCGGTTCGCCGCCGAGGTCGCCCTTCAGTACGGACACCAGCAGGGTCGACGCCTGGTTCTTCGCCTGGTCGACGACGCCTACGCTCGGCGGAGCGAAGCTGCCGAAGTCGAACAGTCCGAAGACGACCATCATCACGGTCGGAAAGGCGAGCGACCAGAAGAGCGCCGCCCGGTCGCGGAAGAACATCTTCAGTTCGGCGCCGATGAACGCCAGGTAGATCTTCAACTCGCAGCCCCTACTCGACGAGCTGGTGTCCGGTCAGATCGAGGAAGACGTCTTCGAGCGTCAGGGCGCCGTCCCGGCGGACCGACTGGCCGCCGCGGCTCGCCAACTGCTCGATCAGTGTCTGCGGCGCGTCCACCGCGACGATCGAGCCGCGGTCGATCACCGCCACGCGGTCGCAGAGAACCTCCGCCTCTTCCATGTAGTGGGTGGTCAGCATGATCGCCATGCCGTCGGAGCGCAGGCCGTCGATCAGCTTCCACATCCTGCGGCGGGCCTGGGGGTCGAGTCCGGTGGTCGGTTCATCGAGGAACATCGCCACCGGCTCGTTGACCATGGCGACCGCGATCGAGAAGCGCTGCCTCTGGCCGCCGGAGAGATGCTTGTACCGGGACTTGGCCCGATCCCCCAGATCGACCCTGGCCAGCATGTCGTCCGGCGAGGCGTCGGAGCCATAGAGCGTCGCGAACAACTGGACCGTTTCGCGGAGGGTCAGGTTGTCGAAGAAGGCGTTCTGCTGGAGCTGCACGCCGATCATGCTCTTGACCCGCCGGCGGTTCTTCTTGACGCCGACGCCGTCGATGGACGCCTCGCCGTCGTCCGCCTGGCGGAGCCCCTCCAGGATCTCGACCGTCGTCGTCTTGCCGGCGCCGTTCGGGCCCAGCATGCCGAAGATCTCGCCGCGATGGACCTGGAACGAGACCCCGTCGACGGCCACGAGTTCCCCGTAGCTCTTGCGCAGGTCCCGGACGTCGATGACGACGTCGTTGGTCATCGTCGCGGCTGCGATCTCAGTCGTCGAGGCTGGCCCAGACGTAGACGATCCAGACCGGCTCCGGCGACAGCGGGCCGTTGCCGTAGGGCGCGTACTTCTCGGGCAGGCCGTCCTTCTGGACGTCCTCGAGCGACTTGCCGGCGCGCTTCTGCTTGTCGATGTGGTCGATCGTCTCCGCGACGTAGTCGTGGTACTTCTGCAGGTCGGCCTTCGTCGCCAGCGGCCCGTGGCCCGGGATGATCTGCGTGTCGTCGTCGACGATCTCGAGCAGTTGGGCCATGTTGTCGCGCAGGCCGAGGGCGCTACCGCCGACGTCCCGGTCGATGTACGGGTAGCCCCCGAGGTTCGGGAACTGGTCGCCGGCGTGGACCACGTTCGAGTCGCGGAAGTAAATCGCCACGTCGCCGTCGGTGTGGGCCGGGTTGCCGAAGTAGATGACGTCGATCGCCTCGCCGTTCCAGTGCAGGGTGACGCTCTCGTTGAAGGTCACGATCGGCAGCGCTTCGGCCGGGAACGGCGTCGCCGAGAAGTTCGCTCCGGCGTGCCGGTTCTCCAGCAGGCGCTTGCGCACGTTCGCGTGCGCGACGATCGCGGAATCGGCCCCGAAGCCGGCGTTGCCGCCCGCGTGGTCGAAGTGGTAGTGCGAGTTGACGACGAAGTCGATCCTGCC
>JAPOXA010000038.1 GCA_026707325.1 Acidobacteriota bacterium | reverse complement strand
GGCTCGGTTTCGATCTCGCCCTGTCGGCGATCAACCTGACCGACGAGGACCCGCCTCTCGTCTTCTTCGAGCAGTCCTTCGATGCGCTGACCGCGAACCCGAAGGGACGCAGGCTGAAGGCGGTCATGAGCTACCGCTTCGGCAACTAGCGCCGCCAAACCTGTCGCGGGGCTCCATCTTTGGCCCCAGCCCGCACCTCACCGGGAGCCGTCCGGACGGTCAGGGCAAGTAGGATGGCGGGGCAGAGGCCCCGCAGGAGACCCGTCGACGATGTTCAACATCCCGTTCGCGGCGGGCGCCCTGGTCCTTGGCTTCCTGGTGTTGCCGCTGGCTGCCCAGGATGTGGGGGACGAGTCGCCAGCCGAACCTCCGCCGACCGGACTCGCGGAGCAGGTACAAGCGGATGTCGACGAGACCTCGCTCCGCTGGCTCGGCATCGCGCGGGTCCGGTACTCGATTCCTCTTGACTTCTCGGCAGGTGCCGGAGCCGTCCTGGCGCGGATGCCCGCCAGCTATGACTGCACCACGTTCTGCGAGTACCGCGGGTTCGTCGCGCAGATTGAACCAGGTTCCGCGGGAGGACAGCTCGGCGTCGGCTATGCGCGCGTGATCGCCACGCACAAGCCGCGTTCCGCC
Organism: Acidobacteriota bacterium; assembly: GCA_026707325.1. Taxonomy (GTDB): domain Bacteria; phylum Acidobacteriota; class Thermoanaerobaculia; order Multivoradales; family Multivoraceae; genus Multivorans. The sequence goes on along the minus strand of JAPOXA010000038.1, from coordinate 6,036 downwards.
TTCCTGAACAACGTCTATGTGGGCTGGAGCGCCCGCGCCGTCCTGGTTCGCACCTGGGGAGACTCCGAACTCGATCCGGCGCGGCAGACGCTGGCCGGCTTCGAAGGGCAGTTCGCTCTGCCTCGCCTCTCGTTCAACCTGGGCGTCCTGCGGCGGATCAGCTCCGCGCACGAAGACGCCGACCGCTACGTCTACACGGCCGGTATCGGCTGGGGCTTTTGATGCCGGGAGCGGCCCGAACTGCGTCCCGGCGTTTCGCACTGGCCGCCCTGGTCGCGGCATTGCTTCTCGGACTGGGTGGCGCCGGCGCCGCGCCGGGTCTCGAGACGGACCAGTTCTTCGCCTGGGGCCGCCACCTCGAGGACATGACCGAGGTGCTGAACGCCCGCGTCAACCTGGAACTCGAGCGCCTGGTTGCCGACCTGAACCGGGACGGCGGGGAGCGCCCGTGCCAGAAGGTACGGCTTCGCTTCTTCAAGCGTCATCGGATGCTGTTCTTCGACGGCTTCGAGACCTGGTCGGTGAACTCGCCCTTGGTCAGCCGGTCGCCCTTGGGGCCCGAGGAGATGCGGGAGTTCGAGCAGAAGTACATCTACGGCGGCACGTCGCCGCTGTTCGACACCGGCCGGTGGATGCCGCCGAGTCCGACGGTGGAGGTCAACGGCATACGGCTTGGTACGGACAAGCTGACCCACTTCCTGGGAACCGCCTGGTACTACCACCGGTGGTACCGAAAGGCCCGCGCGAGGGGCGTGACGCCCGCCGCAGCGGAGGATCGGGCTGTACGTCGGGGTCTGCAGCATGAGATCACGATCCTCGGCAGGGCCGTCTCGGGCGTTCTCTCCCTGGCCGACCTGGAGGCCAACTACGAGGGGATGTGGTTCTACGAGCGACTCTGCGCCGGCGACGACCCCCACGTCGTCTATGAAGGGGGGCTTTGGCGCCTCCGCAGACCGTTCGATCTGCGGGACTACGTGACGCCCGAGTGGGACGAGTCCTACCAGCCGAACATCTACGTGCGCCGGAAGTGGCAAAAGGTGAAGCCGCGGATGCTGGGATACTGTCCGATGCTCGAACACCCGCAGGTCAGGGCGAGGCGTCAGGAGTATGCGAAGAGGGACCGGGTCACGGAGACGGAGAAACTGATTGATGAGATGGTCACTGCTGGAAAACTGCCGGACCCCTCGGGGTACTCGATCGAGAGCGTGTGCGATGAAGCTGCGAAGTGAGGCTCTGTTCGCGGCTGCGCTGCTGGCTCTGGCCTGCGGCGCGCCGACCGCTGAACCGGCCGCGGAGACCGCAGCCGAGCCGGCGCTCGAACGGATTGGCCTGGGTTCCTGTCTCGAGCAGGCCGATCCACAACCGATCTTCGACGCGATCCTGGACGACGATTTCGACCTCTTCGTGTTCCTCGGCGACAACGTCTACGGCGACGTCGAGTCCGAGGACATGCGCGAGCTGCGAGACGCCTACGCGATACAGGCCGAAGCCGAGGGCTTCAGCCGCCTGCGCGCGTCGGACGTGCGGCTTGCCGCGACCTGGGACGATCACGACTACGGTCTGAACGACGCCGGCGCCGACTTCTTCGGTCGCGAAGAGGCGCAGCGGATCTTCGAGGACTTCTGGGACGTGGCGCCGGATTCAGAGCGTGCCTCGCGGCCAGGGGTCTACGACGCCGTGACCTACGGCCCGCCGGGTCAGCGCGTTCAGCTCATCCTGCTCGACACGCGGTACTTCCGCTCCCCGCTGCGGCTGACCGACGAGCGCGGTGCGCCGGGCAAGGAGCGCTACATGCCGGATCCTGATCCATCGAAGACGATGCTGGGCGAGGAGCAGTGGGCGTGGCTTGGCGAGGTGCTCCAGGAGGAGGCGGATCTGCGCATCCTCGCGTCGTCGATCCAGGTGATCGCCGATGGACACGGTTACGAAGCGTGGAAGCAGATGCCGGCCGAGCGTGATCGCCTCTTCGGCCTCCTGCGCGAGACGGCCGCGAACGGCGTGGTGATCATCTCCGGCGACCGCCACCGCGGCGGCATCTACCGTCGCGACGACGCGCTCGACTACCCGCTTCTGGAGCTCACCGCGAGTTCCCTCAACTCGGCATTCGCCAGCGAGGAAGAGGCCGGGCGGTACCGCTTGGGCCCGACCTATCGGTCGGAGAACTATGGTGCGCTGTCCATCGACTGGACTTCCCGCTCGGTGACGCTGGAAGTCCGCGGCATGGACGGCGAGCCGGCCCTCGGAGAAACGCTCAACCTGGACGACCTGCGAGCCGAGTGAGGGGAGACGACAAGATGACGACAGAGGAGTTCGAGCCCCAGGGGGTTGCGGGCGTTTCGCGGCGTCAGGTGATTCACGCCTTGTCCCTGGCCGGCGCCGCCGGCTTGCTCGCCGGTTGCAACGACGATGCGACGACTGTCGCGGATAGCGCCACCGATGTGGCCGCCGGGCCGATGCCCGACGACCTGTGGCGCGCCGGCGCCGGCGAGCTGGCGGCTGCGATCCGCCGCGGCGAAGTCTCGAGCGCGGAAGTGATCGAGTCGCATCTGGCCCGCGTGGAGGCGGTGAACGGCCACCTGAACGCGGTCGTGCGCTTGCTGGCCGACGAGGCTCGCGCCGCCGCTCAGGCCGCCGACGAGGCAGTGGCGGCGGGCGCCGAACTGGGCCCGCTGCACGGCGTGCCGATCTCGGTCAAGGACAACATCGCCGTAGCCGGCACGCCGACCACGAACGGCGTGCCGGCCAACGAGAACCTGATTGCGGAGAGAGACGATCTGATCGTCGCTCGTCTCAGGGACGCGGGCGCTATCGTCCTTGCGCGGACGAACCTGCCCGACCTCGGACTACGCGTCCACACCGACAGCTTTCTCTACGGCCTGACCCGGAATCCATGGGCAGCGGACCGCAACGTCGGCGGCTCGAGCGGAGGCGAAGGCTCGGCGCTTGCGAGCGGCATGAGTTGCCTCGGGCTCGGTAACGACATTGGCGGTTCGCTCCGCATCCCGGCCCAGTGCAACGGCATCGCGTCGCTCAAGCCGACGCTGGGGCGTATCGCCAGCCCTTTCGCCGGCGAGTTGTCGAGTCAGTTGATGGCCGTGAACGGTCCCATGGCGCGCCGCGTCTCCGATCTCCGTACCGCTTACGAGCTGATTGGGCGCTACCACAGGAGCGATCCCTGGTCGATGCCGGTTCCGCTCGACCTGGACCGGCCCAGCGAGCCGATCAAGGTTGCGCTCGTGCCTGAGCCCAGCGGCGGTTCGACGCACCCGGACGTGGCGGAGGGGGTGCGCACCGCCGGCGAGGCGCTCGCGGCTGCCGGCTATGCGGTCGAAGAGGTCGAACCGCCCCTGGTGGCCGAGGCACGGCGAGCCTGGGAGGTCTTCCTCGGCTACGAGCTGCACCTGGCGCGGCAGGTGCTCGAACAGATCATGTCGCCGGACGCCTACGAGTTCCTCATGCGGGGGCTCGAGGTGTTCGACGCCGAATCGCCCACCGAGTACGTCGGGATGTTCGCCCAGCGGCACCATGTCGCCAGCGCCTGGCAGGAGTTCCAGGAGGATTACCCGATCACGGTCGGCCCGATCATGACCCAGCCCCCCTTCGTCATCGGTTACGACCTGCAGGACCCCGGCGACGTGCTCGACCAGATGCGTTTCGAGGTCGCCCTCAACCTGCTCGGTCTGCCGGCCGTTTGCGTTCCGACCGGTGTCGCCAACGGTCTGCCCCAGGTGGTCGAAGTGATCGGCGGCCGCTACCGCGAGGGGCTGTGCCTCGAAGCCGCCCAGGCGATCGAGGACGCGCTCGGCATCGTCACGCCGATCGATCCCGTGATGGCCTGAGCGCGTCTCGCCGCCGACTCAGTGGATCTCCGCCGCCTCGCCCCAGGCGGCTTTCAGCTTCTCGAAGCTGAAGTCGTCCTGCTTGGCGGCGTTGATGATGACCCGTTCGCGGCGGGCGATCAGGTCGGCCGCCGCTTCGACCTGATCGGCCACGTCGGCTGGAACGACGACGGCGCCGTGCTGATCGGCGTGGATCAGGTCGCCGTCGTTGACCGCCATGCCGGCGACCGTGACCGGGCCGCCGTAGTCCACCACGTGCACGTAGGCATGCGACGGGCCGACACGGCCGGCGAGTAGCTGGAAGCCCTCGGCGACGTCGTCGAGGTCGCGAATGCTGCCGTCCGTGATCACGGCGAGGCAGCCGAGGCCGCGGTGGATGTTGGAGTTGACCTCGCCCCAGAAGGCGCCGTAGCCGCGGGCGCCGTCGTCGAGGTCCTGGATGACGGTAATCGTCGGGCCTTTGCCCGAAGCCAGGTACTCGTAGTAGCCGACGGAGGTGCCGCGGGCCTGCTTGGGATCGGCCGCGTTCGGGTGCTGGGCGCGGATACGGGCGGTTCGAGCGAAGCCGACGATCGGCGGCAGTCCGGGCTTCGCGCAGACCAGCGGGTCCACGGTGTAGCCGTGGCCGCGGCGCTTGGGCGCTACCACCTCCAACGCGTTGCAGACGGTGGGGGTGTCGAGGGACCGGAGAGCGTCGAGGACGGCTGGAGAAGTCATGGGCGCATACTAGACCCATGTTGACGGAGGGGGGAATCGTGTGTAATGTTGACAGCGTCAACAACGCGGAGGAGAAACCGTGAACGAGGAACTGAGCCGGTTCGTACGAGAAGCACTGTCGCGGGGCGCGAGCCGCGACGAGATCCGGGAGGCGCTGGCCGATGCGAGCTGGCGGCAGAGCGACATCGACAAGGCGCTTGGCGCCTGGGTGGACCGGGACTTCGTGGCGCCGATCCCGCGGCCGCGTCCCTATCTCGGCGCCCGGGAGGCTTTTCTCTACCTGGTCCTCTTCGCCGCGTTGTACACGGCGGCGATCAGCTTCGGCAACGTGACGTTCGTGCTGATCAACCGGGCGTTCGCCGATGTGGCGTTCACTCTTCCGGCGGCAGCTTCCGCCGAGATGCTGCGCTGGGGACTGGCCTATCTCGTCATCTCCTTCCCTGCCTTCCTGCTGATTCAACGGATGGTGAGGCGCACGCTGCGCAGCGATCCGGACTTGCGCTCGTCGCGGATCAGGAAGTGGCTCACGTACCTGACGCTGTTCGTCGCCGCGGGCGTTCTGGCCGGCGACCTGATCGCCCTGGTGTTCTTCGGCCTGGGCGGTGAACTGGCCGTACGCTTCCTTCTGAAGGTCGGTGTCGTGGCGGCTATCGCCGGCAGCGTGTTCGGCTACTACTTCTGGGACCTACGCCAGGATGACGTGGAGGTGGCCGAAGGTGGCCAGGCGCCGAAGCTGCCGACGGTCTTCGCCGGCGTGTCGGCGGTCGCCGTCCTCCTGGCGGTCGTCCTGGGACTGGTTGCCGTCGGTTCGCCCGGCAAGGCGCGGGAGCGCGGGCTGGATGTCGCACGCGTCGGGAATCTTCGGGACATCGTCCGGGGCGTCGACATCTACTGGGAGCGGAACGGTTCCCTGCCCGCGGGCCTGGAATCCCTCAGCGGCGAGCGGGACATCAACATCGCGTCGATCGTCGATCCGGAAACCCGGGAGCCCTACACCTTCCGGGCCGCAGGAGACAAGGCGTACGAACTCTGCGCGACGTTCAGCCTCGATGCGCCCACCGATCAGGCGTCGCTACGGATGTACCCCTACCGGGAGCGGTTCTGGAGACACCCCGCCGGATACCACTGCTTCGACCTCGAAGCGATCGAGCCCGACGCTCGCCGCTGGTGAAGTCTGGCTTCAGACGGCGACCTGGACCTGAACCCGTTGCGACAGCCGCGCACCCAGGAGGTGCGAAGCGTCCGCGACCATCTCGTGCAGGATCTCGCTGGCCGGGCGGGTCTCCGTCAGCATGCCCGAGGCCTGGCCGGCGGCGTTCATCAGCAGGTCGTCCCGTCCGGCGGTGCGGATGGAGTGGAGCAGGTCGCGGGTGAGCACGCCCTGGAGCCCCATCGGCAGCGCCCGGATGCCGCTCGCTTCCCAGGCCTGGATCAGCGGATTCGTGATGTTCCGCATCGTCTTGCCGCTGTAGAGACGGGT
>JAPOXA010000033.1 GCA_026707325.1 Acidobacteriota bacterium | reverse complement strand
CCCTGTTCCAGCAGTCCTTCCTCTACAGCCCCGGCCTCCGCATCGCCGGCGGCACCGACGAGATCCTGCGCAACATCATCGCCGAACGCGTCCTCGGCCTACCCGGCGAGATCCGCGTCGACCGCGACGTCCCGTACAACGACATCCCGACGGGGAACTGAAGGCGGAGCCGGCCTGACGGCCGGCACCGTCTCGTGGCCGCCAGCTAGCTCTCGCTGGCCAGCTTGCGGAAGTACTCGTCGACGAGTTCGCGGTAGCCGGGCGGTACCTGGTCGGAGTTGCCGAGGTAGACGCGTTCGGCTTCGCCGCCGCGTAGCTCGCGCCACAAGCGGTACTCGAACTGCCGCAGGCCCTCGACGATTTCGTTGCGGAGTCGTTCGAGGGCCAACGGGTCGCGGTTGAGACCGAGCAGGCTCAGATCGCCCATCTGGCGAAGTAGCTGGTCGAGATCCGCCGTGTCCATCCGCTCCCGCCGCAGGTCGTTCCTCAGGCTCTCCAGGTCGGCGCGTCGCTGGTCGAGTTCCCGGTCGATCTGACGGAGATCCTCCGCGGGGAAGATGCCCGGCTGGTAGTAGCCGCCCGAACTCGAGCCGTACTGACTGAAGCGGCCCCGGTTCCGGCCGCCCTGCGGATTGGCCGCGTCGCCCCCGGTCTCCGAAGCCGTGTCGCCGGGCCGGCCGCCTTGCTGCTCGCCGCCTTGCTGCTCGCCGCCCTGTTGCTGGCCGCCCTGCTGCCGGCCCTCCTGCTCGTTCTGCTGCCCCGGACGCTGGCCAAGCCGGCTGCCCTCCTCGACGCGGTCACGCAAACGAGCCTCCATCGAGGCCAGGTTCTCGACCAGGTCGCGCGTCCGCTCGAGCATCCGCTCCTGACGCTCGCCGCCTCCCTCGCCGACACTCTCCCGCGCCTCGGCGATCCGCTCCGTCACGTCGTCGATGTCCTGCCGGATCTGGTTCTCGAACAACCGCGCGAACTCCGGGTCGCGGCCGGCCAGCACGCCCTTCGAGTAGCGAATCTTCTCCTTCAACTGTTCATCGCGGATGATCGTCGCCGATTCGCGCAGCTTCCGCGCCGTCTCCGGCTGATCGCTCCGGGCGCCCTGGCTCATCCGGTTGAGCTGCGCCTCGAGGCCCGCCACCTCGTCGGTCAGACGGTCCTTGCGCTCCATGATCCGTTCGATGAGATCGGCGCGTTCTCGCGCGGAAAGGTCACTGCGCGCCTGGCCGTCCTCGCCTTCCCGGCCGGCCAGTTCACCAACCTGTTCCTCGATCCGGCTCTGCATCCGGGAAACGCGGTCGGCGCGCTCCTGCAGTTCCTCCATGTCCCGCCCGAGCTGCTGGCGCTGGTTGCGGTCCAGCAGCCGCCTCGCCTCGCGCAGCTTGTCGAGAGCCGCGATCCCGTCCGCGCCGGCATTCGACTGCGACCTGGACGAGCCGGCCTGGGAGCGCCTCATCTCCTCCGCCGCCTGCCGCAGCGCCTGCGTCGTCTCCCTCAGTTCCGGGCGCTGCTGTTCACGCGCCAGCCGTTCCAGGCGCCGCGCGAGCTCCTCCGTTTCCTCGATCAGGTCCTGCTGTCTGCCGCCGCCACCGCCGCCTTGCTGCGAGCGGCTCCGCAGCCGGTTCTGGCGCTCGTTCTCGCGCTGCTGGCGGCGGGCCAACTCGCGCAGCTTCTGCATCAGTTCGTCGACTTCCGCCTGCGCCTGCTCGGCGGCGCCGCGCTGGACCGTTTCGTACTGGTTGCGCAGCTTGTCGAGCTCGAGCTCGAACAGATCCGCCAGATCCTCGGACAGTTGCTGATTGCCGCCGCCACCGCCGCCCCCCTGCTCGAACGACACGCGTACGTCGCGGAACACGGATTCCGCGCGCTGCAGCGAGGCCAGGGCCTTCTTCTCCTCGGCCAGCGCCTGCTCGGGGCGCTCCGCTTCGAGCTCCTTCTCCGCCATGGACATCTCGACGTCGGCCTTTCCGAGAAACTCGATGATCTTCGAGAAGTCGTCGTCCTGGAGCAGTTGCTGGCCGCGGTTGCCCATCCGCGTGACCAGGGATGCCACCTGTTCACGCAGCCGACCCTGCATCAGGGCAACCGTCTTCACGTGCTCGGACAGTTCCTGGGCCGTGTACTCGTCCTCGTCCCGAACCAGGCGGAACGTGGCCGAGATGATCATCTTCTGCTGCACCGAGAGCGTCTGGTCCAGGCCGCCGGCGCCGCCGCCCATGCCGCCCCCGCCCTGCTCGGCCTGGCGGTAGTTCCGGTCGAAGGGCCGGATCTCCAGGAAGTAGATGTCGCTGACCGTCGGCTGGGCATGGCTGCGGTCCCAGGCCTCGGCGTGGTAGGAGATGGAGTCGCCGACCTCGAGGTCCATCTCCTCGAGGAAGAGCGTGTGCCCCGCGCTCACCTTCTTCATCGAGGAGGCGCTGTCGAGCAGCGTAACCTCCGTCTCGTCGCCGCCGTTCACGGCGTAGCGGATGTTCAGGCGACGAACGCCGTAGTCGTCTTCCGCCTCGACCTCGGCGAACACCTCGTCGATCATCGACAGCTTGACGTCCCGGCCGGGGGCGACGAAGCGCACGATGGCCGGCTGATCCTCGAGGGCCGTGACCATGTACTCGGCCGAGGCGCGATGCCACCGGCCGTCGTCGTCCATCAGCTCGATCCGGTAGTAGGTGCTCTCGTCCACCGTGTACGCCGCGACCAGCCGATCGCCTTCGACGTTCAAGTCTCTGGGTTCGTCACCCTCGACCAGCAGCCGCCCCGCCTCGACCTGAAAGATCGGCAGGATGCTGAAGCTCACCCGGGTACCCTTGAGAACCGCGATATCGCCGCCGTCCTCGACGGCCTGGTCCGACAGCCCGCTGTAGCCGGGGAAGCGGTACAGGAGGTCGATCCGGTCGACGTAGGGCAGGTCCTTGACCCGGATCCGGTAGATCGGCGAGCGGACGCCGGAGGCGTCGACGTAGTAGTCCGTGTCGGCGCGCAGGTTCAGGGCGATGAAGTCGTGCGTCGCGGGCTCCCCGCCGATCATCCGCTCCCCATCCTCCCCGGCTTCCGCCACTTCGAACGCCTCGCCGACGCGGTTCATCGGCCACTGCTGCCACTCGCCGTCCGGGTCGCCCGCCGCGTCCAGCGGCCTCAGGCCGAGTTCGACGCGATCCGGGTCGAAGCCGAGCACCGCCGCGCTGATCAACTGGTCGGAACCGCGGGCCACCGTCACGTTGCCCGGCGCCACGACCAAGCGGTACGGGTTGTCGACGGCCGCCGCCCGCCAGGGCGTGAACAGCAGCATCGCGCCGTGCTGGAGGAAAGCCGGGCTGAGCAACACGGCCACCATGCCGGCGCTCGCCACGCCGGCCAGGGCGGCCGAGAAGCGCTGCAGCGCGCCGCGCTCGATCCGCGTCGCGAAACCGCTCTGCTGGCAGCGCTCGATCGCGTCTTCCAGGACCTGCCGCTGGAGTTCCGGCGACACCCGCTCCGCATCCGCGGGCGAGCCCTGTTGCACGGGACCCAGTTCCACCGCGCTCAGCACCGAGGCCTTGAGCGTCGGCTCGTTCTCCTCCACGTAGAGCGCCACCTGGCGCGTGGACACACGTCGGGCAAGGGGAATCGCGAGCAGCCGAACCCCGAGAGCGATCAGTGTCAGGTAGGCCAGCCAGCGGAACACCTCGACGGAGCGCTCGCTGTAGAGGAAGTAGTCCATGCCCCAGACTGAAACGGCGAACGCCGCAAAGCCGGTCACGGTCAGCGCCACCAGCCCGCGCAGCGCCACCTTCATGCGCCAGCGCAGGCGAACGCGACGGATCACGCTCATCAGTTCGCCGTAGGTCGGGTCGTAGATTGGGTCGAAACCGGAAGCCATCGGGTCTCCTCAGTCAGCTCTGCTCGCCGCTGGGGCTCCATGCTGTCACGACCGGCGCCGCGGCGGCGCGGCGGCGGTTGCCGAACAGGGTCTCGGCAGCAAGTACCAGAGCCGCGGCAGCGATCAGGAACCACCAGAGTCGTTGCCGCCGCTCGCGTTCTTCCGGAGTCAGCGCCGCTGCCTCCGTCGCTGAAGCGCTCTCCTCTTCCCTCGGCCGAATGCGCGACATGAACTCGTCCAGATCGAGCCGGCTCAGGTCGGACTCGGCCACGGGCACGTTGCTCGCCAGGGTCAGGGGCTCGATGGACACGTCGGCCCGCACCTCCCGGAACTCGTAGAAGCCGGGCTCCTCCACGTCCAGCAGCAGACCTCCGCCGTCCGCATCGATACGGCTCTCGCGGCCCGACGGGGCGACCGAGACGTATCCGTCTCCCTCGCTTTCCGCCTGCCCGCCGGGCAGTTCCACCTGTGCGACCTCGCCCACCCGATACCAGGAGCGAGGCAACGAGTAGCCGGCCAGGTACTCGACCGAGCGATGGACGAAGGGAAGAAACACCGCCTGGAGCGGCAGCGTGTTCCAGAACGTGTCGAACGAGGTGGGCAGCACGAGAACGCGGCCGGAAGCGGCGCCCGCCGCCCCGCCGTCCTCCGCCGTTTCCGGCATCAGATCGAGCAAGGCCGGAGCACCGTCGTCGAAGCGCGCGATCGCCGCGGCGCCTTCCGGAAGCACGAGCCGGTGATACCGGAAGAAGGACGCGGAGGAGAAGTCGCCGCTCCTGGCCGCGGCGAACACATCGAACACCGGATGACCGGTGTCGAACCAGGCCAGCGAACCCGCGCTTCCCGACAGCCGGTCCGCCTGCCGTTCGCTGGTCACGCCGAACTCCCGCAGCAACCCGGCCGCCTGTGTCATGCCGCGCTCGACCGAGAGCAGCAGGCCACCGCCGTTCCGGACGAAGCCGGCGACCGCGTTGCCGGCCGAGGCCGACAGTTGCTGGGCCGCGTCGTTGATGACGACGACCGACTTGCCGTCGAGCATCGAGCGTTGGAAGCCGGACGCCTGCACCCGATTCACGCGGAAGAACGGCCGCCGGCCGAGCGCCAGAGCTTCCTCGAGGTACCGGCCACGGCGGCGGTCGCCGTCCGGCTCGATCACGAGCACGCCGACTTCGTGCGCCGGCGACAGGACGAAGCGGAACTCGTTGTCGGCGGCGAGAGCATCGTCCCGCAGACGCACCGTGCCGCGGGTGGTGCGCTGCCGTTCGAGCACCTCGGGCGCGAAGTTGACCATCGTCGACGAGTCGGCGCCCAGCTCGACCGCCCTGGTCTGGACCACCTCGCGATCGAGCAGCAGGTCGACTTCCGCCCGCAGCGGCGTCCCGGCCGCAGCCGCGGACGGCTCGCGGACGACCAGATGACTGACCCGGGCCGCGATGCCCACCTGTTCGCGGTCACCGCTGCGAGAGTGGTCGAAGACGACATCGGTGACGGCGGCGTTGCGCACCTCTTCGTCTTCCCCACCCACGTCGACGAGCCGCAGTTCCACGCCGGCAGGCAGCGCCGCGACGTTCTCCGGCGTCCAGGACGAGCGTTGAAAGTCGCTCACGATGAGGAGTTCGCGCCGGCCCAGTTCCGCCGCCTCGGTCAGCACTCCACGCGCCATCTGGATCGCCGGCAGCAGGGAGGTGGACCGCGGGGCCACCTCCACGTCCTGGACCATCGCGGCCAGCAGCGCCGCATCCGTCGTCGGCGCGCTCTGGAGTTCCGCCTCGTCCGAGTAGACGACCAGAGCGCCCCGATCGGCGGCGTCGAGGTCGCCGAAGGCCGACTCGGCCGCTGCAGCAGCCCGCTGCCAACGATCGCCGAAGCCCATGCTGAACGAGTTGTCCAGCAGCACGACGACCAGCCGGCTGGAGGAGGCGGTCCCGGCAGCCGCGTCGCCCTGCCAGAGCGGCCGGGCGAACGCCAGTGCAAGCAACGCCACCGCGAGGCAGCGCATCAGGAGCAGAAGAACATCCCGCAGCCGGCGCCGGCGCATCGAACGGTAGGGCGCCTGGGAAATGAACATCAGCGACGGAAACCGGACCACGCGGCTGCGGTGCCGCAAACGCAGGTGGATGAGGATCGGCACCGCGACGGCGGCCAGACCGAGCAGAAACAGAGGCGCCAGCAGACCCATCGGGCTACCTGGCCTTCATCGCGTAGAGCCGGGAGGAGAGGTAGCTGTAGAGCGCGGCGTCCAGGGGCTGGGAGATGTCGACCAGCGTGTAGTCGATGCCCGCCTCGACCAGGGAGCGGTCCAGCGTCCGCGTGTGCTCCCGGATCAGCTCCAGGTACTGGTCCCGCAGGACATCCGGCATCACCGCTTCGCGCGCCCCGGTCTCCAGATCCCTGAGGTCGAGCTCGCCGTCGAAATCGAACCGGAGTTCCGCCGGGTCCAGCAGATGGAAGAGGATCACGTCGTTGCCCTTGTGCCGGAAGCCGGCCGCGGTCCGGATGACCGTCTCGGGATCCTCGTAGAAGTCCGAGATCAGGACGACCATGCTCCGGCGCCGCACCGCGTCGACCACTTCGAGCAGCGGTTCGCGCAGGCTGCCCCCGCCTCCCGGTTCGATCCGGTCGATCGTGTGGAGCACGACCTGAAGGTGCTTGGCCGCGGGTGGCACGAAGTCGACGATTTCGCTGTCGAAGGTGACCAGGCCGATGCGGTCCTTCTGTTTGGAGGCGAAGTAGCCCAGGCACGCGGCGAGATAGCGCCCGTAGTCGAGCTTGGTGACGGCGCCCGTTCCGAAGTCCATCGAGCGCGAGACGTCGAGCGCGATCGTCAGGTTCGTGTTCGTGTCCGCTTCGAACTCCTTCACGTAGAAGCGGTCCGTGCGGCAGAAGAGCTTCCAGTCGACGC
>JAPOXA010000204.1 GCA_026707325.1 Acidobacteriota bacterium | reverse complement strand
CATCTCCTGGAGCCGGAACTCGCGGTGGAACTGGCGGAACAGATGGGCTTCGAGGCCCTCATCGTTTCGTTCGAGGAGGAGATCCAGCTCGAGCAGGAAGAGGAACTGGAGGCGAGCCGTGCCGAGGCGGATGGTCCGACCCGGGTCGAGCGTCCGCCGATCGTCACGATCATGGGCCACGTCGATCACGGCAAGACCTCACTGCTCGACGCGATCCGCAAGTCCCGGCTCACCGAGGGCGAGTTCGGCGGCATCACCCAGCACATCGCGGCCTACCAGGTCGCGCACAACGGCGGCCGGATCACGTTCCTGGACACGCCGGGACACGAGGCGTTCACGCAGCTACGAGCCCGCGGAGCGAAGGTCACCGACATCGTCATTCTCGTCGTCGCCGCGGACGACGGCGTGATGCCGCAGACCCTCGAAGCGCTCGACCACGCCCGGGCGGCCGCCGTGCCGATCCTGGTCGCCATCAACAAGATCGACCGGCCGAACGCCAACGTGGACCGGGTCAAGCAGCAACTGGCGGATCGCGACCTCGTGGTGGAGGACTGGGGCGGCGACGTGATCGCCGTGCCCGTCTCCGCGATCAAGGGAGACGGGATCGACGATCTGCTCGAGATGATCAACCTCACGGCCGAGGTCGCCGAACTCCGCTCCAGCCCGGAACTGCAGGGTCAGGGGGTGGTGATCGAAGCGAGCAAGGAAACCGGTCGCGGCTCCGTCGCCACGGTCCTCGTCCAGGACGGCACCCTGCACGTCGGCGACGTCTTCGTCTGCGGTTCGACCTGGGGCCGCGTGCGGTCGCTGATGAACGACCTGGGCAAGCGCGTGACCGACGCGCCTCCATCCATGCCGGTGGAGGTCTCGGGATTCAACGAACTGCCGGAAGCCGGCGATCCGTTCCAGGCGACGGCTCAGGAAGCGCGGGCACGGTCCATCGCCGAGTTCCGCAGCGAGGAAAAGCGCCGCATGGATCTGGCGCCGACCACCGGCGGCGTCTCCCTCGAGAGCCTGTTCGCGAGCCTGAAGGAGGGCGAGGTCAAGGAACTGCCCGTCATCCTGAAGGCGGACGTGCAGGGCTCGGTCGAGGTGCTTCGCGAGACCCTGCAGAAGCTCTCAACCGACAAGGTCAAGGTTCGCGTGATCCGCTCCGCCGTCGGCGCCGTGACCACCCACGACGTCCTTCTGGCCTCCGCCTCCGGCGCGATCATCTACGGCTTCAACGTTCGGCCCGAGCGCAGCGCCACGGAGCTCGCCGCCAAGGAAGAAGTCGACGTGCGGCTGCATACGGTCATCTACGAACTGACGGACGAGTTGATCGCGGCGATGACCGGACTGCTCGAGCCCACCTACCGCGAGGTGTCCCGCGGACGCGCCGAGGTGCGTGAGATCTTCAAGGTGCCGAGGGTTGGAATGATCGCCGGCTGCCATGTGATCGCCGGCGTCATTGCGCGCAACTCGCAGATCCGCCTGGTCCGGGACAGCGTCGTCGTACACGAGGGTCGGATCGGCTCGCTGCGCCGCTTCAAGGAAGACACGGCGGAAGTGCGAAGCGGCTTCGACTGCGGAATCGGCATCGACCGTTTCCAGGACGTCAAACCGGGCGACCTGATCGAGGCCTTCGACCACGAAGCCGTCGAGCCGACGCTCTAGGTCGGCGGTGACATCCGTGTCCCAGGCCCGCGCACGCGACCTGCTGCGCCGGGAGTTGACGGACATCCTGCGCCGTGAAGTGCAGGATCCCCGGGCGGCGCTGGCGAGCATCGCCGATCTCACCCTCAGCGCAGACCGCTCCCATGCGCACGTCCGGCTCTCGGTGCTCGGCGACGACCGGGAACGCCAGGCGGCGATCCGGGCGGTTCGGCGGGCGGCCGGCTTCATCCGCGGCCGCCTCGGGCGCCGCCTGCGCCTCCGGCGGACCCCGGAACTCCACTTCGAGCTCTACCGCGGAGCTGAGCACGCCGAGCGCATCGACCAACTCCTGAGCGAACTGTGAGCTCGGCGGCCGACACCGGCGTCACCGTCCCCTCAGACCTGCTCGAGGCGTTCCGCTCCGGCGGGCGCTTCCTGCTCTCGAGCCACGCCCACCCGGACGGCGACGCGATCGGCTCCGAGGTGGCGCTCGCCCGCCTCCTGTGCGGGTCGGGTCGTTCCGCCACGATCTGGAACGCGGACCCGGCCCCGGAGAGCTGCTCCGGAGTCACGGCGGACGTGCCGATCCACGTCGGCCGGACGCCGCCGGCCGGCTTCCCGGACGAGTTCGACTTCGCCGTCCCGCTCGAATGTCAGCGCCTCGACCGTACCGAGCTGGAGGACGCCCTGAGTCTCCTGCCGATCCTGAACATCGACCACCACCTGGGCAACCAGCTCTACGGTCGGGCGAACTGGGTCGACACCGATGCACCGGCGGTGGCCGAGATGGTCCTGCGCCTCGCGCGGGCGCTCGATCTCGAGATCGACGAAACGACCGCCACGGCGCTGTATCTCGGCCTGTCGACCGACACGGGCAGTTTCCGCTTCTCGAACGCTACCTCCCGCGCCTTCGAGGCGGCGGCCGAACTCGTCCGTCACGGCGCACGGCCCGAGCGGGTCGCGGGCTGGGTTTACGAGTCCCAGTCGCCCGGCGCCGTGCGGCTGCTGGCGGAGATGCTCGGCACGCTGGAGCTTTACTGCGACGAGCGGGTCGCCAGCGTGCGCCTGGAACTCTCGATGTTCGAGCGCGCCGGCGCCCGCCAGACGGATTCCGAGGGCCTGATCGACCATCCGCGCTCGATCCGCGACGTCGAAGCCGTCGCACTTTTCCGCGAACGGCTGGAAGGGGACGTCAAGGTGTCGCTCAGGAGCCGTGGCCGGATCGACGTGGGCGCCATCGCGTCGCGGCGGGGCGGCGGGGGCCACCGCAACGCCGCCGGCTGCCTGGTCGAGAGCCGCGAAGACGAGCAGGCCGTGATCGCCGAACTCGCCACCGCCGTGGAAGCGGCGACCGCGGGCGCCGGGCGCGGCTCCGGAAGCGAGGCCGAGCCGTGACCCCAGGTACCGAACGCCACGGCCTGCTCCTCGTCGACAAGCGGCCCGGCGGCACGTCGCACGACGTCGTCCGCATCGCGCGGCGGGCGCTCGGCCAGCGCAAGATCGGGCACTGCGGCACCCTCGACCCGAACGCGACGGGCCTGCTCCTGCTGACCGTCGGCCGCGGCACGCGGCTTACCCGGTTTCTGATCGAGGCACCGAAGGTCTATGAGGGCGAGATCCAGCTCGGCGCGGCCACCGACACCTACGACGCCGCCGGCGAGGTCACGTTCGAGGGCTCGACGACCAGTCTGACCGCGGACAATGTCGCCGGCGCGATGAAGGAGTTCGAGGGGCCCCTGCACCAGTTGCCGCCTCCCTATTCCGCCAAGAAGATCGGCGGCCGCAAGTACTACGAACTCGCGCGCCGGGGTCAGGACTTCGAGCGACAGGGCAAGGACGTGGAGATCTACGAGTTCGCTCCAGCCGGCGCGTTCGGCGACCCCGGCCCGGATCGGATCGCATTCCGCCTGGGCTGCTCAACCGGCGCCTACGCCCGGTCGCTCGCCCACGACCTCGGCGAGCGCCTCGGCTGCGGCGGCCACCTGGCGACACTCCGGCGGCTCAGGGTCGGCTCGTTCGAGGTCGAGGCGGCCGTGGACTCCGAGCGCCTCGAAGGCGTTGCTCGCGGCGCCGAACCGCTGGAGATGGACGAACTGGGCTCCGCCTGGGTGCCGTTCGATGAGATCCCGCTGCCCTTCCCCAGCGTCGCGATGGACGCCACCCAGGAACGGCGCGTCACTCACGGCCAGACCGTGCTGGCGCCCGGTATCGAGGCCGGCGAGGGGGATTGGGTCCAGCTCACGGACGGCCGTGGACGGTTCCTCGCCGTGGCGACGGTGGCCGAACGGATCGGCGACCGGGGCCTGGCGGTGGTTCAACCGAAGATCGTTTTCCGCTGAGGCCGCCGTGCTACACTCCGCGCCGCGAAAGAACCTGGGAACGACGAAGGAAACCGCAAGAAGGCCACACGAGAAAGAACCAGCAGAACGGAACAAGCAGAGTCAGCGAGGAATCAGAGCGTGCCACAGACAACCGAAGTGAAGGACCAGATCATCCGTGACTTCCGTCTCCACGAGACGGACACGGGTTCGCCCGAGGTCCAGGTCGCGCTGCTGACGAACCGCATCAACGAGCTCACCGAGCACTTCAAGGTCCACAAGCAAGACCACCACGGCCGGCGCGGCCTGTTGAAGCTGGTCGGACGCCGCCGGCGGCTGCTCGGCTACCTGCGCGACCAGAGCTTCGACCGCTACCGGACGACGATCGAGCGTCTCGGCCTCCGCAGGTAGTCCCTGCGGCGGAAACGGAGCCCTGACCGGCTCCGCGACCCGGAAGACGACCGGCTTGGCCGCCGATCCGGCGGACCGGACTCCACGCGATTCGCGCGTAAGCCTGCCTTCGCAAGGAAGGCATCTACCCGCCCGCTCAAAGCCGGGCGGAGCAAACAAAGAGAAGGAAGTACAGAGAAAGACATGAAGTTCACCAAGGACATCCCGATCGGGAACGGCACCATCACCCTCGAATCCGGCCGCCTGGCCAGACAGGCGAACGGCTCCTGCACCGTGCAGCTCGGCGAGACGATCGTGCTCACCACCGCCTGCATGGCGCCCGACAGCACACCCCGCGGC
This sequence comes from Acidobacteriota bacterium, assembly GCA_026707325.1. Lineage (GTDB taxonomy): Bacteria > Acidobacteriota > Thermoanaerobaculia > Multivoradales > Multivoraceae > Multivorans. Next base: position 2,060 of record JAPOXA010000204.1, on the reverse strand, counting down.
TTCCTGCCCTTGACCGTCGACTACCGCGAGTACACCTCGGCGGCCGGGCGGATTCCGGGCGGCTTCTTCAAGCGCGAGGGGCGGCCCTCCGAGAAGGAGATCATCACCTGCCGCCTGACCGACCGGCCCCTGCGGCCGCTCTTCCCGTCGGGCTACTTCTACGAGACCCAGATCATCAGCCTCGTGCTGTCGGCCGACCAGGAGAACGACCCCGACATCCTCGCGATCAACGGCGCGTCGACCGCTCTCGTCCTCTCCGACATTCCCTTCTACCACCCGGTAGGAGCCGTTCGCGTCGGCCTGATCGATGACGAGATCGTGTTCAACCCGACCGGCGCCGAGCGTGACGTGTCCGACCTGGACCTCATCGTCGTCGGTACCGAGGACGCCGTGACGATGGTAGAGGCCGGCGCGAACCAGCTCGACGAGAGCGTGATCCTCGACTGCATCTTCGCCGGCCACCAGGAACTCCAGAAGATCGTGCGCGCCCAGCAGGAACTGTTCCGCGAGATGGACCTGGAAAAGCCGGACTGGGAGGCCCCGGAGGCCTACTCTCCCGAGTTCCGCGCCGAAGTCGAGAACGCCATCTGGGACGACTTCACGACAGCACTGAACACCCCCGGCAAGTTCGAGCGCCGCGACGCGGTCAAGGCCGTCGTCAAAGGCTTCACCGACCGCCTTCCCGAGGACGACGAGCGCCGAGCCCAGGTCGGCAAGATCGTCAGCGAACTCGAGGACAAGGCGCTCCGCGAGATCGTGATGAAGCAAGGCAAGCGCTTCGACAACCGGGCGACGGACGAAGTCCGGGCGCTCGACACCGAGACCGGACTCCTGCCGCGTGTCCACGGCTCGGCGCTGTTCACCCGCGGCGAAACCCAGGCGCTGGCCTCGGTCACCCTCGGTACCCGGCGCGACGCCCAGATCATCGAGGAATACGAGGGGGAAACCCACCAGAAGTTCCTCCTCCACTACAACTTCCCGCCGTTCTCCGTGGGTGAGGTCCGCTTCCTCCGCGGCTCGAGCCGCCGCGAGATCGGCCACGGCGTGCTGGCGCGCCGGGCCCTGATACCCGTGCTTCCCCACGAGGACGACTTCCCGTACACGGTACGGGTCGTGTCCGAGATCCTCGAGTCCAACGGCTCCTCATCGATGGCGACCGTCTGTTCCGGTTCGCTGGCCCTGTTCGACGCCGGCGTGCCGATGCTGGCGCCGGTCGCCGGCGTGGCGATGGGCCTGGTCAAGGACGGCGACGACTTCGCCGTCCTGACCGACATCGCGGGCCAGGAAGACCATCACGGCGACATGGACTTCAAGGTCGCCGGCACCCGCGGCGGGATCACGGCGCTGCAGATGGACATCAAGATCACCGGCGTGACCCGGGAGATCATGGGCCAGGCCCTGACCCAGGCACGGGCGGGCCGGCTGCACATCCTCGACCACATGGCCTCCGAGATCGAAGAGCCACGTGAGGAGATGTCCGACTACGCGCCGCGTCTGCACGTGATGATGGTCGCCCGCGACCGGATCCGCGACGTGATCGGACCCGGCGGCAAGACGATCCGGGGCATCACGGAAGAGACCGGCTGCCAGATCGACATCGAGGACGACGGCCGCGTCGTCGTCGCCTCGCCCAACTCCACGGCTGCGGACAGGGCGATCGCGATGATCGAGCGCCTCACCGAGGTGCCCGAGGTGGACAAGGTCTACACGGGCCAGGTCCGCCGCGTGGAGCCGTTCGGCGCGTTCGTCGAGATCCTCCCCGGCACGGACGGCCTCGTCCACATCAGCGAACTGGCGCCCTACCGCGTCGGCGAGATCGGCGACCTGGTCACCGAAGGCGACGAGATGACGGTCAAGGTGATCGACATCGACCCGTCCGGCAAGGTCCGCCTCTCCCGCAAGGCCGTCATCATGGACGACCCCGACTTCGACCCGAAGGACTACGAGGGCATGGGCGTTCCGGCCCCGGTCGGCGGCGACCGTGGTCGCGACCGCAGGGGCCCCGGCGGTCGAGGCGGCCGAGGCGGCCCGGGCGGCCGTGGCGGCCGCGGAGGCGGCCC
>JAPOXA010000179.1 GCA_026707325.1 Acidobacteriota bacterium | reverse complement strand
GCTTCTGGAAGATGGCCCTCCGCTTCTGGAAGGTCGGCATCAGCGAGATGGCGCGGTCCGGCAGCCGCTCCCGCTTCGCCCGCGACCTGCGCCGCTTCGTTCCCGATCTCAACGACGCCGACCTGATGCCGGGCGGCTCGGGTATCCGCGCCCAGGCCCTGGACCGCAAGGGCAACCTGGTTGACGACTTCGCGATCGAGACGAGTCCAAGGATGCTCCACGTGCTGAACGCCCCGTCACCCGGCGCGACGGCGTCGCTGGCGATCGGCGACACCCTGGCCGAACGGGCCGCGGAGACGTTCGGGCTGTGACCCTGATCAGCGAGACCAGCATCGCCCTCCGCAACGACCGGCGGGTCAGCGCCCTGCTGCTCGAGCCCGAAACGCCCCGCTGTCTCCTCGTCTTCGCCCACGGAGCCGGCGCGGGCATGCGTCACGCGACGATCGAGACCTTCGCCCGAGGCGTGGCCGGGCTTCGAATCGCCACCCTCCGTTTTCAGTTCCCCTACACGGAAGCGGGCCGACGCCGTCCGGACCCGCCGCTCGTCCTGCAGCGATCCGTTCGGGCGGCGGTGGCGCATGCCAGGGACGCGCGGCCCGACCTGCCGCTCCTTGCCGGCGGCCGCTCGATGGGAGGCCGCATGGCCTCCGGCGCCGACGCGAGCGACAGTCTCGACGTCGCAGGCTTCGTCTTCCACGCCTTCCCGCTCCACCCGCCGGGGAAGCCCGGTACGTCCCGCGCCGACCACCTGAGTGAGGTCGAGAAGCCGATGCTCTTTCTGAACGGCTCCCGCGACCGGCTCGCCGACCCGGAATTGCTCGCAGGCGTCTGCGACCGGCTGGGCCCGCACGCCTCGCTTCACCTCGTCGAAGGCGGCGACCACAGCCTGCAGGTCCTGAAGAGTTCAGGCCGCCGGCAGGAGGATGTGGACCGCGAGGTCGCGGAGGCGGTCAGCAAGTGGTGCCGGGACGCCCTGGGGTTCTAACACCGAGCAGCCTCCTCCGCGCTACCGAGACCGGAGTCCTATAATCCGGCCCCATCATGAAACCGACTCTTCGCCGGTTCGCGCCGGCTCTCGTTCTTCCGCTCTTGGCCTGTTCCTCCGACACCCTCGACCCCGGGCCGGTCGAGTATCCGGACACCCGGACGGTCGACCAGGTCGACGACTACTTCGGCGTCCAGGTCGCGGATCCGTACCGCTGGCTGGAAGACCTCGACGGCGAGGAGACAGCGGCCTGGGTCGCTGCTCAAAACGAAGTCGCGGAGCCATTCCTGGCCGCGCTGCCCGGCCGCGAAGCGATCGAAGAGCGGCTCCGCGCGATCTGGAACTACGAGCGCTGGAGCACGCCCGGCAAGCGCGGCGAGCGCTACTTCTACAACCACAACGACGGACTCCAGGACCAGAGCGTCGTCTATGTGGCCGATTCCATGGACCACGAGGGTGACGAGCCGCCCGGGCGCGTCCTACTCGATCCCAACGGCTGGAGCGACGACGGAACGGTGGCGCTCGCCGGGATGACGCCCAGCCGGGACGGCCGCTACGTCGCCTACGCGCAGTCGGACGGAGGCTCGGACTGGCGGAAGTGGAAGGTCCGTGACGTCGAGAACGGCGAGGACACGGGCGACCTGATCGACTTCACGAAGTTCACGTCAATCTCCTGGATGCCGGACAACTCGGGCTTCTTCTACAGCCGCTATCCCCCGCGCGAGGACGATCCGACGAGAGGCGACGGCTCGAAGGCGGTGTCCGTCTACTTCCATGCCCTGGGCACGGACCAGGCAGACGACCGGCTCGTGTTCAGCCAGCCCGAGCACCCCCGCCGCAACCCGTACGCCTCGGTCTCCGAGGACGGCGAGTACCTGCTGGTCAACCTCCAGGAGGGGTACCTGGAAAACGCGGTCCACTACCGCAAGATCAATGAGCCGGACTCGGCGATCCGCCCGCTACTCGACCAGTGGGACGCTCTCTACGGCTACATCGTCAACGTGGGCCCGGTGTTCCTGTTCGAGACGAACAAGGACGCGCCGCGCAACCGGATCGTCGCGGTCGACCTGAACGACGAATCGTCTGAAGGGAACCCCACCCTGCACGAGGTGGTCCCTGAAGCCGAGGACACGCTTTCGTACGCCTCCGCCGTCGGCGGCAAACTGGTTCTGAACTACCTGCACGATGCGCGCACCGTCGTCCGCCTGGCCGAGCCGAACGGCGCAAAGCCAGCGATGCCGGCCGGCGAGGTCGACCTGCCGGGCATCGGCACCGCCGGCGGTTTCGGCGGCCGCTGGGAGGACACCGAGACCTTCTACTCCTACTCCAGCTTCGGCACGCCGTCCCAGATCCACCGCTACGACGTGGCCAGCGGCGAAAGCACGTTGATCCGCAGCCCGGCGATCGACGCCGACCTCGACGGCTACGAGACGGAGCAGGTCTTCTACGAGAGCCGGGACGGCACCCGCATCCCGATGTTCATCACCCACCGCAAGGGAATCGACAAGAACGGCGAGAACCCGACGCTGCTCTACGGCTACGGCGGCTTCAACATCTCGCTGACGCCCGGCTTCTCCTCGTCCCGCCTCGCCTGGCTCGAGATGGGCGGCATGCTGGCGATCCCGAACCTGCGCGGCGGCGGCGAGTACGGCCGCGAGTGGCACCTCGCCGGCACCAAGGAGAAGAAACAGAACGTCTTCGACGACTTCATAGCCGCCGCCGAGTGGCTGATCGCCGAGGGCTACACGAGCGCCGGACGGATCGCGATCCAGGGCGGCAGCAACGGCGGCCTCCTGGTCGGCGCCACGCTGAACCAGCGGCCCGACCTGTTCGCGGCGGCCCTGCCGGCGGTCGGCGTCCTCGACATGCTGCGTTACCACCTGCCCAGCGCGAACGCCCGCAACTGGTCGACGGACTACGGCCTGTCCGAGAACGAGGACGAGTTCCGGGCCCAGTACGCCTACTCGCCGCTCCACAACGTGCAGGAAGGCGCCTGCTACCCGCCGACTCTGGTCACCACCGCCGACCACGACGACCGGGTCGTGCCCTGGCACAGCTTCAAGTACGCGGCCGAGATGCAGCGGGCGCAGGGCTGCGACAACCCGGTCCTCATCCGGGTCGAGACCCGGGCCGGCCACGGCGCCGGCAAGCCGACCTGGATGCAGATCGAGGACGTCGCCGACCAGTGGGCCTTCGCCGCCTGGGCGGTCGGTCTCGAACCGAGCCTCTGAGCGGCCGGAGACGATGACGACTCCCTACCGGCACACGATCTGCGTCCGTTACGGAGAGGTCGACAAGCAGGGCGTCGTGTTCAACGCCCACTACATGGCGTACATGGACGACGCGATGGAGAGCTGGCTGCGGCCGATCCGGGAACGCGGTGCCCAGCTCGGTTGGGACATGATGCTCCGTCGCGCCACGATCGATTTCCTCGGTTCGGTCACCGACGGCGACCTGCTGGACATCGACCTGGCCATCCAGCACTGGGGGCGCACCTCCTGGACGCTCGGCTATCGCGGCACCCACGAAGGGCGCCCCATCTTCACCGGCGAGATCCTCTACGTCAGCGTGCACGTACCGGAGTACACGAAGATGGAGACTCCGGCCGAGATCCGCGCCTACATGGGGCCGGAGACGGACCTGGACGAGGTGCCCGTCTGAGCGCCGGCTCGCCCCGTTTCTCGCCGCTACCCCGCTCGTTCTACAGGCCCACGGCGCTCGACGTCGCGCCGCGGCTCCTGAACAAGGTCCTCGTCCGCGGCCGCCGCGCCGCCCGGATCGTCGAAGTCGAGGCCTACGAGGGCGCGACCGACCCATCCAGCCACGGCTACCGCGGGATGACGAACCGCACCCGGACGATGTTCGGACCGCCCGGCCATCTCTACGTCTACTTCACCTACGGCATGCACCACTGCGCCAACGTCGTCTGCGGCGAGGACGGCGTCTGCTCGGCCGTCCTGCTCCGTGCCGCCGCACCGCTGGCCGGCGCCGGCGCCATGCGCCGCGCCCGCAACGCGGCGAGCCGCCGGACCTCCACCAGGCCTTTCCGGGACGCCGACCTCTGCTCCGGACCCGCCCGCCTGTGCCAAGCCTTCGGTCTCGACCGCCGCCACGACGGCGCCGACCTGACCACGGTCTCGACTCCTCCAGCCAAAGGCAGCCTGCCGATCTTCATCGTCGACGACGGCACCCTACCTCCGACCAAGCCCGGCCGTAGCGGCCGCATCGGCGTGACGCGCGCCCCGAACCGGCTCTGGCGCTTCCACGTCGCCGGCGACGCGAACGTGTCCGGAGGACCGCGAGCCTGAACCCAGGTGGCGCGTTCGCGCCACCTGCGAACCCGCACCGCGCGAGTCACCGAGCGCGGTGCGGGAACGCTAGCCCTCGCCCCCGCTCATCGCCCGCAGCCGCACCACCAGGCTCGACGTGTCCCAGCGCAGGCCGCCAAGAGCGGTGACCTCGCTGTAGAACTGGTCGACGAGCGCGGCCAGGGGCAGATGAGCGCCGTTGCTTCGCGCCTCCTCCAGCGCGATACCGAGGTCCTTGCGCATCCACTGGACGGCGAAGCCGTAGTCGAACTTGCCCTGGACCATCGTCTCGGCGCGGTTGTCCATCTGCCAGGAACCGGCGGCGCCGGTCGAGATGGCGCCGATGACCGCCAGCGGGTCGAGGCCGGCCTTCTCCGCGAAGTGAATGCCCTCGGAGAGGCCCTGGACGATGCCGGCGATGCAGAGTTGGTTGACCGCCTTCGTCAACTGGCCGCTGCCCGCCGGGCCGAGCAGGGTGACCGCGCGGCTGTAGCAGTCGATGACCGCGTTCACCTGCTCGAAGACGTCCGGTTCGCCGCCGCACATGACGGTCAAGGCGCCGTTCTCGGCGCCCGCCTGGCCGCCCGAGACCGGCGCGTCGAGGAAACCGAGGCCCTTGTCCGCGCAGGCCCCGGCGAGTTCGCGGGCGAGTCGCGCCGACGCCGTCGTGTGGTCCACGAGGACGCTGCCCGCGGCCATGCCCTCGAGCCCACCCTCGCGCGCCAGGGTCACGGCCCGCACGTCGTCGTCGTCGCCGACGCAGCAGAACACGAACTCGGCCCCCGAGGCGGCCGCAGCAGGAGTCGGGGCACTCCCGCCGCCGTGCTCCTCTACCCATTGCTCCGCCTTCGCGGTCGTGCGGTTGTACACCGTCACCCGGTGGCCGGCGGCCGCCAGGTGGCCCGCCATCGGGTAGCCCATGACTCCGAGTCCGACGAACGCAACGTCTGCCATACCAAGCGCCTCCTCTGGCGGCGAATCGCGCCCGCCTTGAACTGGTCGATGGGGCGCGATCCTAGCGCCGCAGGATGGTCGCCGCTTCGCGGCGCGTCCTTCCCGGAAGCCGGCGAGGACGCCGGCGCACCCAGTCTGGACCGTACAGGTTAGCGGTGGCACAAGAGGAACGGGCGGGCGCCTTGGGGACGCCCGCCCGTTCAACGGAGACTGGTTGTCCGCGGGTTCAGTTCCGCGAACGAGGACCGCGCCCACCGGGGCCAAAGAGCCCCCGGAAGCCGCCGCGCCCGGGCCCTGGCGGCTCAGCAGGTCGACTTCGTCGCCGGCGTGTCGCACGAACTGAACACGCCGCTGCAGGCGATTCGCTCGGCGGGCGAGAACCTGCGCGCCGGGATCGTCCACAGGTCCGACGATGTCCGCGGCTACGGCGAGATGATCGAACGCGAGGGGCGCCGGCTGTCCCGGCTGGTCGAGCAGGTACTCCAATGGGCCGGCATCGGCCGGACTTCGGCACGGAAAGCGACTGCCGAGATCGACCCCGGCGAACTGCTACGTACAACCGTGGCCGAATCGAACTGGTTTCTGGAGGAGAACGGCGTCGAACTGGAGCTCGAAGGGCTGGACGATCTGCCCTCGATCCCGGGCGACCGCGACGCCCTGATCACGGCCTTCATGAACCTCCTGCACAACGCGGCGAAGTACGGCCGGGACGATGACGGCGCCGTTCGGGTGCGAGTCGAAGCGAGCTGCGACGCCGGCCGAGGGCGGGTCACCGTCGCCGTCACCGACCATGGCCCCGGCATCCCGAGGGCGGAGCAGCGGCACATCTTCGAGCCGTTCGTCCGTGGCAGGGCCGCAACCGAGGGCACTCAGCCGGGTTCCGGCCTGGGCCTGAGCCTCGCGCGCAACACGATCGAGGAGCACGGCGGCTCGGTCACCGTGGACAGCGAGCCCGGCCGTACGACGTTCCGCGTCTCGCTGCCCGCGAAGATCGAATGACCGGCCGGTATCCGCGGCCCCCGCGAACGCGCGCCTTCAGCCCGCATCCCCTAAAGCTCGAGCGTCCCATGACCGCCCATCGCCTGCTACTGGTCGAAGACGAGCCGAGTCTCGCCCGCACACTGAGCGACCGCCTGCTCGACGAGGTCTGGGGATACGACGCGACGCCGACGACCCGCACGGTTGACGTCCATGTGTCGTCACTGAGGCAGAAGATCGAGCCGAGTCCAGGCCGGCCCCGGTTCATCGTCACGGTGCACGGGCTGGGGTACCGGCTCGACGGTTGAGACCGCGCGGTTGAGCCATGCCGCTCGCGACGATCCGGTAATCTCCGCTGCTCCGCAGCATTCCGCCAGAGACCGGCGCTTCGCGCCGGATGCCGGCGGGGACGCCGGCGCACCCAGTAGTACTTACTCAGGCCCAGCCGCCATGCCCGACGACTCCAGCACTTCAAGGTCCCTCGACTTCATCCGCGAGCGCGTGCGCGCCGATGTCGCGACGGGCAAGCACGGCGGCAAGGTCGTCACCCGCTTCCCGCCGGAGCCGAACGGCTACCTGCACATCGGCCACGCGAAGGCGATCTGCC
>JAPOXA010000123.1 GCA_026707325.1 Acidobacteriota bacterium | reverse complement strand
CCTGGATCAGCGGATTCGTGATGTTCCGCATCGTCTTGCCGCTGTAGAGACGGGTGACCACCGTGTCCTCGGTGGCGGCCTCCAGAATGCGCTGCTTCTGCAGCGCGGGCTGGTTCGCCTCGTTCGAAACGAGGAAGGCGGTGCCGCACCAGGCACCGATCGCGCCCGCGGCGATGACCGCCGCCAGGCCGCGGCCGTCGGCGACGCCGCCCGCGGCGACGACCGGGATCGGCGCGACGGCGTCCATGACCTGGGGCAGGAGCGCCAGGGTGCCGATCTTGCCGGTGTGGCCGCCGGCTTCCGTGCCCTGGGCAACGACGATGTCGGCGCCGCCCTCGGCGACCCGCCGCGCGGCGCGGGCGTTGCCGACGAGGGAGACGATCTTGATACCGGCGTCCTTGAGCGCCCTCGAGAAGGGCGCGGGGGAACCGAGACCGGAGGCAAAGACCGGGATCTTCTCTTCCAGCAGGACTTCCATCTGGGCGCCGGCGTAGCTCTGGCCCTCGGGCACCGCCCAACTCGGCGCCGGAGGCGGCGCCTCAAGCCAATCGATGCCGAGGCTCTCGGCCATCTGCCTCAGTGCGTCGCGCGTTTCCGCCGGCACCAGGTCGCGGGTCGGCACCGTCGCCGAGGTCGGTCCGCTGCCCGCCTTCTCCAGGAAGTTCGAAGCCAGCAGCAGGTCGACCCCGAACGGTTTGTCCGTCTTCAAGCGCACCTTGTTGATCTCGGCCCGCAGACCTTCGGGGCTGTAGGCAACGCCTCCGATCACGCCCAGGCCGCCGGCCTCGGACACGGCTGCGACCAGGTCGGCTTTGGCGACCGGTTCCGCACCGCCCGCCACGGGTCCCATGCCGGCGGAGAACACGGGATACTCGATCCCGAGCATGTCGCAGAGTTCGGTGCGCAGGAAGGGACGGGACATGGCGGCTCCTCTCGATCGGCTGCAGTGCGTATCGGTCGACGGTGGGGTTCGTTGTTCGGCCCGCGAGTATACGCGGCCCGCGCACAGCTCAGAGCAGGTCGAGTTGGGAAACGCGGAGCTGGTTCGCGACCGCCTCCTCGACCGTGTCGAGCCAGCTCTCGCGATGCTCGGGGTCGAGGGCCAGCGAGTGGATCCGGCGTTCCTTCAGCTCCTGCCGCAGCCGGTTGTCGATCTGTCGCCGGAAGGCCGGATCGGTGGCCCGAAGGCCGTCCGGTTGCGCCTCGCTGCCGCGCAGGATGGGGACATGGACCTTCAGGTCATAGGTGTCGCTCCAGGACCCGATCAGGGGTTCCAGCGCCGGCTGGCGGCCGCGTGAGAACAGCAGGTAGACGTAGTTGTCGAGCACGCTGCGGTCGCAGATGACGACGGGGGAGCGGGCTTCGGCGGCGAGTTCATCCGCGATCTGGGCGTGGAGGATCCACGACTGGGCTTCGAGGGTCGTGCCCTCGTTGAGCGGCAGCGGGCAGCGTCGCGCCACCTCGACCACGACTTCCAGGTTCACGTCGCGCCGCTTGAGCCGCGAGGCGAGGCCGTAGGCGAGGGTCGTCTTGCCGACGCCGTGGGTGCCGATGAAGGCGACTTTGAAGGGCATGACCGAGGGCGACACTACAGCGGTCCGGTTGCGTGAGAGGATGTGAGGGGGATGCGACGTTTTCTGCTCGCTGGCGTTCTGGCCCTGGCTGCGGGGGCGTGCGTGCCGAGGTCGGACGGGTTGTCGGAGCAGGATTGGCCCGACCGTTCTCCGCGTCACGACGTGGTCGAAGAACTGCGTGCCGACCTGCTGCGTGCGCGTTCGGCCGCTGACGGCGGCGGCACCGCCACCGTCGCGACCTTGAGAGGCCCGGCGGTCGCCGGCAGTCCGGGAAGCTGGCGGATCGTCTACCGGGCAGGGCCGGCGGGCGTCGCGGTCGGAGGAACCGTCCACCTTCAGGTGTCGCCCTTCTGGGGCTGGAGCACGCCGCAGACGGAACGTCCGGAGGCGCTGGGCTACACGACGATCGAGACGGCCGCCGCCGGCGTCGAACTCTCGGCGGAGACGCTGGATCAGCAGTTGCTCGCGGTCGGCGTTGGCGGCCGGCCGCTCGCGGCAGGACAGGAGATCGTGATCACGTACGGCGCCGGCCCGGCGGGCGCGCTGGCCGACCGGTACGCCGAGCGTGAGTCGCGCTTCTGGATTGGCGTAGACGGAGACGGCGACGGGGTGCGAGAGCTGATCGGTGAGTCGCCGGCGGTAGATGTGTTGCCGGGGCAGCCGGCACGGCTGCTGCTCCATGTGCCCTCGACTGCTCGGCCGGGCGATCGCGTCGAGCTCAACGCGGCCCTGGTCGACGCCGCTGGAAACGGCTGGCCGGTGGCAGCCGGGACACTGGAGCTTCGACTGCCGGCGCGCGTCGGCCTGGTCGATTCGAGGGCCGATTCCGCGGCCGAGGGAGAGCGGATCGTCTCGCTGGCACTCGCCGTGGAGGATCGAGGCCGGCTCGTCGTTCCGCTTCGGCTTTCCGCGGAGGCCGGCGGTGTGATCAGGGTGCGCGGCCGGTTGATGGGCGCCGCGGCCGAGCCCGGATTCGAGGCGGAAAGCAATCCGCTGGTGGTATCGCCGGCCGGCCGGCGCATCCTCTGGGCCGACCTTCAGAACCACTCCGGACTCTCCGACGGCTCCGCGATCCCCGACGATCTGCTCCGCTACGCGCGGGAGGTGGCCGCCCTCGACGCCGCGGCGGTGACCGACCACGACCACTGGGGCATGCGGTTCATGGACGGCGAACCCTCCATCTGGCGGCGGACGCTGGATGCGGCCGATGCCCGCAACGAACCGGGACGCTTCGTCGCTCTGGCCGGCTACGAGTGGACGAACTGGGTCGAGGGCCATCGCCACGTCGTCTTCTTCGAGGCGAGCTCCGGGGCCGCGGCCGGCCTGCTTCGGAGCTCAATCGACGAGCGATACGACGAACCGCGGGAACTGTGGGCCGGACTCGAGGACGTGCGGGCGCTGACCTTCGCCCACCACTCGGCCGGTGCGCCGATCGCCACGGACTGGTCTTCGCCGCCTCCGGCCGAACTCGAACCCGTCACGGAGATCGTGTCCGTCCACGGTGCGAGCGAGGCTGCCGATGCGCCGGGCACGGTCGTCCGGGACGCCTTGGCCGGCAACTTCGTCCGCGACGCTCTGGATCGAGGCTACCGGCTCGGATTCGTGGGTTCGAGCGACGGACACGACGGGCACCCGGGCCTGGCTCACCTGGCGTCGCCAAGCGGCGGTGTGGCGGCGATCCTGAGCGACGAGGTGACCCGGGAGGGGATCTACGGGGCGTTGCTCGCGCGGCGCACCTATGCCACGAACGGCCCAAGGATCGTGATCCGCGCGAGCTACGCGGGATGGCCGATCGGCGCCGACATTCCCGCCGCTGCGGCCGCCGCGGGCACAGTGGGGCCGATCGCCGGCGTGCCGGAGGCGACGCTGGTCGTGCGGGCGGTCGCACCCGGGGAGATCGCGCGCATCGAGGTGGTCAGCCGCCAGGGCGCGTCCGGCAAAGGCGCCCTGACTGGCGAGGCGCTGTGCGGTGAAGGGGAACGCGAGTGCAGCCTGACCGTGCAGTTGCCCGGGTTTCAAGCTGGCGGCTATCTCTATCTTCGCGTGATTCAGAGAGACGGCGGCGCCGCCTGGACCAGCCCGTTCTTCTTCGAGTAGCGGGCTACTCGGTCGCCGCCTCTTCCTCCACGTGCACCATGATGTACTGCGACAGGCCCGGCTCGTCGAGCGTGCGGTGTTCGCCGTCGCCGATCTGGAGGCAGAGATAGTGCTCGCCTGGAGTGAGTTCGATCTCGATCGAGTCTGAGCCGTCTCCGAAGTGGATCCACGGGTCCGCTGTCGGGATCACGATGCCCGGCTCCAGGCACTCCCCGTCGATCGCGATGTGGTAGTGCCCCGCCCCCTCGTTGATCGCGCCGTCGCCGACGGGTTCGATGACGAAGTTCTCGGCCGCGAACTGCAGGTTGATCAGGCTGGGGATCGTGGCGTGGTTCTCCAGTCCCACGAAGTAGACGCGCGGCGCGCCGTCGTCGGCCGCTTCTTCGGCGTGGCCCATGTCGCCTTCCATGTGGCCGTGGTCCGCGTGGTCGTCGTCGGCACCGGTGCCGCCGCATGCGCCAAGCGGAAGCAGCAGCAGGGCTGCCGCCAAGGTCAGGGTGTGGCGGTTCTTCGCGATGTCGAGGAGCATTTCCGTTTCTCCGTAGTCTTAGGCGTGCGCGGCGGCGGTCGCGCGGAGGCCGAGGCCGGCCACGACCGCGAACAGGAGCGCGAAGACCACGTTCGCGATGCTCCCGTCGCCGCCGGCCAGTCCCATCCCCGCGATGACCAGCAAGGCAACGGCGATGATGATCGAGAAGACGTTGCCCATCTTCTGGGCGCCTTCCTCGCTGCCGCCCATGCAGCCGACTCGGACCAGGAAGAAGGTCAGGACGGCGAAGAAGGCGAGGAGGTTCCACCAGGACCCGGCCGCCGCGTCGACCATGGCCTGACTGGCCCACCAACCGGCGCCGAGAATGTAGGCGATCGCAAACATGAAGTTCTTGAACATGGCGAGCGGAATGTAGCAGCTTGCGCCGTGGAACGCTACGTGTGAGTCCGCGCCGCTGGCTGCTAGAGAGCAGCGACCTCCAGTTCCAGCGCTTCGGCGTACTTCTCGAGCGCCGCCTGCCGGAGCTTCGGCAGGTGGGTCGTCGGGAAGAGGTCGTCCGTGCCCCCGTACTCGCGGAGGATTTGCCTCGCCACCGTGATCTTGTGGACCTCGGTCGGCCCGTCGGCCAGGGCCATGTGGAAGGAGTCGACGACGCCCGCCGAGAAGGTCATCTCGTTCGAGACGCCGAGCGAGCCGTGGATCATCAGCGCCCGTGAGAAGACGTCGAGGTAGACCTTCGGCATGACCGCCTTGACCGCCGAGATGTCCTTGCGGACCATCCGGTAGTCCTTGTACTTGTCGATCTTCCAGGCGGTCTGCAGAACGAACAGTCGGAACTGCTCGATCTGCGCCCAGGAGTCGGCGATCTTCTCCTGGACGAGCTGCTTCTGCGCAAGCAGTTCACCCTGCGTCTCCCGGGACAGCACCCGCTCGCACATCTGGTCGAAGGCGGTGCGGACCTTGGCGATCGTCCGCATCGCGTGGTGGATGCGGCCGCCGCCGAGGCGGGTCTGGGCCACCACGAAGCCCTGGCCGCGCTGGCCGAGCAGGTGATCCTTGGGCACGCGCACGTCCGTGTAGCGGACGTAGCCGTGTGAGCCGTCCTCGTTGCCGGTGCCGACGGCGACGTTGCGGATGATCTTGACTCCCGGCGTGTCCTTGGGCACCAGGAACATCGACATCCTGTTGTAGGGCGGCGCGTCCGGATCGGTGACCACCATGACGACCAGCAGGGAGGCGTAGCGGGCGTTCGAGGAAAACCACTTCTCGCCGTTGATCACCCACTCGTCTCCGTCGAGGACGGCGCGGGTCGTGAACACCTTCGGGTCGGAACCGCCGTGCGGCTCCGTCATCGAGTAGGCGGAGACCATCCTGTTGTCGAGGAGGGGTTGCAGGTAGCGGGCCTTCTGATCGTCCGTACCGTAGTGGGCGATGATCTCCGCGTTGCCCGAGTCCGGCGCCTGGCAGCCGAACACGATCGGCGCGTGCGGCGAGCGGCCGAGTATCTCGTTCATCAGCGCCAGCTTGACCTGGCCGTAACCCTGGCCGCCGAGGTCGGGCCCGAGATGGCAGGCCCAGAGCTTGCGCTTCCTGACCTCCTCCTGGAGCGGCGGGATCAGCTTCTGGCGCTTCGGGCAGGAGAGATCGTAAGGGCTGCCGAGGACGAATCGAAGCGGTTCGATCTCGTTCGTGACGAACTCGTCCATCCAGTCCAGCTTGTCCTGGAATTCAGCGTCTGTTTCGAAGTCCCATGCCATGGTTCTGTTCTCCTGCAGTACCTTGTTCCTGAAGGCCGCTTAGCGTACAGGATCGCCACGTAGACTCGCCGGATGTTGCGCAACAAGGCCGCCCGTGTCTCCACGTCTTCGTCGATTGCCTGTGTGCCGGCCCTCTGGCCCGCTTCCGGTTCCGGACTGGCCGCGAGCGCGATTCTCCTCCTGATCCTGGCTTTCGGATGCGGCGGCGACTCCGAGCCCGGCCCTGGCGGCGACGCGGTCGGCGAGTGGCATCACTACGCCGCCGACCGCGCGTCCACCAAGTACTCGCCGCTCGACCAGATCAACCCGTCCAACGTCGACCGGCTGCGCGAAGTCTGGCGTTGGACGTCGGTCGAGACCGAGGCCGACACGGAGTTTCGCGGCGGCATGTACAAGAGCACGCCGCTCTACATCGACGGCACGCTCTACATCACGACCTCGCTCAGCCAGGTGGCGGCGATCGACCCGGGCACAGGCGAGACGCTCTGGGTCTACGACCCACGGAGCTACGACGCCGGCCGTCCGGCGAACGCCGGTTTCCAGCAGCGAGGGCTGGAGTACTGGAGCGGGGAGATCGACGGCGAAGCCGCCGAGCGCCTGATCTACGCAGCGCACCACCGGCGCCTGATCTCGCTCGACCGGATGACCGGCGAGCCGGACCCGGCCTTCGGCGACGGCGGCATGGTGAACACCGCCGTCGGCCTGGGCCGCGAGATCAACGAACGCCAGTACACCCACTCGGCGCCGCCGATCGTCTGCGCCGACGTCATCGTGCTCGGCTCGGTCATTTCCGACGGCCCGCGCGGGCCGACGATGCCTCCCGGCCATGTCCGCGGCTACGACGTGCGCACCGGGGAGATGCGCTGGATCTTCCACACGATTCCGCAACCCGGCGAGTTCGGCAACGAGACCTGGCTCGACGGGTCCTGGGAGTACTCCGGAAACACGAACGTCTGGACGATGATGAGCTGCGACGACGAACTCGGCTTCGTCTACCTGCCGGTGTCGACGCCGACGAACGACTGGTACGGCGGCCACCGGCGCGGCGACAACCTGTTCGCGGAGAGCCTGGTGGCTCTGGATGCCCGCACCGGCGAGCGGAAGTGGCACTTCCAGGCGGTCCGCCACGGTCTATGGGACTACGACCTGGCCTCGGCCCCGAACCTGGTTGACGTCACCGTCGATGGCCGCGAGATCAGGGCCGTCGCCCTGGTCAGCAAGCAGGGCATCACCTACGTCTTCGATCGGGAGACGGGCGAGCCCGTGTGGCCGATCGAGGAGATACCGGTGCCGCAGACGGCGGTGCCCGGCGAATGGACTTCGCCGACCCAACCGATGCCGACGAAGCCGGAGCCCTTCGAGCGGCTCGGCTTCACCGAGGACGACCTGATCGACTTCACGCCGGAACTGCGCGCCGAGGCGCTCGAGATCGTCGAGGACTACGTGCTGGGCCCTATCTTCACGCCGCCGCTCGAGGTCAAGGAGGGCGGCAAGCTCGGCGTGCTGACACTGCCGTCCGCCGCCGGCGGCGCGAACTGGAGGGGCGCCGCGGTCGATCCCGAGGCCGGCGTTCTCTACGTGCCGTCGATGACCAAGGTGATGAGCTTCGGCGTGCAACCGGCCGACGCGGCCCGCTCCGAGTTCCGCTACGTCGATGCTCTCAACCTCGTGGACGGGCCGCGCGGCCTTCCCCTGGTCAAGCCGCCCCACAGCCGGATCACCGCGATCGACCTGAACACCGGCGAGCACCTGTGGCAGGTCGCCCACGGCCCGGGCCCGAAGGACCATCCCGCGATCGCCCACCTCGGCCTGCCGGACCTGGGCAGCGCCTCCCACGGCATCCTCTCGAACGGCGGCCTGGTGTTGACGAAGGACCTGATCTTCATCATCCAGGCCGACTACGACGCGAGCCGGATGACCTTCATGGGCAACGCCGGCCACATCCGCGCCTACGACAAGCGGGACGGCGCCAAGCTCTGGGAGCACCGCGTCGAACCCACGCCGCACGGCACGCCGATGACCTATCTACACGAGGGCCGGCAATACGTGGCCTTTACCGTCGGTGCCGGACGCGGGGAACAAATCCCGGCCCTGGTGGCGTTGGCGCTGGAGTAAGCCTTGTAACAGGGAGGTCCAGCCCCATGACGCGGTGGATTGCGCCGGGCGGCGCTGTCCTGGGTTCGTTGCTCTTTGCGGATGCTCGGCGGTCGGCACGTCCGAGCCCGCTTGCCGTCCGTTGGAGACCGCGGAACTGCCGATGCTTGGCCTGATGCGGCACCTGGATCGACGAGGAGCAGTTCGTGTTGGTGGATTCGCCCAGGTCCCGCTTGCTTGTCTACCGCGTGGATGAGGGTCTCGTGCGGGTCGTCGATGGCCGGGAGAGCGCGGACCCAGTGCTGCACTTCGGAGAACCCCGTGATGTGCAGCCGTTCGGGACTCTCTCTACGTCTTGATGCGAGATGCGACCGGCGACGCGGTCGTCTGGGACCTGCATCGCATCGACCCGGAGCAGGATGCCATCGTCCGCAAAGTGCGTCTGCCCACGAACGCGCCTCACGTGGGTCTGCTTCCGGGCCGCAGACACTGGCTGCTCCAGGAGGCGACCAGCGGCATGGTGGATCCGTTGCGTCCGCCGATCCGGCTTCTATTGATCGACGCGGAGGCGATTCGCGCCGGGGAGGTTCCATCATGCGATTGAGTTGTGTTCTCGCCTGCCTTGCCGTTCTGCAAGCGCTCGCTGTGCCGGGGGCGGCGCAGCAGGCGCCAACAACCAGTCCGGGTCAACTCGTCGTCCCGGGGTGCGGACGGCCAGCCGGTCGCCGACGCCTCGGTGACGGTGATCCAGCCGAGCCGGGCCGGCCTGTCGCCGGTGGAGGCGTTCCTGGTGCGCAGCGAGACGGCGGAGGCGCCCGGTTTCGAGACGGACGGCCGCATGATCGAGCAGGGCCGGGGGGGCGCGCGGGTCGAGTTCGAACTCGTCGCCAGTGAGCTGTCGGTTGAGCAGGCGCCGCCGGCGCCGATCTCGGCCGGCGGAGTGCGCGTCGAACTCGTGGGAGTCGCCGGCGAACCGATCCGGAACTTCACGATGCGGACCAACGGGGTGGGTCGGATGGCCGGCTCCTCGCACGGTGTCGAGGACGCCGAGGGTCCGGTGCTGGTTCCGATCCCTGCTTCGTTCGCGGGCGATGCCGCGATCGACCTTTCGTTCCGGGCCGAGAACTACCTGGAGTCGCCGCTCGTCCGGGTCGCACCGATCCCCGGCGGCGAGATCGAGCTCGGCCTGATCGCCCTCGAGACCGGGGCGGTGGTACAGGGGCGGCTCTTCGACGCGGTGGGGGCGGACCCCGCCGGCGGCTGCGTGGTCGAACTCCTCTACCCGGGCCCGGGCGCCATCGCGGCCCTGATGATGAGCCAACGCCACCTGACGGTGTCTGATGGGGACGGCCGCTACCTGATCGGCGGCCTCGGGGCGGGCCGCTATCACCTCCGGCTGCAATGCCCGGGGGCGCCGGTCACGGATCGGCTGGTCGTGCTGG
The DNA here is from genome assembly GCA_026707325.1 of Acidobacteriota bacterium. Taxonomy (GTDB): domain Bacteria; phylum Acidobacteriota; class Thermoanaerobaculia; order Multivoradales; family Multivoraceae; genus Multivorans. Next base: position 50,152 of record JAPOXA010000123.1, on the reverse strand, counting down.
GCAAGGGCGAACTGGCCGACCAGGGCGAGTCCTGGCTGGACTCCGGCCGGCGGGTCGCGGTGCGTGTCCGGGGTTCGGACGCGGGGATGGCTCGCCTGCTGGATCGGTTCCGGGAGATCGAGAGCCCGATCGTGGAGACGGCGCTGCGGTCGTCGTCAGAGGCCGGGGCAGGCCGAAGTGGCGATGAGGACTCGACGGTGCAAGCGGAATTCCTGGCGGTTCCCGGCCTCTACAGGCTGGAGATCGTTGACGGTGCCGGCCGCCGACTGCGCCGGCGAGCCGCTCTCCTTCCTCAGCGTGACGACCGAGTCCGGCGCCGAGATCGCGAGCCACCTGACCGGCGCCGGTGAGGGCGTCCGCTTCTCCGACTCAGGCCGGCTCGGCCTCGGCTGTGTGACGCCCGGCTCTTACGAAGTCTCGTTCTGGGCCGCCGGCCGCCGCTGGGGCGCTGAGTTCAGAGCGAACGCCAGAGGGAATCCGGAGGAGCCGGTGATCGTCAACGGTCGTGCGGCGGGGCTGTAGTGGACCGGGCCGCGGCGGGTTGGAATGGCAAGGAGGTGTGTCCGTGATGAAGTGGTTCCCTGTTCTCACCATCCTCGGCGTGTTCGTTGTTGGCGCCCTCGTTTCCGCGCCCCCGGTTGCTTCCCAGGCGCCCCCGGAGCCAGGCCGGATTCTCGTGCTTGGAGCCGCTGGGGAACCCGTTGGCGGGGCAACGGTGACGGTGCTTCGGCCGGCGTCGCAGCAGGTTGCTGCTGTCGGAGCGATCACGCCCACGTCCTCGGCTCAGGGCCCTTCCGCGACGGAAGCGATCCTGTTGCGGACGGCGACGACCGTGGAGGGCGTAGTCCAGGATCCCCTGCCCCGGCTTGGCGGACTGACACTGATCGTTGACCATCCCGCGCACCTGCCGTTCTTTGGCTCGTATCCCAACGAGGCGCCGCCCGGCGTGATCCGGCTTCAACCGGGGCGAACCGCGAGAGGAGTCGTCCGGGAGAGCGAGAGTGAAAGCACGGTAGCCGGAGCGCGGGTCTGTGCGTTTTGGCGGAACCTGGGCGCGGTCGGCTCGTTCGGACCGACGGAGCGATGCGTCGACAGCGGCGAACAGGGTCTCTTCGAGCTTGCCGGGTTGCCGGCGGGGAGCCTTCAGGCGACGGCTGAGGCGACCGGTTTCGAGACGGACGCCCGCACCATCGAGCAGGGCCGGCGGCCTTCTCGCGTCGTCTTCGAGTTGGTGGCCAAGGAGGAGTCGACCGAAGAGGCGGAGGTCGAGCCGGCGGCGGCGGGTCAAGTTCGGGCGGAACTTGTGGGCGCTACCGGTGAGCCGATCCGCAGCTTCACGATGTGGGCCTTCGGAGTGGGGCAGAGGGCAAGTGCCGGACACGCCGTCGAAGACGCGGACGGTCCGGTGTCGGTGCCGATCCACGCCTACTTCGCTGATGAGACCACGATCGACGTCGCGTTCGAGGCCGACGACTACCTGCGGTCAGCTCTCATCCGCGTCGCGCCGGTCCCAGGCGGCGAGGTCGACCTCGGGCTGGTCGCCCTGGACCGGGGGGCGGTCGTGAACGGCCGCCTCTTCGACGCGGTGGGTGCCGAATCTGTCCCCGGTTGCCTGGTCGAGCTTCTTCTGGCTGGTGGCGGGCCAGCTATCGAAAGCGTGCGAATGAGGCAGCAGCATCTGGCGGTTTCCGATACGGATGGTGAGTACCTGCTTGGCGGTATCGAGGCGGGCCGCTACCACTTGCGTTTTCGGTGCCCTGACGTGCCGATCACCTATCGGTTCCTCGTGCTGGGCGCAAACGCAATGGCAGATCAGGGCGAGTTGTGGCTGCACCCGGGCCGCCGTGTCGCGGTCCGCGTCAGCGGTCTGGACCGTGGCACGGTTCGTCTACTGGACCGGTTCCGGGAGAGTGGGGCGCCGTTTGTCGAGGCGCCGCTTCGGTCCTCGACCGAAGCCGGCACCAGGGAGCGGGGTGATGACGAGACGATTGCGGGAGCCGAGTTCCTGGCGGCTCCGGGCACCTATCGCCTAGAGGTGGCGGATGAGACGGGCGGACTCCGGGTCTCGCAGGAAGTTGCGATCGAGGAGGGTCTGGCCGACGTTCAGACGGTGCATGTGGGGCTGCCGACACGGACGATTCGCAGCGTGCTGGTCCGGGATGGGCGTCCGGTGTCTGGCGGAACCGTTTCCTTCGGCAGCGTCTTCGATACGACGCGAAGTTCAGCGAAGTTCATGATCGTTACCCGGAGTAGCGGAGGCAACCATCAGCGCTTGTTCGGCTTTGGTGGGGGTTCTCTACGGCGTTTGTCCGCAGAAGTGGCTCCAGACGGCTCGTTTGTTGTCGAGAGTGTTCCGGCGGACCTGCTGTGGATGACCTGGAGTCCGGGTGACGGCACCAGTGTTGGGCGTCTGTGGCCGGCGGGTCCGTTGCCCCAGGCTGACCTGAGCGGCGTCCGCGTCTCGGGTCAGTTGTTCGATGAGACCGGCGCGCCGGCTGCAGGTCAGGTCTCCCTGCTCGGTGATGTGGGAAGGACTGTTGCCTACGCCGAAGCCGGTGACGACGGACGTTTCGAACTGCCGCCCGCACCGCCGGGCGCGTATCGGTTCAAGGCCGATGCAGGCCTGTCACCGACGCTGATGGACCGGGGAAGAAGTGGCCTGACCGGAAGCGTGATGCAGAATCTCTTGCTTGGGGCCGATCCGCCACCGCATCAGTTGCTGCGGATCGGCGGTGCGGAGTTGGGCACCGTCGAGGTGGAACTCAGGCGGGCCGGTGGAGATCCGGCCGGCGATGCATGGCTTCACCTCGCGAACACTTCAGGCGATGTGGTCGGCAGCGGGCTGACAACGGCTGCGGGCAGCTTCGTGAACCGCGAAGTGCCCGTGGGCGACGCGTCACTGGTCTGGAACGACGCGGTCGCGTGCGCCGGCGGCGTCGGATTGAACGTCGAAGAGGACCGTGCGTCCAGGGTACGGGAGTCGCTGCCGGTGGGCCGTCTGCTCGAGCTCCGTTGCCGCGCCTCCGACTGTGCCGGCAAGCCTCTTTCCTTCCTTAGCGTGACCACCGAGTCGGGTGCGGAGATCACAAGCCACCTCACTGGCGCCGGTGAGGGCGTCCGCTTTTCCGACGCCGGCCGCCTCGGGCTTGGCTGCGTGACGCCCGGCTCCTACGAGGTCTCCTTCTGGGCCGCGGGCCGCCGCTGGGGCGCGGAAGTGAATGTCAGCAGCAGGGGGCCGGCGGAGGAACCGGTGGTCGTGAACGGCCGGGAGTCCGGCCCGTAGTCGTCGCTTGGTTGACTTGGCGGTTAGCGATCGAGCGTTCGGGCGAATCGAAACCCGATGATCTGCACCCCGTTCGACGCGGTCCAGCGGCCTCGGACCGGGGTTCTCGGTGGTTCCTCCGTTTGCGAGGCTCCGGCCGTTAGCCAGCTTCCGCCGAGCGTAACGCGGTGGTCGCAATCTCCTTCAATCCATGCTGAGCTGTCCGACGGGGCGCCGACGTAGTTGGCGTTCTAGCAGTCCTGCACCCACTCCTCGACGTTCCCTAGCATGTCCTGGAGGCCCCAGGGATTAGCCGGGAAGGAACCCACCGGTGCGGTTTGTCTCCCATCCCAGCGGCTGCCGCAGCGCCCACAGTTCGCCTGGTTGTCGCCCCAATCCAGCCTCGTTGAGGAGCCCGCGCGGGCTGCGTACTCCCACTCCGCCTCGCTCAGGAGGCGGTAGGTCTGTTCCGTTTCGCGCGACAGCCAGTCCACGTAGGCCTGGGCTTCCGGCCACGACACGTTGATCGCCGGACGGCGACCGCGCCCCCATCCGTCGTCGTCGGCCCGCTCCATCGCGCCGGTGAAGCGGTCGTAGTCCTCGAACGTCACTTCGTACTTCGATACGGCGAAGGGGCGCGGGATCCTCACCTTGCGAACCGGTTCCTCGCGGCCGTGGCACTCCGCGTCCGGCCGCAGGGGAGTGCCGAAGCAGCCCATCAGGAACTCGCCGGCCGGGATGACCACCATCTCGGGTCCCGGTTCCCCGGAAGTGAGCAGGTCGGAGAACGTCTCGCCGGGATTGGGAAGGGTGACCGCGCTGCATTGAACTAGCAGCAGCGGCAGAGGAGAGAGAAGACAGAGTTGCCAGAGGGTTCTCATTCAGAACGTCTCGCGGGTTTCGCGCGCGAAGCGCTTGATCGTCTCACCGATTCGTCGGTGATCGTGGATGACGGTCCTGGCAACGAGGTAGATCGTGTCGTTCGGCGGGTCGTGGGCCACGATGGCTCGCGCCTTGTTGTGTTGGTCGCCGAGCCGATACTCGCACCACGAGACCTTGGCGCTCGACGGACCGTGGTAGCGGGACGGACTCCAACGGTGGAGGCTCGGATCGAGCGTCGGATGGGAACAGTCCTGAAGAGCCGCGATCAGGTCGGCCAGACTGCTTTCAAGTCGCTGAACGTCCCGCCTCGGGAGTCTCTTGACGGCCTTCGTCCACTTCCGGTCCAGCCAAGTGGCCTCGTAGGCGCAAACGACCGGCAACGGCGTCAGACCCAGTCACGCGGGTCGTCGACGGTTGTCGATCCCTCCCTGAGCTCCCCGAGGCTGATCGTCTGGAACTGGGCGACCATCTCCTGATACGCCGGTGTGAGGCGCTCGTAGGCGTTCTCGCTGACGTCGGCCGCCTGCCGTCTTCCCCAGCCCGTCGGCGCGACGGTCGGGTTCATTCGCTTGGTGAGCAGTCCGAGTTCGTTGGCCGTCATGTCCCCGAACTCGTCCACGACGTGGTCCACGATCGCTAGTTCGGCGGCCGTAAGGCCGTCTGATGCGGTCGCGGGGACGGGCAACGACACGGTGTACTCGTCCTCGACGTACGCTCGCGGCTCGACGTGAAAGCGGCCGCAGCCGCCTTGGTCAGTTAGCAACTGGTACAGAGGGCGGCAAACGACGCCGTGCTGCCACGTCTCGTAGGCGGCGTCCGTCATCGGATGGCCGAGCACCCGGCTGGAGATCGCCTCGGCGAGGTAGGGCAACTTGACTGCCTGGGTCTTGTTCACCGATCCGAGGCGTTCGCAGATCCGCTCCAGCACCAGCATGAGTTTCTCGTTGCCCGACTCCTTGACGGTACGCATTGGCGACTCCTCTTCGCGGGCCGACGGGTGGCGGTTGGCGTCAACCGCAGATGAGCACTCTAGCACACTGACGCCTTAGTTACGCCCTCCCGCGCGGACAACTTGGCGTGTGGGTGCGGTGGACCGCATTTCGGCGTCGGGCTACTTGCGGCCCCATGGCCGTAGTCGTGATCGTCAGGCCAGCTACCGCGCGCCGGACAACAGAGCTTGCAGCACCTGCGCCGGCTGGGTGAAGTCATTCGCCCCGCCGAAGCGGCCGACCTCCTGGCCGTTGCGATAGACGATCGCCATCGGCAGGCCCGTCACTTCGTTGCTCTTGACCTCCGGGTCTTCCCAGCCGCCCGGAGGGGAAGCCAGCCCGTAGTACTCGAAGGTGACCTGGGTGCCTTCAAGTCCGGCGTTGACCTCGAGGAGGTTCGGCAGCACCTGTTTGCAGACGCTGCACCAGGAGCCGAAGAAGACCCTGACCCGTGCCGCTTCGCTGTCGCGGAGTGCGGCCATGGCGGCGGCATTCGGCTGGAACGCGTCCATACCGACGCGATAGCCGGGCGAGTGCTCGAGCAACTCGCCCAGGGTGCGGTCACCGATCAGCGGGGGCCGGGGGAGGATCTTCACGTCGCGGCCCTCTAAGGGCAGGACGATCGTGGTCTGGTTCGGTCTGGCCTCGCCGATGTAGGACTTGTCCGGTTCGGCGACCACGTCGTAGCCGGGTCCCGACGCAAGGAGGTCGGAGCCCTGGAGCCGGTCCACGGCCATGCTGCGGGCCCACAGCAGGAGGGGGTCACCCAGGGAGTCACTGAGGATCAGCATCGATGCCGCCCGCTGGGAGAGATAGAGCCTGGCCCCGGAATCCGTTTGCCCGTCGACCTCGAGGATGTAGTCGTCGATGGGAAGGAAGCCGCTCAGGACCGGGTGCGCGGTCTGGGCCGGAAGGTGCGCGGCAGCGGCCACCAGCAGGGCTGGCAGAGCCCAGAGCGTTGACGTGGTCCGTCGAGTCGTCACGGCGGGGGATCCTAGCGCGGGCGCCGCTTCAGGCGACCCTGGAGCCGGCAGGCTCTTCGTCGAGCTGACGCTGGAGTTGCCTGGCCCGCGACTTGGCCGAGGCAACCGTGCGCTCCTTGACGTCCTCGTAGCCGCGAATCGAGTCGGGGAGTTCGGCCAGCTCTGCGACGAGCGGCGCGGAGTCCGCGTCGAGCCGTTCGAGGGCGCCATGCACCAGGCCGCGGTACCAGTCGAACAGGCCGCGCTCCAGGCGGCGGTGCCGGGTCGCTCCGAAGATGTCGAGCGCGGTGCCGCGAAGCCCGCGAACCGCGTACAGCAGCCGGAACATTGAACGCGACCAGGCCCCCAAGCGGATCTTCCGCTTCCAGCCGAAGCGGCGGAGAGTCGGCGGGTGGAGCAGGACCTGGCGTGTGAGGGAGCCGTCGTAGTCGCGGGCGACCTGGTCCCAGGTCGGGTCCTGGAGCCACAGGCGGGCGACCTCGTACTCGTCCTTGACCGCCAGCAGCTTGAAGCCGTAGCGGGCCGCCGCTTCGCGTACGGCGGTGTGGCCCGGCAGCTTCGACTCCTCGGCGTCGGCGACCTCGCCGACGAAGCCGAGATAGCGCTCGGCGAAGCCGCCGCCGTAGAGCAGGAGGTCGGCGACGCGACCGGGCAGGAGGCGGTCGAGCGACCCTCCCCGCGGCGCGGCGGCGAGGAGCGCGTCGAGCTTCGGCCCGAGGTTCGGCGCCCAGCGCTCGAGGCGCTCGCGGGCGGCATCCGCCGCCGCGGCCGCGGTCGGCGCCTCCGGCTCGGCGAGTCCGGCGGCGCGCCGGAACCGCTCCGGAGCGGCGACGGACAGGCGGCCGTAGCGGAACGCCTGGATGTTGTCTTCGACGGCAACGCCGTTCGCCACCAGCGCCTGCTCGATGAAGCGCGCCTGGAGCGGCAGCAGGCCCTGCTGGTAGGCCGCACCGACCAGGAAGATGTTGCCGGTAACGCTGTTGCCGAGCAGGCGCTCGGTGGCGGCCTCGGCGTCCACGAAGTAGCTGCGGTCGCTGTCCGTGAACAGGGCCAGCCGCTTGCGCAGCTCGTCGAGCGGGGGCATCCGGGCGGCGCTGTCCGTGATCACGGCCGCCGGGCTGATGCCGGCGGTGTTGCCGACCACGGCCGTCGTGTCCTGCGAGAACCGCTTCAGGTTGTCGGGAGCGATCGTGGCCAGCAGGTCGAAGGAAAGCGCCAGGTCGGCTTCGGCGTCGCCGAGCTTGTTGGCGCGGGGGATCGGCCCGCGGCTGAGCAGGAGGTTCGACACGACCGCGCCGCCCTTCTGCGCCAGGCCGGTCTGGTCGAGGTGGACTGCGTACCGGCCCTCCATCAGGGCCGCGGTGACGAGGATCGCGTCGACCGTCACGACGCCCGTGCCGCCGATGCCCACGAGCAGCGCCCGGAACGTGGCGTCGTCCGGCAACTGACGGCTGGGCTCCGGCACTTCGTCCTCGCCGAGCGGCGCGGCCGCCGCGCGACGGACGGGCTTCGTGCCCTCGCCCAGGTCGATCGTCATGAAGGCGGGACAGTCGCCCTCGATGCACGAGTAGTCCAGGTTGCACGACGACTGGTGGATCTGCGTCTTGCGGCCGTACTCGGTCTCGAGCGGCGCGACCGACAGGCAGTTCGACTTCGCCGCGCAGTCGCCGCAACCTTCGCAGACGGCAGGATTGATGTAGACGCGCTGGCTGGGCGTTTCCTGGATGCCGCGTTTGCGTTCGCGCCGCTTCTCGGCCGCGCACTGCTGGTCGTAGACGACGGCCGTCGGCCCCTTGATCGCCCGCAGTTCCTTGAGCACCTGGTCGTAGTCCCTGCGGTGCCGGATCTCGACCCCGTTGTCGTCCCGATGGGGGAAGCGCTCCAGATCCTCGGTCACCAGGACGACCCGCTTCATGCCCTGGAGCTGAAGCTGCCTGGCGACGCCCATCGAACTGAGCAGCCCGACCGCGTCCTGACCTCCCGTCATGGCCACCGCCGAGTTGTAGAGGATGCGGAAGGTCATGTGGAGGTCGGCGGCGATGCAGGCCTCGATCGCCTTGCTGGCGGAATGGGCGTAGGTGCCGTCGCCGACGTTCTGGAACACGTGCTCCTGCTCGGTGAACGGCGCCAGACCGATCCAGCAGGCGCCTTCGCCGCCCATCTGCGGCAGCCAGCTCACGCCTCGATCCATCCACATCGCCATCGCGTGACAGCCGATGCCGCCGCCAGCGACGTCCGAGCCCTCGGGAAGCTGGGTCGAGGTGTTGTGGGGGCAGCCGCTGCAGAAGTAGGGCGTGCGCGGCAGCGCGGCGGGCAGCTTCGTGGCCAGCTCGGCGGACTCGGCGCCGGCCCGGAGGTGCGCCAGCCTCTCGGCCGGTGCGGCGCCGGGCAGCCGGTGCTCCAGGTACGTGCCGAGGATCCGGGCCATGTCGTGGCCTTCGAGTTCCCCGTGCATCGGGAACAGCGCCTCGCCGGCGGGCGTCTCCTTGCCGCCGACCAGGGGCCGGTCGGGCAGGTTGTAGAGGACCTGGCGGATCTGCGTCTCGACGAAGCCGCGCTTGTCCTCGATGACGATGATCTCTTCGAGGCCCTGGGCGAACTCACGCAGGCGCCGCGGCTCGATCGGCGCGATGCAGCCGAGCTTGAGCACCCGGATGCCATGACGGTCGAGCGCGGCCTCGTCCAGGCCGAGAAGCTCGAGCGCCAGACGCAGGTCGCGGTAGGGCTTGCCGGCCGCAACCAGGCCGATGCGATCACCGGAACTCGCGCAGCGGATGCTGTCGAGGCCGTTGGCATGGACGTATGCCAGCGCGGCCGCCGTGCGCTCGGAGAAGATCTGCCGCTCGAGTTCGATCGAGTAGGGCGGCAACAGCCGCATGTCGAGCTGCTTCTCGAACCGGCGGCCGCCGATGTCGAGCTCGGGCAGAACCGGCGGTGCGGTCTGCGGCAGGTCGATTACCGCGCCGCCGTCGGCGACGTTCGTCACGATCTTCAGAGCGGTCCACAGGCCGGCGTACCGGGACAGCGCGATCCCGTGCAGGCCGAATTCCAGCACCTCCGCCGGATCGCCCGGGTAGAGCACCGGAATGGAGAGGTCGAACAGGCTGATCGTGCTGTCGCCCGGAATCGTCGAGCTCTTGCAGGCGGTGTCGTCGCCGGCCAGCACCAGGGCGCCGCCGTACTTGCCGGTGCCGATGAAGTTGCCGTGGCGGAACGCGTCGCCGGTGCGGTCGACGCCGGGCGTCTTGCCGTACCAGATGCCGACTACGCCGTCGAAGCGTTCGTGAGGGAAACGTTCCAGGAGCTGGGCGCCGTAGATCGCGGTCGCCGCCGTCTCCTCGTTGATGGCCGGCTGGCAGACCACGTCGTGCTCCGCCAGCAGCCTGTTCGCTCGCTGAAGTTGCTTGTCGTATTCGCCCAGCGGCGATCCGGGATAGCCGCTGATGAAGGCGCCAACCCGCAGGCCGGCTTCCCGGTCGCGACGGTGCTGGTCCATCGGTAGCCGGACAAGAGCCTGGACACCGGTGATTGCGACGCGGCCTTCAGTGAGCGTGTATTTGTCGTCTAATGAGAAGGCCGTCATTAGTCCCCTATCCTACCGCGACCGGGCGGCCGCTGTCCGTCTCTTCGAGCGCGGGCGTTTACCCGCGGTTTGTCCGAAGCCCCGGTTCGTCCCGGTAACTCTCAGCCGCCGCGAAGCTGCGCGAACCACTCGCGACCGGACGCGGCGGGCCGACCTCGGATGACGGTGGACTTGATTGCCCGGACCCCGCTCGGGGGATAACCGGCGATCATCGCGGAAAGTTCCCGCGCCCGGTCGAGTACGGCGTCGTCGGCGACGACCTCGCAGGCGATGTTCATTCGTTCCAGCTCCCGCCCCGTGTAGCGACGGCCGACGATCGCCAGCCGCGCCGCCACGCTCTCCGGGTGGCGCAGTCGCAGCCAGGCCATGTTCATCGGCGCCGCCATGCCCATCTGGATCTCGCCGACGTGGAGGAAAGCCTGCTCTCCGGCCACCAGCAAGTCGGCCGCGAGCGCCAGCGCCGAGCCGGCGTTGATCGCGAATCGCTCGAGCGCCGCGACGATCGGCTTCGGGCAATCGTAGAGCGCCGCATGGACGTCGAGCCACAGGCCGCTGAAGTCCGGCATCCAGTCCGGCGGCGGGTCGGCCCGGAACTCGCCGAGGTCGAGGCCGGAGCAGAAGGCCCCGCCGGCGCCGCGGATCAGCAGCACGGCGACCTCGTCGTCTTCGGTCGCCGCGACGATCTCCTCGTGCAGGCGTTTCGCCAGCGGCCCGGTCACGGCGTTGCGGCGGGCGGGCCGGTTCAGCACGATCTCGGCGACGCCGTCCTGCCGGCTCGAGACGACCGGATCGTCGGACGGGGCCACGTCAGTCGCCCTGGGAATCGGTGAACCAGTCGCCGGGCAGTTGCCTTCCTTCGTAGAGCCGCCCCTGGAACCGCCGCATCCCATGCAGCCAGCGGTCGATGTCGGTCGCCTTGCGCCGGACGTACTCGGCGACCTCGGGGTGGGGAAGCACCCAGAACCGCTCCGCGCGGACCGCCTCGATGCAGGCGTCTGCCGCCTGCTCGGAGGTCAGCACGCCGTCTCCAGAAGCAACGCCGACGGACAGCGCGTCCCGGCGCCGCGGGTTCGGGCTGTTGGCGCCGATGTTCGTTCGCACCGCCTGCGGGCAGTGCACCGAGACGCGGATGCCCTGGTGGCCATGGGTGACGGCGATCCACTCCGCCAGCGCCACCGCGGCGTGCTTGGTCAGCGAGTAGGCGAGCGATCCGAGCTGGGTCAGGAGCCCGGCCGCCGAGGCCGTGCTCATGATGTAGCCCTCGCCACGATCGATCATGGACGGCAGGACGGCCCGGGCCGCGTAGACGTGGGACATCACATGGACATCCCACATGTCGTTGATCTCCTTGTTCGGCACCTCGAGCCCGCCGATCGTGACGTAGCCCGCGTTCGACATGAAGAGGTCGATCGGGCCGATGTTTGCCTGCGTCGCCGCGACCAGGTCGCGCACGGCGCCCTCGTCGGCAACGTCCAGCCCGACGCCCGTGCCGCCGATGGTCTCGGCGACTTCCTTGGCTCCCGCCTCGTCCAGGTCGGCGACGACGACGTGACGAGCGCCCTCGCGGTGGAGCGCTTCTGCGAGCGCTTTCCCGATGCCGGAGGCGCCGCCGGTGACGACCATGATCCTGTTCGCGATGTCCACTGTGAATCTCCCTTTTCGTTGGGCTATGTCGTTGGTCTCCGCCGAGCGGGCGGCAATTCTACGGCCTGGGGCTCGGCGCAGCGGAGGCCGCCACGGGCCTTGACTCTCTCCGCCTTACCGAAGTACGGTACTTGGTAAGGAGATTGGGGTGATCGTCAAGATCACATCGAAACGGCAGGTCACGTTTCCGGCGCGGGTCCTCGACGCGCTTGGAGTAGGGCCGGGAGACCGCCTGGAGCTGGTCGAGAGTTCCGATGGCTTCCGGCTGCGTCCGCAGCGAATCCGCCGTGAGCGCCTGGCACCGCTGCGCGAGAAGTTGAAGGACGAGGCCGGTCCGTTCGACCTCGAGTCGTTCCGATCGCAAGGGTATGACCCCGCGCTTCGGGATTGACACCTCGATCCTGGTGCGCCTCCTGACCGGCGAGCCCAGGGAGGACTTCCTGGACTGTGTGGCCGGGCTGATCGCGCTGGTCGAGCACGAAGGCAGCGAGATCTTTGCCTCGAACCAGGTGATCGGCGAGGCGTACGTTGCCGTTCAGCACCACTACGGGGTACCCAGGACCGATGTCCGGGCCGGGCTGCTCCAGGTGCTTCGCAGCGGTCTACTCTCGCCGCTCAACGGCCGCGCCGTGTTCGAGGCGCTGGAAGCGTCGGGGAGTCCGGGCCTGTTCGACCGCCTGATCGCCGACGACTATACGCGTGCCGGGCTCGAGGTTCTGACCCTGGATCGCCGGATGGCCACGCTGGCCGACGTGCGGTGTCTGTGACGTTCTGTTGCTCGTGCCGCCCAGGACGGCCGATCCTGCTTGACTAACTGGCCGCGATTTGTTCCGCTTCACGTACTCTTCATAAGGACTGGCCGATGAATGGAAACCGCACGATCGTCCTGCTCGCCACACTGGTCGCATTGACCGCGCCGGGCACGGCATTCGCCTACCTCGATCCGGCCTCTGGCAGCATGATCCTCCAGGCGGTGATCGGCGGCGTCGCGGCGGCGGCCGTGGCGTTCAAGGTCTATTGGGGGCGCATAGCCTCGTTTCTGGGCATCGGCCGCGGCGACGATCCCGAGTCCGAGTAGTGCAACCGGGCACCGCGACGGAGAGCTTGCGAACCGGCTCGCGGCGCCCTGACCCAGCGCCGCAGGCGGAGCCGTCTTCCTTCCGCGACCCTGCCGGCCAGGTGATCGAGGGTCCCGATGGCCGCGTGTTCCGGAGCGTGGCGCCGGCAGTCGTGGAGGAGTACCGCCACGTACGGAGTTGCGGCGCCGTCGAGGCCCTGATCGTCGAGGGTGGACTGGTCGCGGCCGAAGAGGTCGATCCGGCCGAAGCCGGCGTGCTGCCGCCGCCGGGCGGTCTGGTCCTGGAGCATCCGCGGCTTCCGTTCATCTCCTACCCGTACGAGTGGCCTTTCTCGCTGCTCAAGGCGGCGGCCCTGATGCACCTGGAGATGCAGATCCGGCTGTTCGACCGGGGTATCTCGCTCTCGGACGCGAGCGCCTACAACGTGCAGTTCCAGGGCGCCAGGCCCGTCTTCATCGACTGGCTTTCGATGCGTCGCTACCGGGAGGGCGAGTACTGGCAGGGGCACAACCAGTTCGGCGAGCAGTTCCTGAACCCGCTGCTGCTGTCCGCGAAGCTCGGCACCCCCCACAACGCCTGGTATCGAGGGATGCAGGAGGGCATTCCCGGTCGCGAACTCGCGGCGCTGCTGCCGCGGCGGATGCGCTGGTCGGCCAGGATGCAGGCCCACTTGCTGCTGCCGCTACGGTTCGAGCGCGGGGCCGGTTCGCGGGGTGAGGCAGCGAAGCGGACGGCGAAACGGCCCCTGCCGCGCGGCGCCTACCGCGGACTCCTTACCCAGCTCCGGAAGTGGATCCAGGGGCTCGAGCCCCGCGGCACCAGCACGACATGGAGCGACTATTCCTCGGCCTCCAGCTACGACTCGAGTGAGGCGTCACGCAAGGCGGAGGCGGTGCGGGCTTTCGTCGCCGCGGCGAAGCCGGAGCAGCTCTGGGACCTCGGATGCAATACGGGCGAGTTCGCCGCCATCGCGATCGAGGCCGGCGCCGGCGACGTGATCGGCTTCGATTCGGACTTCGGCGCGCTCGAGAGCGCCTGCGAGCGGGCCCGCACCGATCGGCTGCGCTTCCTGCCGCTCTATCAGGACCTGGCGAATCCCTCGCCGGACCAGGGCTGGGGGCAGGCGGAGCGTCGCTCCCTGACGGCCCGTTCCCGGAGCGCCGACGCACTGATGGCTCTGGCCGTCGTCCACCACCTGGCGATCGGCCGCAACGTGCCGCTGCCCCGGATCGCGGCCTGGCTCGTCTCGCTTGCGCCGCGGGGACTCGTCGAGTTCGTGCCGCGCGGCGACCGGCGGGTCGACGACCTGCTCACGCTGCGCGGCGACCGCTTCGCCGACTACGTGCCGGAGGCCTGGGAAGCGGCGCTGGAGCCGTACGCGGCGATACGAAACGTGGAGACGGTCTCGGCAAGCGGCCGGCGACTCTACACGTACGAGCGGAGGTGAAGACCTGGCTACGGTTCGACTGGCTGCTCAGGTTGCAGTCGGATCACCAGCCCCTCCTGGCGCTGCCCCGGGGCGATGTTGAGGGGGATCAGTGCACCCTGGTAGCCGTCGCTGGTGACCCATAGCCGCTCGGCCCCGGGGCCGAGGTGGATCTCGAATCTCCCGCCGTTTGCGCTGAAGTCGTTGCCGGCGACCCGGGCTGACCGATAGACGGCCTGGTCGTCGTCGGCTCTCGCGAGGACCGCCATGCCTGCGGCATCGCCGGCCGTCAGATAGACGTCCCGGAGCGGCAAGCCGGTCGTCGCGTCGAGGACGATTCCGGACAGGATGGCCTCGGGCTGAAGATCGATCCGGAGGCCGTCGAGGTCGGTCTGAAGCTCGATCGACCGGTACTCCGTGCCGCCGGAGGGGGAAGAAACTGCCAGGCGATAGGAGCCGGCTTCCAGCCCGTCCAGCTCGAAGCGGCCCTCTTGATCGACCTCCGCGTGCGCTGCTCTCTCGCGCCCAAGGTGTTGGGCGCGCAGGTGCACGCCGACCAGAGGCTCGCCGGCGGCCAGCACCTGCCCGGTCAGCCGGAGACCGCGTTCGAACGGAAGCTCGACGAACTCCTCCGCGCCGGCCGCTTCGATCGTCACGGCGCGTTCGACGGAACGAGCCGTGAAGGAGTCGCCGCGTGTGGCGAAGACCTGCCAGGTGCCGGGCGCCAGGTTCTCCATGGTGAAGTTGCCTTCGGTGTCCGGCGTGGCGCTTTGCCACTGCGCAAGCCGCGTCGCGGTGATCCTCACCTGCGCCAGATCGGCGGGCGGCAGGCCGGTGACGGTGCCCCTGAGGGAGGCGCCGGATTCGAGCGCGTCCGCTGCCGTCCGTCGTGCCGTACTCGCTCGATTGGCCTGCGTCCTTCGGCTCCAGTCGAATCCGCGCTTCGGTCACGGGTTGTCCCGACGAAGCGGTCACGATGACCGTCACAACGTCCTGGGCGTGAAGATGAAGCTCGATCGTCCGCTCGGATCCGGAGATGAGTTCGAGGGGTTCGGAGCGGGCGGCTTCGGTGCCGGAGTTCGCTTCGACGGACCAGGTTCCCGGAAACAGGTGGCCGAAGCTGAAGCGGCCGTCGCCGTCGGTCCGTGTCGCATTGGCTGAGTACCAGGTGCGCCCCGGCATTCGGGTCGAGTCGTCAGGCTCGAGGTTGACTCGGGCGCCCACTGCGGCGGTTCCCGTAGCGGTCAGGACGCGGCCCGAGAGGGATGCGCCTCGGACGAACCTGGCGTAGCCGTCCGCCTCGACGGTGAGTTCGACCTGCTCGTGAGGAAGTCCTGCCAGCCGGAAGTTGCCGTCCGCGTCCGTACGGGCCGTTCGTTCCTGGTCGGGATCCACGTCGTAGCCCCTGAACCGCGCGACCGCGCCCTCGACCGGTCGTTCGTCGGGGTCGACGACCACACCGAGAATCGCGGCCCCGGGAACCAGCGTGAACTCGCCGAGGTCGGTCTCTCCCTGGCCCTCGGGAACCTCCGCCGGGAGATCGCCGGGGCTGATGTACTCGGTGTGGGAGACGTTCACGTCGTACTCGCCAGTGTTCACGCCGGCGATCAGGAACGCTCCCTGCTCGTCCGTTACAACCGGTTTCGTTGCATCGGTGTCACGGCGGCTCGCGGACCGTCATCGTTTACAACAAACCGTACCGGCTCACGATCCAGGCCGAAGGATTCGCGAGCTTCGCCATCGACCTGCCACCCTACGAGCCCGGTGCGACTGTGGCTGCGCTTCGGATCCGGCTGCCCGAAGGCGTCAGGGTCCGGGGCCGGGTAGTGGACACGGACGGCCGCCCCTTGGCCGGCGCGGAAGTCAAGCTGCGGTGGCCGGAAGAGAAGTGGCCACGGCCATCTGGAAGGAACCGTCCTCGGCCGAAACCGCGCGTTGCGGCCGGATGGCGAAGATGTCGGTGATCGATTCCGTGGCTGGCGGTTGAGCCGAGATGCCGGCGCCGGCAACCGGTCGATCGGCGGAGTCCGTGACGAGACCGTACAGGGGAGCAGCCGGTCTCAATGAGACCGCTACGTCCTCGGCAACTCCATGCTCGGGAGCTGCCGCATTCACCTCGGTGGAGACGTAGCCGCCGGCGTGAACCTGCAGGCGCCGCGATCCCTCACGGGGCCGGGAGTTCAAGAGGAACTCGCCGACGGGGCCGCTCAGCGCGTTTTCGCCGGGGAAACCAGCTATCCAGACCGCCGCGTTGGCGACGGGATCGCCGGAGGAACGGTCAACGATCCGACCCGGAATCCGGAGCGGAGCTTCCAGCCGAAGATCGACGATCCTCGCGCCCGCAACGGCGTCAGCGGGAGCGGCGTCGGACCGGGAAGTCCGGGCGAAGGCACCGTCCCAGCGCTCCAGTTCGTAACCGGCCTCGGCGCCGGTGATGTGTTCTCCGGCGGTGACCTCGCCCTGTTCGTCGGTTACGGCCAGGGCGCCCTGGCTTCGCTTCTGCTGCGGAGAAGGACTCCGGGCGCCGGTGCGCCGTCCGGTCCACGGACCCGGAACCTGATGCCCGGGTCGGGTGTCAGGACGAACGTCGCACGCCCGGACTCCGTCGCGCCCGTCTCGACACCAAAGCCCCTGGCTGAAACGGCGACGTTGGCCTCGGCGGTTGGCATGAGGAAGCGGGCGACACTCCGCGCGTCCGTGCTTGCGGCGGCGCGCTCGAAGCGGGGATAGAGGCGTTCCGGTCGTTCGCCGGAGGCCGACCGTTCCTGACGGGCGGACCTGGACCGGGTGGGAATCGCGACCACCAACGCTCCTTCGATAGGTCGGCCGTCGGCGTCGAGGACCCGGGCGGCCACGAGACGCCGGTCGGGCAGCTCATTCGGTTCAAGAACCCGCGGCGTCTCCAGGGGTACGAGGTCTCCGTAGACGAGGGCCACGACGGCCTCTGCCGACTCGGTCGGCGGCGTGGTCCGGATCTCCAGGCGGTAGGGGCCGGGGACCGGCGCTCTGAGCGAGAAGCTGCCGTCCAGGTCCGATTGCCCGCGGTCCACGGCCGGCGGCAGGGCGTCGCAGCCGAGCAGGTCGAGGTCGATCTCGTAGTCGCTCGGGTAGGGGCGGAGCACGACCTCGACGCCGGCCGTGGCGACTCCGCGTTCGTCGACGAGCGTGCCCGTGACCCCGAGCGGCACGTCGACGCTGGGCTGGGCCCCGAGTCCGTAGGCCGCGAGGCCGGCCAGTCCGATCAGGCCGAGAAGCAGGGGCAGTCGCGGCATGGTCGTCGGCGGCTTGAGATCCGATCTGGCCATTCCGATTTCGCTGGAGGCGGTGCTATTGGTTCGACGATTCGGCCGCTGCCGGCTGCAGCCGGATCACCAGCCCTTCGACGTGCTCGCCCGGCGCGATGTCGAGAGGAATCTGGGTACCCTCGTAGCCGTCGTGAGTGACCCACAAACGGTCAGCGTTCGCACCCAGCTCGAGCGTGAACTGGCCTGCGGCTTCACTGAGAACAGAGCTGGCTCCGACGAGTAGACCGCCGCCCCCGCCCGCGGCGATCGCGCCGATCGTCGCGGCGTCGGCGGCCATCAGGCTGACCCAGTCGAGCGGCTGGCCGGTCTCGGCGTCGACGACGATGCCGGTGAGAGTCGCCGCGGCCGATTCCATCTGAATGCGGACGCCTTCGAGGTCGGTCTGCAGATCGATCGACTGGTACTGCGTGCCACTGAAGTCCGGCCGGCGGATGACCACCTGATTCGGGCCGGGCATGAGCCCTTCCAGCGCGAAGCGGCCTTCCCGGTCGGTCCTCGTGGACTGTTCGCCAACCGACAGACGCGCTCCGCTCAATGGCGCACCGCCTTCGTGGACCTGCCCGGACAGGCGCAGCCCGCGCTCGAACGGCAACTCGACGAAGACTTCGGCCGTACCCCGTTCGATCGTCACGCCGCGTTCGACAGTCCTCTCCCAATCGCCCTTTCTCGCTTCGATGTTCCATGTCCCCGGGCCGATTCCCCGTACCGAGAAGTTCCCCTCGGTGTCCCTCGTGGCGTCGCGGAGACGGGGCCCCTTCCACGCGGTAACCCGCACCTGGTTGAGGTCGGAAGGCGACAGCCCGGTTACGGCGGCGACGATCGAGGCTTCCGGCTCCAGCACGATCTCGATGCCTTCGACGGCGTCGTCGCGGATCTCGATCGGGTCTTCCGGACCGCCGTCCGCGTAGCCAGGCGCGCGCGCCGTGAGGATGTAGGGGCGGGGTTCGAGGCCAGTGAGGCGAAAGGCGCCGTTCTGGTCGGAGACGGTGTTTGTGCTGTGCCACTCCACGTCGGAGGAGTAGTCGGTTTCGGCCGCCACGGTCGCCAGGGGCAACGGAGTGCCTTGGTACGAGCGCACCGTGCCGCGGAGGTCCAGACCGCGCCGAAGCTCGAACCGAACCTCGTTGTCGCCCGGCTCGAGCCGCACTTGCCGCGACTCGTCGCGGAGTGTCTCGTGGCTGACCGTGACCGTTACGGTGTCGGGCGTGATGTCGATCACCGCCCGTCCGCTGCCGTCCGTTTCTCCGTAGCCGGTCGGAAAAGGCTCTCCTGGTGCTTCCACGCCAATCTGCGCGTCGGCCACCGGCTCGCCGACCTCCGTCACCACGGTGACGATCAGCCGGTCCATGCTCCGCAGGACGAGTTCGATCCCCCGTTCTGCGCCGGGAATCAACTCGATCCCGTCGAGCTTTGCCCCCTCCGTTCCCCTGCTTGCCTCGGCCGACCAGGTGCCGGCCGCGAGACCATCGAACCGGAACCGGCCGTCCCGGTCCGTGACTTGCTCGGGGAGCGCGTCGACGGCGTCCCACAGGCGTGGGTCGACGTCGCTGCTGTAGTCAAACTCGAACCAAAGGTAGACGGGAGCACCGGCGACACCGTTGCCGCCGTTGTCGAGGACGCGGCCGGCAATGGAGGCCCCGGGTCGGAGCTCGATCAGGACCGGGTCGGTCTGGCCGACGCGAACGTTCGGCTCGACGTGGGCCGGGTAGCCGCTAGCCTCGATGCCAAGGTCGGCGAGAACCGAGGAGAATCCTCTGAGCCGGAATCGGCCTTCCGCGTCGGTTGTGGCCGTTCTGGTCGGGGCTTCGTACCGATCTCGTTCGTGGGCCTGAATGGTCGCGCTGCTGACCGGCGCTCTACCGGGGTCCGTGACGATGCCGTGGATCGCTCCGCCGGCTGCGAGCGTGAGATCGCCGAGATCGAAGTCCGACTCGCCGGCCGGGATCTCGACGCGGGAGGGCGGCCGATGAGCGTAGTCGGCGTGGCTGACGAGGAGTTCGTAGGCGCCTGGTCCGGTGTCGGGGAGTGCGAAGACGCCCCGACCGTCGGTTGCGGCGGCTCCGGCCGGGACTTCGAGCCCGGACCGGAAGTCGGACTGATCGAGAGTCCAGAGCAGCGAGACCTGAGCCTCGGCCACCGGGTCTCCGTCGGAATCGACGACCGAGCCGAGGACGCGCCTGCCCTTGCTCAGGACGAGATGAACGGGGTCGACGGGAATGCCCAGTTCAAAAGGAGGCAGGTCGAGGACGGTAGGAGCGTAGCCCGCCGCTCGCGCGGTCAAACGGTGCGTTTGTCCGTACAGGACCTCCTCCACCCGGAAAGAGCCGTCGGAGCCTGAAATGGCCGGAGTGGATGAGAACGAGAAGCCGGGCGGGACGTCGGCGCCGCGAGGTTCGGCCCGGATGCTGGCGCCGGCAACGGGTTGATGGGCGTCGTCCGTGACCAGGCCCCGGATCGGTGCTGAAGGTGTCAGCCCGATCCGCACTTCTTCCCGGTTGGACAGGTCCGCAGAGTTGATGTCGATTTGTTCGGGAAGGAAACCGGTTGCCGTCGCCTGCAGATACACCGATCGCCTGGTGGGACGGGTGCTCAGGCCGAAGGCGCCGTTGGCGTTGCTGAACGCGTGGTGACCGGGGAAGGACTGGACCCAAATCGCTGCGCTTTGGATTGGCAGGCCCGACGCTGCGTCGACGATGCGGCCTGGAATCCGGACGGGCTCCTCGAGTCGCACGTCGATGACGTGCTCCCGTTGCTGCGATTCGCCCGGAATCGCCGCCGGGAGGGAAACCCGGGCGAATGCACCGTCGGCTGCTTCGACTTCCAGGGCGGTCTCCGCGCCAGGGGTCCGGCCGATGACCGCTTCGCCATTGCGGTCGGTGATGGCCAAGGGCGTATCGAAGCCGGCGAGGGCGCCTGGCGGGCCGAGAGTCGCCAGGGCGTCCGAGGTATCGGCATTCATGGCTCTCTCGCGAGCGCTCTCGGTCCGGATGAGTACACCGGGCGCGGGGGCGCCGGTTGGATCGCGGACGCGCAGTCGGACACCCCGGTCTCGCTCCAGCCCCATCGCGGCGCGGCCGGATCGCGTCCTGTCTTTGCCGAGGACGAATCCGCTCGCCGAGATGACGACGGTGGCCTCCGCGGTCGGCATTGCGATGCGCGCGATTCCCTCTGCATCGGTGCGAGACGAGCCGGGATGGTGGGTTGGCAGAATGAACTGAGCCGACGGACGAGAGTAGTTCCCCGAGTTCAGTTCACGAGCCATCCGGTTGAGAACGCCAAGGGTGCGACGCGGGAACCAGATGCTGGGGTTTGCTACGACCAGTGCTCCCTCGATTGGCTGATTGTCCGCATCGAGCACCCGGACGGCGATGAGATGGCGATCGGGCACATCGATCGCGTTCGAGACCTGCGCGCCCTTGAGTGGGAGCAGCTCGCCGTGTATCAGCGGGATGGCGTCACCCGGCTCGTTCGGCGGCGTCGAGCGCCCGAACTCCAGGCGGTAGGGACCGGCCGCGGGCGCCGAGAGGAAGAAGGCACCGTCCGCGTCGGAGTGGACCCGATCGACCGCTTCCGGCAGCGCGTCCGAGTGGCCGAGAACGTACAGATCCGCTTCGAAGGCGCTCGGATACGGTCGCAGAACGACCTCGATGTCGGCGGCGGGAGCGCCGCGTTCGTCGACAACGGCGCCGACGATCGTGCTGGGCGAGTGGGCGGGCTGGGCGGCGAGGGGGCCGGCGGCGAGTCCGACGAGGCCGGCTACGCCGAGGCACAGCAGTAGCTGGGGCATGCCCGAGTGCAACCCGCACCGGCGACAAGTCATTCCGGGGTTCCGGCCTCGAAAGCGGCCGCGATGCCGAGCGTGATTCGATCGCTGCCCCGGGAAGTCACGATCTGCAGGCCGACCGGCAGACCGGACGGGCCGACTCCGCAGGGCACGGAGATCGCAGGACAGCCGGTGACGGTGATCGAGTAGCAGGAGGCCATCCAGTCGGTGTAGCTCGTCATCGGCTGGCCCTCGATTTCGGCGGGGTAGGGCTCGTCGACGTTGAAGGGAAGGACCTGGACTGTGGGCAGGAGAAGGGCATCGTAGCGCTCGAAGAACTCGACCACGCGGCAGTGAAGGCGGGTGCGCTCCGCCTGGGCGGTCGCGATGTCCGGGCCGGTGAGCGCCAGGCCCCGTTCGATCTCCTCGATCACGGTGTCCTTCATTTGCTGTCGATGTTCGGGGACCAACGGGCCCAGCTTGTCGGCGAACAGGTTGGCGCGCAGGGTGCGGAAGATGCCGTCGGCACCGGAGAGAGCGGGCGCGGCTTCCTCGACGTCGGCGCCCAGGTCCCGGAACACAGGCAAGGCCCCTTCGCAGACCTCGACGACCTCTCGTTCGACCGGGTAGAGGCCGAGGTCGGGCGTCCAGGCGAGACGGAGGCCTTGCAGGTCGAGCGGTTCGACCGGGTGGAAGGGCTCCGAGGGTCGGGCCCGTGAGATCGGATCCCGCGGGTCCGGCCCGGCGATGACCGAGAACAGGAGCGCCGCGTCGGCGACGTTGCGCCCCATCGGCCCGAGAACCGCGAGATCGTCCCAGCCCTGCTCGGGAGGAACGCGCGGCACGCGCCCCGGCGTCGGCCGGAAGCCGACCACGCCGCAGAAACTGGCCGGGTTGCGCAGCGAGCCTCCGAGATCGCTGCCGTCGGCGATGGGCAGCATGCCGCTCGCGAGCGCCGTTGCCGCGCCGCCGCTCGAGCCGCCGCAGGTGCGGCTCGGATCCCAGGGGTTGCGGGTCTTGCCGAACACCGGGTTGAACGTCTGCGAGCCGGCGCCGAACTCGGGCGTGTTCGTCTTGCCGATGACGACGGCGCCGGCTTCCCGGATCCGCTCGACGATCAGGGCATCGAAGTCAGGGACGTTGTCCGCGAAGATCGGCGATCCGAAGGTCGTGCGGATGCCAGTCGTCGGGACCAGGTCCTTGACCGCGGTCGGCAGGCCGAGGAGGGGCTTCGCCGCCGCGGCTTCCGGGTCAAGGCTGCGCAACTCGTCAACGGCGCGCGCCTGTTCGAGGGCGTGGTCGCGGTCGAGGGTGCAGATCGCGTTGAGTTCCGGATTCCGGCGGTCGATCCAGCCGAGGTGGGCGTCCAGCACCTCGACCGCCGAGACCTCGCCGCGGGCCAGTAGCCCGGCGAGGTCGACGGCGGTGCGGGTGCAGAGGTCGGGAGCGGCTGCCGTCACTCGGCGCCGGTGCTTGCGCCGCCTCCGCCGGTCACGTGCTGGTCGAGGAAGGCCCGGATGACCCGGAAGATCTCCTGCTGCTCGTCGGGCGTGAAGTTGCCGTGGCCCTTGCCGGGCACGGTGTGAATCTTGTTGGTGACGCCCGCCTCATCGAGCTTGGCGTGCAGGTCGAGGGCGTGCTGGTAGGGCACGATGTTGTCGACATCGCCGTGGATCGTCAGGATCGGCGGCAGGCCGGAACGAACGTAGGTCATCGGCGACACGCGCTTGGCGAGTTCCATGCGGTCGGACTTCGAGCCCATCCACGCGACGGCGTAGCTCTTCGCGTTGACGCCTTCGAGCAGGTCGCCGACATCGGTGATGCCGAACCAGTTGACGATCGCCGCGACCGGCATCTCGTACTCGTCCGCCGCGGCCCAGCCCGGGCGGTCCGCGTCGCGGCCGGGGCAGAGGCGGTCCAGGCCGGCGGAGGCCGGCAGCATGCCCGTGGTAAGCGACAGGTGGCCGCCGGCGGAGGCGCCGCTCACCACCAGCCGGGAAGTGTCGATGTTGTAGTCCTCGGCGTTCTCGTAGATCCAGCGCAGAGCGCAGCGGCAGTCCTCGACGGCGCCGGGCGCGAGCGCGTTGCGGCCGAGCCGGTACTCGACGTTGACCACGGCCCATCCCATCTCGAGGTAGGGGAGGGCGCGCAGCACGCTGGATTCCTTCGTGCCGCCGACCCAGCCGCCGCCGTGGATGTAGATCAGGGTCGGGACCGGCCCCTGGCCGCGGGGAGTCATCACGTCCAGCTTCGACTCATAGCCGTCGGCCGTCAGATAGGTGATGTTCGGGGCGACGCGATAGCGGCTCATGATGTCGACTGTCACCGACTCGCCGTCCTGGGCGAAGGCGGGGACCGGTGGAGCGAAGAGCAGGGCAGCGGCAATTGCGGCCGTGGTCGCGACGTTGAGCGACGTTCGGGTGAGTCGAGTCACTGAGGACCTCCCTTGGGGATTCGGGGTGCGGATGGAGTGGGGAGTTTACTCGGGGAGGCCCGCGGGGGCGCCGGCCCACTCAGTGGGGAGGCGACGCGGACTCAGGCGACAATGCCGCGGCCGCGGCAGGCGGCGATGTCGTCGGCGGAGAGCCCGAGGACATCGGCGAGGACGGCGTCGGTGTGCTCGCCGAGCAGGGGCGCCCGGCGGGGGCTCAGATCGCGACCCGCGATACGAAACGGCGGCCCGACGAGTTCCAGGTCTCCCCATTCCGGGTGCTCGACGGTGGCGAAGGAGCCCCGGGCCCGCAGGTGGGAGTCGGCGTAGAGATCCCGGGCATCGCGCGACGGAGCGGCGGCGACACCGGTCCGCAGGAGTTCGCGGGCCAGCCAGTCGCGGTCCCGCTCCCTGGTCCAGGCGCCGACGATCGCGTCGAGTTCCGTTTCGTTCTGCTTCCTGGCCGTTGCGGTTGCGAAGCGCGGGTCCTCGGCCAGCTCTGGCCGGCCCATCGTCGCCGTGAGCAGGGCGAACTCCTCGTCGCTGTGGACCTCGATGGCGAGCCAGCGGTCGATTCCCCAGCAGCGATAGACGCCGTGCGGCGCCGAATGGCGGTGCGAGTTGCCGGCGCGTTCCGGGACTTCCCCCGTCATCTCGTACTCGAGGAGGATTTCGCCGAGGATCGAGCTCACGCCCTCGCACTGCGAATAGTCGATGAACTGGCCTTGGCCCGTGCGGCTGCGGTGATGCAACGCGGCGACGATCGAGAAGGCGAGCGTGATCGCGTTCATCAGGTCGACGTCGCCGCCGCTGTGAGTCGGGTGATCGTCCGGGTAGCCGGAGATCCAGGCCCCGCCGGCCACGCCCTGGTGGACCATCGCGTAGCCGAGGTACTCGGTTTCCGGGCCGCCGTGGCCGCGTCCCGACGAGGAGGCCACGATGAGCTCCGGGTTTGCCCGGCGGAGGTTCTCGTAGTCGAGGCCGAGCTTGACCATGGCGCCGGGACGCATGTTGTCGTAGATCACGTCGCACTCGCCGGCGAGGCGAAGGGCGAGTTCGCGGCCTTCCGCCTGTGACAGGTCCAGAGCCAGCGACCGCTTGTTCAGGTTCATCGTGTTGAACGCCATGCCGGCGTCCTGGCCGATCCTCTGCGGCGCCTCCTCCGCGCGGGGCCAGACAACGGAGCGGCGGGTCAGGTCGAGGCGCTTGGGCCCCTCGACCTTGATCACCTCGGCGCCCAGGGTGGAGAGCAGGACGCCTGCGTACGGGCCGGCCCATACCCAGGCGAACTCCGCGACGCGAATGCCCTCGAGCGGGAGTTTGCGCGTCGCGGGTGGAGCGGTTGGGACCGAGCCGGCGTCGACCGGAGCGCCGTTGCCGGCCGCGGCGGCTTCGGCGAGGACCTCGCTCGAGTGTTCGCCGAGCTGTGGCGCCGCGCGCGACACCTTCGGCCTGGAGGCGCCCATCCTGTACGGCCAGCCGGCATAGCGCTTCGCCCCGGTGCTTGGGTGGTCCACTTCGACGAAGTAGTCGCGAGCGGCGTACTGCTGGTAGTCCATCACGTCCGCGGCGTCGTGGATCGGTCCGACCGGAATGCCCAGGTTGGCGGCGCGGTGGTACAGGTCGTCGCGTTTCTGTTCGAGGGCCCAGGCGTCGACCTGGGGAGCGATCTCCATCAGGTGGTGGCTGCGGTAGGCCATGTCCTTCCATTCGTCGCCCTGGCACCACTCCGGATTGCCCATCAGTTCGCGGAAGAGTTCGAAGTGATGGTCGTCGAAGGCGTTCAGGATGACGTAGCCGTCGCTCGTTTTCAGCCTGCCCATGGCCGGTGGGCGGTCCGGCACCCGTGACCAGGTCGTTTCGTGGTAGCGGGCGCTGGCCAGAAGCGGCGCCACCAGGCTGATCATCACGTCCTGCATGGAGACGTCGCCCCGAGCGTCGCCGCCGTGGCTGCGTTCGTAGAGGAGGGCAGCGACCGTCAACGCGGTCACCAGGCCGGCGTGGTAGCCGGCCTGATGGCCGCCCAGGGCGACCGGCGCGCGGTCGATGTCGCGGGAGCGGGCCGGCATCTGGTTGACGAGTCCGCCGCCGTGGGTGAGCGTGAGTTCGCCGGCGGGCGCTCCCGAGCGGGGTCCCGTGAGGCCGTAGGGCGTGACCGCCGCGACGATCAGGTCCGGCGGCGTCTCCGCTGGCGGTTCGCGGTCGACGATCAGGGCGTCGGCGGTCCCGAGCAGGCTGTCGAGGGCGCCGCGATCGTCCTCGTCGTCCAGGTCGAGCACGACTCCCCGTTTGCTCGTATTGCAGTAGAGGAAGAGCGGCGAGCCTTCCGGGTCGGAGCCGTTCGCCCGGCGGGCGGCGTCACCCGCGGGCGGCTCGACCTTGATCACGTCGGCGCCGAGGTCGGCAAGCAGCTTGCCGCAGTACGGGCCGGCGACGCCCTCGGCGAGTTCGACGATCCGCAGACCCGTGAAGGGGCCGGCTCCGTCGAAGGAACCCGCGGCCGATCCCGCTGCGTCTGGTCTGGTCATCGGAGCTTGTAGGCCTCCCTCGCGGATCGCAGCCAGTCGTGCTGGTCCTTGTCGCCGAAGTAGTAGAAGACGGCGCCGTTCGGCAGCATGAGAACGCCGATGCCGCCGTAGCCGAGCATCTGCCGCACCCAAACCTGCTGCGTGCCGGTTCCGTCGGTCACCTGGATTTGGCGCGACCAGATGGAGTTGTTGTACTTGTTCGGGTGGCCGTTGTGGACGGCGTCCAGGCCGCGGTCGTCCTCGTCTTCCTGCATGGCGGCGGCCACCATGCCCGGATGGAGTACCTGCCGGTCGCCGATCCGGCCGCGCTGGGCGTTCAGCAGGTTGGCGATCTTCAGGATGTCGTCCGGGGTCCAGAACATGCCGTAGCCGCCGAAGACGTAGCCGTCGGCCCGGTTGTCCGTGCGCAGCGACTGGAGCGCCCCGGCGGAGACACCCAACGGCCCGTAGACCTCGGCGGCCAGGAACTCCAGCAGGTCCGCGGGTTCCCTGGACGAGGCGCCCGCCGCCTTCCCCAGGTACCCGCTCATGGCCACGGACAGCAGAAAGGCGTCCGTCGTGTGGTACACCCAGCGCTCTCCGGGCGGCTCCTTCGTCGGATAGGCCAACGCGCCCCGCAGCTTGCGGTTCCGGTGCTCCGGCACGAAGAAGTTCAGCTCGGTCGTCGAGTTCTTCTCGTCGTCCTGGTCGCCGGTGTCCCAGTAGTGACCGGTCGCCATGTCGAGGGCGTGCTCGAAGGTCACACCGTGGAAGCTGCCCCGGGGCGGCTTGGGCACGTAGTCCCTGAGCTCGAGTTCGGTCACGTCGAAGCCGTCCCGCTGCGCCAGCCGCATCAGCGCGACGGCGCCGACCGCGGTCTTGGCCGTCGAGTAGGACGGCAGCCGGACTTGCTCGGGATACGGGTAGTCGCCGTGGCGGGTGTGGACCGGGCCCTGGTAGTGGACTCCGCCGAAGGAGACGCCGAACGCGGTGAGGTGCTCGCGGTCGAAGCCGCCGCCGAAGGCCTGCGGGTAGACCTGGGCGCGCGGGTGGTCTTCCCGGATCCGTTCGATCGGCCGGACGGGCAGCCGCGAGGCGGCTTCGGCGGCGTAAGCCTCGAGCAGGGCGCCCGCCTCGGGCGGCTCGCCGGCGGTGAAGCGGGTGGGGCTCGCGGCCCAGAGGTCGAACTTGAAGTACTTGCAGGTTTCCTGGGTGGCCTGGAAGGCCGCCGGCGAGGTGGCGCCGCCGTCGAACAGGAAGGACACGACGCCGTGGTAGGCGCAGTTCTGGTTGCGCTCGACCAGAGTGATCGGCAGCGAGGCCCGGCTCCTGCCGCCGTCGCCGTTCTCGCTCCAGATCCGGCCCGGGCCGACGATGACGTTCCAGTACGCGTCGCGGGTGTAGCGGAGCGCGCGGTTGGCGGGCACCAGGTGGGAGCCGCCCTGGACCAGGACGACGTCGAGCCGCGGGATGCGGCGCAGGGCGGAGACGATCGGCGGCTCGTCCGCCCGCAGGTAGGTGTCGTGGTGGACGGTCCAGGAGGCGCCGCTGCCGCCGAAGAGCTGCAGCGTGCCTCGCACCTCGTGGCGCGGCGGAGCGGCGTTCTCCGGCAGGGCGAAGGCCGCGTTGTCGACGGGCGTCGGGAGTTCGCCGGCGAGGAGCTGGGACGCCGGCAGCAGGGTCCGCGCGACGTCGCCCGAGCCGGCGAGAGGATCGCCGGGCAGTTCAACGACGGCCGCTGCGGGCTGAAGGCCCGCCGCGCAGACGGTCCAGAACAGGGCGGCGAATCGGGCCATGGCGGCTGATGGTAGCTTGCCGGAGTCACCCGGATGCGGCGCCCGCCATGTACGTCCACCTGATCGACGGCACCTACGAGCTCTTCCGCCACCACTTCGGCGCCCCGAACTATCGCAACGAGGACGGGCTCGAGGTGGGAGCGGTGCGTGGAGTCGTCTTCTCCGTGCTCGGCATGTTCCGCGATGGAGCGACCCACGTGGCGGTGGCGACCGACCAGGTGATCGAGTCGTTCCGCAACGGGATGTGGCCCGGGTACAAGACCGGCGAGGGGATCGAGCCGGAGCTCCTGAAGCAGTTCCCGGTGCTCGAGGAGGCCCTGGCGGCTCTGGGAGTCGTCGTCTGGCCGATGGTCGAGCACGAGGCGGACGACGGGCTCGCCAGCGGCGCCGCGATGGCGGCCGCTGACGAGCGTGTCGTCGAGGTCCGCATCTGCACGCCGGACAAGGACCTGGCCCAGTGCGTCGACTCCGGCCGGGGCGGAAAGACGGTCCAGGTGGACCGCCGTCGCGGTCTGCGCTGGGAGGCCGACGGCATCCGCGAGAAGTTCGGCGTCGAGCCGGAGTCGATCCCGGACTATCTGGCGCTGGTCGGCGACAGCGCCGACGGTTTCCCGGGCCTCCGCGGCTGGGGCGCCAAGTCGGCGGCGGCGGTGCTCTCGCACTACGTCCACCTGGAGGAGATCCCGGAGGAGCCGTGGAAGTGGGGCGTGAAGGTGCGCGGGCGGGACCGTCTGGCGGCGACTCTGCGCGAGGAACGGGCGTCGGCGGAGCTGTTCCGGCAGCTCGCGACCCTGGTTCGCGACGCGCCGGTCAGCGGTTCCGTCGACGAACTGCGCTGGCGCGGACCGCGGCCCGAGCTGGCGGCCGTGGCCGCACGGCTGGCCGCGCCCGGCCTCGTCCAGCAGGCGGAGCGCGTGGCCGTAGGATCCGCTTCGTCGTGAAGCTGATCGACAAGCTGCGCTCGGCGATCGCCGAGGGGCGGCCCTTCTACTCGTTCGAGTACTTCCCGCCGAAGACGGAGGCCGGGATCGAGAACCTCTACGCGCGGATCGAGCGCATGGGCCGTCTCGAGCCGGCGTTCGTCGACGTGACGTGGGGCGCCGGCGGCAGCACGGCGGATCTGACGTTCGAGCTGGCGAGCACGATCGAGAACGTGCTCGGCCTCGAGACGATGATGCACCTGACGTGCACGAACATGCCGAGGCAGCGTATCGCCACGGTGCTCCGGGACTGCCGCGAGCGGGGGATCGGCAACATCCTGGCGCTACGCGGCGATCCGCCGCGGGGCGGCGGCGCCTGGTCGCCGGTGGCGGACGGCTTCTCGCACGCCTCGGACCTCGTGCGCTTCATCCGGGAGGAGCACGGCGACCACTTCGGTATCTGCGTCGGCGGTTACCCGGAAGGCCACCCCGAGGCGCCGAGCCTGGAGCGCGACCTGGACCACCTCGCGGAGAAGGTGGCGGCAGGCGCGGACTTCGTCATCACCCAGATGTTCTTCGAGCCGGAGCTCTACTTCCGTTTCGTCGAGGGCTGCCGCGAGCGTGGCGTCGACTGCCCTGTCGTGCCCGGTCTGGCGCCGATCAACGGCTACCAGTCCTTTCACCGGATCACCGGCTTCGGCGCCAGCGCGCCGCCGGAGATCGTGCGGGAGATCGAGGCGCGGCGGTTTCACGACGCCTCGGTGCGCGAGTACGGCCAGGACGTGCTGACCGGGATCTGCAGCCGGCTGCTCGATGGCGGAGCGCCCGGTCTTCACTTCTACACGCTGAACCTCGAGAGATCGGTGCAGATCATTCTTGACCGGCTCGGCATCGTGCCCGAGCGGGCCGAGCGGGTGCTGCCGTGGCGCAGCGCAACCGCTGTACGGCGCCCCAAAGAGGACGTGCGGCCGATCTTCTGGGCCAACCGGCCGAAGAGCTACCTCGCCCGGACCCAGGACTGGGACGAGTTTCCCAACGGCCGCTGGGGCGACTCGGGATCGCCCGCGTTCGGCGACCTGGCGGACCACCACCTCGCGTTTCGGCCGGTCAAGGCTGAAGTTGCCCGCGAGCGTTGGGGCCGGGAGCTACAGTCCATCCAGCAGGTACGCGAGGTGTTCGCCGGCTTCTGCCGCGGCGACGTGGACGGCATTCCCTGGTACGACTGGCCGCTCGACCTGGAGAGCGAGCCGCTGCGGGACGCCCTGGTCCGTCTGAACCTGGCGGGGCTGCTGACGATCAACTCGCAGCCGCGCGTGGATGGCGCGCCGTCCGATGACGACGCGGTGGGCTGGGGCGGCGCCGGCGGCCGCGTCTACCAGAAGGCGTATCTGGAGTTCTTCGTGTCGCCCGAACAGGTGCCGCCGCTGCTCGCCGCGCTCGAGGCGAACGAGAGTCTCACCTACCACGCGATCGACCGCACCGGCAACGCCCACAGCAACTGCGACACGGTCAACGCGGTGACCTGGGGCGTCTTCCCGGGTCGTGAGATCCGGCAGCCGACGATCGTCGATCCCCGCTCTTTCGAGGTGTGGAAGGACGAGGCCTTCGACCTCTGGCTGACTTCCTGGGCCGCGGTCTACGACGACGACAGCGAGTCGCGCCGCCTCTTGCGGCACATTCACGACACCTACTTCCTGGTCAACGTGGTCGACAACGACTACGTCGACGGCGACCTGCTGGGCTATCTGCTGGAAGCGGCTGTCACGCTGGACGATCAGCGACGCGCGGAACTCTGAGACCGGGTGCGCCGGCGCCCTCGCCGGCATCCGGCGCGGAGCGCCGGTTTCCGGTCCGCGCTACGCCGACGACCCGCCGTCCATCACGATTGTCGCGCCGGTTACGTAGCTGCCCATCTTCGAGGCCAGGAACACCGCCGCCCCCGCGATCTCATTCGGCTGTGCGTGCCTCCCGACCGGCGTTCGGCTGGCGATCGCCTGCCGCTTCTCCTCGGAGTCGACGAGCACGCTGGCGAAGTAGGTCTCAACGACGCCGGGTGCGATCGCGTTGACCCGGATTCCGAACTGGCCCAGCTCCTTGGCCCAGCCGCGGGTCATGTTCAGCACCGCCGCCTTGGTCAGCGCGTAGGTCAACTCGTTCGGTCCGGGGCGCAGGCCGGCGATCGAGGCGACGCTGATCACGTTGCCCGAGCCCTGCTTCTTCATCAGCCGCGCTGCCTGCTGGATATGCACGAAGTAGCCCTTGAGGTTCACCTCGAGCGTCTTGTCGAAGGCCCACTCCGGCATGTCGATCGCGGGCCCGAAGTAGGGGTTCGTGGCGGCGTTGTTCACCAGGATGTCGAGCCGCCCGAACTCGCTCTCGATGCGTTCGAACAGCGCGGCGATCTGCTCCACGTTGCCGGCGTGACAGGCGATCGGAACCGCCTTGCCGCCGTCGCCCTCGATCGACTCGGCGACCTTGTCGAGCCCTTCCTGTTTCCGCGACGCGAGGATCACGGTCGCCCCCTGCTCGGCGAAGCCGCGCGCGATGGCCTCGCCGATGCCGCGCGAAGCGCCGGTTACGAGTGCGACCTGGTCGGTGAGGCTGAAGTCGAGGATCGGCATGGGCTGAGATCTCCAGGGTTGTGTCTGGTTCTGGTCGGCGCGTGAGCATACGACGGTCCTGGACGGCTGCTACCGTGCCGGCTTCGTGACGAATCATCCGTGCTCCAACCTACGCGTGATCGAGGTCGCCGGCTCTCCCGCGGGTGCCTACGCGGGACGACTGCTGGCGGCCTGTGGCGCCGAGGTACTGCGGCTTGAACCGCCCGGAGGCGATCCCTGGCGTGAGGTTGGCGAGCGCTGGCGGGGCGTCGGAGCGGAGTATGCGTACCTGAATGTCGGAAAGCGCGCGGGGCGTCTGCGGCAGAGTGCGGACGGCGTCCGGGCGCAGGTGCTGGAGTTGATCGAGGGCGGTGGTGTCGATGTCGTGATCGAAAGCGCCGCGCCGGGGCCGCTCGAACCGCTGATCGACGAGGCCGATGCGCCGCAGGCCGTGCTGCTGCGGATCTCACCGTTCGGCCTGGGTTCTGCGGCGCGCGAGGTCTGGGGCAAGGCGGGACCGCCGCGGTCGAACGGGTTCACGGACGACGCCTGGTCCGGCCACCTTTACCTGAACGGTGCGCCGGATCGGGAGCCCATCGCGCGGCCGGGACTCCATTCGTCCTGCCAGGCGGGGGCCCACGCGGTGATCGGCGGTCTGGCGGCACTGCTGGCCCGGCCCGCGATCGGCCGCGGCCAGGTGGTCGACGTCTCGCATGTGGAGGCGCTGGCGGCGTTGCACCAATACACGACGGTGATGTGGACCCAGGCCGGCTACGTTCTCGGCAGGGTCGGCAACTCGCAGGGCGGGCCCTGGCATCCGGTCGGTGTTCACCGTTGCAAGGACGGGTACGTGGCGCTGTCCATGCCGAGCCGGGAGATGCTTCAGCCGTTCCTCGACGCGGCGGGTCTGGGTCACGTCCTGGAAGACCCGCGCTTCGCTGAGGATGCCGATCGGGCGGAACACCGGGAGGAGTTCGACCGCGCGATCGATCCGTGGATGATGGCCCACACCGCGGCCGAGATCATCGAGCTGGGTGAGCGGGTGCGGGTGCCGATCGGCCCGGTGATCGATGCGCTCGAGGTGCTGGACGATCCGCATTTCCGGGCTCGCGGTTTCTTCGTGCCGATCGACGGCGACAGCGGCCCTTTCGTTCCGCGCGGGCCGTTTCTCCTGAACGGCGAAGCAGGAGCGCCGCTGGTCGATTCCTCGTTCACCGGAACGGCGCCATTGCTCGACGACGGTGCGGGCTGGTCTGGGCGGAGTGCGACCAGGGGCACGGCGGCGGGAACCGGTGGAGCGGCAGCGGGCCGGGTTGCGGGCCGGCCGGGATGGGAGAAGGGTGGCGGACCTTCGGGACCTTCGGCGTCGGTCGACGGGCCCCTTCAGGGGATTCGCGTGCTCGATCTCACCCGGGTCTGGGCCGGGCCGCTGGCAACCCGGATCCTGGGCGATCTCGGCGCGGACGTGATCAAGGTCGAGGCCGCCTGGGCGCGCGGCCCTGCGACCCGGTCGGCACGGATCGCTCGGCTCACTCACCTGTTCCCGGAGAACGACGCGGGTGAACGTCCATACAACCGCGGCGCCGCGTTCAACAAGATGAACCGCGGCAAGCGCTCCGTGACACTCGAACTGGGTGAGCCCGAGGGGCGGCGCGTCTTCGAGGCGCTGGTCGAGCAAGCGGACGTGGTCTGCGACAACTTCAGCCCGCGGGTCATGCCCAAGCTCGGCTTCGACCCGGAGCGGCTGCACGGGATGAATCCGGGCGTGGTCGCGGTTTCGATGCCCGGTTTCGGCAACTCCGGTCCCTACCGCGACCGGCTGGCCTACGGGCCGTTGATCGAATCGACGATGGGGTTGACGTCCGCGCTCGGCTACCGGGACGGCGGTCCGCACCGTTCCGGAATCGCCTGGCCGGATCCGATGACCGCCCTGCACACCGCCGTTGGAACGCTGGCCATGCTGTATGGCCGCTCGCAGTCCGCGGAGGGCCGGGGCGGCACGGTCGAGACGCCGATGGTCGAGGCGATGGCGACGATGTTCGGTGACCACATCCTGGCGGCGCAGCTTCGGGGAGCGGTCGAACCCAGGCGCGGCAACCGCCACCCGCGCCGGGCGCCTCAGGGCTGCTACCCATGCCGGGGGGAGGACCGGTGGATCGCGATCAGCGTCGAGGACGACGACGAGTGGCGGGCGCTGTGCGGCCTGGCCGCCTTGCCCGAGTCGCTCGCGGCGATGTCGCTGGATCAACGACAGGCAGACGAGGACCGGATCGACGGTCTGATCGAGGCCTGGACGCGCGGCCGCGAACGAGCCGAGTTGGTCACCGGGCTGCAAAGCGCCGGCGTCACCGCGGCGCCGGTCGCCGACGCCCGCGACATGGCGGAAGACCCGTTTCTCGAAGCGCGCGGCTTCTGGACCGAGGTCGATCACCGCGAGGTCGGCCGTCGCCGCTACCCCGGCCTTCCGATCCACCTGAGTGCGACGCCCGCGACCTACCGGCGTGGAGCGCCCTGCCTCGGTGAGCACAACCGCGAGGTCCTTGTCGAGGTCCTGGGATTCACTCCGTCGCGAGTGGACGAGTTGGAAGGCACCGGAGTTCTCCGGGACACGCCGCCAGAAGGCGCCACGGGCCGGGGTGTCAAGAAGAGCTAGGCGCCGCACGGCGGCCGCCCGCTGGGGTGCGCCAGCGCCCGCCGGCAGCGGCCGATTCCATGCAAGCCGTCGATACGCTAGGTCGGACCATGGGAAGCGCCCGGGCAGACGATGGGAACGGCAGAGAGAAGCCAAGGTTGAACCACGTGCTCGAGGCCTGCCTCTACGTCAGTGACCTCGCCGCGGCCGAGACCTTCTACACCGGGGTCCTGGGACTCACCCTCCACTCGAAGCTCGAAGGGAGGCATGTGTTCTTCCGCTGCGGAGACCAGATGGTCCTGCTCTTCAACCCGGAGGCGACGGCCGACCCGGAACTGACGCCGCGGGGCCTCGGCTCTCACGGCGCTCACGGCCCGGGCCACCTGGCGTTCGGTGTGACCGCGGACGAAATCGACGTCTGGCGCGCGCATCTGGAGAGCCACGGCGTCGAGATCGAGCAGGAGATCGACTGGGGCGGCAGCCGGGGCCGCTCCATCTACTTCCGCGACCCCGACGGCAACAGCCTGGAGTTCGCAACGTCCGCGTTGTGGGGCTCGGCCTAGCCGCCGGTCTGCGCTTCGACTTCCCTCTCTTCAAGGCGTGCGCCGCGCAGCGTGTTCCCGAGGGAGTAGTTCCCTTCGTGACAGGCATACTCGTAGAGCTTGTCGTCGCTCGCCGGCCAGGTGTACTCGACGCTGTAGGGCGCTTCCCAGTCGCCGTTCTCGACGGTGAACCGGTAGAGGAGGGTGTCCGCGTCCTGGAACGAGAACCGCTCGATCACGCGCTGGTCGGCTGGCGGCGAGGGATCGCCGTAGAGGGCGAAGGTCACCCAGTTCTCTTCCTGGAAGTTCGTGGTCTCGATGACGAGCGTGTCGCCCTCCCACCAGGCCACGGAATCGCCGGCGCGCGATCGGTACCCGGCCGGCGCGTGGCGGGCCGACTCCCTGGACAGGCTGATCGGGATGATCCTCGCGTAGTGCATCCACTCGATCAGGATCATCAGGTGGGTGTCGGTCTGCACCACCGTCTTCAGGTTGTTGTAGAACTTCGGGTAGATCGGGATCGTTCCCTCGAGCGAGAAGATGCAGCGGTCGGCGATCGACAGCGACTCGGGGTCGTCGTAGGGGCCGGCCTCGCGGTCGCGCCACCACGCCTTACCCTGGTTCTGCAGGAAGAACCCGTAGACGCCTTCCCGGCGCGCCTTGCCGCGTTCCGTCAGCGGCGGGAAGCGGCCGTTCGGCGGATCGACGATCAGCGACGTGCGGTACCTGCCGCCGACCTTGACCGCCGACGTGCCGCGGTCCATGTAGAAGTAGTTGTAGCCACCGACACTGGCCCCCGCCGCGGGCGCGTCGCGGTCCGGGTCGCTGGCCCGGGCGGTGAGATCGACCCTCGCCGCTTCCTGTGACCGGATCCGTTCCGCCTCTTCCTCGGTCAGGTGGAGGCGTTCACCGAGTTCGGGGCTCCGTTCGATCGGCGTCAGGGTGCTGATGTCGTAGTTGCCGGAGAAATCGGGCTTGCCGCTCGACGTCCGGGGGATCTCATCGGCCGATGCGGCCGTGGCGACGCCGACCGCGACCGCTGACGCGAGGATCAGCGCGCGGCCTGCGTTGTCCTGGAAGCTCACGGTCCGCCGGTCGCCTCCGCCGCCATCTGCCTTTCTTCGAAACGCGCCCCCCGCAGGGTGTTGCCGGTCGCGTAGTTGCCTTCGTGGCAGGCGAACTCGTACAGCTTGTCGTCCGTGGCCGGCCAGGTGTACTCGCCGCTGTAGGGCGTTTCCCAGTCTCCGCTTTCGAGCGTGAACTGGTAGAGCAGAGTGTCGGGGTCCTGGAACGAGAAGCGCTCGATCACGTGCTGGTCGGCGGGCGGCGACGGCTCCCGGAACAGGGTCGTCGCGATCCACTTCTCTTCCAGGAAGTTCGTCGTGTCGATGACGAGCGTGTCGCCTTCCCACCAGGCCACCGAGTCGCCGGCGCGTGAGCGGATCGTCTCCGGGAGGTGCATCGCCGCCTCCCGGGACGGGCTGATCGGGATGATCCGCGCGTAGTGCATCCACTCGATCAGGATCAGAAGGTGGGTGTCGGTCTGCACGATCGTCTTGATGTTGTTGTAGCTCTTCGAGTAGATCGGGATCGTCGCTTCGAGCGAAAAGACGCAGCGATCGGCGATCGAGAGCGACTCGGGATCGTCGTAGGGGCCGACTTCGCGGTCGCGCCACCAGGCCGGGCCGGTGTTCCTCTTGGAGAAGCCGTAGAGACCTTCCCGTCGCGCCTTGCCGCGCTCGGTCAGCGGCGGGAAGCGGCCGTTCGGCGGGTCGGTGAGCACCGACGTGCGGTACTTGCCGTCCACCTTGACCGCCGACGTCCCCCGGTCCATGAAGAAGTAGTTGTAGGCGCCTATGTTGCCGCCGGCCGGCGGGGCTTCGCGGTTCGGGTCGCTCGCCCGCGACCTCGTTTCGATGTTCCGGGCCTCCCGGCGCCGGATCTGGTCTGCTTCTTCCTCGGTCAGGGTCAGGCGTTCGCCGAGTTCGGGATTGCGCTCAATCGGCGTCAGGTGGGAGATGTCGTAGTTGCCGGAGAAGTTCGGCTTCCCGCCCGGCGTTCTGGGAATGTCGTCCGCGGCGGCGGCTCCGCCTGCACCGACGGCCAGAGTGAGGATGAAGGCAATGCGAGTTCTTCCCGTGATGCTCATGCGAGCCCCCTTCCAGCCGACTTCGTTCGATGTGCCGGCCATTGTAGAACGGTCCGCTAGCCGCCTGGGACGTACCAGATCGGCGACGACCAGGCGCGTTCCTGGATCGTCGACGGCATGTCGGGATTCGGTTCCGCGCCGGCGCGGAGCGCGTCCCAGGTCGACCAGCGGCAGGTCGGGTTCTCCAGCACGCGGACGTAGTAGACGGCGTGCTTCGCGGCATCGAAGTCCGGGTCGGTCCACAGCGCCGAGAGTTCGGCGGCGCCGAGGTCCTGGGAGTGGCTGCAGTCCGAGAGATCGACGCTGGCGCCGTTGTCGGGGCAGCGGAGCGGGTCCCCAGAGGGCATGCCGCCGTCGGCACAGGCGATGTCGACGACCGATTCGCGCGCTTCGCCGTCCTCGACCCAGCCCTTGACCATCTGCAGGCGCTGGAGCGGGGCGCTGTTCGCGTCGCGGGCGGCCCAGACGAGGAAGCGCGGACTGCTGCCCCCGTTCGCCACCAGATCGCCGCCCATCGGCACGCCGCCCTCGTAGGCGACCGCGATCATCTCCGGATCGGAGGTGAGGTCGTCCGGGTAGTCGTAGCCGCCGAAGAACCGAACCCG
Source organism: Acidobacteriota bacterium (assembly GCA_026707325.1). Taxonomy (GTDB): domain Bacteria; phylum Acidobacteriota; class Thermoanaerobaculia; order Multivoradales; family Multivoraceae; genus Multivorans. The sequence continues at coordinate 13,054 of JAPOXA010000123.1, read as the reverse complement.
CATCCTGGGACCGCTGGTCCCGAAGGTCTCCTTGCGGCGGAAGGCGTCGTAGATCGCCTCGCGGGTGTTCTCCTCGGCCCAGACACCGGCGAGTCCCGAGCCGCCCCAGAACTTGAAGCTGTTCTGAATGTACTTCTCACCGTCCTCCGTCGACTCGTCGAGCGGTACCGCGCCGCGATTCTGGCCGGTGCCGTCGCCGACGCCGACCTTGCCGTGGAAGTTGTCCTCCTCCGGCGTACCGCCCGAGTTGTGCGTGTCGGTCGCGCCGACCAGGCCGAAACGGAACGGGTTGAAGCCCTCGGTCTCCTGCATCACGAGACCGTTCACGTAGGCCTCACGGGCGTAGCTGCCCTTCGGTTCGCTGTAGAGCGTGGTGGCGATCCGGTAGGGGAAGATCTCGAACCCGGCCCATTCGTCGTTGGGCGAGAGCAGCGGGTGGGTCTCCGAAGTGCCCTTGACCTGCGTCACCTCGACCAGGGGTTCGTTGCGCATGCGCAGGTCGGCGTAGGCTGCGTCGAGCGGTTCGCCGCCCACTGTCTCCAGCTTGAACATGTTGCCGTTGCTGCCGTTCGAGTTGTGCGGAATGGCGAGGCCCTCGATGCCCGCGTCGCGCAGACCGTCGAGCCAGCGCCAGAGGTCCTCGGGATTCCGCGAATCGGTCGAGGCGAACGGCTTGGGCGGCACGTTGCTGCCCCTGAAGATGACGTTGCGGTGCAGGTTGCCGCGGTCCTCCGACGAGGTCGTGTACTCGTAGGCGATGAAGGTCGTGAAGTTGCCCGGATCGTTGTGAGCCTCCGCGGCATCGATGATCGCCTGCCACGAAGTGCGAGCGGCGTTGTCCACCGCGTCCGCGGGCAGCTCGGCGAACTCGCCGCTGCGCAGCCCCTGGATGGCACGGGCGAAGCCGCCGCCGCCCCGGAGATCGGCTCCGAGGGTCGTGTCGTAGAGGACGCTCCCGGCGTTGTCCATGTCCGGCATGACGCCCAGATACATGCCGTGGTCGGTCACGGCCTGGAAGTCGAACGCGCCGCTCTGGAGCTGAAGCTGGTGGCCGCTCGGGTGCTTGATCGCCTCGCCCTTGGCGAAGCGATAGGCGTCGTCCGGACCCGTCCGGGTCTGGAACAGGTAGGCGTCGAACGAGAACCGCGTGTGGACGTGCAGGTCGCCGAAGTAGGCGTCCCGGAGCGGGTTCGGCGCGTGGGCCGTGCCGGCTGCCGTGCCGTCGCCGCCGGCGTCGTCGCCGCCGCCCCCGCTGGAGCAGGCGAGCAGGGCGAGCGAGAGGATCGCGATGGCCGCGAGGATCGGGCGAATCTGACGCATGACGATCTCCTTTGATGGGGATTGCACGTAGATTAGCGCGGATGACCAGCAAGCTTCCGATATCGAGCGTCGTCATGGCCGTGGCGCTGGGCGACTGAGGCGTCAGGGGGAGGTCGCGAGCGGCAGTTCCACCGCGGCGCCGCGGAGCATGATGGCGAACACGCGGTGCCGCTCGCCGAAGGTCTCGGCGTCGGGTACGCCGGCGACTGTGCCGCGAAAACCGGCTCGGAGCAGGCGGGGGTCGTCGTGGCGGTCCACGACGTCTGGCCGGTCTCTGTTGATGCCCAGGTTGGCGAGAAACTCGCCGTCGCGGTAGATGACGATCTGGCGCGGGCGTTCGCGACGCTCCAGGTCGGCGGCCCAGCCCTCAATCACGGTACGCTGGCCTTCCTTCGCCACGACGTCGATGGCGCCCTCGAAGCCGTTCCCGGTCGACTGAACGGGAAGTTGGCGACCATCGGTGATGGGCAGGATTTCCGCTGCGCCTCGTTCCTGCTCCAGCGGCCGGTAGGAGAACCGGAGGCGCGTTGCGACACCCCGGTGTGAAAGGGCGTAGGCGACCAGGCCCTCGCGGCGGACGGTGTCGCGTATCTCGTCACGCGAGCGAGCGCGCCGGTCAGGCACGGCCTCGCCCATCTCGGACAGGAGGAAGCCGCTGTGAAGGTGTTCCGTGCCGAAGCGTTCGACCACGTCCGGTCTCTCGAGACTGGCGGCGGCGACACCGAACTGGCGGCCGCCCAGGAAGGCGACGATCTCGCCAATGCTGCCGGGCTCTTCGGTGTCGATTGCCCACCCCTGGATGCCGTCGCTCATCTCGTACCCGCCGTCCAGAAAGCCGATCAGGCCATCCGGTTGCTGCGGTTCGAGGGGGATTCGCTCGGAGTCGACATCCAAGGCGCTTCGGGATCGTTGCATGATGCCATCGATCCGGCCGCTGTCGCTGAACGAAAGGTCGTAAACGGATAGCGGCGGCCGACCGACATGCTCGAGTTCCAGCGGCTGTCCGGGCTCCGAGACGAGGAACACGTCGACCTGATTCAGTCCGGGACGGAACAGGCTCTCGGGTAGCGCCGCGGCGATCCGGTGCCTGCCGTCAGCGCTCTGATGGGGCCTGATGGTCGCCGCCACGGTACCGTTGAGCGCCACGGCTACGGTGCGACCGGACACCGGCGGGCGACTCTCGAAGACTCCTTCCACCAGGGCCGGCAGGACATCCTGATCGGGCGCGACGTGGTCCCAGACGAAGGCCGCGACGAGTTGAATGCTGGTCTCGCTGGAGCGGTGAGGCAGATTCGCAACCCGGCGGCCGTGGAGTTCTGGTCTTGTCCCGATGGCCGCCGGGTCGTTCGAGTCGCCGAGCAGTTGGGCCTGCAGGGCGACCTGACGGCGGCGCCACGATTCACGGTCAGGCGGAACGCCGATCGCGCCGGTGTACTTGCCGACCACCAGCGGGCCGCCCCGGCCGCGCTCGTCCGGCGTGCCGCTACGGGCGTCCGCGCCCGCCAGTTCGAGGATCAACGGCGTGAGGTCGGCGAGCGACAGAAGCCGGTGGTCGATAGCCGCCTCCTGCTGGAACGGCGCCTTGACCAGGAGTGGCACCGCCGCCAGATCGAGCGGTTGCTCGCCGGACGGATCATCGAGCTCCAGCAGGCGACGGGACAGACCCGGGCGGAACGCGAGGCCGTGGTCCGCGGTGAGGACGACCAGGCTGTCGTCGAAGAGGCCGACGGACTCGAGCCGGTCGATCAACTCGCCGATCAGGCGGTCGACGAACTCGACCTGCAACAGATAGCGTTTTTGATGGTGCCGAACCGGCCAGGTGTCGGTCGTCCAGAGTTCGCGTTCCAGGCCGTGCATGCTTCCTCGGGGCGCGTTGTAGCGGCGGCCTGAGGGCAGGTACTCCCAGGGCACGTGAGGCAGCATGGAGTGCAGGAAGTAGAAGCCGGGACGATCGCGCGGCGGACCGATGGCGTCGATGAAACGCCGGAACTCGGCTGCCCGGTCGGTGGTCCGCAGATGGAACAGCGCCCGCGGCACCGGTTCGTCAGTTGGCGGCGGCGCTGCCGCCCGGGGACGGTCCTGGGCGAAGCCGCTCCAGGTCTGGGTCACGGACGGCAATCCGCTCGTCCATGCTGCCGGTAGGGTCAGGTTGAGCCAGACGACGGTGAGGTCGGAGACGAGCAGGCCGAAGCGCTCGCGAAACTCCGGGCGCGGCACCGCCAGACGGTTGACGTCGTCGGGGCAGAGCGAGCTGATCGGCTCCAGGGCGTACAGCTCATGGCTGGGGGCCAGCAGCGTGAAGAGGTTGACCGGGTACTCGGAGGCGGTCGGCAACCGCCCCTGTTCGGCCTGCAGCCCGGAGAGCATCGCGGGCACCGCGAGTTCGGAGACGTCGGAGACCGCCGTTGCGTTCGCGTACCACGTCGCCGTGTGGGCTAGCCGGGCCAGGTTGGGGAGGCGCTCGCCGTCGATGTTGCCCGTCGCGTCCAGGATGGAGGTCAGCGACCACTCGTCGAGGACCACGAGCACGATCGGCGCCCGCGCGCCGGTGTCCGCCTGGTCGACGTCGACCGAGCGCACGGGGCGCGCCGCGCCGCGGCGGACGTCGCCGTCCAGAAGCAGAAGTGCCGGGACGAGGACGGTCGCGATGGACAGGAACAGGGCGAAGGCGCGCGCGCCGCGAAAGCTCACGTAGGCCCAGCCGGCGGCTACGCCTGCGGCCACGGCCAGGGCAATGGCAGGCACCACCGGTAGACCTCGAAGCGCCTGTAGCGCAATGACGCCGATCAGCAGACCGGCAGCCGCGGCGAGTGCCGTAGGTGTCCAGACGGGACGGAAGATTCGAACGGTTGCTGCCGGCAACCAGAGCGCCAGAGCCGGTACGACGGCCAGCAGGATGGCCAGGACCATGACATCGCCCAAGGACAGATCGCGGATGGCGAAGAACTCGGGCGCGCGACGGAGCAGGTCGTAGAGCGGTTGAGCGAAGGCGAGACTCGAAAGCCCCGCGATCGTGGCAAGACCTGTTGCAAGGGGCCGCCGCGGGTCGCCCCGATCTGGCCGCTGCCGCTCGGACATGAGCAGGCATGCTAACCGGGTGCTGTAGCCTGCCGCTGTCATGGCGGTTGCCGCGCCGGAAGCGCATCGGAGCACGACCCACCCGGTTGACATCGGCGGCGTGGTCGTCGGTGGAGGCGCGCCGGTGGTCGTGCAGTCGATGACGAGCACCGACACCGCCGACGTCGAGGCGACGACTGCCCAGGCGCTGGCGCTGGCGGAGGCCGGTTCGGAAGTCGTGCGGATCACCGTGAACGTCGACGCGGCGGCGGTCGTCGTGCCGGAGATTCGGGCCAGGCTGGATGCCGAGGGCTGCGACGTGCCGCTGGTAGGCGACTTTCACTACAACGGCCACGTGCTGCTCGAGCGCCACCCGGCCTGCGCGCTGGCGCTGGCGAAGCTGCGGATCAACCCGGGCAACGTCGGCCGCGGCGGCCGGCGCGATCCCCAGTTCGCGGCGATCTGCGAGGTGGCCCGGAAGCTCGGCAAGCCGGTGCGGATCGGCGTCAACGGCGGGTCGCTCGACCAGGACCTGCTGGTGTCGAAGATGGAGGAGAACACGGAGCTCGACCTCGGCAAGACCTCCGAGGAGATCGTGGGCGAGTGCATGGTGCTGTCGGCGCTCCGCTCGACCGAGCTGGCCCTCGATTGCGGCCTGACGGAGGAGCAGATCGTCATCTCCTGCAAGACGTCCTCGCCGCGCGAACTGATCGACGTCTACCGGAGCCTCGCGGGTCGCACCCGGCAGCCGCTCCACCTCGGCCTGACCGAGGCCGGTATGGGGCTCAAGGGCCTGGTGTGGTCGTCGTCGGCGATGTCCGTCCTGCTCGCCGAAGGCATCGGCGACACGATCCGCACGTCCCTGACCCCGCGACCCGGCGGCGACCGCCGCGAGGAGGTCCACGCCTGCCGGGAACTGCTGCAGGCCCTGGGGCTTCGCGCCTTCGCGCCCAGCGTCACGGCGTGCCCCGGCTGCGGTCGCACGACGAGCACGACGTTCCAGGAACTGGCGCTCCAGGTCGAGGACTTCATCGATCAGAACATGCCGGAGTGGCGCCGCCGCTACGACGGCGTCGAGGAACTGAAGCTCGCCGTGATGGGCTGCGTCGTGAACGGTCCGGGCGAGTCGAAGGCCGCCGACATCGGCATCTCACTGCCGGGTACGGGCGAAGCGCCGACCTGTCCGGTCTACGTCGACGGCCGGCAGTTCACGACGTTGCGGGGCACCGCTGCCGAATTGTCGGAGCAGTTCACCCGGATCGTCGGAGAGTACGTGGAGAGCCGTTATCCGGCCAGGACGTAGGCGGTTCTTCCCTACGGTAGATCGCGGAACTCGGGGCTTCGAAGCCAGTCGCGGGCGAAGCGCTCCGTGATCTCGTCCATCGCCGCTTGGGACCTGGGGTACCGGCCCTTGTCGCCGGTGTCTTCGATCCAGCCCGCCAGCGCTTCGCGCATCTCGTTCAGCACGCCGGCATGGGCGGGATCTTCGGCCAGGTTGACCACTTCGTCCGGATCGTTCTCGAGGTCGTAGAGTTCTTCGGCGACGCGTTGTCCGTAGGGCGCGGCCTGGGCGGGCGTCAGCCTGCCTTCCTCGGCCAGTCGCCGGATCGTCAGGAAACTGCTGTCATCCGGATCGCCCGCGAGGTCGATCATCTCCCGATGGCCCCAGTTGATGAGCGGTCGGTCCAGCATGAAGTTCCTGACGTAGTGGAAACGCGGTCCCACCACCGATCGGACCCGGTCGATGACGTTCGACATGCGGTCGGCCGACGTGAACACGTAGTCGCGGCGGTAGTTCGGAGCGAAGATGTCCTTCGCGTCCATGAACCTTGGCGCGTCGAGGCCGGCGAGCGCCAGCGAGGTGGCGGCGATGTCCATCAGGTTGACGAGATCGGTCCGTCGCGTGCCGGCCTTCACGACCTCCGGAAGTCCCGGCGCGACGACGATCAGCGGAATCCTCAAGCCTTCGTCGTAGGAGAACTCCTTGCTTCGGGGCAGATCCGAACCGTGGTCGGAGAAGAGCACAACGATGGTGCTTTCCCAGAGTCCGTCGGCCCTGAGCTGCGCCACCAGCTCGCCGACCTGGTGGTCGGTGCGCAGGATCGAGTTGTAGTGGTTGGCGATGTGCCGGCGCACCTGGGGAATGTCGGGATACTGCGCCGGCACCGGGACCTCCGCCGGATCCACGGGCCGAAGGCCAAGCGCCTTCACTTCCGTCGCGACGTTCGCGACGGCCTTGCCGCCGGCCACCTTCATCTGCCCGAAGAACGGCCTGCCCTCGGACACGTCGCGCCAGTTTCCACCTCCCTGCGGCCCCTTCCAGGACGGGATCTCCGACGGCTCGGGGCCGATCGTGTAGAGCTCCGTGCGGTCGTAGGTGAAGTTGAAGTCGTCCTTGCTGGCGTTGTAGGTCTCGTAGCCCGCGGCCCGGAACAGTTCGGGAACGGTCACGACTCCTTCCGGCAGATGGATCCGGTAGCCGGGAACCCGCCCCGAACGATGGTCGTGCGCCCCGATCCGAATGGCGTAGCTGCCCGTGACCAGCGAGGAACGGGTCGGGCTGCACACCGGCGTCGGCGCGTATGCCCGTTCGAACAGCACGCCCTGTCGCGCCAGCGCGTCGATGTTGGGCGTTTCGACGAGGTTGTGGCCGTAGCTTGAGTACCAGGGCGACTGGTCGTCGATGTCGATCCAGAGGACGTTGGGACGGTCGGTGGGCTGTTGCGCCGCCGCGGCCCCCGCGAGTAGCGCACCCAGGGCCAGGAAGATCACTTCGCCATGCGGCCGTCGAGCTCGAGGTCCGCGGCGACGCCCTGCATCGCCGCCAGCACGTTGCCTGCGTGCTGCCAGAGTTCGAGCTCGCCGTTGAAGCACTCGCGGCTGAAGTCGGCGGTGACTTCCTCGACGTGCTCGCGGTCGACGCCGGCCGCGAAAGCCCGCTGCTTCCAGCGCTTGCGGACGGACTTGAGCGGCACGTCGCGCACGTCCCTGCTCGGTCGGATGAGCGCGGCGGCGCTGATGAGGCCCGTGATCTCGTCGCAGGCCAGCAGCGCGAAATCGCGCGAGGTCTCCCGCTCGACGCCGGTGCCCTCCGTATTGTGGGAGAGGATCGTGCGGATGATGTCCTCGTCGAGACCGCGCTCGCGAAGGATCGCCGCACCGTCGGCCGGGTGCTGCTTGAGGGTGGGGTGGATCTCCCAGTCGAAGTCGTGGAGGAGTCCGGCGAGGCCCCAGGACTCCGCGCTGCCGCCAAGCTGTTCGGCGTACCAGCGCATGGCCGCTTCGACCGCCAGCATGTGCTTCCTCAGGCCCGGAGCCTTCACGAACTCCTGCACCGTCTGCCAGGCTGCTTCTCGGTCCATCGCCGTCGCCCTTTCGTCTCAGGTGGCCGGCGATTGTACGCGCTTGCCGTAGCTACAATCCCTCCGTCATGACGATGGGTGGAGGACCGTACGCGCGCAGGATGAGCTTCGGCGGGCTCTCGGGCCCGCATGCGCGCGACCTGCTGCTGCTCGTGGGGGTGCTGTTCGCCACCTTCTCGCTGCAGTTCTTCCCGACGCTGGCCTTCGTGCCGGAGATGATGCGGCTGTCGAGTTCGGTGTGGCAGCAAGGGATGGTCTGGCAGCTCCTGACCTACCCGGCGGCGGGTTGGGGCGGGCCCTCGATCTGGTTCCTGGTGGGCCTCCTGATCTTCTACATGTTCGCGAACGATGTGCGCTGGGCTCTAGGCAGGCAACGGTTCTGGAACCTGCTCTGGATGTCGGCAGGCGTGGCTGCGGTCGCGGCCTGTCTGGTGCAGATGCTGGCGGGCGGTGCCGGTCCGAACGCCTTCCTCATCATGCAGGGCCAGCAGATGCTGCTGGCGATCGCGATCACCGGCTTTGCGGTGATCCGGCGTGATGCCACCATCATGCTGTTCTTCGTGCTGCCGATCAAGGCGCGGTGGTTCATCTGGATCGAGATCGCTTTCGCCTGGGTCGGCTTCCTGCGCTACGGAGATCTCGCCGGTTTCATCGGTATCTGCACGGCGGTCGGCACGGTCTTCGCGCTGCTCCGGCCCGGGCGCACGCGCGGCCTGATGCGCGAGTCGCGGCTGCGGCTCGAACGCTGGTACATCCGCCAGAAGCTGAACCGCGGCCGCCGCCGTTTCCGCGTCGTCCCGGGCGGCAAGAAGCCAAAGGACGACGACCGCGTCCACCGCGGCCCCTGGGTCAACTGAAGCGGTTGGCCGCCGCGAGCGGGCCGGAGGGAAGGGTCCCAGGGGACGCTCACCCCCTCTTGGCGGATGAGAATCTGGGGGTTCGCTGCGGTCGGCTGCGCTCCGCTACGCGGTGCTTGCTGTAAGGGCACGGGCAGTCGCTGGCCTTTAGCCCCCTGGGACACTTCCCTCCGGCCCGCTCGCGGCTGGACGACTTGCCCGTTGGTGGTTCTGGTGCATCAGTCGGAAGGCGAGGAGGATGGCTGCCAGCGCGAGGACGTAGTGCCACCAGGCCGGTTGTTCGGGGAGCCGGATCTGTTCGAGCCTCGCGCTGCCGAGGGCGAGAGCGTTGTGCAGGGCGTGCCAGGCCATGGCGGGGTAGATGGAGCCGGACCGGATGACGGTGACGACCAGGAAGATCCCCAGCAGGGAAGTGGGCGGGATGCGGAACAGGTCGACGTGAAAGAAGCCGAAGGCGATGCCGGCGACCAGGACGAGCTGGAGGGTGGTCAGGCGGTGCTTCAGGCCGTAGAGCAGGACGCCGCGGAAGGCGACCTCCTCGAAGAGCGCGGGCATCAGGGAGAAGAAGATGAGCATTTGCCATAGCGGCAGGCCGGCTCCCATGTTCTCGGCCATCGCCTCGATCCAGGCCTCCGGGATGGGCATCGCCAGACTGGCGAGCCGGACGACGCCGTCGGCCAGCAACAGACCGGCGGGAGCGCCGATCAGGACGCCGAGCCACGCTCCGGTCGGCGGCGCCCGCAGTGACAACGCCTCCCGCGCGGGTAGCCGGTAGCGGGCGATCATCAGCCAGGCCGCGGCACCGAAGATGGCCATGTTGATCGAGATCAGCAGGCGGCTGTCGATGTTGCCGCCGATGTTGAGTTGCCAGACGAGGAGCAGGGCCCAGAGAGCGGCGAACCAGCGCGCAACGCGGCGCGGGAAGAGCGCTGGCCCGCCGGCGAGGTCGGCGGCGTCGAGTTCGCTGGCGGTGATCAGCTTCTCTGCTGAGAGCGTGCGCAGCGAGGCGCGGGCGAGCAGGGCGGCGGCGCCGCCGGTGACCGTCCAGGCCGCCGCAAGCAGCGGCCAGTCGTAGTGGCCGGTCAGGATCTCCCTGGCAGCCACGCCGAGGTTGGCGATCGGCAGCAGGACGATCGCGCTGCGCAGCTCGACGCCCGGCAGGACGGGAATCGCCGCCACGGCCATGGCAATCAGCATCACGGGCGCGAACAGCAACTGCGCTTCCTTGTACGTCTTCGACCGGCCCGAGACCAGCAGCAGGCTGCTGGAGAGGAGCACCGCTGCCGGGGCATAGAGCAGGACCAGCAGCAGGCCCGTCCCGACCGGAATGATCAGCTTCAGGCCCTCTGGTGCCGGGATGACGTCGAGCTGCATCCACAGCACGATGTTCGCGATGTTGAGCACACTGGTGGCGAAGGCGACGGCCAGGATCGACAGGTTCTTCGCCGTGACGATCTCGACCCGGCTGGCGGCCGTCGTCAGCAGGGTTTCGAGCGTGCCGCGTTCCTTCTCGCCGGCGAGCGCATCCGTGGCCACGATCGAGCCGCCCGTGAGCATCATCATCACGATGATCGCGGTCAGGAGTCGTCCGAGGAAGAGACCGGAGGTCTGCTCCTCGCTGGCCGTCTCGACCCGCTCGACCGGCAGCAGATCCTCGGGCTTCGTGTGGAAGCCGGCTGCCTCAAGGCGCTGCTGGCGGACCTCCACGCGCGTCCGCTGCAGGGCGCGCCTCAGGAACCCCTCGGCTGCGCCGGAGGCATCGAGATCCGCTCGATAGGTGAAGACGGCAAGGGGAGCGCCGCTCTCCGCGGTCCCGCTCTCCCAGGCGACGTGAACGTGGAGCTGCTGCGCGTCGAGGGCGGCTGGAACGTCGGCCGGGGTCTCGATGCGTTCGAAGCGAACCGTGGGGCCGTCCGCCGCGTCCGGATCGCCTGACGCTCTGTCGTCGCCGACGATCGCCAGGGCTCGCTCGAGCCATGCCTGCGCGTCGGCGGAGGCAGGATCTTCGGCGACGGCGTAGTTGTAGGTGCGGCTCTCGAGCCTCTCCTGCCGCCGCTCGGTGGTCAGCGAGGTCAGGAACCACATCAGCGGCCACATGACGAGCGGCAGGGCCACAGCGAACACGAGCACCCGCGGATTACGGGCGAGCTGGCGCAGGTCGTTGACGACCAGCGCGGTGACGGTGCGGCGGTTCATCGGCCCGCCCTAGACCGACGTGTCGTTGCTGGTGACGTAGTGGACGAAGATGTCCTCGAGGTAGTGCTGGGAGGTCGCGGCTCGCAGCCCCTCGAGGTCGCCCGTGGCGCGGATCCGCCCCTTGTCGATGATCGCGATCCGGTCGCAGAGGCGCTCGGCCTCGCTCATGATGTGGGTCGAGAAAAGGATCGTCTTGCCCTCGTCGCGCAGTTCCTGGATGCCCGTCTGGAGATCGAGAGCGTTCAGCACGTCGAGGCCGACGGTCGGCTCGTCGAAGATCAGGACCGGAGGGTCGTGGACGACGGTGCGGGCGATCGAGACCTTCTGCTTCATTCCGGTCGAGAGCTTCTCGATGCGGGCCCCGGCGTAGTCGCCGAGGCCGAAGCGCTCGATCATCTCCTCTACCCGGCTGCTGGTGCGCTCCGCGGGGTACTTGTTGACGCGGGCGAACAGGGTCAGCGTCTCGCGGGCGGTGAGCCGTGGATAGAGCGCCGTGCTCGCCGAGTAGAAGCCGAGGTTGCGGCGCACTTCGACCGGTTCGCGGACGACGTCGTGGCCGAGCACCCGGGCCGTGCCGTTCGAGGGCTGAAGCACGGTGGAGATCATCCGCAGCGTCGTCGTCTTGCCCGCGCCGTTGGCGCCGAGCAGTCCGAAGATCTCTCCGCTCCGGCACTCGAAGTCGACCTCCCTGACCGCGCTGATTTCGCCCCGGGCCTGGTCGAAGAAGCTCTTCGAGAGACCCTGGACCTCGACCTGGATTGCGCTCACGCCTTACCTCCCGCCGGCCTTAGCTGCCGGCGCAGGAACTGGAACAGGTTGCCCTCGAAGGAGCCGGTGGCGACCTCCTCGACCCGCAGCACGCGCGAGGCGAGCCACAGGCAGCCGACGATCGCGGCGGCGTTCGAGAGCAGCGTGAGGCCGAGCTGCAGCCAGAGCAGGTTGCCGGCGATCGCCTGGCGCAGCAGCAGGACGATGTTGACGACCGGAATCGCTGCCAGCGGCGGCGTGAACTCGAGGCTCGGGTCGTTCAGCACGACGACCGGGAAGATGACGAGCAGGTAGAGGGGAGTGATCATCGACTGACCTTCCTTGAAGGTGCGGGCGAAGGCCGCGAGGATCATCATCGCGGCGCCGATCAGGGCGCCCAGCAGCACGGCGGTGAGAAGCAGGACCGGCAACGACCGCAGCGGCAGCTCGAAGGCGAAGCCGCTGCCGTCGCCGTCGCCGAGCCGGGCGAGCAGCGGTCCCAGGAAGGAACGGAAGGAGACGACCATCGCAGCGGCGTTCAGCGTGCCGGCGACGGTGCCCATCGTGGCGACGTAGAGGTACTTGGCGGCGACGATGTGGATGCGCCGCGTGGCGAGGGTGCTGGTCGTCTCCCAGGTGTTTCGCTCGCGCTCCCCGGCGGTCGAGTCGATCGCCGGGTAGAGGCAGCCGTTCGCGATCATGATGACGAAGAACAGGGGGATCATCATCCCCATCAGGAACTGGCCCATCTCGACGCCGGTGGCGAGGTTGCCGGATTCCACCTCGAACACCTGCCACTCGGCGCCTTCGAGACCGTGCTGTTCCGCGATCCGATCGAGCCAGTCCGAGCGCTCGGCGGAAAGCGCCCGTTCCAGGCGTCCGCGGGCGGTCTGCGACTGGTCGCTCGAGCCGTCGCTGAGAAGCGAGGCGGCGGCGTTGCCCGGCGGACCGTCTTCTGTCGCCTCGAAGATCAGGGCGGCGTCGAGTTCAGAGGCCCGAAGGCGTTCCTCGATCCCGGCCCGGTAGGCGGCCGCCGTCGTGGCCGGTGGAGCGTCGACCTCGGTGACCTCGACCCGCCCCTCCTCGTCGAGCCGCTCGAGCAGGCCGCGATGCTCCACGGGCAGACCCGCGATCTCCACCCGCGAAGCGAAGCTCTCGGTGCGGGCGGTCACGAACAGGATCGCCGAGAACATCACCCACATCATCAGCGGGTACATCAGGAGCGGGATCAGGATCCCGTTGATGAGGACGGACCGTTCGCGCAGGGCCGACCTGAGTTCGCTCAGGTACAGCAGGCGGATGGTGGTCCAGTCCATTCGGGCGTGTGCTGGGGCGGGCGGGAGTATAGAGGGTGCCGTGAGCCTTGGCCCTGGCTACGTCGCCGGGAGAGGAGGGTTCCCGTAGCGTCGCTGCGCGGCCCGGAATGCCGGCCAGAAGGCCGGCGCACCTGTACCTTTCCGGGGTTGATTCCGGTCACCGTCTTGTACCGATCCGCCGTAGCCGCCGAGGCTGCGG
>JAPOXA010000031.1 GCA_026707325.1 Acidobacteriota bacterium | reverse complement strand
GGCGACCTGATCTGGGAGCACCGGCGCAAGGTCCCTGAGGACGCGAAGGACTACGTCGGCGGCTTCCTGTCCCAGAACAACCGGAACATCGCGATCTACGCGAACCTGATCATCGACACCAGCGTCGACGACCACCTGTTTGCGCTCGACGCCGAGACCGGCAAGATGGTCTGGGAGACGATGGTCCTCGACTACAAGGTCCATCCCGCGCTCCAGGGAGCCGGCCCGATCATCGGCAACGGCAAGGCGTTCTCGGGCCGCAGCTGCTCGCCGCGCGCCGGGCCCGAGGCCTGCGTGATCACGGCCCACGACGCGTTGACCGGCGAGGAGCTGTGGCGGCGCCTCACGATTCCCGCCCCCGGCGAACCGGGCAACGAGACCTGGGGCGACGTGCCGTTCGAGAAGCGAGTCCACGTCGGCTCCTGGATGCCGCCGAGCTACGACCCGGAGCTCAACCTGGTCTTCGCCGGCACCTCGGTCACGGCGCCGGCGCCGAAGTTCATGCTCGGTGGAACGGACAAGACGCACCTCTACCACAACTCCACACTCGCCCTCGACGGCGATACCGGCGAGATCGTCTGGCACTACCAGCACATGAACGATCACTGGGATCTCGACCATCCGTTCGAACGCCTGATCGTCGACACCGCGGTGGCGCCGGATCCCGACGAGGTGGCCTGGATCAATCCGAACATCGAGACCGGCGAGGTGCGCAAGGTGATCACCGGGATCCCCGGCAAGACGGCGCTCGTCTACTCGATCGACCGGGAGACCGGCGAGTTCCTCTGGGCGCGGCCGACCGTCTACCAGAACGTGATCCAGAGCATCGATGGCGAGACCGGCAAAGCGACCGAGAACCCGGAAGTCATCTTCCACGCGCTGGAGGAGGAGCGGCTGATCTGCCCGAACATGCACGGCGGCAAGGACTGGGAGGCCGGCGCCTACAGCCCGGAGACGAACACGCTGTACTACCCGCTGCGCAACATGTGCATGCCAACGCTGACGACGACCGACCCGAGCGCATCCCACCCGTACTACGCCCTGAGCGTCCGCCACGAACTGGCGCCGGGGACCGAGAACCTCGGCACCGTCTACGCGATCTCCGCCGAGACCGGCAAGACGGTGTGGCTGCACGAACAGCGGGCCTCGACGACCTCCCTGGTCGCCACCGGCGGCGGGCTGCTGTTCGGTGGCGACACGAACGGCCGGTTCAAGGCGTACGGCCAGGAAACCGGCGAGGTGCTGTGGGAGGTGAACCTGGGCGCGCCGGTGACCGGCTACCCGATCACCTATGCGGTCGACGGCACGCAGTACGTGGCGGTCAGCACGGGAATCTCCGCGACCACGTCGAGCTTCCTGCGGCTGACGCCCGAGTTGAAGCCGGGCTTCGCGAACAACCTGTTCGTGTTCGCGCTGGAGTACTCGGCACCGTAGATCCCCGGACGCTACGGCGGCATGCGCTCGACCGCTACTCCCTGAAGCAGCACCGGGTCCGCGGTCAGCTCCCGAGCGCCCGCGGGGTACCCGTTGGCGCTCAACAGGAACGCGACGATATCGATGTAGGTCTGGTCGCCGAGAGTCTCGGGCTCTTCCGGCGGCATGGTCGACTCGATGCTCTCGAAGATGTCGGCCACGTTGAGCCCGCGCCAGCGGAACCGGAACGCCACGCCGGCCAGGCCCGGCGCCATTTCGCCGCCTAGCAGCTCTTCGCCGTGGCACTCGGCGCAGTGCTGCCCGTAGGCGGCCCGGCCTCGCTCCGCCTGTGCTTCGGTGAAGATGCCGTCGAGAACGGAGGCCGGTGGAGCGACCGGGACGGGCTCCGGCGCTGCGACGGGCAGCTCATGGGCGGGCGCAACCGAGGGCGCCGTCACCACTGCCGTCGAGCAGGCCAAGGCGCACACTAGGGAGGAGACCGCGGCCACAACCACCGCCGGGAGAACCTTCACGAGACCTCGCGGAACACGTCCTCATCCGTCGACCAGGCACGAGCTTCGGCGAACGGCGCTACGTCGCGACGCAGTGCCTCGAGACGCACGGCCGTCAACCGCCGACGTATCGCCTCACGCACGAACGCGCTTCTTCCAACACCGGTTCGCGCCGCCAGATCGCGAAGCTGAGCGTCGAGTCGATCGTCGATACGGACCGTCAAGGTCGCCATGTCGTCCAACGTACTACGCCACCGACTTGACCGTCCACACAACGATGGCTGTTATCGTTTCCGCATGGCCGAAGGCGAACTCATCGTGCACTGGCAAAGATGCACGGCGGTCGAGCAGCACCCGGAGAAGGTCAGCGGTGCCTGGGTGTTCCGAGGCAGTCGTGTACCGGTAGCCGCACTGTTCGCGAACCTGCGAGACGGAGCCTCGGTCGACGAATTCCTGGAGTGGTTCCCCGGAGTCGACCCCGCCAGCATCGAGGCCGTACTCGACTTCGAGGCGCAGGCGCTGTCGGCGACCGCGCTGCCGCGAGCCGAGAGTTCCGCGGCCAGCCCGTAGGCGTGAGGATACTCTTCGATCAAGGAACACCCGCGCCTCTTCGACGCCACTTGCCGGGACATTCCGTGGCTACGGCCTTCGAATGCGGCTGGTCCGATCTCCGGAACGGTGATCTCCTCGATCGGGCGGAGGCGGCTGGTTTCGAGCTGTTGATCACCACGGATCAGCAACTCCGATACGAACAAGACCTCTCGGGCAGGCGCTTGGCCGTGCTGGTGCTGCTCACCACTTCGTGGCCGAGAATCCGCCGGAGAGTCGAGCAAGTAGCTGCGGCCGTGGCGAGAATGCAGTCCGGCGAGTACGAAGAAGTGAACATCGAGTAGTCCGCACTCCTCCTTCAGGCCGCTAGGGGATGAGGCGGCCCTTCAGAACGAAGACCCGGGCTCCCGCAGGAACGCGATCTCCTCCTCCGTGGAGGGGCGGCCGAGGACGCGGTTGCGATGCGGGTAGCGACCGAAGCGATCGATGATCACCTTGTGCCGCCGCTCGAAGTCCAGACTCTCGGGGTCGTCGAGGCTCTCGAACAACGTCATCGCGTCCTCGTGGATTCGCGGCGATTCGCTGTGCTGGTAGGGCATGTACATGAACTGACGCCGGACCGGCGGAACAGCTTGATCGGCGCCAATCCGCACCGCCTCCTGGGCCAGCGCCAACGCCATCGCGTCGGCCGCGAAGGCGCGCGGGTCCTCGCGGTAGAGGTTGCGCGAGAACTGGTCGAGCACGACGATCTCGGCGAGACGACCTTCCGGCGTATCCCGCCAGCCGTGCAGCTCCCCCTGGACCGCCCGGTCGTGAAGCGCTCCGAACCGTGACCGGATCTCCGCGTCGAACCGCGGATCGCGGGTCCACCACTGCTCGGGGCCGCTCTCTTCAAACCAGAACGACAGGACTTCTTCGATCATGTTCATGTGGTCTATCCTCTACTACCTCCATGCTTCATAGAGTGTCCCGCCTGTTCCTGGTAGCGACGGCCATTGCCGTCTGCGGCCCGGCGACGTCGCAGGGAGCGACAGCCGCCGAGCCGTCGCCCGCTGTCGACTTCCAGCGCGATGTCCGGCCGATCCTCTCCGACAACTGCTTCGCCTGCCACGGTCCCGACGAGGCGACTCGCGAGGCCGATCTGAGGCTCGATACGCGGGACGGCGCTTTCAGTCCGCGGCCTCCGGCGGGCCGCAGCAACCGGCCTCGCGGTCCGGCGGTCGTTGCCGGCGATGTCGACGCCAGCCTGCTGGTCGAGCGCATCACCCACGCGGACCCACTGCGGCGGATGCCGCCCGAGGTATCGCAGAAGTCACTCTCCGACGAGCAGATCGGGACCCTTACCCGCTGGATCGAGCAGGGCGCTGCCTGGGACGAGCACTGGTCGTTCGCCGCCATCGAACGGCCAGCGCCGCCCGCAGTCGAGGACGATGCCTGGGCCCGCGATCCGCTCGACCGCTTCGTCCTTGCACGTTTGGAAGCGGAGGAGCTCACACCCGCCGAAGAAGCCGACCGCCGCACCCTTGCCCGGCGCGCCGCCCTCGACCTGACCGGCCTGCCGCCTGACCCGGGAACGCTCGCGACCTTCCTCGACGACTCGGAAGAAGGCGCCTACGAGCGGCTCGTCGACCGTCTCCTCGCTTCGCCGCACTGGGGCGAGCACCGCGCCCGCTACTGGCTGGATGCCGCGCGCTACGGCGACACTCACGGCATCCACATCGACAATTACCGGGAGATGTACGCCTACCGCGACTGGGTGATCAGGGCGTTCAACCGGAACCAGCCGTTCGACGAGTTCACGCTCGACCAGATCGCCGGCGACCTGCTGCCGGACCCGACCCTCGACCAGTTGATCGCCACCGGCCTTCAGCGCAACAACATCACGACGAACGAGGGCGGGGTCGTGATCGAGGAGTACGAGGCGATCTACGCCAAGGACCGGGCCGAGACGATCGGCAGCGTGTTCATGGGCCTGACCGTCGGCTGCGCGACCTGCCATGACCACAAGTTCGACCCGATCAGCCAGCGCGAGTTCTACGCGCTGACCGCGTTCTTCCGGAACACGACGCAGTACGTGATGGACGGCAACATCTCCGACCCGCCGCCGACCCTGGTGGTGCCCCACGAAGATGACCGCGATACCTGGTACCGGTTGCGCGAGGAGGTCGGCGAGATCGAGGACGCGATGGCGGAACGCCCGGACGCGGTGGAGGCGGCGTTCGAGGAGTGGCTCGGCACCGGCGCCCACGAGTCCATCGAAGCGCCGCTGGGGACGGGCCCCGAACTGCTGCGGCTCGATCTCGACGGCGAAGAACCGGCCGCGATCCTGAAGGGCGAACGGCAGCCGCTCCCCTCGTCGCAGGGGATCCGCATCGAGCCCGGGCCGAACGATCTGCCGGCGGTGCTCTTCGACGGAGAGTCCTGGGTCGAACTGCCGAACCTCGAACTCGACACGGACTCGCCGTTCTCGCTGGCCCTCTGGGTCCGCATGCCGGAAGCCGAGGGCACCTACACGATCGCGAGCCAGTACGACCCGACCGACGGCAACCGCGGCTGGGCGATGACCCTGGCTGCACGGGAGCTTTACTTCGGCCTCTACGGCGATCGAGCGGGACCCGGCCGGGGCGTCACCAGCATCCTGATCAACCCGAACAACACGCAGCGGCTCACGCCCGGCGAGTGGACCCACATCGTCGCGACCTACGACGGCTCCGGCGAACGCGGCGGCATGCATATCTACCGCGACGGCGGTCGCGTTCCCGAGCAGGGCAGCGAGTACTTCAAGAAGGTCGAGGGCCGCATCCGCACCGACCGGCCGTTCTACCTCGGGCGGGGCGACGTGAGGGACGACGGCAAGCCGCGGACGCTGGCCGGCGGCGCCGTCGCCGACGTGCGCGTCTTCGACCGCGTGCTGTCCGTAGAGGAAGCGAAGGTCGTCTCGGAGTGGAGCGCGCTCCGGACGGCGGCCGCCAAGGCGCCGGCGGCACTCGACGCCCCCGAGCGCGAGGCGCTGCGACGCTCCTACCTCAAGACACACGACGACGAGTGGCGCCGGCTCGCCTCCCGCCGGCTCGAGATCGAAGCGGAGTGGCGCGAACTCCGCCGCCGCGGCACGATCACTCACGTCATGCAGGAACTCCCGGACAGCGAGCCGGCGGCCCACGTCCTCTACCGCGGCAACTACGACCAGCCGCGCGAGCGGGTGACTGCGAGAACGCCGGCCGCGCTGCCCCCGATGCCGGAGGACCTGCCCCGCAACCGGCTGGGCCTCGCCCAGTGGCTGGTGGACGAGACGAACCCGCTGACGGCGCGGGTCACCGTGAACCGCTACTGGCAGCAGGTCTTCGGCACCGGCCTCGTCACCACGAGCGAGGACTTCGGCGCCCAGGGCGACGTGCCGACGCACCCCGAACTGCTCGACTACCTGGCGACGGAGTTCCGGGAGTCGGACTGGGACGTCAAGGGTTTCTTCCGGCGCCTCGTCCTGTCCTCGACCTACCGGCAGGCAGTCACGCTCACCCCGGCCAAGCTGGAGCACGATCCCGACAACCGGCTGCTTTCGCGCGGCCCCCGGTTCCGGATGGACGCGGAGATGGTCCGCGACACGGCGCTCGCCGCCAGCGGTCTCCTCGTGCGCAAGATCGGCGGCCCGAGCGTCAAGCCGTACCAGCCGGAGGGGCACTGGCAGCGGGTGGCGATGAACTCGAGCAACACCTACCGCTACCAGCGGGACAGCGGGGACAAGCTCTACCGGCGCAGCCTCTACACCTTCTGGAAGCGCGCCGCGCCTCCGCCGTCGATGACGATCTTCGACGCCGGCAACCGCGAGCACTCGGTGGTGCGCCGCGAGCGCACGAACACGCCGCTCCAGGCGTTGGTGACGATGAACGACACCCAGTTCGTCGAGGCGTCGCGCCACCTCGCCCAGCGCGCGATGCGGGAGGCGGGCGACGACTTCGACCGCCGGCTCGACTACCTCACGACGCGGCTCCTGGCCCGGCCCTTCGACGACGTCGAGCGGGCGGTCGCCAAGCGGACGTACGACGGCCTGATCGACGTCTACAGCGCCGATCAGGCGGAAGCGAAGAAGCTCGTCGACGTCGGCGAATCGCAGCACGACGCCGCCCTGCCGGCCGACGAGTCGGCGGCCTGGACCATGCTGGCAAGTCAGTTGATGAACCTGGACGAAACACTGAACAAGTAAGCCGGAGGCGCCCGAGATGGACCCGTTCAAGGAAACCGTTCGAGCCGAGACGAGACGCCAGTTCTTCGGCACCGCCGCCCGGGGCATCGGCGGCCTGGCGCTGGCCAGCCTGATGGCGGACGACGCCTTCGCCCTTCCCGTCGCCCGGGACCGCTTCGGCGGCCTGCCCGATCTGCCGCACTTCGCGCCGAAGGCGAAGCAGTGCATCTACCTCCACATGATGGGCGCGCCGCCGCAGATGGACCTGCTCGACTACAAGCCGAAGATGAAGGAGTACTTCGACCAGGACCTTCCCGAGTCGATCCGCCAGGGGCAACGGCTGACGACGATGACCTCCGGCCAGTCGCGCTTCCCGATCGCGCCGTCCGTCTTCGAGTTCTCCCAGCACGGCGGGAACGGCGCCTGGTTCTCCGAGCTGCTGCCCCATACCGCGAGCATGGCGGACGACATCGCGATCATCCGCTCGATGCACACCGACGCGATCAACCA
>JAPOXA010000201.1 GCA_026707325.1 Acidobacteriota bacterium | reverse complement strand
GCTGCGCCTGGCGCGGAACGTCGGGATGGGCGAGCAGTTGCATCGACGTGATCGGTGCTCGCGGCGGCTCGGCTTCCAGGTGGAGACGGATCAGCGACAGCAATGTCCGCGCCTCGCGCGTGGGCGCCGGCAGCTCGATGGCCAGTTCGTGGAGGCCCTCGGGTTCGAGCTTGAGCGACAGCTCGAGCCGCTTGCAGCCCATGCCCCGGGCGTCGAGCCGGGAGGCGACCCGTTCCACCGCGCCCCGGGTGACGAACAGGAACGGCTCCAGATTGTCGATCGGCCACTCCAGGGTCTGCGCCTCGCGGAAGGTAGGCGCCGGCGGAAGGGGAGTGAGCGGCTTCGGGTCGAAGCCCTGGGCGGCGGCATGAAGCGCCGCCCCGCGCTCGCCGAGACGGCTGTGGACCTCGGCTGCCGGCAGGCCGGCCAGGTCGCCGACCGTGCGCAGGCCCCAGAGCTTCAGCGTGTGGAGGATCTCCTCGTCGTCGCCGTCCTCCGCCGAGGCGGGGCCGCGGTCGTTGCCCTCGAACAGGGACTTGAGTGGCAACGGCGCCAGGAACCGTGCCTCGCCGTGGGGCGCCACGACGTTCGGCGACCGCGGCAGGGCGGCCGCGGCCCGCGCCGCGAGCTTGCTGCCGGCGATGCCGACCCGGCCGGGGAGGCCGGCGGCGTCCATGTCCCGCATGATCGACTGGCCGAGGCTGTGTTCATCGTTGTCGGCGCTTGGTGGCAGCAACGTGTCGGCGGCGGTCTTGTTCCGTTCCCTGGCCCCGTTCCCGGCGGATGCCGGACTGATGCCGGCCAGGTCCAGGTAGACCATGCCTTCGCCGCCGTCCTCGATCCGGGGCGAGAAGGCGTCGGCGATCTCGAGCAGCACCTCCTGCGCGGTGTGCTCGCGCTCGGGGTCGCGGACGCGGTCGACCAGACCGGACTCGATGTTGCGGGCCTGGGCCACGGTCAGCCCCGGCCGCACCCCGGCTCGCCGCGCCAGCCGGGAAGTGGCGACGATCCGTGCCGAAGGCCCTTCGTGGACCACGACCGCCTCGCGGGCAAGTTCCGGCGCTCCCCGCAGGTAGGCGGCGAGTGGGAACAACGCGGCCCTCATGCAGGCGATGCGGTTCTTTCGACTAGCCGGCATGATGCGATCCGCGGCCGCAGGCGGCGAGTGGGCTGTGACCTTCAGAAGCGGCCCTCATGCAGGCGATGCGGTTCTTTCGACTAGCCGGCATGATGCGATCCGCGGCCGCAGGCGGCGAGTGGGCTGTGACCTTCAGAAGCGGCCCTCATGCAGGCGATGCGGTTCTTTCGACTAGCCGGCATGATGCGATCCGCGGCCGCAGGCGGCGAGTGGGCTGTGACCTTCAGAAGCGGCCCTCATGCAGGCGATGCGGGTCTTCCGCTTACCCGGCACGGCGCAGGACCTCGAGGGGCGTACCGGCGGCGTGGCGGTTCTCCGCCCGACGGGGCGGCGCGCCGGGCAGGGGGCGCCGCAGGCTGCTCGCGAGAACGCGCAGCTCGACTTCGGCCGCGGCGCCCGGCCGTTCGCCGCGCGACTTGGCGAGTTCGAGCCGGATTCTGAGCCCGTCGAGCAGGCGCGGGCTCCTCGGTGCGGCCCGCGCCCAGAGGGCACGGACCGGCGATGTTCGCGACCCGAGATCGAGAACCTTCTGCGGCGCCGTGCCGCCGGCGCGGTACGGGGCCGCGATCAGCAGCGCCGCCTGGTGGTCCTCCGCTGCCCGCCGCAACCGCAGCCACGCCGACTCCTTGCCGCGACCGCCGGGGATCGGCGGCAGCCCGAGGTCGAGCACGACCAGGGGGAAGCCGCCCCCGATCAGCACCTCGGCGCTGCCCAGCGCCTGCTTGAGTCGTTCAGGCCGCGCCCAGAGCAGCCGTTCGAGGGCGACCCCGGCGCGCGTCGCCGCCTGCGGATCGAAGTGATCCCCCAGATCGACCAGCGCCGCCGATTCACCGCTCTCGGTGGCGCCGGCCAACAGTTCCAGCACCAGGGAAAAGCGGCCGCTGCTTCGGGGGCCGACCAGCTCGATCGTCTGTCCACGACAGATGCCGCCGCCGAGTAGCCGGTCGACGCCGGCCAGCCGCGTGGCGAAGACATCGGCTTCTACTTCCTGGATTCCGGCCGGGTCGTCGCCGCTCACCAGATCCCGCCCGCGCCGGATCTGTCGCACCAGAGACCGCGGCCACTGCGAGTCGGTGAGAGCTGCGGGCAGGGAGGTCACGGCGCCGTGGAGCGAAACGGGAAATGCGAAAGTGGGAAGAGACCATCATAGCGCAACTAAGGCGTAAATGGGAATCCACCTGTTGTGGCGTCGCGGCCGCAGGTAGCGAGCCAGGACGGTCGCTCGACGCCCCTTGCCAAGACTTCAGGGCGAACCTTGAATAGGGAGAACCCTTATTCAAAGTTCCTGCACAGGCGCGTCAGCGCAGCCGCTGGAGGAACCACCAGTGGTGGCCTTCGGGATCCCGGGCGCCGTAGCTCCGGTCGACCCAGTAGCCCTCGCCGTAGTCCTGAGTCGCCGGCTCGATCGTGATCTCGGCGCCGGCCGCCCGTGCCCGCTCGCAGTGAGCATCGGCGTCGTCCACGTAGATGACCAGCGACTGCGTGTTCGCGCCGCCGACAGTCCGCGGAGACTTCTGGTACGCGCGGTCCGGCTGCAGGCCGGTCTGCCCGACCATGATGAGACCGCCGTCCAGGACGAGCTGCGAATGGACGACTCTCCCCTGGTCGTCCTCGACCCTCTCCTGCACCTCGAAGCCGAAGGCGCGGACCAGCCAGTCGATCGCGGCCGCCGCGTCGTCGTAGAAGACGGATGATGAGATTCTCGGCCAGCCTTCAGGTGGTTTCTTCATGGGATCTCCCGGTTGTGTCTTGCGGTAGAGAATCGAGTTCCCGGACCTTGCCGTCGCGCAGAACGAGAAAGCGGTCGGCGAGTTCCGCCAGCGACCCGGCTTCGTGGGTTGCGACGAGCGCCAGGCCGCCGGCCTCGCGGAGTGCTGTGAGCCACCCGTGGATGCGGCCTCTCCAGTGTTTGTCCATCGCGTCGAGCGGCTCGTCCAGGATCACCGTTCGCGGCGTTCCGATCCAGGCGGCGGCCAGGAGCACGCGACGGCGCTGGCCTCGGGACAGCTCGCGAACGGAGAGGTCGGCGGAGTCCTCGAGATCCGTTTCGGCCAGGACCTGGTCGGCTTGCTCCGGTGGCTGCGATCTCAGACGGCAGACGAGAAGCAGAACCTCGCGGATCGTTGCGAACGGCGTCACGTCGGGCTCCTGGGGAACGAACGCGAGGTCGGAGCGGGCCGCGACTTCTCGCCGCCACAGATCGGAACCGTTGAGGAGGACTCTCCCGGCGTCCGGTTTCTCGACTCCGGCCGCGAGTTTCAGCAACGTCGTCTTGCCGGCGCCATTCTCACCGGAGAGCAGAGTCACCCCGCTCGCGACCTTCAGGTTCAGGTCGCTGAAGATGCGGGCTCGATCGTCGTAGGCGAACCTGACGGCTTCCATTCGGAGGCTTCGCACTACGACTCCGCCTCGCGGGCAGCATTGAATCGACGTTCCAGGAAGAGCCCCACCTTGAGCGACCGGTCGCGTCTGGCGGACGCTTCCAGGACGAGCGGCGAGGCGAGTCCCAGGACGAGCGGGGTCAGAGGCTGCAGGCTCGTGAGGAGTGCGGCCAGGAGAGCCTCGATCCAGGTCCAGGCTCCGAGTCGCGTGAGTCCCCGGAGCGAGTTCCGCATCCGTCCCGGCAGCCGGACCGCCAGAAAGACGAGAAGCGCGAGGACGGACAGGCCGCTGGAAGCGCGCAGGTAGAGAATCGGGATCAACAAGGGGCTGGCAATCAGCAGCAGCAGGACAGCGTCCGCGGCGACTCTCCGTCTAGCTGACCAGGGGAGCGAGCGGGACCAGGCGCAGGGCGGCCGGCGTGCGCTCAGCACGGTCGCCACGGCGAGAACCGTCGCGGTCACGCCCAGCGAGGCGCCGAGGCGCAGGACGAGGTCGGTCTGATCGGCTGTGAACTCGTTGTTGTGGATGGCCAGGCCGGTCGGCGCCGCGAACAGGACGGCGGGCAGGTGCGCCAGCGTGATCCACAGTCCGAGCGCTCGCAGGGAGAAGACGAGTTGACCGGTCGGCAGACGCCGGCCGAACGACTGAAGGGAAGGCGGAAGGGACGGGACGCGCGCGGAGCGGGGTGACCAGCGCCCAGCCTGGAAGCAGGCGAGGGCGAGAAGGGCCACGGCGGCCGCCAGACCTGGAAGCGAGGCGCTCGCCGCCAGCGGTGCGGCCACGGCGGCACAGACGCGAAACCGCCCCGGCGCCGGCGTCCAGGCGCCTGCGGCCGCCAGGGCCACGAGTGGCAGAGCAACCAGGGCCCGGGGCGAGGCCGGCTCACCGAGCACTCTGCCTCCGATCCAGAGAACGATCCACAAACCGGCAAGATGGGCGAGAGTCGAGGCCACGCCCAGAACACCGGCCGCCCAGCGGGTCCGCAGCCCGACGGGTAGATGAAGCTGCCAACCGCGGTGGGCCGGCGCCAGACGCCGTGCCGCCGCGGCGCTGGCAACGATTGCCCAGACCGCGAATCCAAGCCTGGCCGCGGAGAACGCCTCGGGCGTCGCGATGCCGGCGGCCAGACCCTTGAGCAGAAGCTCGCGGGCCGCGGGTGGCTGTAGCGCCACAAACACCAGCAGGAGGACCAACTGGAACGTCGCCAGACCGAGTGTGACCCGCGCCCCGGAAGAAAGGTGGAACCGGTAGCTCGCTCCCAGTCCGGCCGTTGTCACCCGCTGATGCACCGTTGGGGAGGATAGCCGCCGTGCGGTTGAGCTAGGCGGCTCGCGGTGTCTCCCGTTCCCGGGCCACCACCGCCTCCAAATGCGGTGGCGGCCGCCACAGGCACTCCATGACGTAGGGCAGGTCGAGCGGCCGGCCGTCCCAGGTCGGCATCGACTCCTTGCCCGTGATCAGGATGCCGGTGTTCTCCAGGTGCTCGACCAGCTCCCGGGCGGCGTGGAGGCCGACCGGTGGAGGCGCCGGACTCTGCTCCAGGGGCCTTCCCCGGCGATGGAAGAACTCTACGGCGCCCTCCTTGCTCATCCGTACGCTGAAGTCGCCTTCATGGAGGAGTCGGTGGTGCCGCCGGCAGAGGAGGACGAGGTTCGAGAGCTTCGTTTCGCCGCCGTCGGCCCAATGGACGATGTGGTGGGCGTCGCAGTGCTTCGAGGTGCAGCCGGGGAAGCGGCAACCCTGATCGCGGAACTCCAGGGCGCGACGGATCGGCGGTGGAATGGTGCGTGTCTTGCGGCCGACGCTCAGGATCTGGCCCGATCGGTGAGTGATCCGGACTTTGCCGGCGTCGCAGGCGATGCGCCGGGCCGTTTCTGCGGAAACAGGAACGTGGGAGTCGCCGAGCCAGGCGCCGCGGGGCGAAGACCGCCCGTTTGCCGGTTCGAATCCAGCCCGCGCTTCCGCGGAAACGTGTTCGCCTTCGGCCGCTACGGCCGCGTGCTCATGCGGGTGCGCCGGCGGCGTTTCCGCGGCAACGTGTGCCGCGGGCGTTTCCGCGGAAACACACGACGT
Source organism: Acidobacteriota bacterium (assembly GCA_026707325.1). GTDB lineage: Bacteria > Acidobacteriota > Thermoanaerobaculia > Multivoradales > Multivoraceae > Multivorans. The sequence continues at coordinate 1,594 of JAPOXA010000201.1, read as the reverse complement.
GCAGCCAATCGCCGAACCGTTCGCCGGAGTCGTCAGCCCCTCGTCGCTCACATGAACGACGACCTGGTACCGGTCACCGCTTGAGCCAGGGTCGAGACCGCCCTTGAGCGCACTCTCGGCAACGAGAGCAAGGGCGTCCGCTCGAACCTTGCCGGCGGGTGGCCGGTCTTCCTGCTGTTCAGCGTAGAGCTTCTCGCTCGCCGCCTTCAGCGCCTTCATCACTACCTCGCCCGCTTCCGGTGCCAGACGTCCGCGGATCACGAACATGCCGTTCTCGTCGGTGTGGCTCGTCACATGGCTCGATGCGTCGCGGAGTTCGTCGTCGGCAGCCTCGACCGAACGGTCGATCCTGCGCCAGGACCGGACGACGCGTTCGATGTGGGCCGCGGTCCCTGCCTTCCCGAGTTCGACCAGGTCCTTCTCCGTGTCGGGCCGAGCGATGCGGGTCAGCGCTCTCACCTTGGAGTACGAGAGTTCGCCCCGTCTCATTGCCTCGCTCATTAGGGGCAGTTCGCCCAGGGCACGGGCGACCCGCACCTTCTCACGGGCCGCGCTGGGTGCAAGGCCAACTCGCCAGGTGAGCCACTGTGCGCAACTGAGGAAGCCGCAGTTCCAGCCCTCCTCCTCGTCGAACTTGCGAATCAGAACGAGCAGCTCGAGCGTCGCCGCGTCGATCCGCGCTGCGAGCGTGGCGATCTCCTCGCCCAGGCGCTCCTTGGTGCTCATGCCGATTTCTTTGTCAATCATTCGGTTGTCATCCAATGCTGAATCTGACGGTTGGCTTGCCGGGTGTCGGAGGCCGCGAGACCGGCCCGTCGGGGGCCTCCGTTGGCAGACTGAATCTATCAGTTGGGTACTGAGAACCACAAAGAAATCCAACGCAGTGGAGCGCGGATTCGGTCTCCTGGAGGACCGCCGATCCCGGCGTGACGAGCGGCGAGCCCAGGAGGCAAGGCCGGCCGGTCCAGGCGGCCAGCAGGAGGTCTGGACCTGCTGACGGACTTGCGTCCAGCGCGCAAAGTCCTAGACTCCACGCTTGCTAGCCGTCAGCGCGCCTACGTTGCGCCGCTGTTTCCTGATTCCCTGTAGAGCAGCCATTGACCGGCCAACTCTTCACCCACTACTTCCTCACCGAGGGCATTCGCGAGACTCCCGAGTGGCGGGAGGCCGTTCGCGCTCCGGACGCTCTCGCCGGATTCCAGACCGAGGCGGCGAGGCGTTTCGCCAGCTTCAGCCGCTTCAGCAACCCGAATGAGGCGGTCACCGAGGAGGAGCTGATCAGGCCGATCCTCCGGTTGCTCGGGTGGACGGACTACCTGCCGCAGCAGGAAGCTGCGCGTGGCGAGGACGTCCCGGATCACCTCCTGTTTGAGGACTCCGGCTCGAAGGCGCGGGCTGCCGAGCGGTCCATCCCTGATGACCGCTATCTCGACGCGCTCGTTGTCCAGGAGAGCAAGCGGTTTGGCCTGCCGCTGGATGCCCGAGACCGTTCGGATCGCTTCGTTCTCGGTACACCGCACGGGCAGATCCTCCGGTACCTGGAGTTGCCCCGGTTTCGTGGACGGTTTGTGTTTAGGGATTCAAGCAGCCTCTC
>JAPOXA010000157.1 GCA_026707325.1 Acidobacteriota bacterium | reverse complement strand
GCGACGTGAAGGGCCTCTATGCGAAGGCCCGGGCGGGACTGATCGACGCCTTCACGGGCATCTCGGACCCGTACGAGGTGCCGGAGCATCCGGACATGGTCCTCGACACGACGGACATCACTGCCGAGGAGGCGGCCCAGCAGGTCATCCTTCACCTGGAGAAGGAGGGGTTCGTCGGACCGCGCTGATTCCCCCGGCGGCGCCGCTAAGGCGGCGTCAGCGGGGTCAGGGCGAAGGCGCGGCCGGCGATGTCGATGGCCTCCTCGATGTCGTCCGGCTGGTGCGCCAGCGACAGGAACCAGTTGAGCCGGGGGTGGAAGATCGCGCCGAGCCGGGCCGCGTGGCCGCCGAAAACGCGGGCGCGCTTGGCCTTCACGTCGTCGCGGAAGAGGAACGTGGGCATGGTCGGCGGCCCGGACATGACGACGTCCTCGTGGCCGTGGGCCCGTCCCGCGGCGACGATTCCCTCTCCGAGTCGTTTCCCCATTCGCACCATGTGCTCGAAGACGTTATCGCGCTCGTAGATCTCGAGCGTCTTGATGCCGGCGCGGAAGGCGACTGCGGAGAACATGTAGGTCGCCGTGAAGGCGATCCGTTCAGCGCCCTCCCGCAATTCGTTGCGGCCGAGCACCGCCGAGACGGAGTAGCCGTTCGCCAGGGGCTTGCCAAGGCAGATGAGGTCGGGCTCGAGACCCATGGCGACGTGGGAGCCCTTCGGGTGCATCCGGAAGCCGGCGCGGACGTCGTCGAGGGCCACGCGGCAGCCGGTCCGTTCGCGAGCGGCGTGAATCGCCGCCACGATCTCCGCGCTCGCTTCCCGCGTCTCCTGGCTCGGGTTCTGGTCCAGGGGGCTGACCATGATGCCGGCCAGGCGGTCTCCGAGTTCTTCCACCGCGCGCTCCAGAGCTCCGGCGTCGTTCCAGGGGACGCGCACGACGTGCCGCTGCTCGCCTGTGACCGGCGTTTCGGGGTGCAGGGCGATCTCGGCCCCGAAGCCGTGGTAGGAGTCCCGGAACAGGATGACGTAGGGCCGGTGGGTCGAGGACCGCATGGTGCGCAGCGCGAGGTTCGTACTGTCCGATCCGTTCTTGGTGAAGATCGTCCAGTCGAAACCCGCCACCGCCTCGAGCAGTTGCTCGGCGTAGAGCGGCATCATCTCCGGGAAGAAGGCGCTCAGGTCCATCTCGCCGGCCTGCTCGGCGGCCGCGGCGTCGACCTCGGGGTGGCAGTAGCCCAGAATGTTCGGCCCGTTCCCGCAGTTGAAGTCCAGGTAGGAGCGGCCGTCCGCGTCCTCGATCCGGCAGCCCTTCGCCGAGCGGATGAAACCCGGCAGCACGTCCCGGCCGGCGAAGCGCGCGGACCGGGTCAGGTAGATGCCGCCGCGGGGGATGATCGCGTCCGTTCGCTCCCAGAGTTCCCGGCCCCGCGGACCGTCGACGGGGTCGCTCATCCGGTCAGGCTCCTTCCTTTTCCGGTTGCGCTTGCGGGTGTCGCCTTCGCTTCCTCCGCGTGGATGTCTCCCTTGACGCCGGGGCCGGCTCCTCGCGGCGGGACGTGGGGGCACTTGGCGACGGAGACGTGGTAGTCGCGCATGATCACGTTGATCGGCTCCGCGATCCAGGTGTTGGGTTCCATGATGTCCCACTCCTCCTTCGGGTCCTGCTCGACGTTGAACAACTGGGGGTTGTTCAGCGAGATGCGCGTGCGCCGTCCCGCTTCGGGCTGGAACTCCACGAAGTGCATCTTGAACTGCCGCCACTTGATGGCCGCGAGTTCGTCCTTGATGAAGCACAGAAGGTGCTCGCGCGGTCCCTTGTCGGTGTTTCCGAGGAAGACCTCCGACTGGTCCACGCTGTCCACGACGCGGTCGTCCGGCACCAGGCTCCCGGCATCCGCCAGGTGAGCGAGGGTGCGGTAGAAGTCCATGACGCTCACGATCTGATCGCTGACGGAGCCCGCCGGCACCCGGCCCGGCCAGCGCAGGATGCAGGGCGTGCGTAACTGGCCTTCGTAGGCGGTGCCCAGGCAGCCGCGCCAGGGGCCGGAGTCCGCCTGGGGGCCGAGACTGGGAATCAGCACCGGCCCGTTGTCGCTGGCCCACACGACGAGCGTGTCGCGCGCGATGCCGGCCTCCTCGATGGCGTCGAGGACCTGGCCCGAGCGATGGTCGCACTCCACCATGCAGTCGGCGAAGTCGCCGCCGCGGGTCCGGCCCTTGAACTCGGGGTGTGGCATGGCCGGATGGTGCACGAGGGAGTAGGGAATGTAGAGGAAGAAGGGCTTGTCGCCGCGCGCGTGTTCGTGGATATAGGCCACGGACTTCTCGGTGATGATCGAGTCGACGAACGGGCGGCTTTCCAGGTTGTAGGGCTGCACCGGCACGCACGGTTCGCCGAGACGGCCCTCCCACAGCATGGGATTGTCCATCTCGTCGGGATCGAAGCCGATCAGGTCGCCGTAGATGGCGGGCGCGGTGCTGTCGCGTACGCCCCACCACTCCTCGAAGCCGAAGCGGGTGGGCATGCGCGTCTGGACGTTCCCCAGATGCCACTTGCCAAAGATGGCGCAGCGATAGCCGGCATCCCGAAGCAGCTCGGGCAGCGTGTACTCCCAGGGCGCCAGCCCCTGCTTGATGCCGGGCGGAATCACGCGGTGGCAGCCGGTGCGGATGGGCATCCGACCGGTGAGCAGGGCGGATCGCGTCGGCGTGCACTCGGCTTCCACGTTGAAGTTCGTCAGTCTCATGCCTTCGGCGGCCAGGGCGTCGAGGCGGGCAGTCGGGGCGCCCCGCGTGATGCCGCCGCCATAGCAGCCCAGGTCGCCGTAACCGATGTTGTCGGTCAGCATGAAGACGATGTTGGGTGGTTTCATGCCTGCCTCCCGGCGCCACGTTCTCAGGGCGAAGTTTGAAGTGAGAATGAAGAAACCGCGCCTATCAAACGATAGGCGTCGGGGAATGCTCGATTCCTATCGCTAGACAGGCGCGCGTCTTCGCTCTCTGGGGAAACATATGAAGGATGTTGCGTATTCACATACTCAAGTGCCGGGGGGCGAGGTGTTCCTCGCTCGCAGGCGCTTTGTTCCTTCTCCTTTGCTTGGCCATTCCCGCCGGTGGCCAAGACGGCACGAACAATCCACCCGTCTTCGCCGGCGACGGCAACTTCGTCTTCCAGGAGACGACCGACGGGTCGTTGGTAGTGGGAGACGTGCGGGCGAACGATCCAGACGCGGAAGACGAGGTTACCGGCTACGCCCTCAGCGGCGACGATGCGGACCGATTCCTGATCCTCACGCTGAACCTCGGTCGGCTACTGCTGTTCAAGGACGAGAGCAGGCCCGACTACGAGGATCCACAGGACGTCGGCGCCGACAACGTCTACAACCTGACCGTCACTGCTGCGAGCGGCAGCGGCGACCGTGAGTTGACGCAGGCACTGGCCGTCACGGTCACCGTCACGAACGACCCGAGCGACGACCCCGTCGTCATCTGGGACGTTGCCAGCCGACCGAGGTTGATTCCGCTCTACAACGGTACGAGGAAGTTCTCGCTGACGGACTACCTGGCCGGCGACGGCACAGGCGTGGAGTTCGCTCTGCAGTCCTGCGACACGGACTTCGGGGACTACTTCGACTCGGTAGCCGTGGGTGCCACAGGCACGGGCGACGCCGGGAAACTGGTGGTGGTGTCCAACTCCCGAGGACATGTCCACGGGCCGGCCCCGGCTACCACTTGCACCGTATCGGCAACCCTGGGTGGGACAAGCGGCGATCAGGCGTTCGACCTGTACCTCCCGTCACCGAGGCGTCCAGGCCCGATGCGCTCGGCGCTAATCCAAGGGACGACATCGACCACGATCACGGTGAGAATTGACGAGAGCCACCAGAACTGGATCCGTCTGCTCATCCAGGAGCAGGGCCGGTCCAACACCAGGTACTACGTGGTGCGAAACGTGAGTCCGTCCACGGACTTGACCTTCACGGGTTTGACGCCGGCGACGGCCTACTCCGTGTCACTCGCGCGGATGAACCGTCCGGGCTTCCATTTGTGGGGCGGGCACGACTCCACTGGGGCTGGAGTACTGGCCTTGGCAACACCTGGCGGGTTTCCCTGGTCGAGCAACTTGCGTGGTGGTGGTGTGGGCAGGGCCTCGCCAGCGGTCCCGGCAACGACCGAGGCTGAACCCGAACTGTCGGTCGGCGATGTGTCGGTGACGGAAGGGAGCATGGCCGACTTCGCGGTGACCTTGGCGCCATCGGGTGAGTCGACCGTGACGGTGGACTACACCACCGTAGACGGGACAGCAGCTGCGGGTGCCGACTACACGGCCACCTCGGGCACGCTGACCTTCGCTGCAGGGGAAACGAGCAAGACGATCTCAGTCCAGACGGTGGACGACACCGCGGGCGAGTCGGACGAGGTCTTCACGGTCACCTTGAGCGGTCCATCGAACGCCGCGCTCAGCGACGACACTGGCCAGGCGACGATCACCGACAACGATGAGTCGCCACCCCCTCCGGGCGGTGACGGAACGCCTCCTGACGGCGACGACGAGGACGACGACGGCGAGGACGAAGACGAAGACGGCGAAGACGAAGACGGCGAGGACGAGGACGACGACGGCGATCGTGATGACGGCGACGAAGACGACGACAAAGACGAAGACGGCGATCGTGACGACGACGAGCCAGAAGTGCGCATCGACGATGCCCGAGCAATGGAAGACGCCGGCTCGCTGACGTTCGCCATGAGTCTCGACTCCGGGAGCAGCGTACCCGTTACCGTGGACTGGGCCACTTCGGCAGGCACGGCAACGCCCGAAGAGGACTACACCGAGGCCAGCGGAACACTCACCATCCCGCCCGGCGAAACGAGCGGCATCATCCAGGTCGCCGTCCTCGACGACGACGTGGAAGAGGACGAGGAGACGCTCACCGTGACTCTGAGTTCGCCCACGAATGCCACCTTGGTTGAGGGAGGCGCCTCGGCCACCGGCATGATCGTCGACAACGACGACCCTCCCAGGATCATGATCGCCGACGCCGAGGCCTCGGAGGACGAAGGCGGGCTGTCATTCCCCGTAACACTTACCGCTGAGACCGTCCGACAGATTACCGTCGACTGGGCGACGGCGGCAGGCACAGCCACGCCGGGAGCCGGACGGGACTACACGGAATCGAGCGGGACCCTCACCTTCATGCCCGGTCAGAAGGCACGGACGATTCACGTTCCCGTGCGAGACGACAGGGTCCAGGAGGATGACGAAACCCTGTCCGTCAGTCTGAGCGGGCCAACCAACGCGACCATCGCGGACGACATGGGAACGGCGACCGGAACCATCGCCGACAACGACGCCTACCCCCGCATCCTCGTCTCCGATGCCTCGGCCTTCGAGCGGGAGGGAGAGCTGGCGTTCGAGATCAAGCTTGAAGGTCGAAGCGCGAATCCGATATCCGTCGAGTGGGCGACATCGGGAGGGACGGCAAAGCCCGATGCCGACTATCTCGAGACGACCGGCACATTGATTCTCGGTCCGGCCGCCGTCCGAGGGACCATCTTCGTTGAAGTTGTGGACGATGATGTCCCGGAAGAGACCGAAGTCATGAAGTTGACCCTGAGCAAGCCGATCAACGCGAGGATCAACGGGCACACGATCTCGGCGACGGGGACGATTCTCGACACGGACAAGGCCGCAGGACCACCGCCTGCGATCTCCGTCGCCGACAGTGCCGCACTCGAGTCGTCCGGCCGGCTCGTCTTCACGGCCACACTGAACCGCGCGGCCGAGAGAACCGTGACCGCAAGCTGGGCCACGCGGGAGGGAACGGCCACGGCTGATCTCGACTATGTGGAGAGCCACGGAACCGTGATCTTCCCATCGGGCGAGACATCGGCGGAGATCCCGGTGGAAGTGCTCGACGACTTGCTGCACGAGGGCATCGAGACCTTCCGCATCACCCTCTCGGAACCCGTGAACGCGACGATCTACATGGCAGGTGCCGCCGGCGTCATCCGGGACGACGATGGGCCCGAACTCAGCGAACACTGGCTGTCCCGCTTTTCTCGCACCGCCGCGAGCCATGCACTCGAGGCGGTGGAGGATCGAGTGGGTCAACGGTCCGGACACGGCTCCCACGTCACCGTCGCCGGCCATCGGATCGACTTTGCCCAACAGGATCCGGCACCCGACCTCCGGGCCGGTTCGCCGCACCAGCGACCTCATCGAACCGGCGGCTACGCCCTGGAGTACCTCCTTCAGAACAGTTCCTTCCACTTCTCCAGTGAAGGCGACGAGGCTGGCGTCGGTTCCAGGTGGTCGATCTGGGGCCGTGGCGCCACAACCCGCTTCGGCGGGGGCGAACGCCTTGTTTCAGTCGAGGGCGACATCGCTACGGGCACCGTCGGCATCGACTTCGAGCGCGGCCGCGTCCTCTTCGGCGTCGCCGCCTCCCACACCTACGGCGAAGGTGATGCAATTGAGCACGGTCGCGACCGTCGCGTTCACCAGGTCATGGAGAGCACATTGACCACGGGCCTGCCCTACCTGCGCGTGGCGTTGAGCGAGAGTCTGTCGATGTGGGGTGTCCTCGGACACGGTCGCGGTTCCATGACCATGACCGAGGGTGACCTCGGTTCGGTTGACATCGACATCGCCATGAACATGGGCGCACTCGGCTTCCGCCAGAACCTGAGGAAGCCGGCCTCGCAGTGCCGCTGCTTCGACCTGGCGTTGAAGGCGGACTACTTAATGCTGAATGCCACTGGCGACGAGAGCTTTGCGCTGCCGGAACTGTCCAGAGACTTGACTCGGGCACGACTGATGATGGAAGGCAGCCGAACCAGGAGATTCGACTCCGGAGCGGTGCTGACGCCATCGGCCGAAGTGGGATTCCGCTACGACGGTGGAGACGCGGAGACGGGCGCTGGCATGGAGTTCGGTGCCGGTATCCAGTACGCGAATCCGGCGGGTGTGCGGATGGAGTTGAAGGGCCGTTCGCTACTGACCCACCAATCCGGCGACTTGACGGAATGGGGTGTTGCCGGGGCGCTTCAGATCAACCCGGCCGCTGGCATCTCCTTCAACCTCGGTTCCTCGTTCGGCAACGCGACGAGCGGGGTCGGCCGTCTGTGGGAACAGCAACAGGGGCAGATGGCGTTCGGCTACCGCCAGAACGCGATGCAGACCGTGACCGAGGCTGATCTCGGCTATCGTCTATTCGGGTCGAACGATCGAGTCGATCTGGTGCCGTACGTGGGTGCCGGTCTGTCCGAGCAGTCGGGACACGCGTTCCGCCTCGGTGCCCGTCTGAGGCTTCGGGACGCTCTCGACATCAGCCTGGAAGGCATCCAGCGGGACGGGGTCGGATCGGTACCCCGAGGCTTCGTGCTCGGCCTGCGCGGCTCCCTTCACTGGTAGGAAGCGACCCCTTCCGAACGTGGAACGAGGGACTTCCGGCAGCCGCCTGCGGAAGGTCGTACCGCCAGGATCTCCTGACAAGCCTATCATTTCATAGGCGAGTTCTTCCCAGATTTCTCGTAGCCTTTTGCTTACGTATCCCTTGTTGAACGGGCCGCGCACGCGGCCGCCTTGGTGTGGTGTGGGCGAATGTTAGCCAGACAAGAAATGAGGACAGCGACTTCGCTCCTCGCCTTCGTCTTGGGTGCGAATTGGGCGGGCGCGCGGCTACCGGACGACTCATTCGCGTCCAACCTCCCCAGAACACCTCCGACGGCGGGCTTCGCCGAGACCGCTGGCGTCCGCAGCCCCGAGGGCATCCACCCAGTGATCGCGCTTCGCGGGACCCGTGTACTCACTGCGGTCGAGCCTCCCGGCTCCGGTCCGCCTACGCGTGTTGGTCAAGCCGCGACTGTCGAGTATCGCTACGACGACGGCGGCTTTGAGAGGGGTACCCGCATTGACACCGTCAGTCAGGAGTACGCGCAGCTCTTCCGCTTGAACCAGGCCGGCGCCATTGCGGGAATGACGGTTTGCTGGCAGCGACATGAGGCCAGCACATCGTCGGGAGCAAAGTTCCAACTGCGTATCTACGTCGAGGGGACGCTAACGGGAAGGTGGAACTTCGACTGGCCGGAAGCGCTTCCGAGAGCGGGACACTGGCGGTGCGCCAAGATGCTAGGCAGCTTCATTGGAAGCGAGCTTCCTGCGGGGAACATACACGTCGCATTTCGTTGGAACAGAGCGACGCCCGAAGTCAACACACTCTTGATGACCGAGGATCACGACGGTCCGGGCGGTACGAGAGTCACCTACCGGAGTCTGTCCGAAGAGGACGGCGAGTGGTCGGACTGGTCAGATCATCCTGTGGCTCGGGCTATTGGCATACGGCTCACAGTGGACCACGCGGACGGGACTCCTGATCCGCCGCCGCCTCCTACAGTCGCAGATTGCGAGCCGACAAGAGCGGCCCTCCACTTTGACGGGGGCTACAGGGTCAGCATGTGTTGGCGGACTCGCGAAGGTCGGGAAGGTCAGGCTCGTTCCGGTATCTGGGCTTCTGGCCAAGCCGGCTTGTTGTGGTTCTTCGACCCTGACAACGCCGAGGTGCTCATCAAGGTGCTGAACGGCTGTTCGCACAACGGCCACCGGTGGGTCTACGTGGCTCCGGTTACGGACGTCCACTTCAACCTGTGGGTAAGCGGCCCGAACGGCCGCCGATGGACCTACAAGAACAAGCTGGGCCGCACGGCGGCGACCAGAAGTGACACGGCGGCCTTCCCCTGCAACTGAGAACGAGCGGTCACGTGCGGTCGTGGTTCGTCAGCCATCCCGGTCATCAAGGTGGCGGCTCAGGTAGGAGCGGCCCAAGCGGGTGATCCGCAAGCCGGGGTAGACGATCCAACGGCCTCTGAGAGAGATATGAAGTTCCCCATGAGAGTGCCGTCGGCGTACTCGGAGTCATACCCGCGTGTTCGTCCCTCCGATCCGGAGGGCGTGGACAGCTACATCCGTCACACGACGATCGGCGATCCCGAACTCGACCCGGTCCTCGAGGAGCTCTCCGATCTGGCGCCAGCGGATCTGCACCGCTACGTTCGCGCCATCATCGAGTGGGAGGGAGAGACCTTGTGCACCGCACCTCGGGTGCTCCGCGACTTCTTCGACACCCTCGAAGAACCGACCTGGCTGGACTGGGACGGCCTGGAGCCGGGAATTCGCACGTTCTACAAGAACGCGGATCTCATGCTGGGCGCGTTCGTCACGGGCGTGCTGGTCGAGGGCTTCTCGACCCTGATCGCCAAGTCCTTCAGCATCACGGGGAGGGTGAACTACACCACCAGGCGCCTCAAGCAGAACAACCGCCAGTTGCTGGACATCTTCTTCCCGAGAGGCCTGTACAGGAACGGCGAGGGCTGGAAGCTGTCAGTCCGCGTCCGCTTCGTGCACGGGCGGATGAGAAGTCTGCTCGCGAAATCGCCGGACTGGGACCACGAGGCCTGGGGCACTCCGCTGAGCGCCGCGCACCTGGGCTATGCGATCTCCGTGTTCTCGAAGCGCCTGCTCGACTACTCGACGCTCCTGGGCGCCAGATTCTCGGAGGAAGAACGCAAGGGCGTCATGGACGTCTGGCGCTACTCCGGCTTCCTCATGGGCATTCCGGAGAGCATCCTGTACTCCTCCGCCAAGGAGGCCGAGCAGGTGTACGAGGTGGCTTACCTCTGCGAGCCGCCACCGAGCGACGAGTCGCGACACCTGGCGAACACGCTGATCCAGTCGATACCCTCCGTTGCGCAGATCAAGGACACAGCCGAAAAGAAGAAGATCGTGAAACTGGCGTACCGCCTTTCGCGAGCGCTCATCGGCAACGAACTCGCCGACGGCTTCGGGTACCCGAAGCGACGACCCTGGCACGTCGGAACGCTCGCACTGTTCCGGGCCAGACAACGCCTGCTGCGGCGCTGGTCCGGCGCCGAGACGCTCCGGGCCAACAACATCACCCAGCTCCTGCAGATCTCCGTTTACGACGAGGGGGGCCTCAGCTACAGAATGCCCGACCACGTCAAGGCCGAGAAACAGAACCCCTGGTAGAGGCGCTACCGGTAACGCACGCCGAACAGCAGGCAATAGAGCGCCGGCACGAAACTGAGCGTCAGGACGGTGGCGAAGACCAGTCCGAAGAGAATCGCGATGGCCATCGAGACGAAGAGCGGATCCCCGCCGAACCACAGGGGCAGCAGCCCGCCAGCGGTGGTCGCCGTGGCCAGCAGGATGGGACGGAGCCTCCGCTGCGCGGCTTCAAGGACCGCCGGACCTGGCTTCAGGCCGTTCTCGTCGATCTCGATGCGGATGCGGTCGATCAGGACGATCGCGTTGTTGATCACGATCCCCGCCAGTGAAACGACCCCCAGCAAGGTCATGAACCCCAGGGACTGGCCGGTCACGAGAAGGCCGACCACCACGCCGGTCAGTCCTAGGGGAATGGTCAGCAGGACGATCAGCGGCTTGCGGACGGAGTTGAACTGCGCCACCAGCAGCAGCAGGATGAGAAGGCCGGCCAGGGGCAGCTTCCCGGCGATGGACGCATTGGCTTCCGCCGAACTCTCGAACGTGCCGCCGATCTCGTAGCTGTACCCGAGCGGCCAGCCTTCCTGCTGTCCGGCCAGCCAGCCGTCAATTGCGGAGGCGATGCTGAAGGCCATCGCGTCCGCTCCCGGATCGAGGTCCGCCTGTACGGAGAGCGCCTTGGAAAGGTCGCGGCGGAGGATCCTGGACGGCTCGAAGGTGAGAACGACATCGGCGACCTGCCGCAGCGCGACGTTTCGGCCGGACTGAGCGTAGACGTTGATCGACTCCAGCTTGCCGATGTCCTCCCGCTCTCCCACTTCGGAACGCAGCACCACCGGGATCGCCTTGTCGCCCTCGCGGTACTCGGTCACCTCGTAGCCCGAAAGGGCCGTGCGCAGCGAGACGGCGATGTCCTGATTGGTGATCCCCGCCCGCCTCGCCCGCGCTGCGTCGATCTCGACGACCAGCTTCTTGGTCTGCGCGCCCCAGTCGTCCGCGATGTTGCGAGTGCCCGGCAGCGAGGCCAAACGCGCCTTCACCCCGTCCGCCAGCTCGAAGAGAACGTCCCGATCGGGGCCGAACAGGCGGACCTCGACTGGCGTGCCGCCTCCGGGGCCCGACGCCAGCCGCCTCAGCGTGACCTCGATGTCGGGGTGATTGGCCTCCACGTACTCGCGCAACCGGTCGATCGAAGCGTTCAGCCCGCCGGAGGTCGATGCGTTGCCGATCAGGGCCGCGTAGCCGAAATGGGGTTGACCCGCGCTGTAGCCCAGGGTGAAGCGCGGCGCCCTGCCTCCCACGAAGAAGGCCCAGTTGCGAACCCCTTCCGAATCCTCGCGCGTGGCCAGCTCCTCGATCAGGAAACGCTCGACGTCGAGCATGGCCGCCTCGGTGTAGGTAAAGGAGGTGCCGTAGGGGAACTCGAAGGCGCCAGTGAACAGGACCTCCCGGCTGTCCGGAAAGAAGCTCCGCTCGACGAATCGAAAGAGACCCAACGTCGCGACCAGCACCCCGAGTGCGCCTAGGACCGTGACCAAGGGGCGCCGAAGGAGAAGCTGGAGGACGCCGCGGTAACGGCGGTAGAAGGGTGTGTCGAACGCGTCCTCCCGCCTCTGCCTGACCCTCAGGAAGATCACGCAGAGAAGCGGGATCATCGTGATCGCGAGAAGCCACGACGAGAGCAGAGTGATCGCGATCACCTGGGCCAGCGGCGCCGTGTACTCGCCGACCGCGCTCTCGGCGAGGACAATGGGCAGAAAAGCGGCGATCGTGGTGAGCGACGACACCAGCAGCGGAACGCGGAGCTCCTTCGACGAGGCGACGGCTGCCGCGCGGCCGTCCTCTCCCGCCTGCATCCGCACCAGGATCGACTCGCTCATCACGATGGCGTTGTCGACCAGGACTCCCAGCGCGATGATCAGCGAAGCCAGCGACATCTTGTCCAGGCCGATGCCGAAGTACTGCATCAGCATCAGCGTGGCCAGCATCGCCATGGGAACCAAGGAGGCGACGACCAGGCCGGTGCGCAGGCCCAGGAACAGGAGCATGCACGCCAGCACGATCCCCAGCGCCTGGAGGATCGAGTTGACGAAGGTGGACACGGCGCGCTCCACTACCTCGGGCTGGAAGGCGAGAATGTCGAAGGCGACGCCTACCGGGTAGCTCCGCTCCAGGTCGGCGATGGCCGTCCGGATGTTCTCGCCGAGTCGAACGATGTTGCCGCCCGTCCGCATCGAGATCGCCAGCACCAGAGCCGGTTGTCCGTTCGCGCGCACCTTCGCGCGCGCGGGCTCCGCGTACCCCCGGCGGATGTCGGCGATGTCCCCCAGGTAGACCGTCTCGCCGCTGCCGGGCAGGGTGACGAGCGTCCGGCGGATGTCGTCCACGGAGTTGAAGCTGCCGGTCGGCTCCAGAGTGATCCGCTCGACTCCGGTCTCGACCGCTCCGCCCGAGATGATGATGTTGCTGGACTGGAGGATTCCCTGGAGCTGGGTCGCCGACAGTCCCAGTCCTGAAAGCCGCGCATTGTCGAAGTCGACGAAGACCCGCTCCTCCTGCGCCCCCTCGATCTCGACCTTGGCGACGTCGTCGATCCTGAGAAGGACCTCGCGCACCTGCTCGGCGACCTGTTCCAGTTCGGCATGGGAGAATCCGTCGGCGGTGAGCGCGACCACCGTTCCGAATACCTCGCCGAGTTCGTCGTCCACGACCGGCACCACCCCCTGCGGCAGTTCGCCCTGGGCATCCCGCACCTTGCGGCGCAGGTTGTCCCAGACCGGGCGCAAGTCCGTGACGCTCCCGCGGACCTCGACCGTGACGATCGACTGGCCGGTGCGCGACTCGCTGGTGATGTGCGCGACCTCCGGGATCTCCTGGATAGCCCGTTCGATGCGGTCGGTCACCAGGAGTTCGACGCGCTTGGGAGCCGCGCCCGGGAACTGCGTCCGCACGATCGCATTGCGCACGAGAAAGCCGGGATCCTCCGCCCGGGGCAAGGTCCGGTAGGCCCAGAATCCGGAGAACGCGACCACCGCGAGCGCCATGAAGGTGACGACGCGGTTGTCGATCGCGGAGCGGGTCAGGTCCATTTCGAGGGGCGACCGCGATCGCCGCGTCAGCGGGCTTCCAGCAGCCGGACCTGCTGGCCAGGTGCCAGGGTCCTCAATCCGGCGGTGGCCACGTATTCGCCCTCGGCGACGCCCTCGAGGATCTCCAACCCCTCGGGGGCGAGCGCGCCGGTCTCGACGGTGCGGCGCTCGGCGGTGGCGATGCCCCCCGTGCCCGACTGAACGAGCACGTAGACGAAGCGGTCCCTCTGGTCCTGTCCCACGGCCTGGGGCGGAACCAGAACGCCGGCAGTCCCGGGCCGGCCTTCGATGCTGAACGTGATCTCCGCCGCCATCCCCGGACGCACCCGCGCCCCGGCGGCACTCTCCTCGAGGCGGACGATCACCGGGAAGCCCCCCGCGCCCAGGGCCGCCGTCCCGACTTCCGTTACCGATGCGCCCAGACTTCCATCCCCAAGCGCGTCGAAGACCACCCGCGCCGGACGCCCCGCCCTGAGACCGCCGATGAAGGCCTCCGGCACCGTCACCTGCACCTCGGGACTTCCGGCGGCGTCGATGACGACCACCACCGTCTGGCCCGCGCCCACCGCCTCGTTGACGTCCACCGCCACCCGGCTCACGGATCCGTCGACCGGGGCCGGCAGCCGTGTGTAGGCGACCTGCTGCTCGGCCAGGCGAAGCGCGGTGGCGCTCGACGCCTCGGACGCCTTCGCCGATTCGTACGACGCCCGCGCCGCGTCCAGGTCGCTCATGGAGGCGTTCCCCCGCTCGTAGAGCGCAACCACCCTCTCGTAGCCCGCCGCCGCGTTGCGGGCCTGGGCGCGGGCCTGGGCGACACCGGCCTCGGCCTGCTGCCGCCGCAGTTCGAAGTCCCCGGTGTCGAGCCGCGCGAGCACCTGGCCCCGCCGCACCACGCTGCCCA
This sequence comes from Acidobacteriota bacterium, assembly GCA_026707325.1. Lineage (GTDB taxonomy): Bacteria > Acidobacteriota > Thermoanaerobaculia > Multivoradales > Multivoraceae > Multivorans. The sequence goes on along the minus strand of JAPOXA010000157.1, from coordinate 46,193 downwards.
CGTCGACTTCCACGGCGGTGACCGTACCGGCCACCCGGAAGGCGAGATCCTGTTCGGATGCGGCGCGGGCGATGCCCGGAAAGGTCCTGGCCCGACCGGCGCCGGCGACGAACGCCTGCGCGTAGCGCACCGGGCGGATTTCGGCCTGGGCCGCGCCCTCCTCCTCGCCGCACCCGGCTGCCAGGCCGGCAATCAGCGGGAAAGCCGCCGCCAGCCACGCAGCCCGCCGGCCCTCGCGCTCGGTCATTCCCCCTCCTCCCGTGCCCGGAAGTGCTCCTCCAGCCGCCTCGCGAAGTCCGCTCGTTCCTCGGGCGGAGAGAGAACCTCGAACACCCCGACGGCCCGCTCGACCCGCTTCAGGTTGATGAGATAGTCGAAGATCGCGTTGGTCACGCCCCGCTCGCTGAGCAGCGCGCTGGTCTGCGCCTCCAGAAGATCGACGACGTTGACCAGCCCCTGCGCGTAGGACTCGGTGACCAGTTCCAGCGACCGCCGCGCCCTTTGGGCCGCCGTCTCCGTCTCGCCCACGACCGCCAGGCTGGCCCGGGCGAACTGGAGCTGGACGCGGACATTCTGCTCGATTCCCCGGGCCGCGAACTCGCGCTGGAGCCGCAATCGCGTCAGCCCGGCGAAGGTCCGTTCCCGGCGGGCGAAGCGGGCGCCTCCCTGGAAGAGCGGCAGGCTGACCGAGAGGCCCGCCGTCCAGGAGGAGTCGGGCATCCCGCCAGCGGGCGGGCTCGTGGGCGTGGACGCGCCGGCCCCCTCCCGCAGGACGTTGGCCGATACGTTGCCCTGAAGCGCCACGGTCGGAACGTACAGCGCCTGCCGCGTCGAGGCGAGGAGCCGTTCCTGGGCCGCGACCACGGCGTCCAGGCTTCGGATCTCCGGAGCAAGGCCCAGCGCCGCGTCCACGAGAAAGTCGTTCAGCAGCGCGAACCGCCTGAAGTCGGCGAGGTACCCGGTGGCCAGACTTCCCTCGAGCAGCGTGCGTCCCTCGAAGGCGGCTTCCGGCGTGACGAACTGTTCGTCGAGAGGCCGGTTCAGAACCTGGTTGAGCGCCACCTCGGCGGCGGAGCGTTGTGCGAAGGCGTCGATCCGGTCGGCGCGCCTTCTCGCCAGCTCGCTCTCGAGCCGAAGCCGCTCGCCGGGGCCCGCCGCGCCGATGCGCTCCCGTTCCCGCGCCAGCCGCAACGAGGCCAAGGTCAGGTCGAGATTGTCCTGTTGAACCTGCTCCAGCGTCTTGCCGCGGAGGACGTCCAGGTAGGCCTCGGCGGCTTCGAGCGCCACATCCAGTTCGAGCGCGGCCCGGTTCTGCTCCCGCGAAGCCTGGAACGACCTCTGCGCGGAGAAGTTCGCGCGGGCTTCCTGGGAGAAGACGAGCTGCTGAAGGGTCACCCCGCCGTCGACGTTGTGCCGGGGACGCAGCCCCGGGGAAGACTCCGCCACGTCCTTCGAGACGGTCGCTCCCGTGACCGCCGCCTCCACGTTCGGAAGCAGGCCGGCGCGCGCCAACCGGATGTCCTCGGCGCCCGCCAGCACATCCTGGTCTTCGATCGCAAGTGCGACATTGGCCCCCATGGCTTCCTCCATGGCGCTCCTGAGGGTCACGCTGCGCGCCACGTCTTCGGGGGTTTCGAAGAGGCGCCGGGCCTCGAGGAGCGCTCCCAGCGGCGGCAGGACGGCCAACTCACGCACGGTGCGCATGTTGACCACCAGTTCCTCCCCCGGCGCGAGGATCACCGGCAGCGTACGCGCATCGTCGCCGAGCAGGATGCGGTAGGCGTTGAGCGCGATCCGCCGTGCCGTCAGCGGCAGGTCGACCGACCCAAGCGAAGCCATGACGCCCCTGGCCACGTCTTCGGCCGAGTAGGAAAACGAGGGCAGGCCACGGTCCGCCAGCCCCTCGGCAAGGAGTTCGAACTCGCGCGGGCTCAGGCCGGGCAGCGGGGCTACGTAGACCGCTTCGCTGCGATGGGGAAGTCGGTCGAGGGCGCTCGCCGCGGTCGCGCCCACGGGCACGGCTTCAAGCGAAATCCCCAGTTCCGCCGTCGCTTCGAGCACCCGGTCGCTGAAGGCCGCAAAGGTCTCAGCGGCCCTCTCGTCCACCAGGATGGCCGCCCGGGTGAAACTCGCCAGTTCCCGGAACTTGGCCAGATCGCGCACCACGGGTCCCGGCGGGGGCGGTGCGATGTAGGTCAGGTTCGTCACGCCGCTTGTGCCGTCGGTTTCCGGAAAGCCCTGCAGCCGCGGATCGAAGGCCGAGGCCGCAATGACGGGTTTCGGCCACGGCGCTCCGCGGACGGCCACTTCCGAGGACCGCAGGCCCCGAGTGACCACCATCGCCACCTCGTCATCGGCGAGCAGCCGTTCAAGGGCCCGGGCGGCGCCCGCGGCCGTACCGTCGATGGTGACGAAGAACTCCTCGGGAAACCGGAGGTCGAAATCGTCGCGGGCCAGCGCGAGGAGTTCCTGCCGGACCAGAGCGCGGATGTCAGCGGCGAACTGATCCGCCGCATCGGCGACGAAGGCGATGCGGACGACCGGTGGGCTCGCCGCCTCCTGGGCCTGGAGAACCGAGACAGGCGCTTCGAGCGAGAGGATCATGCCCGCCGCCAACGAGAAGACGTGCAGACGGGACGGGACGGCTGCCATGGATCTCACTTCCATCTGATGAGCGGGCGCTCGCCCTCTAGCGCCTCGCCCGCTGGCAGCCATCAGAGAACGCGCGACTGTCGGCGATCGCCCGCGACGGGCTGCCCGGCTCGTTGCCGTACTTCTTGACCGTGCCTGTCACGGTGTTTCGCACCCGGATCGAGTACCCGAGGTCCGTTGTCGCTGCGCCATAGACCCAGACGTGGCCATTGGACTCGCAGCCGTCGAGCACCTTGATCAGAATCTCCCAGTTCTGACCATCGACGAACCAGAAGAGCCCGGAATCTTCGGTGCCCGCCTCCACCGCGTAGGCGTGCGACGGTTCGCCGGCGGCGGTCCACCAGTCGACCTTCACCTCGAAGCGTTCCTCCAGAAGGCAAAGGGTCCGCTCGCTCCGCTCACAGGGTCCCTCGGGCTCGGCAGGCGGCGGAGGAACGGATTTGCGAACGCAGCCCGAGTCCACCCACGCCTCCCAAGCCGGTTCAGCCTTCGGTCCTTCGCGGGCGACGTACGCCTTGAACTCGTCGTACCTGCCCTGGCGCATCAACCGCAGCATCCCGTCGACGAAGGGACGCCAGTTCTCCATCAGGAAGCGAATCACGATGTGACGCTGGTTGTACGAGGTCGGAATCGACCCGGAGAGCAGCAGAGTATCGGTGAGTGAGTGGGTCGATGAACAGCGGCCCTTCCCGTGGTGGTACTCGGTGACGGAGTTGGCGAAGTACTCCGCAATCCCCTCGCTCCAGCCCTGAATCGCCGGATCGCCCGTGAAGGGGCCGTGCTTGTTGTAGCGGGCGTCGAGGTAGTGCGCGTACTCGTGCTCGAAGTTCCAGATGGCCAGCTCGGGATCGATGTAGGGGTCACCGGCCTCCTTCTCGGTCGTCACGGCGACGGAGCCGGGGGAAGACGCGTCCCCTTCCCAGAAGATGCCGCTGCAGCTATCCGGGTCGCGGCCGAAGACCGCCGACTCGAAGTCCTCGCAGGACGCGCCGTCACTGAAGATGAAGAGATCGAGATGCGAGTTGACGTCTCCCTGAACCGGCCTGCATTGGGTGTCGAACATCGATTCGAAGGTCCGGCTGTGCTCGTTGAGCCGCCGGCAGGCAACGTCCAGCTCGCGCTCGCCAAGGCCCTGGGCATGCAGGGAGATCGTGTCTCCCGCACAGGCGTTCCGCAAACAGGTTCGCCTCCCCGTGAAGAGCTCCCGCCGGAACCGGGCGTTGAAGCCGGCGCCGGCATACCAGTCGCACAACCCGTAACGGGCGCAATTCGTGCCGTCGTTGTAGTCGATGGAACCGACCAGGCGCAGCCAGATGCCGTTCCCTCGCGACGTGCCCCGATGGCGGCCCCGGACCGAGCGCACGGCGGCGGGAAGCCGGTCGTAGTTCGCCGAACCCGCGTACAGGCTGAAACGCCCCAGCTCGATGGTTGAGAGCTCGAGGATGCGCTGAGAACTGGAGCCGAGCCACTCGGGGTCCATCACGAAGTCCCGCAGACCGTCGAACAACTCCGCGTCACCTGCGTAGGGGAGGCCGCACGCCGAAGGTCTGCGGTGGCAGGAGTACGCGATGTTGAGAACCCCCAGCATCGCAAACTGGTAAGACGGCGAACTCGCGTACTCCTCGTCCCAGGCTTTCAGCCATCTGGTGACGACGCCCAGATGATCCTCCTGCAGCGGAAAGCGACCCAGGATCGATACGACGCGACCCAGGATCTCGGCGTGGTGGTCGTCGTTCCGACTCATGAAGGTCGGGTGCTCGACGTAGGCGTCGAAGGCGCCTCTGAGGGCGTCCCCCGCCGGCGAACCCGCGTCCAGGGAGTACGTCTCCGCCGAGTGCCAGACCTGGCCCTCGCACCTCCGCCGCTCGCGGCACCAAAGGCGGATGTCGCGTGCCTTGTCGAGATAGAGGAACAGGCGAAAGACGTCATCCTTGGCTCTCGCCTCGGCAGCGTAACGAGACATCGTCACCGGAACCGCCCGCGCGACGTCGACCACGTGCCTCTCGCTTGACGCGGCATGCTGGACTTCGGGTTGGTCTCCGATCCACTCCAGATCGTCGATGCAATGGAACTCGGCAGCTAGCACCGCTTCGACCAGAGCATTCCCCGAAGTCGTCCGGATTTGGCGATAGAACGACGAGCAATCGGAGGACTCGGAGACAACTCGTTCCGGCGGCCACGGGGCTACCCGCGGATCACTCCGGTCGGGCTCGACGATGGCCGGTCTGTTCTCGAGATCGAGGGTGCGGAAAGCACCCGGCTCTTCTTCGCCCTGGGCGTCGCAGGGAAGCGCCTGGACGAACATCAGCCCTGCGAGAACGGTGGTGCCGATGAACCCGGGGCTGCCGATGCAGCTGGCGGCGTGGCCGCGTGAATCAGTCATGGTGTTCCTCGCGTCGATTGACGGGGGCAACGCCCAAGCGCCGGGTGTATGCCCCGGGGCCGGCTCAGAACCGAAAACGGAGTTCCAGGGCGGCATCGAGACCGCCGCCATCGACCGCCATGGTGCTGCCATCGGGGCCGTTCAGGTCGACTGAGGCCTCGCTGAACCGGACCAGGAAGCCGAGGCCGACTGTCTCGTTGAGCCAGCGGACGATCTCGGCGCCGATGTGGAAGCCGACGGCATCTCCCGACGTCGTTTCGGCGTCGACGCCGGCGTAGGACGCCCTATCGAACGGGTAGGCCTGGTCGAAGCGGACTCCCGTCACGAGGTCGTACTCGAGTTCGATGTGGGAGGGACCGCCGAAGAACGTCAGGTCGGACTTCTCGCCGGCCCGCACTCGCCACCGCAACGAGAGATGCACCGCAGTCTCGTCACGCGAGAGTCCGCCACTTGTTCCTTCGACCGTTCGATGGCTCTCGTGGAGGAAGGGATGCGGCAATCGGCCCACGATGTCGGCGTCGTCGTCGAGTACCGATGTCGACCAGGTGAGTCCTAGTCCGAACCGCTCGCGCAGACGCACCGCAATCGAAGCCTCGTAGTGGGAAGCCTCGCCGCCGCCGTAGTCGGCATCGAAGCTCCCGGCTTCGCCGCCGAACAGTTGGTGGTCGAAGTCGAAGGTGCCCTCGGGAGCGCTTGATGTCGCGAGTACGCCGCCACCGATGGAGATCGTCACTCGGCCTTCGTCCTCGGCCAGCGCAGGCGCGGACGACGCGAGCACGAGCAGGGTTGCCGCCGCAAGCCACGAAGTCGCTTTCATCCGAGTCAGTTCCTCCATCGGTCAGAGTCCTACTGCGGTCAGCGCCTCGTGGATGGCCACGAAGGCGGCGCTTCCGGAACCGTGGAGGTCGATAGCCGACTGCCGGATCAAGGAACCCATGATCCTGAAGGTGATGGACGGAGGTGCCAGATCAGCCAGTCCGCGGAAGAACGCCTGCTCGACCAGATGTCGATTGGCTCCGCCAACGCCTGTGACCGTTGCTCCGCTGCTGTGCGTGCCTCCCTCGATGGCAAGGTAGAAGGCATGACTCAGGATGGTGGAGTTCCAGTGGACGCCGTTGTAGCCGTCACTGGAGAGTCGGAAAGGCCGGTTGCCTCTCATGCCCCAACGGGTGTATCTGATGGTGGTGTAGCGACCGATCGGGACAAGAACTCCGACGAACCGGAACGCCTGATTGATCGAGTCAGGCAACGTGTACCCCGAACCGAGGTCCAATGAGTGTGGAGCATCGAGCCGACGTATCACGCGCCCTATGTCCTCGCCTACCCGGTAGTCCGCGTGCAGCAGTCCTTCCCCTGGCGGGTGGACCGAGAACTCGACCGCAGTGCCGATGATGTCGGAGTAGGCCTCGTGGAGTGCACCGCCTTCGTACATCCACATCGCGAAGCGTCCGTTGCGGGACGTGGTGGTGCGGAAATCCTCGTCCAAGCACATGTAGGCGTACTTCTCTTCTTCTCGAAGCAAGGGAATCGCTGGAAACGTGTGGTAGTCGCCACAGCGGATCGTCTCGCCCTCCACCGTCAGAGAGGAGGGTCCCAGAGCGAAGGTCTGGCGTCCGATCACCGGCAGTCCGGTGCGGGCACGCACTGCCTCATTCGTGACTCCGTGCTGCAACTCGTGGCCGACGATGTCGACCGTCACCAGGGGTACGTCGTCGCGCGACACGCCGAACGACATGAGGCCGCTTCCCTGCGGTCCGAATGGAGGTCGGAGGTAGGACGCGTTGTAGTAGCCGGTGAGGTTCGCGATCGCGAGGATGCGCCCGTCTTCGCCGTCGATTCCGTGCCAGTCCTGGTGCTGGGCCAAGTAGTCGTACGTCATGCCGAGGTGCGCGTGAGCGTCCGTGATGGAAGCGTTCGCCCACTCGTTGTCGTCGTCCCACGCGACCGCTTCCAGCCACGCTGGCGTCGGGAAGAACAGGGCGACCCGATCAACGAGCTCTCCCCTACCGTCCATGGTCACGATCTCGGCTGGCCGGAGGCGGTCCCACGCCTGATAGCCGACGCCGGTATGCCAGGCGCTGACCTTCTGAGGCGCCCCGGTGATGCCTCTGCCGAATCCGACAGCGGATTCGGTGTAGAGATGTTCGACTCGCTTCACCGGCTGGCCGCTGTGGGCGTCGATGAACCAGGTGTGGAAGTCCCGCATCGGCGCACTCCACGTGAGCACGAGCTCACCGAGTTCCGTCGGCAGGATCGCCAGGCGAGGCGCTTCGCTCGTCGCCGGCGGCGCTCCCGCGACCGCTTCGATGCGATCGAGCGCGGCTTCGGCCGACAGCGTCGGAACCGAGTCGATGTCGATCTCGTCGTAGACGGTGCCGAAGACCGAGATGGTCGCACCGTCCTGGCGTTGGCGGGCAAGGCCCGCGCCATGGACCGGGACGCCGCGGTGGACCTGCCTCAGGTACTCGTGCCGGTGCCCGGGCAGTTGCCGATCCGGGTTCGCAGACACGAGTTCGAGCGCGCCTGACCGGGTCATCGAGTCGATCGTCAGATCGGCGTCGACCAGGTCGGGGGCGTTGATCGGCGCCGAGGTGACCGCGAACGCCCGGGCCGCGGGAACAGCGGTTCCCTGTGCGCTCAGCACGGCACCCGACATTGCCAGGGCTGCTCCGAGCGCGACGACGATGTTGATCCTGCGCATCCAGTGACTTGCCTCCTTGTGTTGACCCGTTGACGGAAGTCCTCGCCGACGCAGGCCCACAAGTTTGAAAGCAAAGAACAGGAAATGCGCCTATCAAACGAAAGGGGTCAGGCGCCGCCGTCCTGGTCGGCCCCGAGAGGGGGCGGGACCGGCGCGGCGCCCTGCCATTTGATAGGCGCGCTTTCGTAGCGGCTGAGTCAGAGTACTTGGCAAGGAGGGAAGATGACGGAGGCAATTCACCGGATCGATGCATTTCGCACGCCGTTTCTCGACAAGCCGAACCTTCCAGTGCCGGGAGGCAGGCTCGCCGGGGTGTTCCTCTGCGCGGTACTGCTCGTGGCAGGCGGGGCCGCCGGCCAGCAGCAGGGGGAACAGTCGGAGGAAGAAACTCCGCAGGGCGAGGAGGAGCAGGAGGAGATCATCGAACTGCCGGAAGGCGAAGAGATAACCGTCGTCGGTTTCGCCGGCGCCCTGCAGCGCGCGGCCGCCATCAAGCGCTCCGCCAATCAGATCGTCGACGCCATCTCCGCGGAGGACATCGGCAAACTGCCCGACCCCAACATCGCCGACGCGCTGCAACGGGTGACCGGCGTGCAACTGCGGCGGCAGGACAACGCCGGGCGCGAAGTCAGCCTGCGCGGCCTGTCTTCCTTCTTCACCAAGGTGACGGTCAACGGCATCGGAGTGGTCCCAGGCGCTGCCGCCGACGACAGCGCCGGTCTCGACATCGGCGTTCTGGGCGCCGACCTAGGCACCGCACTGGAGGTGTACAAGACCCCCACGGCCAAGCAGGTCGAAGGCGCTGTCGGAGGTACGGTCAATGTGCGCACGGCGCGTCCGCTGGAGCAGGACGCAGTCATCACCGGCCGTCTGCGAGCGAACTACGAGCCTCTGGAGGGCGGACTGACGCCGGTGGGTTCCGTCGGCATCGGCAGGACCTTCGGAAACGAGTTCGGCCTCATCCTGGACGTCTACAGCGGCACCCGCGCCTATCGCCGCGACGCATACCACGATGATCGTTCCGGCGGTTTCCGCAGCGGGTTCGGCGACGTGAATGGCGACGGCATCGACGATCTGTACCCGGACAAGTCGCGTACGCGCTACAACGAGCGGGAGGACGACGACAGCACCTACAACCTCTCGATGCAGTGGCGGCCCGCCGAGAGAGTCACGTTCTCTCTCGATGCCACGGCGTCCGAGAAGGACAAGTTCCGCCAGTACAGCCAGAACGAGATCCGCTGGCACTCATCGGAACTGGTTCCGGGAACGGCCGTCGTCGACGGGAACAACACGATCGTGGAAGCCCAGTTCTCCGAGTTGCGCTTTCTCTCCCGGAGTTCCGTCCGCCGGGACGGGGAGGAACTCGGGATCTACAACCTGGGCGCGGAGTACACGCTCGGCGACCGGCTCTTCGGCACGGGCTCCATCTCCTTCACCTCGAACGTCGTCGAGGAACGCACGCAGGGGAACGCGGTGATCGAGATCAGGGGATTCGAGCTGCCGGACGGCCAGTTCTTCGGCTACCGCCTGAGCGGCGGCGACGCGGGCTTCTCCTTCATCAATCCCGGCGGCTTCGACCTCAGCGACCCGGCCCACTACCAGGTGCCCGGGCGGCGACTGAGTTTCAATCCGGGCGGCAACTTCGACTTCTACGACCACGAACAGACCGCCGTTCAGAAGGACTTCACACTCGACATGGGAAGCGGCTTCTGGAACACGCTGGACTTCGGCGCTCGATGGTTCTCGCGCCGGGAGGAGCGCGTTCGGCCGGGACACGAGTTCACGGGCGATGTCGATGATCTGCTGGAGTTCTACAACGATCCGGAGAGGTCGCCCTCGGACTATGGCGACCTGCTGGGCATCGGGGGGTTCGATCCATTCGTGTATCCCGACTCCTGGGAGATGTTCCTGAGAGCGCAGTCGATGGGCTGGATCCTGCCCGACGCCGGCCGCACCGACCGCCTGTTCGAGGACAATTACGACAGCGAGACGGACTCGTGGGCGGCCTACGCGCAGTTCAACGGCTCGGGCGAGCTGTTCGGCAAGCCCGTGCGCGGCAACGTGGGGCTGCGCGTCGTGGGCACGGACTTCGCGTCGACTGGCGTCACGGTGGTCAACGACCGCGATTTCGACCCGGGCGACTTCGCCCAGACGCGTGCCACCGTGGGTCACGACTACACCCGTGTTCTTCCCAGCGCCAATATCGCGCTGGAGGTAACCGATCGGGCAGTGCTGCGCGCCGCCGTGGCGCGGGTGATGAAGCGCCCCCGCCCGGAGGACACGCGGGCGGCGGTCAACGTCTATGACGTTGTGGACGACGCGGACGGCTCCATCCTTCCGCCCGATTCGGACGACGGCGCCTACGTGGCGTTCAACGGGAACCCCGAACTCGACCCCTTCGTGGCAGACCAGATCGACTTCTCCGCTGAGTACTACACCCACAGCGGCGGCCTGCTCTCAGCGGGCGTGTTCTACAAGGACGTGAGCGACCTGACCGGGTTCGGATCGACCGGCCGCATCGCGCCTCTCGCGGTGTTCAACCCGATAACCAGGGAGACGATCACGGTAGAGGCCCTGCTGACCTCGCCGGTGAACATCGACGGTCAGATCGAGGGCTTCGAACTGGCCGTCCACCAGGTGTTCTCCTTCCTGCCGGCGCCGTTCGACGGTCTGGGCGTGCAGGCCAACTACACGTTCACCGACGCCACAGACGAGGAGGGCCGGCAGATTCCGGGCACCTCGGAGGAGGTCTACAACTTCGTCGCGTTCTACGAAGCGGGAGGCTTCGGCGTGCGTCTGGCCTGGAACTACAGGGACAGCTTTCTCGATGCCTTCGACCGCGGGGCAACGATCAGCCTGCCGGATGGATCGACGATCCGGGGCGGGCGCTGGACCGACGAGAACAGGCGGCTCGATCTGTCGGCGTTCTACGAGGTCAACGAGAACCTGATGATCACGGTCGAGGGAGTCAATCTGACCGACGAGGCGAATCGCAGCTATCTGGACGGGTTGAAGAACCGGATCAACACGCACGAGCAGCTCGGCACGCGCTGGTTGGCGGGGATTCGTTTCAAGCTGTAGGTTCCGCGTGGCCCGCCATCGGCGTCTCCTGTCCGTCCGCTAGCCGCCGCTCTCCAGATCCTCGTAGTAGTCGGCCATCTGTTTGCACAGCGTCTCGCGTGTCGCTCCCTTCGATCTCAACAGCATCCGCCTGCAAACCGCCAGAACAGCCGCCTGCATCGTAGGTTGATCGCTGCCCCACCCCAGGACCGACTCGCGGAACTTCCCCGTAGCCTCGTGAATCGTGATCTGGCCGGTCAGTCCCACGCCTACGACCTCGATCTGACAGTTCTTCGGCTCCGAAAGCTCGAACTCCTCGCCATCGTACTTCACGACCTTCCCCATGCGGAGAGTCTGTCCCAAGGCAGGAAGAAGGCGCGCCTATCAAACGACAGGTGGTCAAGCGGGGAGCTAACCCCAGACTGCTAGTCCTCCCCCGGCACCGGCATGCGATAGCCCACGCCCCGCTCCGTGACGATGTGGGCGGCCCGGGCGGGGTCGTCGTCGAGCTTGCGGCGCAGCCGCTTGACGTAGGCGTGCAGGAGCTTCGGGTTGGCCTTCATCTTCCCGCGCCGGTGCCAAACCCGGCGCAACAGCGCGTCGTGGGTCACGACCCGGCCCGCATCGAGCGAGAGCACGCGCAGCAACTCGTACTCCGTTGCCGTGAGTTCGACCGCACGTCCGGCGAGCGTGACTCGCCTGGCGTCGTAGTCGATGGCGAGATTGCCGAGCACGAAGGGGTCCGGGTCGGCGCGGCGGCGAAGGGCGGCGCGGACGCGGGCGGTCAGTTCCGTCGGCGAGAACGGTTTGACGATGTAGTCCTCGGCGCCGGCCTCGAGCGCCTGCGCGACGGTCTCGTCGCGGCCGTAGCCGGAGATCATGATGACCGGAAGGTCCGCAAGCGCGGGCATGGTCCTCATCAGCTCGATGCCGTCCGTCCCGGGCAGGATCAGGTCGAGCACGACCAGCGCCGGCCGCTCCACTTCCAGCACGCGGGCCAGGTCCTTGTGGTCGCCGGCGACCAGCGGCGCATAGCCCGCGCCCACCAGCGCATCGCGGAGGAAGCGCAGCATCCGCGGGTCGTCGTCCACCACCAGGACGCGCGGCCGCTCCCGGGTCTCCCGCCGCGATGCGCGCCGTCCGGGCGCCCGGCCGGCATCGGCTCGGTCTTCGGCCGCCTCACCGGCCGCCGGGATCGTGAAGGTGAAGCACGCGCCCTGGCCAGGTCCGGCGCTCTCCGCGCGGATGCGCCCGCCGTGCGCTTCCACCAGTCCCTTGCAGATGCCGAGCCCCAGCCCGCCCCCGACGCCTCGCCCGGCCCCGTCCGCACCGCCGTACTTCTGGAACAGGCGTCCCAGACGCTCCGGCGCCACCCCCCGGCCCTCGTCAGAAACCGAGACGGCGACGTGCGTGCCTTCGCGGACCGCGGCGACCCGGATCGGCGCGCTCTCCGGCGAGTGCCGGGCGGCGTTGGCGATCAGGTTGTTCAGTACCTGCACGATCCGTCCCCGATCCGCCATCACGCGGGGAAGGTCCGGCGGCAGGTCGATGCGCACCATGTGCCGGCCGTTGCCCGACAGGAACGCCGTACGCGCCTGCTCGACGAGTTCGCCGAGGTCCGAAGGCTCGGGCGCCACCGAGAGCGCGCCGGCGGCGATCCGGCCCGCGTCGAGCAGATCCCCGATCAGCCTGCTCATGCGGTCCGCCTGCTGGTCGATGATGCGGAAGAACTGCCGCGTCTCCGCCGGGGCGAAGTTCTGATTCGTGGCCAGTACCGTCGCGGCGGAACCCTTGATCGCGGCAAGGGGCGTGCGCAGCTCGTGGCTCACCATGCCCAGGAACTCCGCCCGCATGCGGTCCAGCTCCTGCAGCGGCGCCAGATCCTGCATCGTGACCACCACGGACTCGACCGTGCCGTCTTCGGCGTGGATCGGGGTCGAGCTGATCAGCGTGGTGAGGCTCCGTCCGTCGGGCGTCGAGAGCGTCACTTCCTCAACGCGCACCCGCTCGCCGAGTTGCAGCGTGGCGGCCAGAGAGGAGCGGTCGTGCACGGTTTCGCGGCCATCGGAGAAGCGGCACGTCATCGACTCGAGCGAGTCCTCGGCCGGGCGGCCGGGAATGCGCAGGGCCTCGGCGATGCGCCGCGCCTCCCGGTTGACCAGGTTCGGCAGGCCGGTGGCCGGGTCGAACACCAGGACACCCACCGGCGAGATCTCGACCAGCGCTTCCAGGTGGGAGAGCGCCCGTTGCTCGGCCCGGTAAATGCGCGCGTTGACGACGGCCGCCGCCGCCTGCGCGGCGAAGAGCAGCAGCACCTCCTGGTCCCTGTCCGTGAACTGCGCCCCGCCCTCCTTGTCGCCCAGGTAGAAGTTGCCGACGTGCGCGCCGAGATGGCGCATCGGCGTTAGAAGGGCCGTGGCGATCGGCTGAAGATCCCAGTCGAACCCCAGCGATTTCACGAAGTCGGGAAAGTCCGGTAGCCGTAGCGGGCCCGGCAGATCGCGGAATTGCTCGAACAGCCCCATCCTGCTCGGCCACTCCAGCATCGCGCGGTGTTCGTCCTCGGTCATGCCCGAGGTGAGGAAGTCCTCGGCCGCTCCCGATTCGTCGAAGGTGACGATGCAGCCGCAACTCGCGCCGGTGAACGTGCGCGTCCCGTCCATCACCTCCCGCAGCACGGTCTCGAGATCCAGGCTCGCACTGATGCGCAGCAGGGTCTCGCTCAACGAGGAGAGATGCATTGCGTCGCGCTCGCGGCTAAACGCCGAACTGTCGGCTGGGGCTGGCATCGCTGGACGTCGTTCCTGCGTCGACGAAGGAACGCGACGATAGCGAACCCGTCTGGCACCTGCCCCAGCACGCCGGCAAGACCGAGAGTATCCCAGTATTCGCTCATGTAGCTCCCATATTCACTTCAAGTTCTCATTACGACTGTACACTCGTCTCTCTGATGAAGATGGCGGGAGGTACTGATCAACGTGCTGGACGGTCGCAAGAACAACGGGCACGTGTGGGTGTTCGGTGCTTCGACGACGGATCTGGGCCACCTGATTCAGGTGACGGACAAGTGACCGGGGTGGTGCCGGAGTACGGTAACGAACCGGGCCTTCCAGCGCCGGCGGTCACGTATGTGATGGCGTTTCCGGGGACATGCCCCTGAGATGAACCGAAGGTCGCAGGACGCTCCCGCTGACACGCGGCGCCGCCGGTTCATCGTGGCGGTGTCGCGGGCCACGATGGCGGCGGGGCTGCTCGGCGGCTACGGCGTTTTCGGCTCCGTTCTGGGGCGCTTCCTCTATCCCGCGGGAGACTCCGGAACCGTCTGGCAGTTCGTTACGCCGACGGACCGCCTGGCCGTCGGCGACAGTCTGATCTACACGACGCCGGCCGGCGCGGAGGTTCACGTGACCCGCCGCGACGACACGGGCGCCACCGGGGACTTCACGGCCCTCTCGAACGTCTGCCCGCACCTCGGGTGCCAGGTCCACTGGCAGCCGCAGCACAACCGCTACTTCTGCCCGTGCCACAACGGAGTCTTCGATCGCGAGGGCCGCGGCGTCTCCGGCCCGCCGGAGGGCATGGTGCTTTCGGGCTACCCGATCGAGGTGCGGGGCGGAATGGTCTTCATCAAGGTGGAGGCGACTCCACTGGTCGTGCCGGAACGCAGATCGTGACCGCGCTCAGTCGCTGGATCGACGGCCGCATCCCGATCGAACCAGGAGCCCTGCGCGAGCTGACCAACGAGCCGGTTCCATACCACCTCAAGCGCTGGTGGTTCGCGCTCGGCGGCACCCCCGCCTATCTGTTCGTCGTCCAGGTCGTCACCGGCGTCCTGCTCGCCTTCTACTACCAGCCTCACCCGTCGACGGCCTACGAGTCCGTCCGCTACATCACGGAGGACGCCACGTTCGGCTGGTATCTGCGAAGCGTCCACAAGTGGGCGGCGACGCTGATGATCGCCGCCGTCGTCCTGCACCAGCTCCGCGTCTACTTCACCGGGGCCTACCGCAAGCCGCGGGAGTTGAACTGGATGGTCGGCATGCTGCTGCTCATCTGCACGCTGATGCTCGGATTCACGGGCTACAGCCTCGTCTTCGAGCAGCTCAGTTACTGGGGGGCCACCGTCTCGGCCAACATCGCCGACACGATTCCCGTCGTTGGGGGCTTCCTCAAGCGCATGCTGCTCGCCGGCGAGGCGTACAACGAGCGCACCCTGGCGCGGTTCTTCGTGCTGCACGCCGCCGTTCTACCGGGGTTCCTGGTGGCGCTGGTCGCGGTACACATCGCTCTCGTCCGCATCCAAGGCGTGACCGAACTCCGCTTCCGCGACGAACCCCCGCAGGAAGAAGGGAAGTTCCCGTTCATTCCCGACCACATCTACACCGAACTGATCATCGGCCTCGTGCTCATGGTCCTGCTCAGCGCCCTGGCCACGCTGGCGCCGGCCACGATGGGACCGCTCGCCGATCCGATGACCACCCCCGAGGAGATCAAGCCGGAGTGGTTCTTCTACGTCACCTTCCGCTGGCTCAAGCTGATGGGCGGCACCGCTGCCGTGCTCAGCATGGGCCTGATCGTCTTCGTCATGTTCGCGTGGCCGTTCATCGACGCCTGGTTCCGGCGCCGCACCCCCTTCCGG
Source organism: Acidobacteriota bacterium (assembly GCA_026707325.1). Taxonomy (GTDB): domain Bacteria; phylum Acidobacteriota; class Thermoanaerobaculia; order Multivoradales; family Multivoraceae; genus Multivorans. Next base: position 30,758 of record JAPOXA010000157.1, on the reverse strand, counting down.
GAAGCGAGCGTCTGGATCGGCGTGGCGGCGACGCTCCTGATCATCGGAATGACCGTGTGGGAAGCGCTGGTTCCACACTGACGACCGGGAGAGATTCCCCATGACCCTCGAAACCAAGCGCATCATCATCGGCTGCCTCGGAGGGCTATTCCTGGTCTCCCTGGTCTTCGTGCAGCGACTCGAGACGGTTCGTCGTGCCGAAGAGGCCGGTCTGCGTCCAGCGCATGTCGTCGCGCCGGCGAGTTCGGTCGACTGCGTTGAATGCCACCAGGAGACGAATCCCGGGATCATCGACCACTGGCGCGGCAGCACCCACGCCGAGAAGGGCGTCGGCTGCGTGGAATGCCATCAGGCGGTGGCGGAGGACGCCGACAGCCACGGCCACTACGGCTTCGTGATTGCGACCGTGGTTACGCCCCGAGACTGCGCCGCCTGCCATCCGGCCGAGGCCGAGGAGTTCGCGCGCAGCCACCACGCCGCCGGCGGCAACATCCTCGCGTCGCTCGACAACTTCCTCGCTGAGACGGTCGAGGGTGCGACGCAGCCGTTCGATCCGCACTCACCGACTCCCGGTCGCCCGATGGAGCCGGTCAACGGCTTCGCGAGTGCCTTCCTGGGCTGTCAGCAGTGCCACGGTTCCAAGGTCGCCCTGCGGGCCACGGACGGCGGCACCGTCACCGTGGACGACCTGCAGCCCGACGAGGACGGCATGCCGACCAACGCCGATGCCCTGGGCCGCATCCTGCACAACGACGATGGGCGCCCGCTGTTCGACCCCGGCACCTGGCCGAACACCGGCATCGGCCGGCTCAACCTGGACGGCTCCCGCGGCTCCTGTAGCGCCTGCCACAGCCGGCACGACTTCTCGCCGCGCCGCGCACGCCAGCCCGAGAACTGCGGGAAGTGCCACCTCGGCCCCGACCATCCGCAGAAGGAGATCTACGAGGAGTCGAAACACGGCGTCGCCTACCGCGACCTGACCGACTCGATGAACCTGGACGCCGAGGACTGGGTGCTGGGAGAGGACTACTCGGCGGCGCCGACCTGCGCCACTTGCCATATGTCCGGCCACACCCGAAACGACGGCCGCATCACGCACGATCCAGGTGAGCGCATCTCCTGGACGAACCGCCCGCCGGTCAGCCTGCCGATGGACACGGACGCGGAGCACCGGATCGTGACCACTGCCGACCCGTCCGAGCGCCGCGAACAGATCGCCGACACCGCCGAGGCGAAGCGGACGCGTATGAAGGAGGTCTGCTCCCACTGCCACACGCCCGACTACGTCAACGCCTTCTACCGCCAGTACGACGACTTCGTGACGCTTTACAACGAGAAGTTCGCCAAGCCGGGGCGGGAGATCATGGTGTCTCTGCTCGAGCACGGACTCCGCACGCCGACCCAGTTCGACGAGGAGATCGAGTGGACGTGGTTCTACCTCTGGCACCACGAGGGGCGTCGAGCCCGCCACGGCGCCTCCATGATGGCACCCGACTACGCCCACTGGCACGGCATGTTCGAGGTCGCGGAGCGCTTCTACATGGAGTTCATCCCGCAGGCTCGCGAGATCGCCCACCACGCGGAAACCAACGGGCAACGACCGCAGGCCCGAGCCGTTCAGGGCCTGATCGACCTCATTCTGGCGCGGCCGGAGCACGCCTGGTTCGAGGGAGACTCGCAGTGAGCAGACAGGACTCCTACGATCGGGCTCTGGCGGCGCTCAACGATGCGGCGTTCGACGACGCCTGCTGGGCGGAGGCGTCGAAGAGGATGGACGAGGCCTGCGGCGCAACCGGCAACATCGTCGTGATCGGCGACGAAGGCGCGACCGGCGATGTCGAGATCTCGCTGGCCCGGATCTACTTCCAAGGGGAACACAGCACCTACTGGGAACAGAGGTACTTCGGCAGGCTCTACCAGGTGGACGAACGCATTCCGCGGCTTCGGCGACTGCTTCCCGGGGAACTCGTCGATGTGCGGTCCCTCTACACCGCTCGGGAACGCAAGCAGTCGACCGTCTACAACGAAATGGTGCGGGCCGAGGTCCAGAACGGCCTGAACATGCGCCTTGCACTGCCGGACGGTGCGAAGATCACCTGGCAGATCGCCAATCCCGTGGGCGGAAGCGACTGGATTTCGGACCAGGTCAGAATGATCCAGGCTCTCAAGCCACACTTGCTGCAGTTCACACGGGTGCGGCGGGCCCTCGTGCAGGCGGACGCGCTCGGCCGATCCATGGATGCGATACTCGAGAACAAGCGGATCGGGATCGTGCAACTCGACCGGCGTGGGCGCATCGCAGCGGCGAACGACACGGCGCTCGCACACCTTTGCTGCCGTCGTGTGCTGCACGACGAGTGCGGGTTTCTCCACGCGACGTCGAAGACCGACGACAAGCAACTCCAACGCCTGGTCGCAGGCGCTCTTGGAACGTCCTGCGGGGGCGCCGCCGGCGGCTCGATGCTGTTGCAACGCGAGCACGCGACGGCACCGTTCATGATGCATGTGACCCCGATTGCCACTTCCGGCTCCGACTGTGAACCCGGGCGTATCGCCGCGCTCGCTCTGATCGTGGACGCCGAACAACCGGCGCGCGTCGACCCTGGTCTGTTGACCGGAGTCCTGGGACTCACGCCCGCGGAAGCCGAGGTGGCGATGCTGCTGGCCGCAGGTTTGACGCCGCGGCAGGCGACCGCGACCTGTAGACGCGGTGAGGGCACGATCCGCTGGCACCTGCATCGCATCTTCGCCAAGTTGGGCATCGAACGGCAAGCGCAACTGGTTCAGCTCGTCCGCACCCTCGGCTGGTTTCCGGGCGGCAAAGGGAACGGTTAGGCACGTGGCTCCCGGCACGGCGCCCGCACCCGGCTGACCAATACAACGGCTCCTTCCTGTTACCTATCACTTGATAGGCGCGTCTGCGTAGTGGTCGAGCCTAGTATAGAGCTTTCGTTAACGGTCCCCCTCTTGAGAGTCTCCGAGCGTGATGGCCTGGACGTTCCGGCGCACGGCGTTGCATGTGCTTGCGCGATGTGTGTTGGCGTTGGGCAGGGCCGGGGCCGGCAGCGCTTCAATGGCGCTGAGGCCACCGAACCTGGACGTGCGGTTCGATGGTTGAGTGAGTTCAGCGTCTAACGTGATCTGTGGGGGTGGCGTCTTCGCTGCGTCGACCAAACCTGGGGCAACAACCCGGCGCGAAGGCGTCGCCCCCCGTCAATAGCTAGGACGCCTCCGTCCTGGCCCTATGATTTGATAGGCACACTTTCCCCATTCTTTCATCTGACTTACAATCAGGTCGACTTGGCTGTGCAGGTGAGAGGAGGATTGCCGATGAACGAGTTCGAGCGGAAAGTGCTGCTCTGTGTGCGCTGGATCGCGTTCTTCGCCTTCGTGGTGGCCTGCGGTTCGATGGTCGAGTGCATTCAGCACCTCGCGTGAGGCCGTTGGCGCCGACAACCGAGAGCGATGGGCTACATCACCGGATAAGAACACGATGGGAATCAGGACGACTCCCGACATTGGCCCGGTCTACGAGCGCCTTGACCGGATCGTCGCCGCGGTCGAGAGCCTGAGGCGCTTGAAGCGTCTGCTGTGGGTCGCGGTGAGTCTCCTGTTCGTGGACTTGGCGCTTCGGCTAGCGGTCAACGTGATGGCCGTCTACGAGGTCATCCAAGCACAGAGGTAGCTGCACTCCGGAGGAGGAACTCACGATGAAGAGCGCGTTCTCCTTTGCTGGACGCTTGGTCGCTCGGCCCAAGCGACTCCGGCTCGCGACCGGCACCCTCCCAGCGCTTCTGCTCTTCTCTAAAGTAGGCGCTGAAGCTCGACCACTCTGCGAGCGTCGAGGAAGTTGCGGCCCAACCGCTCCAGCTGACTATCGTGGACGGCGTGGCCGTGAGCACGGCCGCCAGGAGTGCCCCAACCGCCGAGGGGCAGCAACAGTGCAGGTGAGTTCGACTACCTGCGGCTTGGCATGGACTACCTTGAGCTGCCGCTGCCGGCCGGCTCCGTCGTCGCCGTCGAGAACGCGGTCTTCGATGACCTGCGGCGGCGGAGACCTGGTCTGCACCGGCGAAGTTGCCGGGGCCAGCTAAGAGAGCGTGTCGTTCACGGTCCAGGACGGACACTTGGTGGGCTGGTTCGGGGAGCCGGGCGGACTGAAGTACGTGGTCTGCGCGGGTCCGGATGGTCGCGCAACGAGCCTCCGAAACGCCGATGCAGGTCAGTGGTTGGTCCGCTGCGACAGTTTCTTCCTCACCCAAGCCTGCTCTAACGAAAAGGGAGGCAGCAACTGACTCGACTCGCGATGTTCAGTGGCTCAAGAACAACCAGGAAGACATCTTTCTTGGCTGCGGCGCTTCTAGCGCTTTGCTCTCCTTGCTTGGGCCAGACAAGGCTCGCTACGTCTTGGTTTCCGGCATCTGACGTGCTGAACCCGGACGGCACCCTGACGGCCGAGTTCGCGGCAGCCCGCGAGCTGCCGAGGAGGGGCTACACCACCCGCAGGGACTACGTGCTCGCGCTCGGCCTACGCGTCGCGGCGCGGCAGCGCGAATTCTGGGAGAAGTTTGGACGGGCGAGGTGATCTCGGCCTGGAGGAGGGGGCGACGGTCGTTGATCGGAAGTTCTGCATCGAGTACGACTTGTACCGGGGGCATCCGAGATTCGACGTTCGCCCTAGACCGAGTTGGGACTTCGAGGAGTGGGCGGCAAGAGCCGAAGCGATGTTCGAGGCTCGTGTGTCTGCAGTAACAGGCGGCTTTGATCCACACCCTACTTCTCTGGAACTCCAAGTCACGTTGAGTGTTCGGCGCCACCTCTTCGAACCCGAGCATCAGTTCGCGGACGAACTTCACGTCCTGATGGAGCACGGCGAGTTCGTGGCTGGCGACGCCGTGTTCTGCGGGCGGCCCTGGGGCACTGGGGGATACCGTCCTCGTGTCGGTGACATCTGGATCGTCGGGGCGTTTGTTCCGACCAGCGAGTATTGGTCACACTCGGTCCTGTTCGGCATCAGCCCCGACCAGGTCTTCGTTGTTCCTTCCGATACGGGAGAGTTGCGCCGCGGGGGCGGGGCATCATGGCCTTCGACTGACACGTTCCCGACGTCGCTGGAGGACTTCGTGAACCGCGTGAACGCGATGTCGCTTGCTGGCGGGCTGGACCTGCCCTCGCCTTGGGAGGTCGCGAATGCCATTCGTGAACGCGAGGAGTATGAGCGACGGATCAGGAGATGGACCAGTGAACGGGCAGGTCGGGAAGCCCGGAACCTGGCGACAAAGGCGCGGCGCCAGTGCTACGCCCTTGCCGGACAGAACTTCAACGAGAACGGCCACCCAACGAAGCCGGTGCTTGAAGCGTACTTGCAGGCGATGCGGAACTGCGACCGCCGTGCTCAGACCGACATGATCGCGATGTCGTGTCCGAACGGCCTTTTCGCCCTGGGAGTTGGCGATCCTCGGATCGGAGGTGGTGCGGTAGAGGCCAGGCCAGCGTCGACGAAGTGGCAGATTGACGGCGCGGTCTCTTGGTCAAGCCAGTGGCTGGTGTCGGATGGCTGGCTGTTTGAACCGGACGAGAAGGATGTCGACCGGTTCATTCGGACAGTGCGCGCCGCTGACCGCAACAGTGAGATCGTGTTCTCGACGATTCAGAACGGTGGCGGCACGGAGTATGAGGGACGTGTGTCGGTCCAGAGTACCCTTGATGTGATTGACGAAGCTCTGGAACGTTGTACGGGAGACCGACAATGAAGCGATCACTGCTGTTGGCGACCGCCTTGGCCGTTGGTATCCGTTGGAGCCGGTGAGGAGCATCCAGAGGTCATCGGCCAACGGAGATCCGGGGGATTCGAGCGGGTCTATGGATCCGTGGCGCTGACTGCGGAGCGCCATCGGTTCCGTGAACTCCGCCAGTCCAGCGGCGACCTAGTTGTTGGCCTCAAGGAAGATGTGGGAGGACTGGCTCACGGCGCGACATGCTAGTTGGCCGTGACGAGTGATCCCACGGGCCGCCTCGTTTGCCGCCACTGCCACGTCCCCAACCGCACGGGAGCCCATAACTTCGAGGGCGGGCCCGCCAGACCCCACTGACGCTGCCCGAGAGGCGATGGCATTGAGGACTCGGCTGGGTAGGTTTGCTAGGGCATAGGATCTCGCGGAGGCTCGCGGCCGTCCTCGATCGCCAGTAGCACGATGCGCCGCAGGCAGAAATCGCACACGCTGACTGTGACGCCGGCGACCACCTTACGTAACCGCGCTCATCCTCGATCTTGGAGGTTCGCTCGCAGCCGGCGCATTCATCGCGGCTCAGAGCGAATCTCACACAACTACCGTTCGGCGTAGTCGCGGAATGCCAGCGGCGATCGGCGGTAGTTCTTCCGCTCCACGCATGATCGGATCGCCCGCCGCGTTGATCCCGTCCCGTGTTCGATCAGGTCGCTAGCGTCCACGAGGAACCGTGTCACTCCGAGCAATCGTCCAGGGCCATGATGGGCGATAGTTGCGCTCCGCTCCAACCGGCGCCGATCAACAGCCTCCGGCGATCAACAGCACTGCCAACAGCGCTCGTCTCGTGCTCCTGATCAGGCGTCGACGCTGTGATTCCCGAACTTCGCGGTCCTCGGCTTGCTGCCTCGGCGCGCCGTAGCTCTGGACTTGACGAAACCCACAATGAGGTGCGATAATGATATTATCAGAAACACTAGTCAAGAGGACGCGTTTCACGTCCCCCTCGATCGAACTATCCAGTACTTCCTCACCGACCTTTGCCGCCGCACTGCTTACCGACGTTCAGGCTTCGGGCGCTCTTTGCATGCCGCCACGGAAGCCGCAGGCATCGCAGCCCGAGGAACGCCAGGTCGAAGAAGCGTCATCGTGATTCCAGCCCAGCCCGAGGTCTCCCAGTTGCAGCCGTGGCGGCCTTCGACCTAGTCACTCCTAGGCAAGGCATGAACTCTCCTGCGGCGCATATGAGAACGCTTCCAACACACCTTCCTGTCCGAAGTGACCCGACCACACGGGCCTGTTCGCCGCATCGTGCAGCCCCACGAGGCCGAGAGGACTTCTAGGTCGTGCTCTCACCCACCGTCCCCCACTTGGCTGGCCGTGACACGGCCCTTCGCACACTCGGCTTCTCGCCCACCGAGGCCTCCTGGCTAACCCTCGTCTGTCTCCACTCAGGTGTGTTCACGCGCCACCAGTTCTGTCGTTTCCACAGCTGCCGCGAGAACGCTGCGCACCGGTTCGTCCGTCGCTTGGTCGACAGCCGAATCGCCCGCGAACACCCCGTTCCCGATAGCCGCCACCGCTTCACGCGCGTCTACGGGCGCAGCCTCTACCGCGCCCTCGCCATCGCACCGTTCCGCCATCGCCGTGTCGCTACTCCCGTGGTCCTCTTCCGCCGCCTCCTTTCACTCGACTACATCCTCGAGAACGTGGACTTACCGTGGCTCGCGACCGAACAGGAGAAGGTCGCCTACTTCACCGGCCGGGGCATCGAAGCCAACCTCCTCCCCCAACGCCTCTATGGCGGCGCTATCCATACGCGCCGCTACTTCGCCCTCAAGCTGCCCATCGCCGGCGGCGATCACTCCGTTAACTTCGTCTACGCCGACCCTGGCCGAGAGACGCAACGCGAACTCCGGCGATGGGCCAACGTCCACCGGGCTCTCTGGTCCTACCTCCGCGCGGCTGGTGCGGCCGTGCACGTCGCTGTCGTGACGCGCACCGCTACGGCTCAACGCTACTACTCCCGGAGACTCGACACTTGGCTCGCCCGACCGGCGAGCAATGCGGCCCCGACCCCCAAGGACAACGACACGCTGACCTCCGTCGAAGCAGCTCTGCTCAATGGCGACAGCCACGCACTGGCCCAGTGGGGAAGCTCTGGCGGTGTCAACCGAATCGCCGTGCAGCTACGAAGACGCGTAGACCACGCTGATGCCCGAGAAGTGATCATCGACAGCTACTCCACCCACCACTCGCGCCACCTCGCACCCAAGGGCCCCGGTGGTCAACCAGCTCTCATTCGCCCGACCGGACGGCGGTGACGATGTCGCCTCAGATACCCCATCGGAGAGAGGTCCTCGCCACAACCCCTCTCTCGCCTTGCCCTGCACCGCTTCCGTGCTCCGTTGAGCCCGCTTCGTTCCCTGCCGCCGCGCTCCCGGGGCCGGGAAACCCCTCACGTGGCGTGCTGCGCAGCGATGCACCCCAGCCGCCTAGTCTGTCTGATCGCGACGTTGTCGATCACACCCCTCGCTCCGCTGGTCAAAGGTGACACTCAACAGCAGCCTCGGCGACAGCGCGCCGCGCGCCGGCGCAAGAAACCGCCAGACCGCTTCGCATCGGCCTAAGGACCGTCTGGCACCCCCTTGCCTCGTGCCGGCTGCTCCGCGGCGCGCCAGCGCCTTCGCTGCATCCTCCTATGGCGTGGGCCTGTCGGTCGCCGCCAAGGGGGGTGAGCGGCGAAAGCCACAGACCCACCAACCAAGGAGGAAAGAGAACGTGTCCACCCCAACTCCCATCGACGAGGTCCGCGTCGGATCCGTCAAGGCCGCGATCTGGCAGAACCAGGTCGGCGACGACGGGGCCATCCGCTACAACGTCACCTTCGGACGGCTCTACCGCTCCGACGAGGACGGCCAGTGGAAGACCACTCGGAGCTTCGGCCTCAACGACCTGCTCGTGCTCAGCAAGCTGGCCGACCAGGTTCACACCCGCATCTACGAGCTGCGCGAGCAGCCCGCGGGAGATGACGCCTAGAGCGTCGTCAGCGCCGGCGGCGGCTCCGGTCGTCGCCGGCCTCTTCGTTCGTCCTCGAGGACCTGCTCACGTCTGGCCGTCTAATCGAGATTGTTGCGAGGGTTCCCGTCCGGATTCGAGGCGGGCGTCTTCACACCGTTGATGTCCCGCACGTGGTAGTTCGGGTAGTTCCCGCGCTCGATCTCGCGAACGAACTCGGCCCTCGTCATGTCGACGCCGGTGAAGTTGTCACGGAAGCGCTGGTTCCGGTGCCGCTGTCGGATTCGCCGGTGACCGTGACTCGCTTGGGCATGAGGTTTCTCCAGACGTTCGTGAACTTGGCGCCGTTCCGATGGGTCCTAGCGTAAGTTCGAGGCTTGGTTTCCGTCGGTGTAGCGGTCCCACTCCTCCATCACGCGCCGCCGCCGCTCCAACAAGTCGGAACGGGCATACGCGGCCTCGGCCTGGTTGCCGATCGCGTGCGCGAGGCAGGCCTCAGCGACCTCGCGCGGCACCCCGCTCTCTCCGCACCAGTCGCGAAAGGAACTGCGGAACCCATGCACCGTGCAGTCGAGGTCAAGCCGGCGCAGGAGCTTCCACCAGACCCCGGAGCTCAGGGTTCGACCCGTATGCGACGACGGGAAGATCAATGCCGACCCGTCTCCGAGGTTCCTAGCCTCTTCAAGTACTTCAAGCGCCCGTCGAGCCAGCGGAACTCGATGTTCCCGTCTCGCCTTCATCCGTGACGCCGGAATTCTCCAGACCCTGCCGGTACGGTCAATCTCAGCCCAGCGCGCGTGGCGGACTTCGCCAGCTCTCGCTGCGGTCAGAACCAGGAACTCCAGGGAGAGCCGCGCTATGGATCCGGCATCCGACTGCCGTACCTTCGCCAGCATCGCCGCCACCTCGCCATGTGGCAGCGCGCGGAAGTGCTCTGGCTGCGTAGCGTTGCGCGGCAACGCCGCGGTAACCGATTCCCCTGCGGGATTGTCGCCCCGGTAGCCCTGTGCGATCGCCCACCTCATAACCGCTCCGATCCGCTGTCGGACGCGCCTTGCCGTCACGGCCTTCGCGCCCCATATCGGCTGCAGCACCGCCATGATGTCCGCGGTGCTGATCTCGCTGACTAGCATGGCGCCCAAACGGGGGATGGCGTAGAGGCGTAGCGTGCGACGCCACTCCTCCTCGCTGCCGCTGCCGGGCCGCCAGGAAGTGCGGTGCATCTCGATCACGCGCTCGACCGCCTCCGAGAAGGTCGGAACGCTTCCGCTGAGCGCCTTCGGGTGGCGCCCCGACCTGGCGGCCCGACGGTACTCGAACGCCCGGTCGCGGGCCTCGCGCAGGGTCGTGTACGGATAGCCGCCCAGGCCGAGATCAACTCGCCGGCCGCCGACGGTGCCACGCCAGATCCACTGTTTGGAACCTGTCCGGCGCACGCGTAGAATAAGTCCATGCTGGTCACCGTATTTTCCGGCCCGCTTGACGGACTGCACGAACGCGGCGGTCAGCTTCCTCCCTGGCATCCGACAGAACCTCCCTCTGTATCCCACACTCGAGATTTGTCCGTGACCCTCAGCGGATCCCTCACCGGGTCCCACACTAGCGCTGCGAGCCTGCGAAACCGGACAGTAGCATGCGAAGGCAAGTGAATGCCACAAACCCTTTATCTATATAGATTTTTCGACAGTCCCTGAGACTTCCTGACACCCCCTGAAAACCCTGGAGGAAACGGAATGAGAGTCCGACTCCCCGCGGCGCTGATCGCCGTCCTCGCGCTGTTGATCGCGGCCCCTGCGCTGACCGCCCAGGGCGACGTCAAACGCGCCGCCAACGGCAAGCCCGACCTGACCGGCACCTTCGACGCCGGCACCCTGACGCCGCTTCAGCGGCCCGAGAAGTACGGAGACAACCTCTTCCTGAGCCCTGAAGACGCGGCGAAGATCGAGGCGGACGCGGCCAAGTATGCCGCCGACCGGCACCGGGTTTCCGATCCGAACCGCAAGCCGCCGCCGGTCGGCGGCGACGGAACGACGGGCGGCGCCGGCAACGTGGGCGGCTACAACCGGTTCTGGGTCGAGACCGGAACCGAGGCGTTCGCGGTCGACGGCAAGTTCCGCACCTCGATCATCTTCGACCCGCCCAACGGCCGCATGCCGGAGATGACCGAGGCCGGCAAGGCGAGATCCGCCGAGCGTCGCCGGCTACGGCGGCCGAACGACGGTTCCGCCTGGTGGCTCGACATCGAGGGCCACGGCCCGTACGACGGTCCGGAGACGCTTCCGGTGACCGAGCGCTGCCTCGTCGGCTTCACCGGCGCCACGCCGACCTTCCCGAGCCTCTACAACAACTTCAAGCGCGTGGTCCAGACCGAAGACCACATCATGATCCTGATCGAGATGGTCCACGACGCACGCATCGTGCGCCTGAACGCCAAGCACCCGAGTCCCGAGGAACGGAAGTGGCTCGGCCACTCCATCGGCTGGTGGGAAGGCGACACCCTGGTCATCGACTCGCGGAACTTCCACCCGAAGGCGGTCCTGCGCGGCGCCACCCAGGAGTCCCACGTCACGGAGCACCTCACGCTGCAGCCGGACGGGAACATCCTCTACCAGTTCACGATCGACGACCCGGCAACCTGGGATGTCCCCTGGTCCGGCGAGTACATCTGGAAGCGCAGCCCCGTGGACGTCTACGAGTACGCCTGCCACGAAGGCAACTACTCGATGGGCGGCACGCTGCGCGGGGCGCGGGTGCTCGAAGCCGACGCTCTGGCCGCCAAGGCCGCGAGCACCGACGCCGGCAGCGGCGACTGATCGAACCCTGGAGGAAAGAGAATGAGATTCCCCGCGGCCCTGACCGCCATCGTCCTGCTGCTGATCACGGCGCCCGTCGCCGAAGCCCAGGACGACATCAAGCGCATGCCCAACGGCCGGCCCGACCTGCACGGCAACTACGACGCGGCCACGTTGACTCCGCTGCAGCGGCCCGAGAAGTACGGCGACAACCTGTTCCTGAGCAGGGAAGAAGCCGAGAAGATCGAGGCCGACGCGGCCAAGCGCCGGGCCGACCGCCACCAGGTCAGCGACCCGGACCGCGAGCCACCGCCAGTCGGCGGCGACGGCTCAGGCGGCGGCGCCGGCAACGTCGGCGGCTACAACTTCTTCTGGCTCGACATCGGCACCGAGGCTTTCTCGGTGGACGGCAAGTTCCGCACGTCGATCATCGTCGACCCGCCGAACGGGCGTATGCCGGAGACGACCCCCGTGGCGAAGGCGAGAAGGGCGGAGCGCGACAAGCTGCGCCGGCCGAACGACGGCTCCGCCTGGTGGCTCGACATCGACGGCCCCGGCCCCTACGACGGCCCCGAGTCGCTGCCGATCACCGAACGCTGCATCGTCGGCTTCACCGGCGCCACGCCGACGCTTCCGAGCGCCTACAACAACTACAAGCGCGTCGTGCAGACCGAAGACCACATCATGATCCTGATCGAGATGAACCACGACGCCCGGATCGTGCGCCTGAACGACGAGCACCCCAGCCCCGAAGAGCGCAAGTGGCTCGGCGACTCGGTCGGCTGGTGGGAGGGCGACACCCTGGTCATCGACTCGGTGAACTTCCACCCCAGGACGTTCCTGCGCGGATCGACCCACGAGCTTCACGTCACGGAGCGCCTGACCCTGCAGCCGAACGGCGACATCCTCTACCACTTCACGATGGACGATCCGGCCACCTGGGAGACGCCCTGGTCCGGCGAGTACGTCTGGAGGAACCGCCCGGAACTCGTCTACGAGTACGCATGTCACGAGGGCAACTACGCGATGGGGAACACGCTGCGGGGCGCGCGGATTCTCGAGGCCGACGTGGCGGCCGCGAAGGCGGGGAGCACCGGCGGCGGCAGCGATTAGGAGACTGCCTCGCAGCGGGCGTCCTCCGCTACACTCCCGGCATCAGTCGAACAGAGGAGGACGCAGAATGAGAGTCCGAGTTCCCGCGGCCCTGGCCGCCATCCTCGTGCTGCTAGTCGCGGCGCCAGTGCTGGGCGCCGAAAGCGAGATCAAGCGGGCGGCCAACGGCAAGCCCGACCTGACCGGCACCTACGACGCCGCCACGCTGACTCCGCTGCAGCGGCCCGAGGAGTACGGCGAGAACCTGCTCCTGACCCGGGAGGAAGCAGCGAAGCTCGCGGCCGATGCCGCCAAGCGCCGGGCCGATCGACATCAGATCAGCGACCCGGACCGCGAAGCGCCGCCGGAGGGCGGCGACGGCTCGCCCGGAGCTGCCGGCAACGTCGGTGGCTACAACAGTTTCTGGCTGGACCGCGGCACGGACGCCTTCGCGGTGGACGGCAAGTTCAGGACGTCGATCATCATCGACCCGCCGAATGGCAGGATGCCGGAAACGACCGCGGCGGCCAAGGCGAGATTCGCGGAACGCGCCAAGCTGCGCCGGCCGAACAGCGGCACTGCCTGGTGGCTCGAACTCGACGGTCCGGGCCCCTACGACGGCCCCGAATCGCTGCCGATCAGCGAGCGCTGCATTCTCGGTTTCACCGGCGCCACGCCGACCTTCCCGAGCGGCTACAACAACTACAAGCGCGTGGTCCAGACCGAGGACCACATCATGATCCTGATCGAGATGGTCCACGACGCGCGGATCATCCGGCTGAACGACGAGCACCCGACCCCCGAGGAGCGGCGGTGGCTGGGCGATTCGATCGGCTGGTGGGAAGGCGACACCCTGGTCATCGACTCGGTCCACTTCCGGCCCGACGGGTTCCTGCGTGGGGCGACGAAGGACCTCCACGTCACGGAAAGGCTGACCCTCCAACCGGACGGCAACATCCTCTACCACTTCACGATGAACGATCCGGCCACCTGGGAAGCCCCCTGGTCCGGCGAGTACATCTGGAAGCGCGACCCGGAGCGCGTCTACGAGTACGCCTGCCACGAGGGCAACTACTCGATGGGCAACACGCTGCGCGGCGCGCGGATTCTCGAGGACGACTGGCGCGCCGGCAAGGCGGCTAGCACCGGCGGCGAGTAGTCGCTGGTAACACCCGCCGGTCTGGGGTCCGCGGGGGGTGGGGTCCCAGCGGCCGTGCGCGCTCCCTGAGAGGATGGGAGGACTGCGCGCACTCCACTACGCTCGCTTCGGTCAGTCGTCATTCGATGTGGGGACACAGGGCGTCGCTCGCTTCGAGTCCGCTGGAACCCCACCCCCCGCGGACCCCGGACCGGCTGGAGGTCGTCGGGCTATTGGTTTCGGCGGTTCGGGCCGATCGCGATTTCGGTGATGTGGAGGCTGAGGCCTTCGCCGGCGACTAGGCCGACGACACCCTTGAGATCAAGTTCGTCCGACGGCAAGTCGGCGACGGCCTCGCCGCCGATGTAGAAGATCGTCTGTTCGCCTCGGATGTCGACTTCAAGGACGTTCTCGGCGGGCGAGGTGGCCGGCTCCTCCAGCACGGTGACGGCGTCGTGGGAAGTCCACGGTGCGCGCTCCTGGACCTCGTCGCCAAGGTGCTGGGCTATCCGGAACCGGCCGGCGCTGTCGATCTGGAAGGAGACGTAGGTCGGCGTTTCCCCTTCGAGATCGCGGCCACCGAGGAAGAGACCGAAGGGCGCGTCGACGCGGGTTGAGCCGGACCGGTCCGGATCGCCTTTCGGGAACAGGTAGATCGTGCTCTTGACGGCGTAGTTGCCCGAGGCGAAGCGGCCCGGGTCCCAGAGCAGGCCGCCGGGGCCGGCGTAGACGTGCCAGCCGGGGCGCATGACGACGAAGTTGCGTTCGGCCGCTTCGTCGGAACCTTCGTAGCGGACCTTCCAGTGTTCGGGACGCTCCAGGTTGTGGCCTGACTGGGCGGAGACGGTTGCCGGAACCGCCATCGCGGTGGCCGCGACCGCGGCAGCGCACCAGGCCCTGTGAAGATGACGCATCGGGACCCCTCTACTCCGGCCGGTAGACCAGCCGCATCTCGGAGACGACGTTCTTGCCGCCGGCGGCGAGCAGTTCCTCGCGGGCGAACCAGCTCGGCTTCATGGCGCCGACCGAAAACAGCTTCTCGGCCTGATCGCGGTAGTGCGGCGAGTCGGGGCGGTCGCTCTGGCCGATCGGGGGCTGGGTGTAGCTGCGGATCGGGTTGCTGAGGATGACGACCTCGGTCGAGGTCTGGCCGCGGTTTCCCCAGCGGCGGCCGTCGGCGCGCGGCTGGCTGAAACCGACCGCACGCATGGTCGCCATCCCGGCTTCGCCGAGCGAGCCGCCGCCGACCGGCCAGGACACTTCGTCGTTCGAGTCCTGGCGGCCGACCCTAAAGACGTCGCCAAAGACCGGACGCTGACCGCCCGGGCCTGACAGGTAGGCCTCCGCCGCGATGTCGACCGCCTCGACCAGCAACGGCAGGTCTTCGTCCCGCAGGCCGGGTGGTTCCGGCGCCTCGCGGAACAGCTCCAGGTAGTCGTTGACCCTCGATGTCATCTCGTTCATTCGTTCATCGCCGGCCAGGCCGCGCAGTGCCTCGCGCCACCGGAAGTAGGTGAGCGCGCCCCGGGAGTCGGGCTCGACGACGCCGTCCCACTGCAGGATCGGGCTCATCACGACCCCCTGCTTCGGCATGCGGGGGCCGGGAACGGCGGCTTGCGCGCGATTCAACTCCTCGACCCAGCGCTCGAACTGGTAGACCGAACGGTCGAGCGCCAACTCGACGATCTCCTCTTCGCTCCACTTGGCCCCGGCTGCCCGTTTCGCTTCCAGCAGGGAAACAGCGACCGCGCCTCGCTGGTGGGTGTAGAGGGCGGGCTGGTTGTAGAGGTAGGTGGGGTAGCGCTCCGGCACGAGCGGCGAGTCGACCAGCATCGTGTCCGGGCCGATGTTGTTATTCTGCATGTAGCCGCGCTCGGGATTGAGCAGGGACATCAGCTCCGACGCCGGGTGGATGCCCAGCCATTCGGTTTCGGACGTGGAACCGTCGACGGGCCGGCTCCAGTCGTAGCCGTCGGGCCGGATCGGGACCCTGCCGGTCCGCTGATAGTAGATGTTCCCGCCGGTGTCCGCGATCATCACGTTCTGCGGCATGATCTGGCGCACGTCCAGGGCCGCGGCTGCGCCCTGGTAGTCCTCGGCCACCATGAACCAGTACTTGGACTCCAGGTAGCCGATCTCCTCCTCGTAGGCGAGAGCCGCCGCGTACGCCCGACCGCCGCGGCGGGCGACGATCGGGCCGTGATGCGAGAACCAGAACGTCGCCTCGCGCGGCTTCGCCTCGCCGGCGACCGAAACTTCGACCGTGCGGCTCTCCATCTGCCGCCACTCGCCGTCGTAGAGGTAGCGGCTCGGGTCCTCCGGGTCCAGGGTCAGTTCGTAGACGTCGGCGGTGTCCGGGCCGCCGGTCGTGTGGGCCCAGGCGACGTGCTCGTTGTGGCCCAGGTTGACGTACGGGAAGCCCGACGTGGCGAAACCGCTGATGTGGATGTCGCCGGCGTGGAGCCGCAGCTCCCAGTAGCGGTGTCGGCCGAGCCAGGAGAGGTGCGGGTCGATGATCAGCGCCGCGGCGCCGAACGTCGTCTGGTCCGGCGCCAGCGCGATCGCGTTCGACGCCCGCAGGTCGACGTCGAAGTTCGGCTCGATGCCCACGGCCCGCAGGTCGGAACGGGCCTGCCCCGCCGGCCAGCTCCAGATGAACTGGCGGCTGAAGGCGACCGGCATGTAGACGTCGACCGGGCGGTCGCCCCACCAGTCCGGCACTTCCTCCGGGTGCTGCGTCAGGTAGTCGTTGATGCCCGCGATGAAGGCCGCCAGGTGCCGGCGGAGTTCCGGGTTGAGCTTGGCCTCGTAGTGACGCTTCGCCGTGCCGTAGTGGTCCCACATCCGCGACTCGAGATCGGACCGCACCCAGGCGTCGTTGTTGCCGGGGCCGAAGGCGGCGGCGTACTCGCCGAGTCCGAACAGGTAGTTCTCGAGCAGTTGCGACAGGCGGTCCTCCGCCATCGCCCAACCGGAGGCGTAGAGCCCAGCCTCGGCGGACTCGGCGTAGATGTGGGGGACGCCCCAGGTGTCACGGTAGACGGTCGCTTCCTCGCCGCCGCCGGGCGGTGCACAGGCCGCGGCCAGCGTCAGCAGCAAGACGGCGAGGAGCGCACGGTGAACCAGCTGCGGCCCCGCTGCACTCACCGTGCCGAGTCTCATCTTCAACCGCCCGGCTTCCTCGCCGACTTCGGCCGGAACGCCTTGATCCGTTCCTCGTTCGTCGTCAGGTACGGCCCGCCGATCAGGTCGACGCAGTAGGGGATCGCCGGGAACACGGCGTCCAGGCACTCGCCGATCGCCTTCGGCTGCCCCGGCAGGTTGACGATCAGCGACGAGCCACGGATCCCCGCCGTCTGTCGCGACAGGATCGCCGTCGGCACGGCCTGGAGCGACACCTGCCGCATCAGGTCGCCAAAGCCCGGCATCTCTTTCTCGCATACGGCCAAAGTGGCCTCCGGCGTCACGTCGCGCTGCGCGGGGCCGGTGCCACCGGTGGTCACGACCAGGCAGCACTCTTCGTCGTCACAGAGTTCGCGCAGCGCCGCCGCGATCTGCTCGACCTCGTCCTCCACGACCCGCGCGCAGGCTTCCCAGGGCGAGGTCAACACCTCCGCCAGGTAGTCGCGGATCGCCGGACCGCCGCGGTCCTCGTACTCGCCACGCGACGCGCGATCCGAGACCGTGACGATGCCGATGCGGGCGGAGCGCACGGCGTCACGATAACAATCGGGAACGGCCCGTCGCCATCGTCGCGTTGATACCCTCTCCGGCCGTGCCGGACACCGAGCGAGACACGCGATTGCACGAGTTGAGGGCGCTTCTCCAGGAGCGGAGCATCGCCAAGGGGGACTTCGTGCTGACCTCCGGTGCGCGCTCCCACTTCTACTGCGACACGAAGGCGACGGTGCTGTCGCCGCGAGGCTCGCGGCTGATCGGTGAAGCCCTCTGCGAGCAGTTGCGGCCCTTCGGAGTCGACGCCGTGGGCGGGCCCGAGGTCGGCGGCGCCTACCTGGCTACGGCGGCGTCCGTCGCGAGTGACCTGGACGGTACGCCGCTCTTCGGGTTCCTCGTGCGGAACAAGGCGAAGGGCCACGGCACGAGCGCCCGCATCGACGCCTCGTACCATCCGGACGGCCGCAAGCTGATCGTCGCGGGCCGGCGGGTGGCCGTGGTCGACGACGTCGTCACATCGGCCGGCTCGATCCTCCGTGCGATCGAGGCGGTCGAAGCGGAAGGCTGCGAAGTCGCCGCGGTATCGGCGGTCGTCGACCGCCAGGAGGGCGGTGGTGACCGTCTGCGAAGCCGCGGCTACGACTTCCGGCCGCTGTTCGTCGCCGACAACGAGGGCGATCTGACGCTCTACTCCAGAGATGGACGATGAGGCGGAAGCGAGCAACCCAGAGCCACCGCCGCTTCGCCGCGGCCGCGGCCACCGTCGCGCTGGCCACCCTGACCCTGACGGGAATCGCTACCGAACCCGCGCCCGCCCACGTGCGGATCACGACTGACATCAACTTCGCCGACGATGTCCGCCCGATCCTCCGCCGCTACTGCATGCCCTGCCACAACCCGAAGGGGTCGGCGCCGGACTACATCGACCTGACGACCTACGGCAACGACGCCAAACCCGGTGCCCGCGCCTGGGCGGTGGCGATCGAGGAGGAACTGCTGACCGGCAGCATGCCGCCGTGGACGGCCGACGCGCGCTACGACCACTTCCGGAACTCGCGTCGCATGAGCCAGCAGGAGATCGACATCGTGGTCGCCTGGGTGCAGGGCGGCGGACCGCAGGGACCGCGCCGCAACCTGCCTCCCCCGCCGGAGTTCACCCGGGAAGAATGGGTGCTCGGCGTTCCCGACCTGGTGATCGAGCCCACCGCCGAAACGGTCGTCGCGTCCGGGCAGCACGCCGCTCTTGGTCGAGAGCGGCTCGCCGTCGAACTCGAGGAGGATACCTGGGTCACCGGCTACGAGTTCCGGCCCCAGCACCCCGGCGTGGTGTACCGAATGGCGGCCTGGGTCCACGAACCTGAGGACGCGCCGCCGGAACTGCTCGAGGTCGAGGTCCAGGTCCCCTACGACCCCTTCCGCGACGAGGACGAGCCGGAGCCCACGCGAATGCGCACCGGTCGCCCTGGCCCCCACTTCCTCGGCCAATGGTTGCGCGGCGACGACCCGGTGCTGCTGCCGGACGGCGCCGGCAAGCGGCTGCGCCGCGGCTCGACGATCGAACTCGTGGTCGAGTACCGCAGACGGCCGAACGACGACTCGCGCACCGAGATCCGTGACCGCTCGGGCCTGGGCCTGTTCCTCGCCCAGACCGAGGACGAAGTGGAACTGTGGGTCGAAGGGCAGCAGGCGGGAGGTCAACTCACCCTGAAGGGCCGGCGTGCCGCCCGGCCCCAGACCGCAAGCCTGACGATCACCGAACGCGCCCGGCTGATCGGCCTGCATCCGCACGTCGGCGACCTGATCGCCACGATGGAGGTGCAGATCCACTTTCCCGACGGCCGGACGCAAACGGTCCTGTACGTGCCCGAGTACGACCCCGAGTTCCCCGCCTCCTACCTGTTCGAGGAGGCGGTCCATGCGCCGCCGGGCACACGGGTCGAGCTGATCGGATCGTTCGACGTCGGCAAGGCGAAGAACCCCATCGTCCAGCCCTTCGCGCTCCACGTCGACTACGAGCTCGACGACCACCTCGTCCTACCGGAGATCTTCGTGCCGCGCAACGAGCCCCAGTCCCGCGGCGGCATGCTGGCCGCCGGCCTCGGCGGCACCGACCTGCCGGTCGGCGGCGAAGGTGGCGCGACGCCGGGTTTCGCGCTCAACCCGGCCGACCCGAACGCCGCCGCCCACATGGACCACAACCCGCTTCACGGCGGCCAGTTCTTCATGGCGGCGAACAACTACCACCACCTGGAGGGCGCCCTGCCCCAGCCCGGCGAGTTCCGTCTCTACGTCTACGACGACTTCAAGCAGCCGGTCGATCCGCGGAACTTCGGCGGCGACGTCGTGTTCGAAGCGTGGAACGAGGAGACGGAGAGCTGGGACGAGACCCGCTACCCGATGGCGCCTCTGATCGGCAGCCAGTACCTCGTTTCCGAGATTCCCGAGGAGCTGCCGAGCGAGTTCTTCGCCCACGTCTGGCTGGCCGGTGAGCAGCAGCGGTACGACTTCTACTTCGAGGAGACGACGGTGGAGCCGCCCGCCGGTGCTTCCCGCGGCGGCGGTGTCATCCGCGCCGGGCCGCACAGCCACGAGCGGCCGCCGATGACGATCCCGGAGGACCGAAACGCCATCATGGCGCTGATGGCGAACAAGCGGGACCGGGTCCGCACCCAGATCGAGAACGGCGAATGGCTGACTCTCTACGTACCGGCCTTCGACGCCCGCGACCTCGCCGAAGTGCTGCTCGACCGCCTGGTCGGCCTGAGCGCCCGGCAACGCGGCCAGGTACGGCAGGCGATCGGACGCGTCATGCAGAGCGCGGCGGAACTCGACCGTAGCGGCGACCTGGCCGACCGCGCCCGGGCCCAGCGCGCGTTCGAACGCTTCGACAGCGGCGTGCGCGAGCTGGAGGACCTGCTCGGCCCGTAGCCGATTCCGCCGTGCGGCCGCCTAGTTAAAGTTCAGCGCCATCCGCATTTCCATCGGTACGCCGTTCTCATGTGGAATCGGCGCAACGACCTGGGCGAGGCAGTGCATCCCCAGATATCGGTAGAAGCCGACCGCATCCGCGTCCGACAGGACGTCGAGATGGAGGCCTCGCATGCCGGCCTGCTTGCTCCGCTCGATCGCATGGTCGACGAGCTTCTTGCCGATGCCCTTGCCCCGTAGCGGCTCCTCCACCGCCAGCGCGCAGATGTAGTACACGCTCGACGGGATCACCGCGTTCAGGTACTTGCACTGGTAGGCCCGCTCGGCGAGCAGGTTCAACCGTTCCATCGTGACCTCACCCGACTCCAGCATCGGGCCCCAGAGGCCGCCTAGCGCCTTCTTGCGCGGCGAGAACTCCGGGCCGGCGTAGCCGAGTTCGAGCCCCAGCAGTTCGTCGCCGTCCAGCGCCAGCGTGGTGCGGTCGTACGAGTACAGCGTGCCCGGCACCCGCCATGCGGCCTTGATCATCAGGTCGAACAGCTCCCGGCCGTCGAACTGGTAGCCGTAGGACGCGGGGCCGGTTTCCCAGACCAGGTCGGTGAACTGATCCACGTAGCGGTCCAGATGTTCCTCCGCTGCCTGAACGATCTCCATCGCTTCATCTCCTTCCCCGGAAGTCCAATCCTGCGGGCCCCCACCGCGGCAGCTTAGTACGATGGAAGCCGGCACGTTTTCAGACGTTCATCTCGAACGGGAGGCTGCAGGACTTGCGCTCACTTCCCTGGGCGGTCGGCTCGCGATTGCTCGTCCTCACCTTGGGTGTGGCGGCCGGCTGTGGCCCCGGCGGCGATCCCGGGGATGCCCCGGAGCCCGTCCCGGAAGCCGAACGGGAACCGCTGCCGACCTGGACGGAACTGGCCGGAGAGGTCGCCGCCGACCGGCTGAACGTCATTCTGGTGACGATCGACACGCTGCGTGCCGATCGTCTCTCCAGCTACGGCTCCGAACTCGTCTCCACGCCCCACATGGACAGGCTCGCCCGGGAAGGCGTGCGCTTTTCGAACGCCGCGACCACGGTGCCGTTCACGCTGCCGGCCCACTGCTCGATCATGACCGGCACCTACCCGCCGTTCCACGGCGTCCGGGAGAACGTCGGCTACTCCCTGGACGAAACGCTTCCCACTCTCGCCGAGGTGCTTTCTGTGGCCGGTTGGGACACGGCGGGGTTCATCAGCGCCTTCGTCCTCGATTCCCGGTGGGGAATCGGCCGCGGCTTCGACCGCTACCGTGACGACTTCCAGCTCGACCCGAGAAAGCCCTCCGTCAACGTCGGCCAGGTGCAGCACGAGGGGCCGGACACGATCGAGCACGCGCTGGCCTGGCTCGACGAACCCCGCGATGCCCCCTTCTTCCTGTGGGTCCATCTGTTCGAGCCGCACGACCCCTACACGCCGCCCGAGCCCTTCAGGTCCCAGTATCCCGACCGCCCCTACGACGCGGAAGTGGCCTACACCGACTCGCTCGTCGGCCTGCTGCGCGAAGGGCTGGAGAGCCGCGGCGTGCTGGACGACTCGGTCTTCATTCTCACCTCCGACCACGGCGAGGGACTGGGGCAGCACGGCGAGGGATTCCATGGCTACTTCATCTATGACTCGACCGTCCACGTTCCGCTCATCTTGCGGCTGCCCTTCGGAAACTTCGAAGGTCGGGTCGTCAACGAAGCGGTCAGCCACGTCGACATCCTGCCGACCGTCCTCTCGATCGTCGGCCAGGACGTGCCACCGGAGGTGCAGGGCGTCGATCTGCGGTCGCTGATCCTGGGCCGCCAACCGGCATCGCCGCGGGAGGTCTACACGGAGTCGTACTACTCCCTCTACCACTACAACTGGGCGCCCCTGCGCTCGATCCGCACCGAGTCAGAGAAGTTCATCGAAACGACGAACCCGGAACTCTACCTGCTCCGGGAGGACGCCGGCGAAGCGAACAACGTCCTGCTTCAGGAACGGGACCTGGCGCGGTCCCTGCGCGAACGCCTGCTCGCTTACTCCGACTACCTCAAGTCGTCAGGCGACCGGCCCGGCGGGCGCCCCGACCTCGATACCGAGACGCTGGCGCAGCTACGCGCCTTAGGCTACCTGGCCGGCCGCGCAAACAGCGGTGTCGATGAGGACGACGGAGTCGAGCGCACGGATCCGAAGGAGAGGATCGCCGTCCACCGGGCGATCATGGAAGCGCAGAGCTTCATCGGACAGGGCGATGAAGAGGGAGCCGAGGAGTACCTGCGCGCCGCCCTGGATCTGGACGCCAGCATCGTCGACGCGAACCAGATGCTGGGCGGGATCATCGGGCGGCGCGCCGACGAGGCGTCGCGGCGCGGAGACGCAGCAGCTTCAGCCGAACTCCACGGTCAGGCGCTGGCGCTCTACCAGCAGGCGCTCGCGTTGAACCCGGAACACCAGGCTTCCCTGCTCGGACTCGCCACGAGCTACTGGCGGCTCGGCCGCCTCGAGGAGGCGCTGGTGGGATTTCACCGGCTGGTGGAACTCGCGCCCTACGAATCGAACGCGGCGATCGCGATGAGCGACATCTACGCCGATCTGGACCGCCTCCCCGACGCGCTACGCGTCGTTGAAGCGGCAGCCGCCGAAGAGGTGGCGCCGGCGTGGATCCACAATCAGCACGGCGAGCTCCTGGCCCTCCTGGGCCGGAGCCGGGAATCGGCAGTTCACTTCGAGAAGGCGATCGCCAAGAACCCGGAGATCGGCCAGCCCTACTTCAACCTGGCGCTGACTCACGAGGAGGCCGGCCGCCCCCAGGAGGCAGCGGCGGCTTACGAGCAGGCGATCCTGCACGCGCCCTACCACTTCCGCGCCCAGTTCAACCTGGGACACCTGTACGGTCGGCTCGGCCGGCCGGAGGATCACCTGGAGATGTGGCGCACGGCGATCCGCTCGAACCCGGAGTTCGTTCTCGGCTACTACCACCTGGCCAAGCTGCACATGGATCGCGGCGACGACCTGGACCGCGCCGAGCTACTGGTCCGCGAGGGGTTGCGCCGCGATCCGGAGGGCGTCTTCGGACCGTTCGGCTACTTCGTGCTAGCCGACATCCTCAACCGGAAGGGACGCCTGCCCGAGGCCAGGGAAGCGGTCGAGAACGGGCGGCGCCTGCAGGCCCGGGGCTAGGCCGGCACTACGCCGGCAGGTCACCCACCAGCTCGAACCAGACCTGCACCTTGCCGTCGTGGACGAGGTACATGGCCGTGATGTTCGAGGTCGTGGGACCGCTCTCGGTCGTGAAGCTCTCATCCCGCTCGTGGATCACGAGGTTCCCGAGCACCCGCTCCCTGGTGATCATCAGGTTGGGGTCGGTCAGGCCGCCCATCAACTGCTTCATGTTCTCGAGGATCACCTCGCCACCCTCGGTCATCGACCGCGCCCAGGGCCCTTCGGCCGCGTGGGTGATGAACCGGGCGTCATCGGCCATGACGCTTGCGAACCGCTCCCAGTCACTCGTTTCGAGGGCCTTCACGAAGTCGCGGGCCGTCTGTCGGTGTGCGATCTCCGCCTCCGTCAGACCGGCATCGTCACCCGCCGGGGCGGTCTGATCCGCCGCGGCAGCGGCTTCCTCCGCCGGAGCACAGGCCGCCGCGAGAATTCCGAGCGGGGCCGCGGCCAGAAGAGTGCGGCGATCCAAAGGGAACGGCGTTTCAGCCTTCTTCATGTCAGAACCTCCTAGAAGTCGAAGCCCACGCGTATCGCCACCCGTCGCGGCAGGAAGTACCTCGACGGCACGAGTTCAGCCGGATAGCGACCGTAGCTGCCCCAGTAGTAGTGGCCGTCGTCGTCCAGGAGGTTCAGCGCCTGCAGGTCAACCTTCAGGCCAACGTCGTCGCCCAGCGTGAACCGGCGCGCCAGACCGATGTCGATCTGCTTGCGCGGCGGCATCCGGCGGGCGCCGGTCATCGCCTCCAGCGGCACCGTGACGTTTCCCTGGTTCAGGCGTACCCGCGCCATGTGGCGGTACGGGCGGCCATCCTCGTAGTTCAGGATCGTGACCAGCCGCAGGTCCCAGGGGAGATCGAAGGTCGCCTGGGTCCGGAACGTCCACGGCCGATCGCTCTGACCCAACTCGCCTCCGAACAGGTGATGGTTCGGGTCCGATCCCTGGTTGCCGATGTAGAAGGCGTTGTTCTGGCTCTCCTGGAGCGCGTCGGGCTGGAACCCCTTCGATTCCGCCCAGCCGAGCGACCCGTCCAGCGACCAGCGGCCGGTGTGCCGCTTGGCGAAGGTGAGGAAGGCGCCCTTGTACTTCTGGTGGTACTTCGTCCCCGGCGGGGCGTTCGCAGCGTTCCCGGGGCGGTTGCCCTTCTGGAGCGTCGGCTGGACGATCATGTTCTTGAGCATGATCGTCTCGCCCGTCAGCGGGTTGACGTAGGGCATGTCCTCGTACTCGCCGTCGTCCCCGATCTGCCAGCCGATCATGTCCGTCGTCTCGTGCGTGATGAGCTGGAGGCCGACGACGTACTCGCCGAGCTGCTTCTCGTACCCCACCGCGTACTGATCGGTCTGGGGCCGTTTCAGATCCTTCCTCGGCAGTCGGAACGTGCCGTTGCCGACCTCCCAAGCAAAGGTGAACGGGCCATGCCGGTTCGCGCTCGTGCGCCACTGCGCGACCGGCCGGTCGGGATGGGGCTGCTGCCAGTTGGAGACGACGTTCATCTCGTGGTAGCGGCCGGCGGACAGCCGAAGCACGGCCTGCCGGTCACCGTCGCCGATCCGGTAGGCCAGCCCCAACCGCGGGTCCACGCTCGAGTAGTCGACGACGTCCGGGTACTTCGGCGAGAACTCACCGGTCTTGACGCCGCAGTTCAGCTCGTCGCAGAGGTAGGACTCCAGGAGCGGATAGGGCGGAATGTAGCCACCATCCGAGTCGGTCCGTACACCGAGATTCAGCGTCAGGCGGTCATTGACCCGCCACGAGTCGTCCACGTACAGCCCGAACGCCTCCGTCTCCGCGCCGTAGTAGTGCTCCTTGCGCGAGTACTCGTAGTAGGTGCCGAAGAACTTGTAGTAGTACTTGCCGCCGAAGCCGGGATAGACGGCCGCCGCCTTCTCGCCGCTGCTGCTGTACTGGAATCCGAACTTGAACTCGTGGCTTCCGGCGAGGTCCTCGGCGAAGTGCGTCACCTTGGCGTGGCCGCGGTTCCACCACACGGGATACATGTAGGGGTACCTCTTGCCGCCGCTCGACGTCGCGGGACTCGTGTCGTAGTCGATGAAGGGCGCCTCCAGGCTGCCGGTCGCCGAGACGTTGCGGTTCTTGTTGTGGATGTCGTTCCAGTTCAGTTCCAGGATCGTGTTGCTGCCGAGGATCCCCTGGTAACCCAACCGGGTGTAGGGGACCACGACGTACTCCGTGCCTATCGCGCCCGGATTCGTGATCACGCGGCCGCTGTCGCCGTAGGAGCGCGCGTAGTCCTCGAACTGGAAGGCGCCCGTCAGCGTGTGCGACGGATTGAGCGACCAGTCGAGCTTCAGGTTGTAGTGGTCGAAGGTGCTGACCGGGATGTCGATGCCGGGCGTCGCTCCCGGCTCGATCAGCAGACTCCTCTTGAGCCCGACCGCGGCGAAGAAGTACAGCTTGTCTCTCTTGACCGGGCCGCCCGCGGACAGGGTCCAACTGTTGTATGTGTCTCTGACGAAGCCGCGCTCGACCCCAACCGCGTCCTCCACTTGCGGACCCGCCGAGGTCAGACCGTCGAACTCGCCCGTGTAGGCGATGCGTCCCTGGAAGGTGTTCGTGCCGGACTTGGTGACTACATTCACCGCGGCGCCGGTCATGTTCCCGTACTCGGCGGGCGCTCCGACGCCGAGCACCTGCACCTCGGCGATCGTGTCCGGGTCCGCCCAGGCGCCCCAGATGTTGCCGGTATCCGGGAAGCTGATGTCCAGGCCGTCGACGTTCCAGGCCACGGACCCCTCGTCCCGGCCGTAGGCGGAAACGAACCCCGAGTAGACGCCGACCGACCCGACGTTGCCGTTCGCCGACACGCCGGGTGCCATCAGGGCGAGTTCCTGGAAGTTGCGCTGGGTCGTCGGCTTGGCGTCGATCAGGTCGGCCTGGAAGCTGCTGCTGGCCGAGGAACTCGTCACGTCGAGAATCGGCGCCTCGGAGGTCACGGTGATCGCCTCCTCCACTCCCGCGACCCGCATCGAGAAGTCGACGACCGCGACACCGGAGATCGAGACCCGGACGCCTTCCACCGTCTCGGTTTCCATTCCCTCGAGGGTCGCGGTCAGGGTCACGAAGCCGGGCGGGAGCCCGGGGATCAGCCAATCGCCGTTGACACCCGAGACAGACGTGCGTTCGCCACGCACGATGTCGCCGGTGGCCTGCACCATAACTCCCGGCAGGGCTTCGCCGTCCGCGGAGCGGACCGTGCCGCGCACGGAACCGACGTTCTGGGCGTAGGCCGCAGTCGACACGAGGAGCGCCAGAACAACCAGGGCGAAGACGGGCTTCGCAGCTAGACGAGGAGAAGACGGCATACGAACCTCCCTTGGCGCAGTTTCAAACACCGTAAGGTTTGCGGCCTTCCCTACCCCGAGTCAAGGAACTTTTCTTAGCGAATCTGAGCGAACCTGAAATGCCCGTATCTGCCTTGACTTGCGGCACCTTCTCCGTCACAGTGATTCGACCTGAACACAGTCGAGAAGGTGGTCCCCGGCACCGTCGGAACGCGCCTTCGGGAGGAGGACGACATGGGTCTTGTGCGACTACTCGCATGCGGAACCGCAACGGTCACGCTCCTTGCCGCTTCGGCCGCGGCCGCCGACCCCAAGGAGGCGGCGAACCCGGCCTGCAAGGCCGCTCACCATCTGGTCGGCGAGTGGGACGTGCACACCGGCGACGGCACACTGATGGCCGAGGTCGTGTGGGAGTTGGGGCCGGAAGGCTGCTACCTCGTCGAGGAGTGGCAGACCCGCATGGAGGGCATACGGGACTTCTTCTGCGTGCTGGTCTACAGCGACACGCGGGACAACTGGAGCTACCTCTCCGCTTCCGGAAAGCCGGGTGGCCAGAGGATGCGGTTCGAGAACGGGAACATGATGGACAACGAGTTCCGCTTCGAGACGGCTGACCTGGACGAAGGGACGATCGGCCGCTTCAGCTTCTTCACGCTGCCCGATGGCCGGCTCCGCGAACTCTCCGTGCTCTCCACCGACGGCGGCGACACGTGGGAAACCGAGTACGAGCTGTTCTGGACCCGAAAGGAGTAGCTATGAAGAGGACGTTCTTCGCGCTGGCGCTCGTCGCCTCGATCGGGTTGGCCGGACTTCCTGCTTGGGCACAGATCGATCCGGCCTCCCTTCCGGAGCCGCTGACCACCGCGACCCTGCCGGACAAACCGGACGGCGCTCACTGGGTCTGGATCGCGTCCTTCGCGAACTACGCGCACGCGGATCTCATCGATGCCGACAGCGGCACCCTTCTCGGCACGATCGAGCTCGGCTACCAGGGCATCCTGCCCCAGATCCCCAGCTCGGGCGACGAGATCTACAACCATGCCGTCTACATGTCGCGCGGCTACCACGGCGACCTCGTCGAGGTGGTCGAGATCTTCGATGCCAACACGCTCGAGATCAAGGGCGAGATCCCGATCGAGCCGCCGAAGGCGATGCGGGGGCTGGCGAGCAGCAACCTGACGACCCTGACGGACAACGATCGCTTCCTCATCCAGTCGTTCTTCACGCCCGCCCTGAGCTTCGGAGTCGTCGACCTGCAGGAACGGAAGTACGTCGGCGAGATCGAGACGGGCGGCTGCGCGCACACGATGGCGGCCGGCCCGCGCCGGTTCCTGTCGCTGTGCGGCGACGGATCCGTCCTGACCGTCGACCTGGATGAGAACGGCACAGAGAGCGGAAGGGAGACCCATCCGGGCTTCTTCGACGCCGAGGGGGATCCTCTGCACCCCACTGGCGCGAGATCGGGGGACGTGTGGTACTTCGCCTCCGTGCGCGGCGTGATGCACGCCGTCGACACGAGCGGCGGCGGGATCAGCTTCCAGGAACCTTGGACGTTCCGTGACGAGGACGAAGCGGGGGTCTGGGTGCCCGCCGCGCCCAACCAGCACATGGCGATCCACGAGGCCTCCGGTCGCCTCTTCCTGCTGATGTCCGTGGTCCCGGATCTCGAGCGCAAGCCCGGCGGCTACGACTTTCACCGCGGGTTCGGCTTCGAGACCTGGGTGTTCGACATCGAGAGCCGTGAACGACTGGCGCGCTACAAGATGGACAAGGCCGCGGCCGCGGTCGCGGTGAGCCAGGACGACGCGCCGCTCCTCTATGCGTCGACCTACAGCCACGTCGACATCTACGACGCGAACACCGGCGAAGTGACGCGCACCCTGAACCCCGACGTGGAGGTCAGGGGTGTCCTCGTCATGATGCAACCCTGGGACTGACTCGTCCATGAGCCTCGAGATCGACCCGGTCGTCCAGATGGCCGCGCGAGTTCTGTTCACGCTGCTGTTCCTCGGCACCGCCGTGCACAAGCTGCGCGACCTGCGGACGACCTCGGCGATCACGTCCCGCTACCTGCAGGGCTTCGGCCTGCCTCGTTCGCCCGTGCTCGCCGCCTTCGTGACCGCGGTCCTGATCACCGCCGAGTTCGTCGCCGCCGGACTCTGTGCGGCCTATCCCTCGGGGGCGGCCGCCGCCGGCCTGGTGACCGCGCTGCTCGGCGCGTACGCTCTCGGCATGTCCGTGAGCATCGCGCGCGGCATCGCACCCGAGGACTGCGGCTGCTCGTGGGCCGGGACGACCGGACAACCAGCGGGATGGGCTCTGGCGCTGAGGAATCTCGCGCTGATCGCCGTGGCCCTGCTGCTGGCGCCACAGGCTGGCGCGCGACCGCTCGAGTTCGCCGACCACGCCGGCGCCTTCTCGCTCGGCCTGTTCGCCATCGCCATGTACGCTACGGCCGACGTGCTCATCGCGAACCACGGTTTGCTCCGGGAGGGAACGTCTTGACCACCTCCGTCGGCATCCTGTTCGCGATCATGGGCTTCGCGATTCTCTGTCTGGCCGTGGTGACCTTCGCGCTCGCCCGCCAGGTTGGCGTGATCCACCAACGCATCGGCCCCGTCGGCGCGCTGGCGCTGAGCAAGACGGTGCGAGTCGGCGAGAAGTCGCCGGAGTTCCGGCTCGACGCCCTGGACGGCGAAGCGATCGTCCTGGGCGCTCCCGATCCGGACGGCAAGAGCACGTTGATCACGTTCCTGACACCCAAGTGTCCGGTGTGCGCCCAGCTCCTTCCGGCGCTCCGATCCATCGCCCGGAAAGAGTCGGACTGGTTGCGACTCGTCTTCGCGAGCGACGGCGATCCGGCGCAGCACGCGGAGTTTCGCAGCAAGAGCCGGCTCGACGACTACGCCTACGTGCTCTCACCGGAGCTCGGCATGACCTATGAGATCGGCAAGCTCCCGTATGGCGTGCTGCTCGACGAGAACGGAGTCGTCGCGGCCCAGGGGCTCACCAACAGCAGGGAGCACGTGGAGAGCCTGTTCGAGGCGAAGAGGCTGGGCGTCAGTTCGATACAGGAGTTTCTTGAGCACCAGGAAGAAGGCCGGGTGCTCATTGCAGGGGGTTCACAACAACCATCGTGAGGTTTGCCATGAACTGGTTCGACAACATCTCGGTTCGCGCGGCCACTCGTCTGGCCGACAAGACCTCCCGGCGATCGGTGCTGGGTTCCATCGGTAGCGCCATCGCCGGCGGCGTACTGCTGCCGCTGCTGCCGGTGGACCGGACGTTCGCACAGGAAGCCGGGGGCGACGCGGCAGAACCCATGCAGGATCCCATGCAGTGCGACTACTGGGCGTACTGCTCGGTCGACGGCTGGCTCTGCGGATGCTGCGGCGGTTCGACGAGCTCCTGTCCGCCGGGGTCCAAGGCCGCGCCCATCACCTGGACCGGCACCTGCCTGAATCCGGCGGACGGCAAGAGCTACGTCGTCGCCTACCACGACTGCTGCGGCGCCTTCCCCTGCCAGCGCTGCTACTGCAACACCAACGAAGGCGACACCATGCGCTATCACCCCCAGCGTTCGAACTCCGTCCTCTGGTGCGGCAACGGCGGAGCGCCCTTCGGCTACCACTGCACGATGTCCCGTATTCTCTCGGTCGCCGAGTAGGACTCGACGACTCGTGCGTTCCGAGGCACAGCGCGACGTGCATCGCCCGCTCGTTCTGCTCACGATCCTCGTCGTGTGCGCGAGCGCGGCCGCTGCCGGGGCCGAAGCGGACGATGCGGACACCTACCGTCTCGCTCACCTCGACTACATGCTGCACTGCCAGGGCTGCCACATGGCCGACGGCTCCGGCGT